>NZ_JACJEX010000006.1:0-71326 GCF_014164245.1 Pseudoalteromonas sp. SG43-8 | reverse complement strand
TTTATTTTAGGTAACTTGAAGCAACTGACTTGTAATCAGTAGTCTGTATAAGTTACCCGATCGACTTTGTTAGTCGGCACCATTTATTTAAAAGCCTCGCTTATAGCGGGGCTTTTTTGTTTTTGTATAGTTAATCTCTTAAACACATTACAAAAAGTTAATTTTAGTATTAAAAATTGCTGATCATTTACTCATTTTTACCGTATAACTGGCTATTATGTTAATTCATCGCTAGCTATGTAATGTTATGTAAAGTAAGTTGAGCAAAATTTGCCAAAGTGCTTGAATTACGTTCATAAATAGCAGTAATTTAGGTTTAATTATGATTTGGCAATGCAAGCCAACCCTACTGGCAATTAGTGTGATGCTGCTCAGCGGCTGTGCGAGTGATTTAAACTCGTCGCAGCGCATGCAAGCGCCTAATAATATGCCTCAGCAATGGCAGCAAGAAGCATCAAGCTCAGTATTAAAAGTACAAGAGCAATGGCTTACACAATTACAAAATCCTACGCTTAATAAATTTGTACAACAAGCACTTAAAAATAACCAACAGCTTTTGCAAACGAGTTATGATGTTGAAATTCAAAAGCAGCAACTTATAGTCTCGGGCGCTGCACTTTGGCCAAGCCTCGATTTATCAACACGTACAAGCCGTAGTAAAGACAACCGCCCTGTAAGTTACGACAACGCAAGCTCAGCTAGTTTAAACTTAACTTACGAGGTTGATTTATGGGGTAAGCTCTCTGACGCCAAGCGCGAAGCTAATCTTAACTATTTAGCTCAGCAGGCACGGTTTGAGCAAGCTAAACAGCAACTTGTTGCTGATGTGGTAACAGGTTGGTTTGATGTGGTTACGGCGCAGCAATTACTGGATTTATTTAAACGTCGCGAAGCCAACTCACAACAAAATCTCGATATTATTGAAGCTGGCTATCGCCAAGGCATAAACGAAGCGCTCGATGTGTATTTAGCGCGTAATGAGCTTAATAATGAACGTTCTCGCATTGCCACTCAAACAGCGAGTTTATCGGCGTCAGCACGTTCACTTGAGCGTTTACTTGGTGAATACCCAAAAGGCGCTATTACTGCTAGTAGTGACTTACCTGTTATTAATACCGATATTCCTCTAGGATTACCTTCTGAACTTATTACGCGAAAACCTACTCTACGTGCAAGTTGGTATGAGCTTTTAGCAGCCGATGCATCATTGGCATATGCGCACAAACAACGCTTTCCAAGTTTAGATTTAACTGCTTCATTAAGCGATAGCACCGACAGAGTAAGCGACTTGTTTTCTCCATCAAGCCTTGCATGGTCTTTGTTAGGTAGTATTTCAGCGCCACTTTTTGAAGGTGGGCGCTTAAAAGCCAACGAAGAAATAGCGCGTCTTAACACTCAAAAGCAAGAGCAGCTTTATTTGCAAACGCTTTATGACGCATTTGGTGATGTGGAAAATGCTATTTCGCAGCAGCAGTCCCTTAAAGCGCAATATAGCAGTACTCTTGAAGCGCAAGAAAACGCACTTGCTGCAGAGCAATTGTCATTTGAGCAGTACCAAAGTGGCTTGGTAACTTACACGACAGTGCTTGATGCCCAAGATCGCTCTTTCGATGCGCAAAGCTCCTTAATCGATATTAAAAACCAATTAATAGCCAATAGAATTAACCTACACATTGCCCTTGGTGGTGATTTTGCAAAGCCCTCAAGTGAACTAAAGAGCAATAACGATGAAAACTAAAACAGCAAAAATTATTATTCCAGCGGTGGTTATTGTTGCCACAATTTTAATTGTTATGTTTATTAAGGGGAATCCACCAGAGGCTAAACGCTTTGGGGCACCTCCTAAGGCATCAATAAGTGTGGCTGCGCTTGAGCTAAAACCACAAAATTATCAAGTTATGATAGACAGCTACGGTACGGTAAAACCACGTACACAAAGTTTGTTAGTGGCTCAGGCATCTGGGCAAATAATTGAAGTAAGTGATGACTTTAGAGAAGGCGGTTTTTTTGAAAAAGGCGATGTACTTTTAAAACTAGACGACAGAGACCATCAGGCTGAAGTTAAATCTGCTCAAGCCAATTTATTAACCGCAGAGCAAGGTTTACTAGAAGAAAAAGCGCGTGGGCAACAAGCTATTACCGATTGGAAGCGCCTTGGCGGTTCAAATCAAGCAAGCAGCTTAGTACTACGAGAGCCACAACTAGCAGCCGCTGAAGCTGAGGTTTTATCGGCTCAGGCTGCACTTGAAAAAGCGATGCTTGATTTAGAGCGCACTAAAGTAACGGCACCATATGCGGGACGTATACTTAGCCGCAGTGTTGATTTAGGGCAAGTTGTTACTAACAACACACAGTTAGCTACCATTTACGCAATCGATAGCGTTGAGATTCGCTTACCAATTAAAAATAAAGATCTCCCATTTGTAAATTTACCAGAGCAGTATCGCGATGGTGCTAAAAACCAAGCGGGTTCAATTGTTAAATTTACTTCTGACTTAGTAGGTGAGCAAACGTGGCAAGGTCAATTAGCACGCACAGAAGGTGCTATAGATGAAGGCGCACAGCAGCTTTATGTAGTTGCTAAAATTAATGACCCGTATAAAGCAACAGCAAATAACCAGTACCCAATAAAAATTGGGCAGTATATAAAAGCGCAAATTACCGGCAGAACAGTATCTAACGCACTTATAATTCCAAACAGTACAATTTATCAAGGAACGTACGTTTACATTGTTGAAGATGACGTACTAAAGCGCAAAGACATCACACTAGCTTGGCAAAATGCGACTCAGGCGATGATAAAAACCGGTTTAAACGCAAATGATAAGCTTGTTATTACTCCACTTGGTCAAGTAAGTTCAGGAACTCAAGTAAGTATTTTAGGTGAACAAAGCGCAGATCAACCTAAAAGCCGTGGAGCGAATGGACAAGGTAAAGGAAAGCGCCCGACTCCAGAGCAGCTTGAACAAAAAGCAAAAGAGCTTGGTATTAGTGTTGAAGAGTTAAAAAAACGCCGTCCAGCAAAGCAAGGAGATAAGCCATGATAGCTTGGTTTGCCAAAAACCATGTTGCAGCTAACTTATTGCTAGTAACACTGCTGCTGTCGGGGCTTTTTAGTTTATCGACTAAAATACCGCTTGAAGTATTCCCTTCATTCGAAACCGACATGATAAGCGTGAACGTAAGTTTGCGTGGCTCAACACCAGAGGATGTAGAGCAAGGCGTAACAATTCGTATAGAAGAAGCCGTACAAGATTTAGAAGGTATTAAGCAAATATTTAGCCGCTCTTCTGAAGGCTCAGGCTCTGTAACAATTGAAGTTGAAACGGGCTACGACCCGCGTGAGCTTTTAGCTGATATTAAAAGTCGTGTAGATGCAATTAACACCTTTCCAGCCGATGCTGAAAAGCCAATAGTCGCGCTTGCTGAGCGAATTCGCGAAGTTATCGCGGTTACCGTATCAAGTGATTACGGCGAAAAAGAAACCCGTGAATACGCAGAAACAGTACGCGATCAAATTCTACGCTTACCAAATGTGACGCAGGTAGAGCTAAGTGGTGTTCGTGATTACGAAATTGCCATTGAAGTAAGCCAAGACGTTCTTCGCCAGTACGATTTAAGCCTTGCACAAATATCGAGTGCCATTGCTAATTCAAGCTCTGATATTTCTGCTGGTAACTTAAAAACTGAAGGTGGGGACGTACTTATAAGCTCTAAAGGGCAAGCATATCGTAAAGATGAATTTGCCAATATTGTTGTTAAAAACCAAGCTGACGGCACGATTATTCGTTTAGGCGATATTGCAATAATTAAAGACGATTTCGAAGAAACCCCAGTACGTACTCGCTTTAATGGTAAGCAGGCTGCATTTATCGACGTATATCGAATTGGTCCGCAAAGTGCGATTACTGTTGCTGACGAAGTTAAAAACTACATAAAAGAGCAACAAAGCTCCCTTCCACAAGGATTTGAACTAAGTTACTGGGATGATGATTCGGAGCTGGTTAAAAGTCGAATTGCCACACTAACGACCAATGCCCTACAAGGCGGTATTTTAGTACTTGCTTTACTTACTTTGTTTTTACGCCCTGCAATTGCATTTTGGGTATTTATTGGTATTCCGGTTTCGTTTATGGGCGCGTTTATAGCGATGCCTATTTTTGGCGTAACCCTTAATATTATGAGCTTATTTGGCTTTATATTAGTACTTGGGATTGTTGTTGATGACGCCATAGTTACTGGCGAAAATGTCTATACCCATTTAAAAACAGCTAAGTCGGGCGAGCAAGCTGCAATTTTAGGTACTCAAGAAGTCGCAACACCAGTAACATTTGGTGTATTAACTACCGTTGCCGCCTTTTTACCTTTGGCCTTTATTGAAGGGGCGCGCGGTGCTTTGTTTGCACAAATACCGGTAGTGGTTATTCCGGTATTATTGTTTTCATTGATTGAATCTAAATTTGTACTACCCGCACATTTAAAATATATAAAACTACGCCACGAAAAAGGCGAACCTTCAAAGTTTGATGTTATTCAACAGCGTTTTGCAGATGGATTTGAAAACGCGATTTTAAAATATTACCAACCCACTTTAAATTTAGCACTGCGCCATAAATTGGCTTCGGTAAGTTTGTTTGTTGGTGTGTTTATAATAATTTTAACCATGATCACTAGTGGTTGGACTAAGTTTGTATTTTTCCCGCGTATACCAAGCGAAACAGTCCGCGTTAACTTAACACTACCAACAGGTACGCCATTTGAAGTCACTAATAAATACGTAATTGATATGTCGCAAAAGGCGCAGCAATTACAAGAAAAATACCGCGACCCAGATACAGGTGAAAGCGTTATTTTAAATATATTAGCCACAACAGGCGGGCGCGGTGGTGTATCTAATTCAGGTTCTGTACGCTTTGAAATAACACCGGCTGAAAAGCGTGAATCAGACATAGGATCAAGAGAGCTTGCCAGCGAATGGCGCGATTTAATTGGTGTCATTCCAGGCGCTGAAAGCTTAACGTTTAGAGCTGAAATTGGCCGAAGTTCTGACCCAATTGATGTTCAGCTTAGCGGGACTTCGTTGACTATTTTACAAGACGTGGCTGATCACATTAAAACCCGTTTATCGACCTACCCAACGGTATTTGATATTGCCGATAGCATGTCTGATGGTAAAGAAGAGTTACAAATAGAGCTTACGCAGCAGGGCTTAGCGCTGGGCTTAAATAGAGTTAATGTTGCAGGTCAAGTGCGTAACTCGTTCTTTGGCTCGCAAGTCCAACGTATTCAGCGCGGGCGTGATGATGTACGTGTAATGGTTCGCTTACCTATAGACGAGCGCCGCTCAGTTGCCGATTTACAAAATATACTCATCAATACACCTACTGGTGGTTCGGTGCCGTTATCGCATGTTGCAACCCTTACCGCAGGGCAAAGCCCGTCAACTATTAACCGAATAGACCGCTACCGTACTTTAAATGTAACAGCGGATATCGAAAAAAATAACACCAACATGACCATACTTCAGGCTGACCTAACGGAGTATTTAGATGAATTAATGCAGCAATATCCTGGAGTAGATTACAAACTAGAAGGTGAGGCTAAAGAGCAGCGAGAGTCGTTTGGCTCATTGGCTTGGGCACTTGTGTTTGTATTTTTCATAATCTATGCGCTATTAGCGATACCGCTTAAGTCTTACTTACAGCCAATTATAGTAATGAGTGTAATTCCATTTGGCATGATAGGTGCTGTAGTCGGGCATTGGATTATGGGCATGGATTTAACCATTATGAGCTTGCTTGGTATGCTCGCCTTAACTGGGGTGGTAGTAAATGACTCCCTTGTACTAGTTGATTTTATCAATAAAAAGCGCAGTGAAGGCGGCAAATTACTAGATGCAGTTAAACTTGCCGGTGCATCGCGTTTTCGCCCTGTAATGCTAACAAGTTTAACGACCTTTATTGGCTTAATGCCGTTATTATTTGAAAAAGCGACTCAAGCGCAGTTTTTAATACCTATGGCGGTAAGTTTAGGGTTTGGGATTATTTTTGCGACCTTTATTACTTTATTGTTAGTGCCAATAAACTACATGATGATGGAGCGCTTTCAAGGTTGGTTTAAGTAAATAAGCGTAAGCATTTAAAATTTAGCTGTAAGTAAGAAATTGCTTGCAGCTTTTTTTTGCCAAAAATTATAAAAATAATGTACGAAGGTATAGCAAAAAAATGAATAAGTAATAAGAGGGAGTATAAAAATAAGAAGGTGTTCCCCAAGATACGGTACCCGGTTTCAGTCCTGAAACCAGAAGGTTTCAGGGCGGAAATCTGCGGTTTACCGTAGGCTTCTCGGTACATGCCGAGCTTGCACAATAGTAGACGAACAGAAATCCTGGTATAAAATTTATCGGCTCAGGGACTTAACCAAGCTCCGGTACCCCAGGGAACAATTTAAGTATATAAGACATAATCCAATCCTTAAACCCTAAACGTAAAAAATTAAGCCGTTCGCTTAGTTTTCCCGCACCTTTAACTCGTCATTTACTTTATCGCATGGTTTTTGAGCTTGATCATACAATTAATTGGAGTTGCTTTTTATCGAGTGGTAGCATTGCCTTAACTTGCAAAGCGAAGATTCGATTATGAACGATTTACCCGATTACGAAAAAGCTCAACTGCTTTTAGAAAAAAACGAAATATTTGTATCACCTGCCGAAGCGCATGGTGTAATTAGTGGTTTACTAGCGTGTGGTTTAACCATTGACGACAAAGAATACTTAGGCCTTTTGAGCGATGTATTTAACGATGGTGAATCATTTAGTAACGATTTAAAGCAGTTTTTTGGCACTATTTATAAGCAAGTAGTTGCGAGCTTTAATGATGACGAATTTCAGTTTGATTTATTTTTACCAAACGATGACGAAACACTCATCGATCAGGCTAATGGCCTCGTATCATGGGTAGCAGGGTTTATGCTTGGTTTTGGCTTAAAGCAAAAAGATTACGGTAAGTTATCAAGCGATGTTAAAGAAGTTATTACTGACTTTAGCGAAATCACTCGCCTAGATACCACTTTTGAAGAAACCGAAGAAGACAACCAAGCGCTGCACGAAGTGATTGAATATGTGCGCGTATCAGCACTACTTTGTTTTGCAGAGCTTGGTAAAGAGCAAAACACGCAAAGTACTAAAAAAACACTTCATTAGTTTAAAAAGTTAAACGGGTTGGTTAATAATGGTTGAAGTACAAAAGTCAGAATTTAAAGCACGCCGTGAGCGTTTACTTGCGCAAATGGATAAAAATAGCGTTGCTATTATTCCCGCTGCGAGCGAAGTGACGCGTAGCCGCGATACCGAATATGCATTTAGACAAGATAGCGACTTTTTCTATTTAACAGGCTTTAACGAACCCGACGCTGTACTTGTACTATGTAACAACAGCGATGCACCCAGTACTTTATTTTGCCTAGATAAAGACAAGCTTGCAGAAATTTGGCATGGCCGCAGAGTTGGCTTTGATAAAGCTAAAAGTGACTACTTGTTTGATGAAGCTTACCCGCTAAGTGAATTAAACGATAAGCTACTTGATATACTAAATGAAAAAAATGCGATTTATTTTGCACAAGGTGCTTATCCTTCATTTGATACCAAAGTGTTTACGTTACTAGGTACACTTCGAAGTGGTGCGCGAAAAGGCCTCAAAGCACCGAGTACTTTAAAAGAAATACGCGGCCTTATTCATGAAATGCGTTTGTTTAAATCGCCAAGCGAGATAGATGTTATGCGAGAAGGTTGTGAAATTAGTGCGCGAGGGCACATGCGCGCTATGCGTTTTTCACACCCCGGAGCTACTGAATTTCAGCTAGAGGCAGAGCTGCATCATCATTATGCAATGAATGGTGCGCCGCACCCGGCGTACGGCACAATTGTTGGTAGTGGCGACAACGCCAATATTTTACATTACACGCAAAATAGCGACGTATTAAAAAATGGCGACCTGGTACTTATAGACTCCGGTTGTGAGCTACAAGGTTACGCCGCCGATATTACCCGTACTTTTCCAGTAAATGGACAATTTAGCGAAGAGCAAGCCGCGCTTTATAATATTGTACTTAAAGCGCAAGAAGTTGCTTTTGATGAAGTAAAACCAGGTGGTTACATGTCGCATGCTAATAAACTAGCAATGGAAGTAATGACTCAAGGGTTACTTGATTTAGGTATTTTAACCGGCGGCTTTGATGAGCTAATGGCAAAAGGTGCATGTAAAGAATATTACATGCACGGGCTTGGGCATTGGCTTGGTTTAGATGTACATGATGTTGGCGATTACAAAGTAAATAACGTTGAGCGTGCATTTGAGCCCGGTATGGTACTCACCATTGAGCCAGGACTCTATATAAGCGAAGACTCAAACGCGCCACAAAAGTACAAAGGTATTGGTATTCGTATAGAAGATAATTTACTCGTTACCGAGTCAGGCCATGAAAACCTTACTTTAAGCGTGCCTAAAAGCATTAGCGATATTCAAGCACTTATGCAACAAACTACAAGCGCATAACGGGTGGAGAGCACAATGGCTAAGCAGTTTGATGTTGTAGTAATTGGTGGTGGTTTAGTTGGCGCAAGTTGCGCACTTAGTATTGCTAAAATAAACTCCTCAATAAACATTGCCGTGGTAGAAGCAAGCCAAGTAACCGATGAATACCACCCAAGCTTTGACGATCGAAGTATTGCGCTTGCTCAGCAATCGGTAGAGTATTTACAAACACTTAATTTATTTGATCAAAATGCCCCTTACACCGCAGCAATCAAAAAAGTGAGCGTGTCTGATAGAGGCCACTTTGGCAAAGCGCACATTAATTGCGACGAATTTGCTAAGCCCTCACTTGGTTACGTAGTAGAAGTAAATCCATTTGGCCGAGCGCTTCACCTGCGTTTAACGCAGTCAAATATTACGCTTTTGTGCCCCGATAGCGTAACTGCCATTGAGCAAACTCTGCATAGCAATACACTCACACTGCAAAGCGGCGAGCAATTAAACGCAGCGCTATTGGTTATTGCTGATGGTGCACAATCACCCACACGTAATTTACTTGGGCTTGGTTTTAATACCCAGCCTTATGAACAAGGCGCAATTATTGCCAATGTAGAAGTGGCTGGTGGGCATAATAATCATGCCTTTGAGCGTTTTACACAAAGCGGGCCTATGGCGTTATTACCCATGAGCAATAACCGTTATTCGTTGGTGTGGTGTATGAGCCAAGATCAAGTTGAACAGCACATGGCACTTAATGAACAAGACTTTATAAGTGCCCTACAAAGCGCGTTTGGTTATCGCGGTGGGCAATTTACTAAAGTAGGCATGCGCACGAGTTACCCGCTCGTTTACGGGCAAGTTGAGTCTTTGACTGCGCACCGTACAGTGGTTATTGGTAATGCTGCACATGCTATTCATCCTATTGCAGGGCAAGGTTTTAATTTAGGCCTTCGCGACGTGCAAGTACTTAGTAATTTAATAGCAAACAGCCAACACGATTTAGGCAGCTATGCGTTTACACGTGAATATTCAAAAAAGCGCAGTGATGATATAAAAACCGTAATGAGTTTAACCGATGCACTTGTTAGGCTTTTTTCAAACTCATCGCGAGTGCTCGCATTGGGGCGCAGTATTGGGTTGTTCTCGATGGATTTATTTCCCGCATTAAAAGCGCCATTAGCCAAACAGTTAATGGGGCAAGTTAAACAAGGTAGGCGTTTATGAAGCAAGCACAGGTTTGTATTGTAGGTGGCGGCTGTGTAGGGCTAACACTAGCACTTGGATTGGCAAAAGCCGATATAAGCGTCGTTGTACTCGACGGCGCACCAACACAAGCGTTGCCAACTGACGAATATGGTTTGCGCGTAAGTGCGCTAAGCATTGCAAGTCAAACCTTGCTTGAGCAATTAAATGTATGGCCCGAAATTATCGCACAGCGAGCGTGCGCTTATACGCATATGGATGTACGTGATGCCGACAGTTTTGGCAAAATAGCGTTTGATAACGAACAACTTGAGCTTGAACATTTAGGCCATATTGTTGAAAACGACATTATCCGCTACGCGCTTATAAAAGAGCTAGAGCAACAACCAAGCGCCACGCTAATGTTCGATACGCAGTATCAGCAAATACATCAAAGCGAATCAGATGTATTTATAACGCTTAAAAGCGGCGAGCCAATTATTGCAAAACTGCTGGTGGCCGCTGATGGGGCAAACTCAGCTATACGTAAACAATTTAATATGGCGCTTAGCTTTAAAGATTACGATCACCATGCGCTAGTTGCGACTGTTAAAACTAAAGAGCCGCACGCAAATACCGCACGCCAAGTGTTTTTACCAACCGGGCCGCTGGCATTTTTACCTCTGAGCGATGCAAATACCCATTCAATAGTATGGTCTACTAGCCCAAACCACTGTGATGAGCTCCTTGCAATGGACGATTGTGCCTTTAATAAAGCCGTAATGGCAGCCATAGATGGCCAATGCGGGCTATGTGAAGTGCAAAGTGCGCGCGCAGCTTTCCCACTTAAAATGCGCTACGCCCAGCAATGGGTTTCAGGCAAAGTAGTGCTCATTGGCGATGCTGCACATACAATCCATCCACTTGCAGGGCTTGGTATGAACTTAGGCCTAAAAGATGCCGCTTATTTAATTGAGCTTTTAACAAGTAATAATAAAGAGTTTGCAAGCACGCGCACACTTCGCGATTACGAACGTACCCGTAAGCTCGATGCGCAAAAGCACATAGCTATGATGCAAGGGCTAAAAGAGTTATTTGAAGGTGCAAACCCGGTTAAAAAACTTATTCGCGGAGTAGGGCTCTCACTCATTGATAATTTAGGCCCAATAAAACACCTATTCGCCAAAGAAGCGATAGGCAAATAAGTTGGTTGGGAAGAGCGAAGCGAAACCCAACGGATAAAGTAAAGTGGTGAGCTTGATTAAAAAACCGATGTTTAATTTAAACATCGGTTTTTGTTTTATGGTTGTTTTAAATATATTAAAAGCTTCGCTTTTCACGCGAGCAAGCTCAGCGTCTACGTGTAAAGTTTAACACTGAGCTTAATTTTACCTGTAGGCGTTTAGCTTGCTGACGCGACGAGCCTAGCTCGTAATTACTATCGTTAGCTAAAAAGTGCTTTGCGTTAAATCAGTTACAAATTCTTTTGTGCTTCATTCACCATATCCTTGAGCGCATCAACTAACATTGGATCTCGCGAGTTTTGCTTAGCAAGTTCTAATGCGTATTTCATACTGGTGACGGCCTCTTTGAACTGCTTATTTGCAGTATAGCCTTGCGATAAACGCATGTGAGAATAGGCTGCATTTGGGTAATGGGTAGTAAAGTGTTTAAGCGTGGTAACAGCTTTAGCTGTGTTACCAAATTTTTGCTGGCTATGAGCAAATTCTACGTATACATCTTGTGGAATTTTAAGCTCAAACCCGTACTTATCACTCAGTGCTTTGTAATAACCTGTAATGAGCGATACATCAGCAAATCTTCCGTGCTCGTCAGTAACGCTAAAAATTAGGTCGCCAAATAAGTTAATTAGGCTATCGCTAAGGGCTGGTAGTATGGTGCCCATATGGCTAAAAGTAGGGTAATGCTTATATTCCCATTTTAGCTGTGTGGGCATTTGTTGCTCTAAATTTACTAAAGTATTTAATACACCTGTATAAAAGCGTGACCCTTCACTTGCTACACTAATAAATAGCGATTGACCGCCTTTAGGATTTTTAGTGTATTTTATAATATTATTTTTTAATTCTTCATCACTCCACCAACTGTTTGGGCTTATAGCTATATAGTTATTAAATAACTCAGGCTGATTAACTAAAGTATAAAGCGCTAAAGTACCTGCATTAGAGTGGCCAATTAAGGTGTTGTAGCCGTTAGTTGAGTAATTACTGTTTATGTAAGGCATGAGTTCATCAGACACAAACTTTAAAAACTTGTCTGTTTGCCCAGCATCAGGCCATTTATTTTTTACAAAGGTTTGAAACTCAGTTTTAGGCTCACCATCTACTTTAGGTAAGTAATCGCGAACACGGTTAGTTGTATCAATACCAACGAGCATTGCGTTAGGTATTTGCTCGTAATCAACTAAGGATTTAATAACACCAGACGCCGTATGAAAGTGCTCAACACCATCAAGTAAATAAATAACATAAAGCGGCTGATCGTCTTTTACAGTGTCAGGTATGAAAATTTTAATGGGTCTGTCTTCGTTAAGTATTTTTGATTGTAGAATGACTTTTTTACCAACGGTTATGTCGGTTGTATTGGTTTTTGCGTGGCTTAAAAATGGTGTACTAAAAGTAAGTATTAATACAAGCGATAGTAAGAGCTTCATAAATATCCTTATTTACTAATGTATTGCTTAATAATTGCACGGCTTTAAGTTTGAGTAAATACTTATATTTTGAGGCAGGTGTTAGACTTAAGTAATTCAAAGCTGCGCTTTATACGCGCGCAAGCTTGGCGTATATGATAAATATTAAACTGCGAGTTTAGCTTTTCCTTTAGGCCTACGGCTTGCTAACGGGATGAGCGAAGCTCGCAATAATTGCCTTTAAACTCTTATCTATAAAAGCTTAAAAAACCTGCTTGCTTAATTATCCGTCTAAGCGTAAAATGCGCGCTCATTTCGGCTTTTAAACTATTAATTCCTTGCCTTAAACCGACCGGCCGAAACGGTAGAAGGCTCTATTAACCGTAAGGAATATCCATGCGTCATTACGAAATCGTATTCATGGTTCACCCTGATCAGAGTGAGCAAGTAACTGGTATGATCGAACGTTATACTGGTTCTATCACTGAAGCTGGTGGTACTATCCACCGTCTTGAAGACTGGGGCCGCCGTCAACTGGCTTACCCAATCAACAAGCTTCATAAAGCTCATTATGTTCTTATGAACGTTGAAGCACCTACTGAAGTAATCAGCGAGCTAGAAACTACTTTCCGCTACAACGATGCAGTGCTTCGTAACTTAGTTATGCGTACTAAAAATGCTGTAACTGAAGCGTCTCCTCTTGCAAGAGAAGAGAAGAAAGAAGCACCAGCTGCTTAATTGTTTTGAGTCCTAGCATGGCATGTAGTCAGCAGTTATTATAATGGTTAGCCCATATATGAATCAGCTGGTTATATCTGGGGTAGTTTGTAAAACTCCCAAGTTTAGCCAAAGCCCTGCTGGCATCCCGCATTGTATTTTTGTTGTAGAACATAAATCGATGCAAACCGAAGCAGACCTTAACCGTAATAGTTATGTGAGGCTTCAGGTAGTTGCCAGTGGAAAGCAAATGCAACAACAGACTCAACATTTGCACGTTGGGCAGGCATTGCAAGTGAGTGGTTTTTTAAATCGCCACGAAGGTCGTAACGGCCTTAGCCAATTGGTTTTGCATGCTCAGCATATAGAAAGAATTATTTGAGGAATTAATCTCATGGCACGTTATTTCAGACGTCGTAAGTTCTGCCGCTTTAAAGCGGAAGGCGTACAACAAATCGATTACAAAGATCTAGCTACTCTTAGAAACTATGTTACAGAAAGTGGCAAAATCGTACCTAGCCGTATCACAGGTACTAGCGCTAAATACCAGCGCCAGCTAGCAACTGCTATTAAGCGTGCTCGCTACTTAGCCCTTCTTCCATACACTGACTTACATAAGTAAGCAGCGGATTAACAGTTTTTAAAAGGTGTAGAAACATGCAAGTTATTCTACTAGATAAGATCGCTAACCTAGGTAGCCTAGGTGAACAGGTTGTAGTTAAATCTGGTTTCGCACGTAACTTCCTTTTCCCGCAAGGTAAGGCAGTTCCTGCGACTAAAGCTAACATTGAAACGTTTGACGCTCGTCGTGCAGAACTTGAAGCGAAAATCGCTGAACAGTTAGTTGCTGCACAAGCACGCGCTGAAAAACTAGAAGCATTAGCAGAAGTTACATTAGTATCTAAAGCTGGTGACGAAGGTAAGTTATTCGGTTCAATCGGTACTCGTGACATCGCTGACGCTATCTCAGCTGTTGGTGTTGAAGTTGCTAAGTCAGAAGTTCGTTTGCCTCTAGGTACTATCCGTGAGACTGGTGAATTTGACGTATCAATTTCAGTTCACTCAGACGTAACGGCTACTATCAAAGTAATCGTAATCGCTGAAGCTTAATTTTTAATTAAGCTAAAAAAGCCGTGCTATTAGCACGGCTTTTTTGTGCCTATAATTTGGCTAACTTCATTAGTTGAGGGCACAATTTAATACAACCTCGCATAAGCCCCTTTTTATTCAATTATTTTTTCATTCCTTTTAAACCTTTTCGAACTGTCATTACGTCTAACTTATCAATACACTTAAATAGCAACTCAACAATAATAATTAAAAGGCGGCATCACGGATGTTACACGTTAAACCCGAACCAACGCCTTTGTGCGAAGCTGCACTCATTGAGCGTGTTAAATCGGGTGATCAAGGCGCATACACAACGCTTTATGAGTTACATATAAAACGAGTATACGGTTTATGTTTACGCTTATTAGCAGACCAAGCACACGCCGAAGACGCCGCCCAAGAGGTATTTGTACAGGTATGGCATAAAATAGCATTGTTTGATGGGCGTTCGCAGTTTTCTACTTGGCTATATAGTGTTGCCAGTAATGTAGCGATAAGTTACCTGCGCAAGCAAAAAAACTGGTTACAAAAAGTAGTAAGTATTGAACACAGCGGTATGGATGAGCAATCAGCTAACGACTGCAAAGGCTTAAATGGCCTCGATAAGTTAATAGTAAGGCTTCCTGAGCGCGCACGTATGGTATTTGTATTATTTGCTATTGAAGGTTACAGGCACGAGGAAATCGCGGAGCAATTAGGTATGGCTGTTGGTTCAAGTAAGTCACAATATCATCGTGCTAGGCAGTTATTACAAGAGTGGTATGAAAATGAGTAAACCAAACTTTAACGACTACTTAAACAAGTCATTAAACACGCTTGATAAAGAAATTACGCCACAAAAAGATTTATGGGCGGGGATTGAGCGAGCAATTGTTAATAATAAGCAGAACCCAAACAGCACTATTATTTGGCCAAAACTAACGGCAATAGCAGCGTGTACTGTGGCTGCTTTAATTGCTGTTAATATATTTGTTATAGCACCTGAACCACAGCCCGTAGTGGCTATAAGTGATTACTTTTCGGCTCAAAAAAATAGTTTGTTAGTTGAATACGAAAATAAAGAAGCATTAACCACTAACTGGCAAACGCAACTACAAGAACTTGAAGAAGCTGAGCAAGCAATAAAGCAAGCTCTTGAAAACGAACCACAAAACCAAGCGCTACTGACAATGTTAGCGCAAATATATCAACAACAACTTGATTTAATTAACAAGGTGCACGCGCCACGTTGGCAGCACATTTAGGAGTACGATATGAAAGCGATTTTATTAGGACTGAGCTTATTTCCACTGGCGGCATTTGCGGGTGAAAAAATAGATAAGCAAATAGACGTACCAAGTGGCGGCACTATTTTTATTGAAAACCAACGCGGTGATATACATATTACAGGCTGGGATAAAAACGAATTTAAAGTATCTGGCGAGCTTGATGATAAAGCACAGGGTTATGAGCTTAAAACAAGTGGTGATAAAACACAGTTTATTGTAAAAATGCCCCGTAAATCAAATTGGGGCAATAGTGGTGACGGCTCAAACTTAACTATATTTATGCCTAAAAGCAGTAGTTTAGAGTTTGCTGGTGTTAATGTATCGGTGACTGCAAAGGAGCTTAAAAACGGCGCAGAAGTTGATGTGGTTAACGGCGAAATTACGGTAGATGATATTACTGGCAACATTAAGCTCACCACTGTAAATGGTGATGTGAACGCTGAGAACTTAAACGGGAATATTCAGTTTGAAACCGTAAATGGTGAAATTAACGATAGGCAATCAAGTGGTGAGCTGCGTTTTAGCGCTGTTAATGGTGATATTAAATCAACTTCAAACGCTAATGATGTACGCCTTGAAAACGTAAATGGCGATATAGAATTTACGCTATCGGCTATTAAAAACCTACGTATTAATACGGTCAATGGCGAAGCAGAAGTACAGATTAACGAGCTTTTAAAAGGCGGTGATGTACGTTTTGAATCAGTAAGTGGTGATGCCGACTTTTATTTCCCACAAAGTGTATCAGCAAAGTTTGAAATTAAAGCCCATGCTAATGGTAAAATCATTAACAAAGTCAGTAGTGACAAAGTCAGTAAAGCTAAATATGGCCCAGCCAGTGATTTAGAATTTAGCATTAATGGCGGTAATGCTAATGTTGAAATGGATACCATTAGTGGACGCATAGAGCTGCGTACCAAATAACACTCATTCCCCATCACGATTACAAAAAGCAGGAAAGATTTCCTGCTTTTCTATTTGCACAGCCCCTGCAAGTCGATAGAATAGAGCCATTCAATTTTACTACTGTGAAGTTATGGCCAAACCAGATAAGCAAGTCGATACTCTTAAAGTTCCTCCCCATTCAATAGAAGCTGAACAATCTGTTTTAGGTGGCTTAATGCTTGATAACCAAGCTTTTGACCGCGTAGCTGAGCTTGTTGTATCACAGGATTTTTATACCCGCACGCACAAGTTAATTTTTGAGGCGATGACGGCACTTGCTGAGATTGGCGATCCGATAGATTTAATCACTATTTCTGAAAGTTTAGAAAAAAATAATAAACTTGCAGGTATTGGTGGTTTTGCTTACTTAGCCGAAATTGCTAAAAATACGCCAAGTGCAGCCAACATTGATGCCTACGCAAACATTGTACGTGAGCGTGCTGTTGTACGTGAAATGATTGGCGTGGCAAATGAAATAGCCGAAGCGGGTTTTAATACCGAAGGGCGTACTAGTCACGACTTACTCGACTTTGCCGAAAGCAAAGTATTTAAAATTGCCGAGCAACGTACAAAAAGTACGGAAGGCCCGCAAAGTATTCATAACATACTCGAAAAAACCGTTGATAAAATAGAAGAGCTTTATCAATCGCCACAAGATGGTGTAACGGGTGTAAGTACAGGTTATGCCGATCTTGATAAAATGACGACGGGCCTGCAACCATCTGACTTAATTATTGTGGCAGCGCGTCCTTCAATGGGTAAAACCACTTTTGCGATGAACCTTGCAGAACATGCCGCAATGACTCAAGACAAACCCGTGCTAATTTACTCGCTAGAGATGCCTTCAGAACAAATTATGATGAGGATGTTAGCGTCTCTTGGCCGTATTAACCAAACTAAGGTACGTACAGGTCAGTTGGATGATGACGATTGGGCGCGACTTTCATCAACAATGGGCTTGTTGATGGAAAAAGGCAAAATGTATGTGGATGATGCCTCGGGCTTAACACCTACCGATGTTCGCTCTCGTGCGCGTCGTATTGCGCGTGACCACGGCGGCATTAGTATGATCATGGTCGATTACTTGCAGCTAATGCGTGTACCTAGCCTTGCTGATAACCGAACGCTTGAAATTGCTGAAATTTCGCGTTCACTTAAATCACTAGCAAAAGAACTAAAATGTCCGGTTGTTGCGCTTTCGCAGCTAAACCGTACGCTAGAGCAACGTGCCGATAAGCGCCCAATTAACTCAGATTTACGTGAGTCAGGGTCGATAGAGCAGGATGCCGATTTAATCATGTTTATTTACCGTGACGAAGTTTACAACGAAGACAGTACTGATAAAGGTATTGCTGAAATTATCATAGGTAAACAACGTAACGGCCCAATTGGTAAAGTGCGTTTAACGTTCCAAGGTCAATTTTCTCGCTTTGATAATTACGCGGGACCAGCGGTAGATGACGATTACTAATGCGCTTAGCCACTGCTGAAATTAACTTAACGGCACTTGCGCATAATTTAGCGCAAGTTAAGGGCTTTGCACCTAACAGCAAGGTGATGGCGGTGCTAAAAGCAAATGCTTACGGGCATGGATTAGTAACGATTGCGCAGCATTTAAATAATGCTGACGCATTTGCTGTGGCACGTATAGATGAAGGGCTTGCCCTTCGAGCTGGGGGCTTAACAAAGCCAATTGTTTTACTAGAAGGCTTTTTTAACAAAGCCGACTTACCGATTCTGCTCGCCAACAATTTTCAAACTATTATTCACGATGAGTACCAATTAGCGGCGCTTGAAAAAGCAAAGCTAGATGCACCAATAACATGCTGGTTAAAAGTAAATACAGGTATGCATCGATTAGGTATTGCGCCAGAGCAGTTTGAAGCGTTTTATAACCGCTTACAAAAAACACCTAACGCTAAAAATACCGTTAATTTAATGACCCACTTTTCGTGTGCTGATGATGTTGATAATGCCAAAACGGTTCAGCAAATTACGTTGTTTGATAATTTAGTGAATGGCATTGACCAAGCGCATTGTTTATCAAATTCTGCTGGTATTATTGCCTGGCCAAGCGGTCATGGCGATTGGGTACGTCCTGGGCTTATGTTATATGGTGTATCGCCAATGGCAAATAGTATTGGGCAGCAACACAAATTAAAACCAGTTATGCGCTTAACTACGCGCGTAATTGCAGTACGAGATGTACCTGCTAATGAGGCTGTTGGGTATGGTGGTCGTTGGAAAAGCGATAAACCAACCAAGTTAGCTGTTGTAGCTATGGGTTATGGCGATGGTTATCCTCGGCATGCTAAAGAGGGGACACCGGTAATAATTGGTGAGCAGCGTTATGGTATTGTAGGAAGCGTAGCTATGGACATGATCAGCGTTGATATAGGCGTTAATGAGCATAATATTAAAGTTGGCGACAGAGTCACTATGTGGGGCCCTGAGCTACCAGTTGAAGAAATTGCACTGTGCGCTGATACTATCCCTTACGAGCTATTATGCAATATTACACCACGCGTAAGTTATGAGTATCAGCCATAGTTAGTTTTTAGCGTATACCAATTAGGTATAATTACTCTTTTATAAAGTAAATGTCGCTAAAACCCATACGGGCAAATTCTTGGTCGCGAAAGTTACGAACAGAAGCAGACCCTTTTGAGGTCATTTCTATTTGGCGTACCATGTTTAAGTAATTTGTTAAATCAATACCTTCGGCAGCAGCAATAGCTTGATACATGTCGTGGTATTTATCTTTTGCGAAGTTAATTTCGCGCGGTTGGTTTTTAAATGTATACGTTATTCTGCGTGCCATAATAAGCTCAGTTAAATTGAGTGTTAGTATAATTTTACACTGTATTGAACTGGCATTGAATGATTTGTTTAAATCAAATAATTAAAAAGTAGAGTTTAAAATGAAATTATCAGTAGAGATCAGTAAATATCCACTTCACCAAGATTACATTCCGTTTATTAAAGGCTTTATTGACCGCTTAAACGAATACGAAAATTTAAAAGTGATTACTAATACGCTATCAACGCAAATTTTTGGTGATTATGATTTAGTAATGCAGGTGTTAAATACCGAAATTAAGCGCTCATATGAAGAATTTGGTAAAGCTATTTTTGTATGTAAGTTTCTCTCTGGCGACTTATCGCCTGAATAATCTATAATACCAATCTGCATAAATCTTTGATCAATTTAACGAATTAAATTGCACTATAACGTCGTTAAAAATTTTTTGTTTAGAACAACTAGATACAAAAATTTTTGCCTAGTTCTAGCGTAATTTCCTTAACGTTAAATAGACCCCGTATATAAGCAGATTGGTATAACAATCTGCACAACTAAACGGTAACTGCATAATATGGACTTTTTAACACAAACCTTAAGCGGTTTTACAGCAATGTCGCATTGGGAATACATTGCGGTAGGGTTGTCGATGGCGTACTTATTATTGGCAATAAAAGAAAGCTTATGGTGTTGGCCAGCAGCATTTTTTAGCACGCTCATTTATACAATAATGTACTGGAATGGTGCATTACTCATGGAGTCATTACTTAATTTTTATTATATGTATATGGCTGTATATGGGTGGGTTGTATGGCGAAAAGGCAAAGCTGAAAATCTAAATATTACGTCTTGGTCGATAAACCGTCATGCTGTTTTAATTAGTTTAACAACCGTAGCTGCAATAACTATTGGTTACGTTATGCAAAACTATACGCATGCCGATTTTGCTTATCTTGATAGTTTTACAACGTGTTTTGCCGTAGTAACTACTTACTTAGTTGCTAAAAAAGTCCTCGAAAACTGGCTGTACTGGATTGTAATAGATGCAGCTTCCATGTATTTATATTATGAAAAAGGCTATTACCCAACGCTTGCGCTATTTATATTTTATACCATTATGGCAGCGTGGGGCTTTAAAACTTGGTACGAAGAGTACGAACAAAGCCAAGCTAAGCCTTTAGCACAGCTTTAATTAATGATTGAGCATACTCAGTTAGTAAAAATGTGTAGGGCGTTTATAGAGCCTACGAGCGTTATTTCAAGCGAGCGACTACTTAATGGTTTTAGTAACGATAATTTTTTAATACGTACCAAACAACAAGGATATTTATTAAAGTGTTATAAAAGCCATTGGCCAGCCATAGGGCTTGAAGCACAGCGTTTTTTAAGTGAGTTTAATATATGTCCTGCACCTGTTTGGCTCGATAAAAAGAATAGCCTTGCGGTATTTAACTATATTGAAGGTAATACAGTGCAATCGGATATAACGCTTAGCTTTATTAATAAACTTGCTCAAGTGCACAATTACAAAGTGTCTACTGCGCCAATGGATATAGCTAAAGAGCTGCATTTTTATCAAAGCACCGGCGTATACACGCAATACAAACCTCAAATAGAACAGGCACTCAAAGCCGTTGCAGCAATGCAATTTAATGAAGGCTTTTGTCATAACGATTTAGTAAAAGACAATATTATTGTGAATGCTTCAGGCATGTATTTAATTGATTTTGAGTACGCGCAAACCAACGATGTATATTTTGATTTGGCAGCTCTTGCAGTGAGCTTTAATCTTAATGAGAGCAGTGAAAGTACATTGTTAAATAACTATAAAAATAGCGTTGATAAAACAAGCACGTTTTACCCATCAATAGATAAGCTAAATTACTATAAGCTGTTTTTTTTGGTGTTATGTATTGCTTGGTATGAGGAGCGCAGCATAACTAGTAAATCTATAATGTTACGTGCGCAGCTAAATAAACTTGTTACTAATACTTTTTTATAAAAGTTACAAACCACCAAAGCGTTCAGCTAATTCTTTATATTTTGCAACTTCTGCGGCATCAAATTGTGGCTCGCCGTTTTCGTCTTCTGACTTAGCTATTAGTAAACTCTCGCGAGCAAGACGCTTTACACGCTCAACTTTTACACCTAAAAATTCAGCGGTTTGCTCTGTAGACATTAAACTCATAATTATTTCCCTCGTATTAAATCAATTCGTATCACAATAACCATAGTAATAATGTTGCTAAAGCGTTACTACTTTTTACCGAATATAAATAAATAGCGTGTTTTTAAGTCATTGTGAAGTGTTTTATTTAAAACAGCTTAATTAATAAGCATATAAGCTGATCTTACTGGTATTTATTTAAAGATCTCTTTATCATTGCGGGTGCTAAAGCACTGATATCGCGAGTTGGTGTGGCGGCAACAAATGTGCTCTCGTGGTGAAATGGATATCACGCGGCCCTCCGGAGGCTGAGTTGTAGGTTCGATCCCTACCGAGAGCGCCATTTGCTTTTATATGTATCAATTATCCTCTTTATATTACCTAGCTTCTTATTAATTACTCTTATATTTAAAAGTACATTTACTGCAAAAACTTTGAAAGTTAATTTTAAAAATAGCTTTCTAGTTATTTATACAATGCAAAATTAGCATCCAAAATTCATGTTGTACTTTTTTGCATATAAAATTTAGTGATAAATGAGGAAGACCGATTCAATGTTAAATAGTCAATTAGAGATACTAGCTCAAGGGCACGCTTATCTTGAAGGTGTAACTAAAGAGGACTATTCCCAAGTCATAACTCCTAACTTTATCAGCTCGGCAGGTGCTCATATGCGACATATTATCGATCATTATCAATCTTTAATGACCGGCTTTAGCACGCAAAAAGTAGATTATGATTGCCGCTTAAGAGGAGGGGATATTGAAAGCTCTCCAACTGCTGCAATAAAAAAGATTGCCGAGATAGCATCGTGGATTGAACAGCTAAGTCCAGATGATTTTAATAAACCGTTATCACTTTCAAGCGAAGTTTCGATTAAAAGCAAAAATGTACAAACAGTAACAACATCACTTGCGCGAGAGCTTATTTTTGTAGGCAGTCACGCTGTGCACCATTACGCGATGATTTCACAAATTTCTTTTGCTCAAAAGTCGCAGCTCGATAAAAGCTTTGGCTTAGCACCTAGTACAGCTACTTTTTTAAGAGAAAATAGCCAGCCAGCACAACCAAAATCGATGCAAAACTAAAATGTGCACGTTAAGTTACTTTTTAACTGATGATGGCTACGAGCTATTTTTTAATCGCGATGAGCAAAAATCACGACAAACGGCAATCGCTCCAAGTAAGCACCAGGGCAATGCAATTTTCCCCATTGATCCGCAAGGAGGAGGTACTTGGCTTGGTGTATCGCATTTTGGGCAAACACTAGCATTATTAAACGATTACCAAAGTGTATTTGATATAACTGCCGTAAAGCATAGTAGAGGTCTGCTAATCCCTTATTTACTGAGTAATAAAGCCCCTGCATTGTCCCAATTACAAAACATGGATTTATCGGGCTACGCGCCTTTTAAGTTGTGTATTTTCCCGGATGGGCTATCGATAAATAACAATAACGTGGTTTTTATTAGGTGGGATGCAAAGCAGTTAAGTCACTGCCAAGTTGAACCACTTGCTACGTCATCAGGTGTTGAGCTTGAAACGGTGACACAAAAGCGTAAACATCAATTTAAGCAACTTATTGATTTAAGACATCCTGAAAGTGAGCAATTTTTAGCGTTTCATTACAGTAAAGCCGAACAAGGGCAATATGGCGTAAATATGCTAAGAGAAGATGCAATGACGGTCAGTATTAGTCATATTAAAGTTGGTAACACTATACGTTTTAATTATTTTGATAAGCAGTCTCAGCTCATTAGCAGCATTAGTTGTTTAAAAGTGGCTGCAGCTTAACTAAATATTCTTATAGCTGTTACATAATTAAAAAAAGTCGACGCAATTAATCACGTCGACTTTTTTTGCTCAATTTTTACGTGCTATATTAATACAGCAGGTAAAAATTATGAGTGATTTATATAATCATCCTTTTTATCACCAAGGTAGAGCTTAAGTAGCTTTTCAGGCGCACTTGGTAGGTGCACACTTAAAAGTAATCCTGGCGTGTGATTAAAGTTGCTATCAATGCCCATGCAATGAAATTGAGCGCCTAGCTTGTGGTACTGCTTTAATAAAATTGGTATGTCTTTTTTATCTTCTTCTATTCCCATAACCAATGCTGATACATGGCCTATGTTTAACGCGTGGTCATTAATAAAGTCTTCAAATTCTGGGTGAAGCTTATTATTAAAAGGCGTATTGGCGCTAACACCTTGTTTATTATTAACCATTGTATGGTCAATAATTGCAACAGAACGAGGGTCATAAAGTTTACTTAATGAAACCGTGCCATATAAAGTCCTATAGCGTGGATTTTGCGCCATAAATACACCAATCCCTTTAAATAGCAGTAATAAACCATGGTAACTGCCCTGATGTTTTTGAACTATAAACGATCGACCCATTTCTAAGCACGGCTGTTGCTGATTAATAAAAGAAGGTTCAAAGTTAAACATTTGCGATAAATAAAGGGCGCTCACGTCGCTATTTTTTTGTAATAAATCGGTTTGTCCAATTCTATAAGCACCAATAATTTCTTCATTTTTATGATCAAAAATAAACAAATGCATGTAAGTCGCATCAAACTTATCAGTGTCGCATGGCTCGCCACTTCCTTCGTTTAATGTGCGAAAAGTTATTTCTCTGAGGCGTGTTATTTCAGTAACGCAATTAGGTATTTGCTCTTGGTAGCCGTAATAAACTGAGTAACCTTTAAAGTCGACTAAATGCTGCTCGCTTGGCAAGTTTGCAAGCTCATTTTTCATTTTTGTTTTATCAACTTCCTGCATAATGGCTTTGAGCTGTGTTGATTGGTTATCCTCTTGCCAAGGCGTTACAAAGCGCTCATCGTTTAAGTAACATTGCAAGCGCGCAAGTGCGTTTATGTCGTCAGTTTTTTCAAACTTATTTAATAATTTGGGTGTAAGTAAATTACCAGCGCTTAAGCTAATAGAGCTTTTTTGAATTTTAAGTAATTCGCGTATTAGCATTAATAATCTAAATCGGTAGTAAACACGCCCCAAGTTATAAAAGGTTGAGCTATTCTGACCGCTAATAAATACAGGCAATAAAGGAGCTTGTGTTTTTAAAGCTAGTTGAGCGGCTAAGCGATTCCATTGTCCGTCAGTTACACGTTGTTTTTCTGATTGAAAAAATGACACTCTTCCCGCAGGAAAAACCACAAGTAAGCCATCATTTTTAACATGACTAAAACACTGTTTTATTGCGCCGGTATTAATGGCTGCTTTTGGTTTTAGTGGGTTAGCAAAAATAAAATAGTCTTTAATTTCTTTAAATATTTTTAAACCCACGTTAGCCATTACTTTTGTATCGATACGATAATGGGTGAGTAAATTTGCAATAATTACGCCCTCAATCATGCCATAAGGATGATTACATACCACTATGCAAGGACCATGCTTTGGTATTTTGTTAATAACACCTTGTGCACCAAGCACATTAATACCTAATACATTTAACAGCTTTTCACTAAACTCTTGTTTATCTAAACCCGATAAATTATTAGAGAGGTATATATCACGTAGCTTATTGATGCCCAATAGGCTATCGAGCAGCGGAGCGGCTATTTTTAGTATATGACTCAAAGGAGAAACGGTGCTTATTGCCGCTACACTTAAGTTTGATACGGGGTGGTTTAATTTTGTCATATACGTTGATGCTCTTAAATTTTTATAGCTGTTGTGTATATTTAGACCGAGGAAAAACCACATTATGTTCAAATTAGGTTAATTAAGTTTGTTTAAAAGCGTAAAAATAATACTCAAATAGTCTTTTAAGTGCTAAATGGTTGTAGGTTATTAAGAAAATAGAAGAGGGTTTTAATTATCAATAAAATAAGGTTACCCATTACAGCTAATAAGAGTGATACAGTAAGTAATCCTTTGTAGTTATATATCACTACTTACAACTCAAAAACTAGACTTTTAAGCTTAATTAATGCTATTTAAGGTACATCTACTTTAAATGTAAAAAATCTCACCTTTATGCTAATTACTTTGCCTGTGTCTGAGCTCACCCCTGGTATGTACGTTGATAGCGTTACTAAGCAACACGAGGGGATCAATAGCATAAAAATTAAGACCAGTGGCTTGGTGCGCGACAAATCTATTATTAAGCGTTTAGTGTCTGAAGGGGTGTTCGAGCTGCTTATAGATTTTACTAAAGGTGATGCGCCAGTTCCTGCCAAATATAAGCCCCAAAGCGCACCTAAAACATCTAATAGCCAAAAAAAAGTAGAAAAAACACCTATAGCTATTTCTATCGAACAGGAATTTGCTAAAGCGACTGTAAATTACGATCAGCATGGCCGAAAGTTACAATTATTATATGGCGATTTAACATCTGGCCTGAGTGTTAATATAAAAGTGCTTGATGAAATTGCCAGCGAGATAGTCAGCTCAGTCTTTCGTAATGCTAACGCTATGACTATTCTTACTCGTATAAAAGACAAACATAGCTATAACTGGCGGCATATGATCAACTGCGCCATTTTTACTGCTGTATTTGCTAAATACTTAGGGTATGAAAAAGCTGTTGTACAAGAGCTTGCAATGGGGGCGTTACTTCATGACTTAGGCCAAGCTAAATTACCGCAGGGTATATTTTCCAAGCCAACTAAACTAAGTAATAACGAGCTAGCAGCAATTAAAAAGCATGTTGCGCAAGGTTTAGGTTTAGTTAAAGGTGAGAAGGGTATAACTCCCCTTATGCTCGATATGATAGTAAATCATCATGAGCGTTTAGATGGCTCTGGTTATCCGCGAGGCCTGCAGGCTGAAAAGTTAAGTCGCCCGGCGCGTATAATGGCAATTGTAGATGTGTACGATGCTATGACAGCCGATAGAATGCACCAAGAGGGTGATGAGCCTATTAATGCATTACGCTACTTATTAGCCAATAAACACTTGTTTGATGGTGAACTAGTACAACGCTTTATAAAATGCTTGGGGGTCCATCCGGTAGGAACTATTGTAAAATTAACGAATGAACGTTTAGCCTTAGTGCTTGAGGGGAACGTATTAAATCCTATTAAACCTAAAATTAAGCTATTTTATAATGCTAAGCATAATCATCATGTTACACCTAAAGACATAGATTTAAGTGAGCACACCCAAGAGCTGAAAATACTAGCAAGTGTTAAGCCTCTTGATTATCAGATTAATTTGTCTCGCCTGCTAAAAGAGCATTTGTTGAACTAGTTTTACTGCATTGCCTTTTTTTAGTTTGTTTTGCAGAAATAAACGCACCCAAAAAACAACTTCCCATCAGTGTTAACCATAGCAAAGTACCTAACTCTACGTGCAATGCAAAACAACACAGTCCTAAAGAAATCAACGCATTTAACATTGCCCCTAGCCAATAATGGTTTACGGGGTTATCGCATTGTCCTGCTTGAGTACATGCACAGTAGTTTGCTTTGTAAAAGCAAAACACACTCGCCCCACAAAATATTAGCCCTGTAATAATAAATAAAATGATCACAGTTTTACTTCCATTGCGATTTTATAATGAGTGTAAGTTGCTACTAATTTCAAGTCAATCTAAATGATAATTAATTACATTTAGAGTGTTTACTCTAATACCACACTTCTCATCCGATGAGTTTTAAATAGTTGTTAAAATGTCGTTAAATAACATGTTTTTTACTGTCTTTTGACGTATTCATAGAGTTTTTTACAAAAAATTAAGGTAGTGTAATCACGTTTTAAATCCTAATAACAACACACATAGTACCCAGACAGTCAGTTTGGTTAAGGACTCAACAATGAAATTTTCTAAAACTCTTATTGCAGCTTCGCTTGCATTTGTTTCAGCTGATAGCTTTGCAGCTGCGTTTCAATTATCAGAGCAAAATGCATCGGGTTTAGGCCGTGCATATGCTGGTGAAGCATCTATCGCAGACGACGCGTCTGTAGTTGCACGTAACCCTGCACTAATGACTTTATTTAAAGACAAGCAACTAAGTGTTGCAGCTATTGGTGTAATTCCAGATGTAAGCTTAGAAGGTGAAGGCGCGCCAACAGGTATTGATCAATCTACATTAGATGACGATAGCATTGCACCAAGTGCAGTGGTACCAGCAGCTTACTTTACTATGCCTTACAACGATAAAGTATCGCTTGGTTTTGGTGC
Source organism: Pseudoalteromonas sp. SG43-8 (assembly GCF_014164245.1). NCBI lineage: Bacteria > Pseudomonadati > Pseudomonadota > Gammaproteobacteria > Alteromonadales > Pseudoalteromonadaceae > Pseudoalteromonas > Pseudoalteromonas sp. SG43-8. Next base: position 43,803 of record NZ_JACJEX010000006.1, on the reverse strand, counting down.
ATTTTCTAACTTTGGTTTATCAACAGACTTTGACGATGACTACTCAGCAGGACAGATTGCTGGTAAAACAGAAATCTTCACCGTTAACTTAAATGCAAGCGTTGCTTATAAAGTTACTGAAAAGTTTAGCTATGGTATTGGCTTAAATGTAATTTACGCTGATGCAACTATTGTGCGTCACCTAGGAACAACTCCGCTGCCTATTCCAGATCAAACTGAAGTTGTAAATCTTGAAGGTGATGATACAGGCTATGCTTTGAACATCGGTTTAATGTATCAATTAGATGAAAACAGTCGTTTTGGTTTTAATTATCGTACAGAAACAGATATTACATTTGAAGGTACTTACTCTAACCAGTTACCTATGACAGACTTTACGCCACAAGGTTTGTCTGGAACTGAGCTTCCAGGATCTGTTGATATTACACTTCCTGCAATAGCTGAATTTTCAGGTTCTCATCAGTTAGATGAAAAACTTGGTCTTCATTACAGTATTTTATGGACAGGTTGGAGTAGCTTTGATTCATTAGAAGCACAAGTTACAGCTCCAACTGGCGATAAGTTTAGCGCATTTAATAAAGATGAAAGCTTCTCTGATTCATACCGTTTCGCTGTTGGTTCAGATTACCAATATAACGAAGATTTATTACTTCGTGCTGGTGTAGCATTTGATCAGTCTCCAGTATCACAAGATCACCTGTCGATCTCTATCCCAGATACAGATCGTTTTTGGTTCTCATTCGGTGGTAACTACACAATTGATCAAAGCTCTAACGTTGATCTTGGTGTAAGTATTATCCGTGGTAAAACTCAGAACTTTGAAGAAGATGGATTTGAGTTTGAGTCAGAAGGTAATGCAGTACTTATTGGCGCTCAGTACAACTACAAGTTTTAATGTAGAAGTGTCTTGTGGTTAATCACAGGGCACAAAAAAGCCGCTCACTTTAATTAAAGTGAGCGGCTTTTTTAATGCCTATTAAATAGTGTTAATAGGCATAATAACTAAAATTATAAGCTTTCTATTTTAGTTTTTTGCTCAAGTAGCTTAGTTTTAGCATCGCTAAATTCAGCCAGTTTTGCATTTTCTTTAGCAAGTACAGCTTCAGGTGCGTTGTTTACAAACTTTTCGTTAGCGAGTTTGTTTTGCACTTGTGCTAGGCCTTTTTCTGCTTTTTCGAGTTGCTTATTAATACGCGAAAGCTCGGCTTCTACATCAATTAAGCCCGCCATTGGGATCATGATCTCAAGGTTTCCAACATAAGAAGTCGCACATGCAGGTGCGTCGTCTTTGTTTTCAAGCATTGTAAACTCTTCAATTTTTGCAAGTGATGCTAAAAATGATTTGTTTTCTTCAATGCGGCGCACGTCGTCGCTTGATGCATTAGCAAGTAATACGCTAAGCGGTTTACTTGGGCTAATATCCATTTCACCACGAATATTACGAATAGCTAAAATGAATTGTTTAACCCACTCTAAGTCATCCATAGCTTTAGCATCAACGCTTGCTTCATTATATACAGGGAACGGCTGAACCATAATACTGGTGTTTGCTGTTTCAAGGCCTGCAAGCGGTGCAACACGTTGCCAAATTGTTTCTGTGATATATGGCATCATTGGGTGCATTAAACGCAGCAGGCTCTCAAGTACGGTAATAAGCGTGTGACGCGTACCACGTTGTTGTGCTTCATTACCTTTGAATAATACTGGCTTAGTGAGCTCTAAGTACCAATCGCAGAACTGGTTCCAAGTGAATTCATAAAGCGTATTGGCTGCAAGGTCAAAACGGTAGTTATCTAGGTGCTCAGTATACGTTTTAACAGTTGACTCAAATTGGCCTAAGATCCAGCGGTCAGCTAATGAAAGTTCTTTTTGTGCATCGTTTGCAAAACCACAATCTTGCTCTTCTGTATTCATTAATACGTAACGACTCGCGTTCCATAGTTTATTACAGAAGTTACGGTAACCTTCAAGGCGGTTCATGTCCCAGTTAATATCACGACCGGTAGATGCCATTGCAGCAAGTGTAAAGCGAAGGGCGTCGGTGCCGTGTGCCTCAATACCGCCTGCAAATACTTTACGCGTATCTTTTTCGATTTTAGCGGCAAGTTTTGGCTGCATCATATTGCCAGTACGCTTTTGTACTAGGTCTTCAAGTTCAATGCCGTCAATCATGTCTAATGGGTCAAGTACGTTACCTTTTGACTTAGACATTTTATCGCCATTGTCATCACGTATTAAACCCGTTACATACACGGTTTTAAATGGAACTTGTGGTTTGCCATTTTCGTCTTTTACAAAGTGCAGCGTCATCATAATCATGCGCGCAACCCAGAAGAAAATAATATCAAAACCAGTTACCAGCACGTCAGACGGGTGGAAGGTTTTTAAATCATCGGTATTTTCAGGCCAACCTTGTGTAGAGAAAGTCCAAAGCGCTGATGAGAACCACGTATCAAGTACGTCTTCGTCTTGGCTTAACGTTACGTTATCTGCAATGTTGTTTTCACGGCGAACTTCGGCTTCGTCGCGACCAACAAATACATTGCCTTCACTGTCGTACCAAGCTGGAATACGGTGACCCCACCAAAGCTGGCGTGAAATACACCAATCTTGTACGTCGTTCATCCACGAGAAGTACATGTTTTCGTATTGCTTAGGTACAAATTGAATATCGCCGTTTTTAACAGCGTCTTTTGCAGGTTCAGCAAGTGGTGCAACACGTACATACCATTGGTCGGTAAGTAGTGGCTCAATTACCACACCAGAGCGATCGCCGTAAGGAACCGTTAAACCATGGTCTTCAATTTTTTCAAGCAAACCTAGTTCTTCAAATTCTGCCACAATTGCTTTACGCGCTGCAAAACGATCAAGGCCGTGCAAGCGCTCAGGTATTGGTGCATCAAACTCAAGCTCTTTACCGTCAAAGGTGTATGTTTCACCTTGGGTAAGAATAGCGGCGTCTTTATCGAAAATGTTGATCATAGGCATTTGATGACGCTTGCCCACTTCGTTATCGTTAAAATCGTGCGCTGGGGTTATTTTTACACAGCCCGTGCCTTTATCTTTATCGGCATGTTCGTCAGCAACAATTTTAATACGACGATTAACGATGGGTAATAAAATCTCTTTACCGATTAAATCTGTGTAGCGCTCATCATCAGGATTTACTGCAACACCCGAGTCGCCAAGCATGGTTTCAGGACGTGTTGTTGCTACTACTATGTAGTCTTTTCCGTCTTGTGTTGTAACGCCATCAGCTAGTGGGTAACGTAAATTCCACATGTGGCCTTGCTTGTCTTTGTTTTCAACTTCAAGATCAGAAATAGCCGTGTGTAATTTTGGATCCCAGTTTACTAGGCGCTTGCCTCGGTAAATTAGGTTTTCTTTATGAAGGCGTACAAACACTTCTTTAACGGCTTCAGATAGGCCATCGTCCATGGTAAAGCGTTCACGATCCCAATCAACCGATGCGCCAAGGCGACGAAGTTGCTTAGTGATAGTGCCGCCAGATTCTTTTTTCCATTCCCAGATTTTATTAATAAAATCTTCGCGGCCTAAATCGTGGCGTGTTTTGCCTTCTTCGGCATGCAGTTTACGCTCAACCAACATTTGCGTTGCAATACCTGCGTGGTCAGTACCTACTTGCCATAATGTGTTGTTACCTTGCATACGTTTAAAACGCGTTAGGGTATCCATTATTGTATCTTGGAAGGCGTGGCCCATGTGTAAGCTACCAGTGACATTTGGCGGCGGGATCATAATTGAATATGGTACGCCTTGGCCAGATGGCTTAAAGTAGCCTTTTTGTTCCCAGTCTTGATATAGCGACTGTTCAATATCTTGCGGATTGTAGGTTTTATCCATTACACAGAACCTTAAATAAGTACTTAAATTAGTTGGTTAGTTTGCCTGATTGGCTAGCTATTAATATCTTGCGTGGTGAGATTGGCACCGAGTTGGCGTAGCTTTTTAAAACGCTCGCGGGCTGCTTGCTTAGCAGCTGGTTCTACGGGTACAAAATCAAAAACTTGGTTAAACCGACGAATGTAATCCGGTAACTGAGTAGCCAAGTTAATTAAAACTTTACGATTGCCAACAGGTGGCGTAATACCAATTTCTACAGGTGCGCCGCCTTTAGGGCCTTCACCTTGTAAATTATGTGGCACAAAACTATCTGGATCGAATGCCCAAATTATTTCATCAATGGCACAGGCTGCTTCGTTATCGTTAACACAAATAAACACACGCTGCCCATTTCGATACTGATCGGCCGCAATTTGAGCTGCCAATGCAAAATGATCGTCAGCCTTCGCCTTAGACTCATCTTGTTGCTTTAGAACGAAAAATTTAGCGTTCATGTTCATTGTATCGGGGTTTCCCATGACATTGAATGTATACCAAATTGATATACATAAATTAAGAGGCAGATTTTGCCATATAACGGGGTTTGCTTCAATTAATACACAAATAAATAAGGCGCCAAATGGCGCCTTATAAGTAGCTAAATAGATTATTAATCGTGCGTAGCTTCGCTTACACCCGCTCGGTTTAATAAATACTGAGTAAGCATAGGAACAGGACGGCCCGTTGCGCCTTTTTTAGCGCCACTGCGCCACGCTGTACCGGCAACATCTAAATGTGCCCAATTATACTTTTTAGTAAATTTAGATAAAAAACATGCCGCAGTAATAGTACCCGCAGAGCGTCCACCTAAGTTCGTAAAGTCAGCAAATGGGCTTTCTAGTTGATCTTGATAGTCATCCCATAACGGTAACTGCCATGCACGGTCGCCACTTTGCTCAGACGCTTTTAATAAATCGTGTGCAAGTGGGTTATGGTTTGATAGTAAACCAGTAGCATGCGCGCCAAGGGCTACAATACACGCGCCAGTTAGCGTTGCTACGTCAATAACCGTATCTGGATTAAAGCGTTCAACATATGTTAGTGCGTCACATAATACTAAGCGGCCTTCAGCGTCGGTGTTTAACACTTCAACTGTTTGCCCCGACATTGTTGTTAAAATATCACCTGGGCGATACGCATTTGAGCCGGGCATGTTTTCACAACCCGCTAAAACACCAATAACGTTAATCGGCAATTGCATTTGTGCAAGTGCACGCATTGCGCCAATAACGCCTGCTGCTCCGCCCATGTCGTATTTCATTTCGTCCATGCCTTCGCCTGGTTTTAATGAAATACCGCCTGAATCAAACGTTAGACCTTTACCAACAAGTACAATAGGGGCTTGGTCATCAGCGGCGCCTTTGTAGTTAATAATCGACATAATCGATTCGTTATCACTACCTCGGCCAACAGCTAGGTAAGAATTCATACCAAGTTCTGCCATTTGCTTTTCGTCAATAAGATCAACAGTAATGTTGTCAAAATCAGTTGCCAGCTCTTGTGCTTGTTCACCTAAGTACACAGGGTTACAAATATTTGGTGGCATATTAGCTACGTCTTTACATAGCTTACTACCTGCTGCAATGGCTAAACCATGCTCAATAGCGCTTTCGCCAATAGTTAGTTCGCGTCGTGTTGGTACGTTAAACACCATTTTGCGAAGTGGACGGCGAGGGTCTACTTTTTTACTTTTCAGTTGGTTAAACGTATATAAGCAGTCTTGCGTTGTCTCAACTGCCTGACGTACTTTCCAGTAGGTGTCGCGACCTTTAACGTGTTGCTCTGTTAAAAAGCAGACTGCTTCCATAGAGCCCGTTTCGTTTAAGGTATTAATAGTTTTAGAAATGATTTGTTTATATTGCTTATCATCAAGCTCACGCTCTTTACCACAACCAACAAGCAATATGCGCTCGCTTAATACATTAGGTACATGATGCAATAATAAAACTTGGCCTGGCTTACCTTCTAAATCGCCACGGCGAAGTAAATTAGAGATATAACCATCACTAATTTTATCGAGTTGTTCACCAATGGGGGATAACCTACGTGGCTCGTAAACGCCAACCACAATACATGCGCTGCGCTGTTTTTCTGGGCTACCACTTTTTACGTTAAATTCCATTGTTACTCCTGGTTTTGAGTCGTTTAAGTTACTAAGTTGGGGCTAAAAAAGTATTTTCTAGTCTTATCTACGTAACTTATGTAAGGATAATTCTTATTTTAGCTGATTTTGTTAGACTCTTACTGTGTAATTGAACTTTATATGCTTAATGGCTACTAATGCAACATTATATCGTGCACTTAGGTAGGATAATTAATTTTGATGGCTTATAATAATAGCCTATTTGCCGGTATTAATTGGGTAAAATAGCTATTTTACTATTCAATTCTCACTATCGTAGTGAAATTCCATGTTTAACAGGGGCGAGCATTGCTAATTTTCCGTTATTTGACCGCTGAGGTTTTAAAATCGCAGGTCGCCGTATTTTTAACTTTGATGACAATATTTTTGTCACAAAAGTTAGTTGGTATTTTAGGTGATGCCTCTGAGGGCAGCATTCCTGCTAAATTAGTGCTATCGATGATTGCACTAAAACTTCCACAACTAGCCTCGCTAATACTTCCGCTGAGTATATTTTTAGGCATTATTTTAGCCTACAGCCGTATTTACGCCGATAGCGAAATGACCGTACTTAAAGCCTGTGGCGTAAGTGAATGGTATGTTGTGCGCGTAACCCTTATATCAAGTGTAGGGCTTGCTATATTAGCCGCAGCACTGACTATGTATATAGCTCCGTGGGCAAGCGAGCAAGAGTATCAATTAAAAGAGCAAGCCAAAGCCGATGCGGGGTTATCTGCACTCAGAGCTGGGCGGTTCCAAGAAACCGGTAACGAAAAAGCCGTGGTGTTTATTCATAATATTGAAAAGGGTGGCAAAGAGCTCAATAAGGTATTTGTTGCACAGTTACCCGATAGCGAAAAAGGCAACTTAGCGCGCTTAGTATATGCAGAGCAAGGTGTTGTGGTTGAAGCCGTAAATGGTGAGCAACAGCTCGTACTAACAGACGGTAAACGTTACGAAACAGATGGCGCAACGCCTGCACTTAACTTAACAGAATTTGATGGTTACAGCGTACAAATACGAGAACAAGAAATAGAGCACCAACGCCGTAAATTAGAGGCTGTGCCTACTAATCAATTACTCGCCATTAATACACCAGAATCTATTGCTCAATGGCAGTGGCGACTCGCTATTCCATTATCAATTCCGCTACTTACCTTACTGGCAGTACCGCTAAGTGTGGTTAATCCTCGCCAAGGTAAATTTGCAAAACTAGTGCCTGCTATAAGCTTGTACTTAGGCTATTTTATTTTACTAAATGCCGCTAAATTTGCAGTTGAAGATGGAAAAATTCCGCCTTCAATTGGCTTGTGGTGGATTCACCTAAGTGCCTTATTTATAGGTGGGTTATTAATTATAAAAGGGCGACCGTTGGGCGCTTGGCTTAAAGCCGTTGTAACTAAGCGGGAGTTAGGCTCATGATGAAAACGCTTGATTGGTATTTAGGCCGCAGTATTTTACAAACTACCGGCTTTGCATTGTTGGTACTTGTTGGTATTAGCACCTTAATTAAGTTTATCGACCAGCTAAAGTCGGTAGGGCGTGGCAGTTACGATTTAATGACCGCAATGCTTTACACGCTTTACACAATACCTGGCGATTTAGTGGTGTTTTTTCCGATGGCTGCGCTAATTGGTGGCCTAACGGGTTTGGGGGCACTTGCCTCAAACAGTGAGCTGGTAGTGATGCAAGCGGCTGGTATGTCGCGCTTACAAATAATTGGCTCTGTGATGAAAACGGCCATATTTATGGCTGTATGCATGATGGCACTTGGCGAATGGGGTGCACCTGAAGCGCAATTACACGCTAAAGAAATGCGTAACCAAGCAATACATGGCGGCGATGTATTTAACACACAAAAAGGTGTATGGGCTAAAGACGGCAGCAATTTTATTAATATTGAAGATGTTGACGAAAACGGCAGGCTCAACGGGGTACACATGTACCATTTTGACAAATCGTTAGAGCTTACCCAAATTACTAAAGCAAAAGATGCACTGAGCCGAAAAGAAGGCTGGCTACTTCGTGATGTAAATAAGGTTATTATTACGAGCGAAAAAACCACAACAGAGCAACTACCAGAAGAGTTTTACCCTTCACAATTGACCGCTGAAAAGTTAGGGGTTGTTTCGGTAAAACCAGAGTCACTTTCATTTACTGGGCTTTGGTCGTATTTAACTTACTTAGAGCAAAACGAACAAGACACCAGTACCTACGAGCTTGCACTGTGGCGTAAGCTTATGCAGCCTGTATCTGTAGCGGTAATGCTGCTGGTGGCGCTCTCGTTTATATTTGGCCCACTGCGTACCGTTACTATGGGCGCACGTATTATTATGGGTGTTGTAACGGGGATCGTGTTTCACTTAACTAATGAAATATTTGGCCCTGTAGTTATGGTTTACCAAATACCTGCCATTATAGGGGCGGTATTACCCAGTATTATATTTATAGGCTTTGCGGCATATTTGATGAATAAACGGGTATAGAGTACCTATTCAAAGCATTAAAAAGGGTGACCAGTGGTCACCCTTTTTGCTTTTTAATTACCAGTTTTGGAAAGCTGGTATTAATCAAGCTCACTATAAATACGCCTGTTCTCTTCTTTAGTAAGTGCAATAACTTCTGTTTTAGAGACGTAATCTTGTAGTGCCTTTTTGTTTTTAAAATCGACTAACACCACCAAATTACCTAAACCGAGTAAAGCGCTAACGCTGCGGATAATTGATTGTGGCCAGCTAATTAAATTACCTTCTAGAGTTTGTACTTTTAAACGCCATGCACGCATGCCAATGGTTTGCCCGCTTTTAGTCCAAAAGTAGCCAAAAAATACTAAGCTAACAATAATTAAAAGAGCGGTACGAATACCCGAAAGAAGATTTGAATTTTGAATAAATGCAGATACATCCTCTGCGCCATTTAAACTAATTACATCGAGAGAAATAAGCCCCTGTACTGCAAATAAATACAGCACTACAGTTAACATCGCAAACGCAATAATGGCTAACGTATCGTAGACCAACGACGCAAAACGGCGCCAAAAACCAGCACGTGGAAACTCACCCGACATAAATACACTCTCACTATTAATATGCGAGCTAGTTTAACAAAAAAGCTTACAAATACTAAGACATGTTAATGTTTAGAGAGAATTGATTTTATTGCTGTAAATTACTACCTACGAAGGGGAATGAAAAAGACCCTACTATTTACAGTAAGGCCTTTTAATTTATAGCGAGTTTAACCTAGCTTAATGGCAAGGTATTTTATGTCGTCACCACTTATTTGCGGTAAAAAATAAATATCGCCGTATTTAAAATACTGCTGCGAGTTAATTATTACGGCCTGTGCAGCCAGAGGCAATGAATCGTAAGTTTGGCCCAAGTTATAGTCATTCACATTACCCACTTTTATTGCCTGATTAAGGCGAGTTGATGGCTCATCAACAACCGTATAACCATTATTATCTGCAATGTAGTACACATTTTGATAAGTGTAGTAAGTCGTATTATGGTGTTTAAAATGCCTGTAATTTCTTGGTAGCGTATTTATACGCAGGCCTCTAGGTGGTTTAACAACATGGTAGCCTCTTTTAGCTTTACGGTAATAAAGGCCGTCGTTAAATGTAAAAGAAATACCATTAAATCTGATTGATGCGCTATTGCGTGGTAAATGGTTTATAAATCGATTTTGTCTGTAAGCGACTGAATTGTGATGGCTTGTTAAGTAGTTATATTTTCGCTGGTTGTAGCGGTGTAGTTCACGCTTTTCCTGTTTGTACTTAGCAAGTTTACGTTTTTCTTGCTTACGGTCTTCTCGTTTTTCTTTTTTATGCTCAATACGCTGCTTTTTTTCATGGCGGCGTTCATCGCGTTTATATTCAACACGTTTTTCGTGGTCACGTTTAAAGCTTTTATCATTCTCTCGCTCGTTTTGTGCTCCAAGCGCAGAGCCTGATACTGCGCCAATGGCGAGCAGGGCAGGTAGTAAAAAAGTAAGTTTCATAGTATTGCCTCGTTTATGTTTTTACATAACTGGGTTCAATACTAGCGGCTCAAACTGAATGTTAACTGACATACAACAGCAAACGGAGTTATGCTTACAGCTTTTTACATTTTACTGACGGTTCTTGACATAACCTCTAGTTTTTGACGATTTTAGGAATATTTTGATACACCAAAATGATTAGTGGTATCACAAAAAATGGATACGAAATTAGTAATTAAGCCTTCCTTGGCTTTGCAGATTAATTACTTTTGATAAAAAGGATAATCGCTATAACCTACTTCAGTACCGCCATACATAGTGGCTGCATCAGCTTCGTTAAACGTCCAATTATTTGCTATACGCTCTGGTAAATCAGGGTTAGCTATAAATGGGCGACCAAATGCAAATAAGTCACCGTAACCTTCACCTAAAATACGCACTGCTTTTTCTACTGTGTATTTACCTGCATAAATAATGCGCCCTGAAAATTCAGCTCGGACTGCTTTATAAAATTCTTGTGGTAAATCGGGAGCGTTATCCCAATCAGCTTCCGCAATCGATAAGTAAGCAATACCTGCTTGCTCAAGCACTTTAACGGCCTGGATATAAGTGTGATGAGGGTTTGATTCAACAAGTCCTAAATACACTCGTGTTTCATCTGTGCTTTCAAATAAAGGAGCCAAGCGAACACCTAAACGATCAGAGCCTACAACGTCACTTACCGCTTCAACTATCTCTTTTAAAAAGCGCAGGCGATTACTAAGCGTTCCACCGTATTGATCGTCACGGTTATTAGTATGCTCAGAAATAAACTGATTAACTAAATAGCCGTTAGCACAATGAAGCTCCACACCATCAAAGCCAGCTTCTAGAGCATTGCGTGCAGCTTGAGCATACATGTTTACCAGTTCGCCAACTTCAGTTGTTGTTAGCGCACGAGGCTCACTTGGGTCAGCCAATGCGCCTTCACCAGGTGCGGTTTCAATAAATACTTTTACATTGTCAGCTGCAATGTCTGAAGGACCAACCGGTTTACCTGAATTTGGTTGTAGTGTGGCGTGCGATACGCGCCCTACATGCCAAAGCTGAGCAAAAATAACACCGCCTTTAGCGTGTACCGCGTGTGTTACTTTTTTCCAGCCTTCAATTTGTGCTTGCGAGTGAATACCTGGGGTCCAAGCGTAGCCTTGTCCACGAGGTTCTATTTGTGTGCCTTCGGTAACCATAAAACCAGCCGATGCCCGCTGCGCATAATACTCAGCCATTAATTCATTAGGAATATTGCCAGGTTGAGTGCTGCGAGAGCGAGTAAGAGGTGGCATCACAATACGGTTTTTAAGTGTAAAAGGGCCAAGCTCAATTGATGAGAATAAAGGGGCGGTATTAACTAAATCTGATTTCATTTTAAATTCTCTTATAAAGCAAACAAAGGCTTAAATAGTGGTTAAGCAACATTGGCAGCATAGAGATTTAAGGATACAATTTGAAACAACACTTTTTTGTGCAGCATACAATTATGAATGGTATTAGTCGGCTCGATATAAAACAGTTAAGAGTACTCAGTAGCTTATTAGAACTGCAAAATCTTTCGCAAGTAGCCAAAAAAATGGGGTTAACGCAACAAGCCATTAGTGAGCAACTACGAAAGCTACGAGACTTATTTGACGATCGCTTGTTTATACGCCAAGGCAATAACATGGTTGCTACTCCTAAAGCGCAAGGACTCAAGGCACCTATTAATAATATTTTAAAGCAATTAGAGTCGTTACTAGAGCCCGAGCAGTTTAGCCCGCAAACTTATAAAGGTGTGTTTACCATAAGCGCAACCGACTACGCCACGCAGGCCTTATTGCCACAATTATTTAATATTACCCGCCGCGAAGCACCGGGTTTAAAGTTGATTGTGCGCGACTTTGCGTCTGACAACGTTAATCAACTTATAACGGCAGGCGAGCTTGATTTGCTGATAAGCTTTCCAGAATTTATACCCGACAACCTTTCTTATATCACTTTGTTTGAAGAACAGCATTTGTGTATTACCGGTATAGGTAACACGACTTACACTGAACCTTTGAGTTTGGCGCAATTTGCAAAGCATCCACAGCTAGTGGTGTCGCCATCTCGTGCAAATTTGCGCGGATCGCACGATCAGTGGTTTGAAAGCCAAGGGCTAAAACGCAATATTGTAATGTCGGTACCAAGTTTTTCTGCGGTGCCCGACATTTTACATACAACCGATATGCTCGCGTTTTACCCATCAAGATTATTACCTAACAGCAAAGTTAAACAGCTAAAAATAGAAGCTCTGCCCCCTACATTTAAAGTAATAGCCGCATGGCATCCGCGTACTAATAACAGCCCTATTCATAAATGGTTGATAGAGCAATTACAAAACTTATAAAATCCGTAAAAATGCAACAAGATCTAAACGCTCTTGCTTGGTGAGTTTTAATGGTTTTAACAGTTTCGTCGTTTTAGGAAAGTGTGGATCGTTTAATTGGCTTTTCCTAGGCTTAGGTCTTGCTCCACCATGGTTGTACATGTTTACTATGCCTAGTAGGTCATCAAAAAGCCCATTGTGCATCCAAGGAAATGTTTCAGTTAAACCTAGTAATGAAGGGGTTCTAAATAACCCTATATCACTTGGATTATTTGTAAAATTAAACCGCCCTTTATCTTCAAAACTACGGCCGTAGTAATGAAGGCCAGTGCCATGAAATTGGTTGTCACTTAATAGTGCACCATTGTGGCAAGTCATACATTTTGCTTTGGTTCTAAATAAATGTAATCCGTTTAATTCATTATCTGATAAACGTCTAAGCGCTTTTTTTGGATTACTCTGAACCTCATTAATAAATGATTTAAAGCGAGTATTAGGTGCAATGAGTGTTCGCTCAAATGCAACGAGGGCTTCTGCCATTTGTGCCATAGAGAGCGTATTTGAATTAAAAGCACTTTTATTAAATGCCGTATAGCTTTTATCTTTATTGACCCGCATTAAAGCTTTTTGTGGATCTAAGTCCATTTCAATTGGGTTGCTAATGGGCATAAGTGCTTGTTGCTCAGCTGTTTTAGCGCGACCATCCCAAAAAAAACTTTGCCACTGATCTATACCAAAAATTGCAGGGGTATTGCGTGTGCCTATTTTCCCATCAATACCCACTGCGGTTGTGCGGCCATCATGAAAGCCTTTGTCGTGCTCATGGCAGGTTGCGCAGCTAACGGTATTATTACGCGAGAGCTGCACATCATGAAAGAGCTTGTCACCTAAAGCAACATGCTCAGGTTTTGGCGAGGCTACAGGCAAAAGCGACATGGGCTCAACGCTTCTGCCATCACTGGTTTGAATAGCAGGCCAGTGTGCTTGGCCTTTGCTATACAGTGAGCGTAAATCGTGACTACTTGTTGGTGTGGCGTTTAAGCTAAATGAGCACAGAAAAAAAATGCTTAATAACCTAATCATAGTTATAGCTAACTCCTAGCCAAAACATACGCCCAGGCTCAATACCAGATGCGCCTTCGTTTACTGTGTAAGTACGTGCATTCAACAAGTTAGAAATATCTGCTCTTATTTCAACTGACTGGGTTTTTGTTAGGTTGTGGCTATAGCGCAGGCTAAGGCCTAGCATGGTTCTGGCACGAATTTCTTGTTCTTCGTATATATCAACAAGTGTTGATTCTGCAGGACAATTCGCACAGCTCTGTTCAAGGCCTATGCTTTCGCTTGCGCCGGTGCTCACTGCGCTGGTGTAGCTATCACTGAAGGTTACGTTAAGCCCTGTGCTTAATGAATTGCTCCAATCAACATTCCAACCTAGCGCACCGGTAATCGGAGTGCCAAAGTTTGTACGAATTTGATCAAGTTGTCCAAGCGTTACAAGCTCGCCGCTGCCACTTGCATTTACGTAGTAAACGAGTTCGTCAAGGGGGGTATTTTCAGCAGTGGCATTGTAGTCGTCGTTAGAGACTTTGTTTTCAGCGTATGAGGCGTTAGCCCATAATGAATGGCTACCAAACTGCGCGCTCCACGAAATAGAATAGCGCTCTGAGCTACCATCACCTTCGTTGGTCATACGAATATATTTATATCCATCGCTACCTGCTTCTTCATCGGTAACCTGAGAAAATTGCTGATGCTTTTTACGCTTTACATACTTAAGTGATACATTACCTGCTTTTTCAAATGAATGGGCAATACCTAGTGCGAGTTCGTCATCGTAGGGAGTGTTTACATCATCAAAGCGGTATTTAAACGCCCCAGTATAGTTAGAAGGCAACCACCCTTGCAGGTAACCGTTTTCAATTGGGCGGTATTCTCGGTATGAAAAACGCTGCTGTTCTTTGACTTTATAACCAATAATAGCTGAATCGTAATAGCGGTTAACGCCTGCGCTAATAATAGTGCGGTTGTTGTTAAAAACATCGTAACCCAGCGATATACGTGGTGCAATATTATGATTTGCTAAAAAGTCATCATATTCGTAGCGCATACCTAAATTGAGGCTTAGCTGACCTAGTGTGATGCTATCGGTAGCATAAAACGAGGCACGATTAAGTGTTACATTTATATACTCTGCAGGGGTGACTAAACGGCCATTAAAATACTGTGCTGTTGCGGTTACATTATTTGTATAAGCGCTAATGTGCGCTTGATTATTAAAATCAATTTCGCCACCAAGCTGCGCTGCAAGTTCGTCAATAGAAATAGTGGTTTGCAGCGCTTGGCAATCAAGCGTATAACCACTGCAATTAAGAGGTGTGCTAGCGCTAGACCAAATAATAGGCGAATCGTAGCTGTAGCTATTTTGTATGCGTTCGCGTTCTACTTCTTGGCGAATAAGTTCAATACCGGCTTTTATACGGTGCTCAGTGCCAGCAAACTCCAGCGTTTTAAAATCAAGAGTGTTTTTCCAGCTGGTGGTGTATTGGGTATTATCAAGCGCGCCATATCCCCCTTGGCGAGAGTAACGTGTTTGTGCATCGCCTTGGCCGGCGTATTGCCCCCAATCTTTCCCTTTTGCTTGTAGCCAGCTATAAAAGTGCGCTGGGCCTTCACGGCTGCTGTCACTCATACTAAAATTAAGATTACTGTGCCACGATGCAAAGTCAAAATGCTCGGTCAATGCCGCAACGGCGCCAATAGCACCGCCTTCTAAATGAAAGTTACTGTCTTTGGCATCCGTTATAAAGTTATCAACTTCGTAGGGGGAGTACATTAGTGTTAAATCTAGTGCATCTACCCAGCCATTTCGGTAGCCATACTTCACAATCGCATTTATGTTTGTTCTGCTTTGGGTTTTTACTTCCCCTAGCGATAAATCGCTGATGTCGCTGGTTAAGTAATTAACGCTCATCATTAATCCATGGCGCTCATTAATTTGTTTATTAGCACGCAGGTTATAGCTAATTTTTTCGTATTTAGGCTCTTCAAGAGTACTTTGGTCAACATTTTGCTGTGAACTGTCTTGATCAGCCTCAATAAAATGATAACTCCCCCAGCTACTTTGATTCCCCCGCACGCCAAAACTAAAGCTGTTGTTTGCAAATACGCTTTTGGTTTTACTATCAACAATACCACCCGAAAAACCACCAAATTCAGCCGGTATGTTATGGTCGTAAACTGTGATTGATTCAACTATATCGGAGTTCACGTTCATACTTTGTACGCCACCCGACACATCGTCTGATGAAGAGCTTAATCGGCTGCTGCTTGCTGGGTCTATGCGGTTATTGTAATTTAACCCATCTAACGAAAACCCTGTTTGCCAAGGCTGCGCCCCTGAGATTGATATTTCTGGCGCGCTGATCTCAGCTAAGCTACCAATAGAGTACGCTTCGTTACTTAGCTGCACGCCAGGGAGCAATGCAATTAGCTCATTTATATCGCCATTGCCTTTAGGTGTGGCGTTTATGAAATCACGGTTTAAATAAGAACGCCCAATAACTTCGGGTACTTCTATGCCTATGTACTGGCCTTTTACTTCAATATGCTCAAGTGCTTCACAGCGCTCTTTTTGCTCATCTTTAAGTTCGTTACATGGCTGTGGCTTTGGTTCGGTCTGCTGTTGCTGCTCTGCGGCGTATACACCCTGAGAAAGCAAAAGCAGACACGCGAGGGTAGTCGGTGTCTGCATTTATTACGGCTCTTATTTAAATACCTAGTGGGGTAGTGTCTTCGCTATCAATGACGCCATCGTTATCGGCATCTTGGTCGGCAATTAATCCTGCTAAGGCTATGTCTTCATCGCTGGTGTTAGGTAAAAAGAAGTTAGGTAAGCCGTCGTGGTCGGTATCTACGCTTGCTATCGCTATGCCTCTAAAGTCATCGCGAGAGGCGACTAAGTTGGTCATGCCTATGTAAAGCTCAAGCTGATCGGCTTCGCCATTAACCCCGTTACTAATTAAGCTTTGTGCTTTGCTAATGTTGTTAATTAACGTAAAACTGTTAACTAAGTCTGCCATGTTGTCGGCAATAATTGTACCGGCAAAGCCCAAAATAAGAGGCTCAAGCGTATTTAAAAGCATGCTAGCTTGTGTTTTTGCATTACTATAATTTGCTGAAAAGTCGCTAATGTTCGCTGCGTTTGAACCCATACTTGAAAGCATAGAATAACGTAAAAATTCACCTGTTTGAGCTTCTTCTAAACCAATTACTTCGGCTTTAACAGCGGCTAAAATAGTTTCTAGCTGATCGCTTGTTAACTCATTTAACGCAGGTGTTATTTCTGTAATTGCATCATTTAAAGTGGTGCTTGCAAGCGATGTTTGGTTTGCATTAACTAAGTAACCTAAGGTTTCTAGGCGGGCTTCAAATCTGTCTTCGGTATCTTCATCTAGTGCAATATAGCTAAGTAGTTGATTGTGTACACCGGCTACTTGCTCCGCTAAGCCGCCTTCAATTAGCGATACTATTACTTGATTATGCGCCGTAATTGATGAGCTATTACTTAGCGTGCGTATGTCGCCATCATTAAGCGTATTAAGTATGGTTAAACATTTATTAGCGGCATTTGCTGTATCGCCACCGACCTGCGCAGTTAAATCAACTAACAATTTACAGCCCTTGGAACCGGTTAAAAACGTGGTTGATGACTCTTTGCTAATGTATTCATCAGAGGCTAAAAAGTCGCCCGCATAGGTAAATACTTGCTGTGCTAAGTCGTTTCTGCCGGCCTCACTTAAAATTAGGCCTGTACCAGGGACGTTATCAAGCGATGTTAGCGCTCTAAAAAATTCGTTGTAATCGCCATTTTCAGTAAAAAAGCTGCGAGCTTGTGCTGCGGCACTTGTTATATCTTCACCGGCAAGTAGGCGGTTAGCTATATTAAAGCCATATACTTGCTCTTGCGCGTTGTTTATATCGGTTTCGCTGTCTGACAGCGTTATTGCTGGGTTTTCGTCGCTTTGGTATAAGCCTTCAATTAAGCCCGCTAAAAATTGAATAGGGTAAGTGTAGTTATCTAATGTAGCGGCGCTGTATGGCGACGCTGAGTAGGCGTAGTTACTATCAAAACCGGTAGAGCCATACATAGCAAGGACTTGGTTAGTGTAATCTTTTGCTGCTTCAAATTCGCCAGCTCTATAAAGATATTGCGCAGCCCATGCCCCGTGCAACGTTTTGTATTGCTCGTATGGTTGGCCTTCGTATTCGCCGCTACGTACAAGTCTGTAACCCGTTTTTACCGCAAGTTGCGCGTAGTTATTGGCAAGTAATTTGGCTTGAGTTAAATCGCTTTCATCTAGGCTTTGTGCATAGCTTTGTAGGGCATCATCTATTGATAAGCGTACGCTATTTAAAAAGTAGCCATAGCTTGATGTGTATTCGTCTTCGCGTACTTGCTCAGCGTATAACGAAATTGTATTCAACAAATTACTTGCTTGCGAGACTTGATCGGCGTCTAGGTAGCTTTTTACTAAAGAGTAAAGTGCTGATGCGTCTGATGAGGCAATGTTATCGAAACCTTTATCAGCTAAGTATTGGTTGTAGGCCGCTACCGCTTGGACGCGGTAATCGTTTGCTTGCTCTGTTTGGCCTATTTCATCAAGTGCTTGCGCCACATCTTTTAGTGCCGAAGAACGCGCCGTTTGCTCGTTTATAAGTGCTAAATAGTCGTTAGCAGTATCTAAAAATCCTGCACGCGCATAGGCCGCTGCTTGGGTTGCGTATATATCGTAACGAGACAGTTCGTCAGCAATATTTGCGCTTAGTTCATCTGCTTGTTTTAGGTGAGATAGGCTTGAACTGTAGTAATAATTAAGTTTGTCTTCGTTAGTTACATAAGAAGGGCTTAACGAAATAATTGCAGTTAATGGCTCGCTAATTAGGCCATCTGTGTAACTAATTTCAAATTGCTCATCAATGCTGCTTAGAGTTTGTGCCTCATAGGTAAATTCACCCGTGGTGCTATTTATGCTCATTACGCCATTACTAGGTGGTGTAATTAAGCTAATAGTTACGGTGTCACCATCTAAATCTTGCGTAGTAATAATCCCTTGTGTGGTGGTTGAAGAGGTAACAAACACGTTAGTGGTTAGTAACTGTGGTGCATCATTAACATTTTCTACGCTAAAACGTACTACAACATTTGCTGTTAAGTTGCCATCGCTTGCGCTAATGGTCGCGGTATCTTCGCCATAATAATTACTAAAAGGCGTATACGTAAATTGACCATTTGCTTCTACTGCTATAGTGCCGTTACTTGGTGCATTAGCAAGTGTGTAGCTAAGGGTATCGTCGTCGGTGGCTGTTACTTGAGCAGTAAATGGAGTGTCTTCGTTTACAGTAAAGCTTAAATTAGGTTGTGCAAACTGCGGGGCTGTGTTGCCAGAGCCACCACCACAGCCAGTTAAAGCAAGGGCGCATAATATTGGGGTAAACTTAATTAGCTTGTTCATTATTGTTAAAATAAAAAGTTAATGATGTTACGAATGATAACTGATATCAATTAGGTTTAAAAGTTTAATCTGTATTTGTATTATAAATAGTGAGTATTCAATTGAAGTTGAAAATGTCCCTAAAAAGCAAAACCCTGCGCTTAACAGGGTTTATATTACAAATAAGAGAGTGTTACTAAATGGAGGGGAACCAATTAATTATTTAAGATCGTCAATAATAAGAAGGGGGAAGTTTTTAGCTGAGCGAGGTTGCCAATTATTATAGCTAATATTGCTAATTCCAAAATAGTTAAGCACTTTAGGTGAATACGTCCAGCCACGGGCATGTTGCTTTATAGCTGCGCTGCGTAAATTGGGTTTTAACCCTACAGTGAGTAAATCATGATTTACGTTTAATTTTTTGTATAGGGCTTTTTCGCGCAGGCTTGCTTTATTAATTACCTCATCGTAATGAGCACGTAATTCTTCCCACTTTTGGCTTTTTTGCGGCTCTTTTAAATGCTTTACCATGGCATCAATATCACTGTCTAACCATTTTGCTGAGGCTGCATCTCCATGCCAACCGATAATTGCATTAGGTTCTATTGTAGTAGGGTGCCCAGCAAGCAACACATAATTAGCACACGATGAAAAACAAAACTGCTTTATATTTACGGTTAATTTATGCGCCAAAATTAGCTCGGCTAAATCCATTCCTAAAGCTATGTTTCCGCCGCCGCTGGTAATAGTAAAGGTATTAATTGTGGGATTGTTTTTTAACAGCTCAGCTGCTGTATTGTTATTTTGTTTGTTGATTTGACCACTATAAATAAGCGTTTTATCGCTTAAAGTGACTTTAGCCTGTAATAAAGCTGGGAATATTAAAAAAAGAGTAAAAATTAATTTTTGCATGTGGGTTTTGAATGAGTATTTTTGCCAAAGGCTACGTAATTTGGCTAAGCGAGGCAAATACTAATTTGTCTAAAGTAAGTTAACTCCTTTTAACCCCTTCTTAACCCTCGACCTAATAAGCTATGTGTAATAGTACGAATTAGGCATAGTTAAATGGTTTATTTTAAAAAGCACTCAACCGGTTTTTTACTTGCACTTAGTTGCACACTTGCTGCATGCAGTAGTCAGCCAAGCTATCAAGGTAATAGTACTGAGCAGTCGCTAAAGCAACATACAAACTGGCAGTACACGCAAAGTAACGCACAGCACGTAAATTACATTACCGATTTGGTGAATATAGAAGGGCTTGATTCGCTTATTGAGCAAGCTGTTACTAATAACCCATCGTTTAATCAAGTGCATGTTGCATTAAAACTAGCTTATGCGCAGCGTGATGTAACTGCTGCAAGTCAGTGGTTTAGTGTAGATGCAGGATTTGACGCGCAGCGCAGTGAAACCGAAGGCACGCAATATAGCTCATCAGTAGGTATAAGTTGGGAAGCCGATATATGGCAAAAAATTGCTGACAATGTAGCCGCGCAAGATATGACTATTGCCAGTAACCAAGCTACTTATCAAGGTGCTAAAGACACATTAGTAGCGAGTGTTATTCGTACTTATTTAAATATTATTTTGCAGCAAAATTTGCTCGATATAGAGAAGCAACGTTTAGTTGTTTTACAAAATAATGAGCAAAGTATTGTAGAGCGCTACCAATATGGATTAGGTGATTTAGAAGCGCTTGATACCGCCCGTACTAGCACGGCATCTACTCGCGCAACCATTGCCGATTACAAAGAACAAATAGCAAAAGCAAAGCGTGCTTTAATGCTAATTGTAGGCACTGATAAACTTCAAAACCTGCCAAGTACATTAACTCTACCAAGCGTTATTGAGCCATTAAGTACATTACCAGAGCAAGATTTGGCGCGCCGACCTGACTTACAAAGTGCCTATTACAACATTCAGGCCAAGCATTACTTGGTTGATGTATCGTACAAAGAGTTACTACCGAGTATTTCGCTTTCGGCATCACTGAGTGATTTAGCAAGCACGCCAAGCCAAGCATTATTAACCAGTCCAGTGTGGAGTTTATTAGGCAGTTTAAGTGCCCCTTTATTTGAAGGTGGAGCACTGCGTGCGCAAGTTGATATTGCAAAATTAAATGCCGAGCAAGCGTTTTGGCAGTACCAAGATACGCTGCTAAGTGCGGTAAACGAAGTTGAAAATGCGCTTGGGCAGGAGCAATCATTAACCGAGCAACAACTGCAAATTAGCAATGCACTTGCTAGCGCTAAACGCAGCTTTAGTAACTATCAAAGTAAGTATCAACAAGGTTTGGTTGATATTTTAGATTTGCTAACAGTGCAACAAAAAGTATACGACCTGCAAGCCCAGCTTAGCCAAATAAACTACACCCTTTTAACTAACCGCATAGATTTAGGCCTCGCTTTGGGTCTTGGAGTATCGTCATGAAAATTTCGCCAACACCGGTTGTTGTAACGCTTGTTGCTATTGTTTGTATAGGGCTTGCTATTATGTATAACGGTCAAAAAATGGCTGAAAAAGCAAATAGTCCACAACCTGCCGCTATTAAAGCTATTGCCCCAAATGTATCGGTGATTAATGCAGCTCCGAGCACTTATCAGGCTTATGTTAGCGGCCACGGTGAAGCTAAAGCGCATTGGTCACTTAGCTTAAAAGCACAAGTTAAAGGCGAAGTAACCAGTATGAGCGAGCAATTTGCGACCGGTAACTTAATAACTAAAGAGCAGGTGTTTGCACAAATTGATGACACCGAATACTTACAAGCTCTAGCTAGCGCAAAAGCAACATTGGCTGATGCAAAACTAGCACTGCAAGAAGAACAAGATTTAGGTAATCAAGCAAAACGTGAATGGGATCGCTCAGGCGTTACGCAAGCGCCAAGCTCGCCGCTTGTATTTAGAACGCTGCAGTTAGAAGCCGCGCAAGCTACGCTCGAGAAAGCACAATATGCACTTAAAACCGCACAGCGTGATGTAAATAACACCCAGTTAAGTGCACCATTTGACGCTGTTATTTTATCGCGCGATATAGATTTAGGTACTTATGTGAGTATTGGCGATACGCTTGCCACGCTAAACAGCACTGACAAAGTAGAAATAACGGTACCGCTTTCATTAAGTCAGTGGCAAAACCTAGCAAATAATAAATCAGGCGATGTTATTTTAACTGAAGTAACCACTAATACTAAATGGAACGGTTATATTTCACGTTTTGAGCAACACCTTGATGACAGTTCGCGTCAACGCAGCGTAATTGTTGCCTTAGATAAACCGTTTGAGCAAACAACGCCGTTACTGCCAGGCACATTTTTAGCGGTAGAAATTGCCGGTAAGCAGTTAAGTAACGTAATAAAACTGCCTGCTTCGGCGGTATCTCAAGATGGCTTAATTTGGTACGTAAATGATCAAAATAGCTTAGTAAGCACACACGCTAATAAAGTATTTGAGCGTGGGGATTACGTATATATTACGCCAGTAGATGGTGCTAAAAATCTAAAAGTGGTGGCGCGCCCACTTGTTAGTTACTTAAACGACATGAAAGTAAATCCAATAGTTGAGGAGATACAATAATGAGCCCTCATCAACCACCTCAAATACCCAGTAATAATAACCCGCTGCACGGTATTATTAATTGGTTTGCAAATAACTCTGTTGCCGCTAACTTATTGTTAGTTAGTGTGATTGTAATGGGTATTATGTCGCTTACGACTTTACGTAAAGAGGCTTTTCCTAGTTTAGAGCCAGATACTATTTCGGTATCGGTGGTTTACGACAGTGGCGATGCATTGCAAGCCGAAGAAGGAATAGCGTTAAAAATAGAAGAAGCGCTCGAAACCGTATCGGGTATTAAACGTATTACTTCTACATCCGATGCTAGCGGCAGCCATGTAAGCATTGAAAAAAGTACTGATTACTCACTCGATGAGTTACTTGTTGACGTTAAAAACCAAGTTGACGCTATTAATAACTTTCCGGCAGATGCTGAGCAACCTGTTATTGATAAAGCCCGTAGGCAAGATCATGCATTAACGCTGCAACTTTTTGGGGATGCAGATCGCCATACATTACAAAACCTGGGTGAAAAACTTAAAGCCGATTTATTAGCGCAATCAGGCATTAGCGACGTAGCGCAATCGGGTGTGCTCGACCCGATGATGTCCATAGAAATCGACGAAGGTAAATTACAAGCGTATGGCTTAACTATTAGTGATGTAAGTGAGGTCATTAATAATGAGTCATCAAGCCCGCTTTCGACTAGTTTGCGCGATAGCAGTAAAATTATACGCTTAAAAGCCGCCGACCAAGCTTACTGGCAGCGCGACTTTGCCAATATTGTATTGTTAACAACCGCATCAGGCACGCAAATTAAGTTAGGCGATGTAGCAACAGTTACCGACTCATTTGCCGAAGACAGCAACTCATTAAGCCGTTATAACCAACAAAATGCCGTAGGCGTTGAAATTTTAATGGGCGATAACAGCGATATAACTACCATTGTTAAGCAAGCTAATAGCGTAATAGATAAATGGCACGAAAGCGGTTTATTACCTCAAAACGTAGAGCTTGAAAGCTGGCACGACAAAAGCACCATGATCACCGAGCGTTTATCGCTACTTACTAAAAACGCGGTGACCGGTATTATTATGGTGTTTGTAATACTTGCCATATTTTTAAACGTACGCGTAGCGCTATGGGTGGCTGGTGGCTTGCCATTTGTATTTTTTGGTACGCTTTATTTTATGACCGATGGCTACACCGCACTAACCATAAATGAAATGACCACCTTTGGCTTTATTATGGCGCTGGGCATAGTGGTAGACGATGCCGTAGTTGTAGGCGAGAGTATTTACACCACACGTAAAAAACATGGCGATACATTAAATAATACAGTTTTAGGTACTATGAAAGTTGCTGTGCCAACAATATTTGGGGTGTTAACCACCGTTGCCGCGTTTGTGGCGCTTTCGAATGTGTCAGGTAACTTAGGTAAAATTTACTCTCAATTTGCCACTGTAGTGACCATTTGTTTACTGCTTTCAGTTGTTGAATCAAAACTTATTTTACCCTCGCATTTAGCCCACATTAGTACTAAACGCCAAGTTAAAAAAGGCTTAGCAGGTCTGTGGTCAAAAATACAACATGGTGCTGATAGCGGCTTAAGCTGGTTTAGCAAAAACATTTACTGCAAGGTTATTGAATTTTCACTGCGCTTTAGATACGCCGTAGTGGCTGCGTTTATCGCCTTTTTTATATTAGTTATTGGTATGCCGATGACAGGCACAGTTAAAGTTGGTTTTTTCCCAAGTATTGCAGGCGACACTGTAACAGCCGATTTAGTTATGCAAAACGACGCCGCTTATGGGCAAACAAACACAAACTTACTAACGCTTGAGCAAAGTGCATTACAAGCTGAGCAAAACTTAATGACTAAGTTGAGCTCTGACAAAAGCGAAATAACCAGCCTACAAGTCATTAGTAGCAGCGACACCAGCGGTGAAGTAAGCGTTGAGCTATTAAACGAAGGCGCTTTTACAGCAAGCGAATTTGCTCAAGAATGGCAGCGCGTAGCAGGTAGCCTTGAGGGCAGTAAAAAATTACAAATATTAGCCACGCGTAAAATGGTCGATAACTTTAAAGTTGAACTTAAAGCGTGGGACGACGAAACCGTAATGGCGGCTGGCGTACTATTTAAGGAGCGCTTGCAAAATACCGCAGGCGTTAACGGAATAGACGACAACTTAAACCCAGGTCAGCCACAGCTTAAATTTACCCTAAATGCACAAGGGCGCGCGCTTGGCATGGATACAGCCAGTTTATCAAAGCAAGTACTGCAAGCCTTTGGTGGTGCAGTTGTACAGCGCTACCAACGTAATAAAGACGAAGTTAAAGTACGTGTACGCTACCCAGAAGATGCTCGTAAAACACCTGCCGATATAATGCAGTCGCGTATTCGCCTACCCGATGGCACGGTTGTCCCTTTAGTTAACGTAGCCACAGTAAGCAGTGAATATCAGCAAGATGAAATAACCCGCATTGATGGACTTCGTGCAATTTATTTAAGCGCCCAAGTAGATAAAAACGTGATTGCTCCAAACGAGTTAGTTGCTAATTTAAAGCGCGACTTAATTCCAGAGTTAACACAGCAATTTCCTAATTTAAGTGTGTATTTTGCAGGAGAGGCAGAGCAACAAAGCGAAACCACCAGCTCAATGAGCACTATGTTTGTAGCGGCTTTATTAGTTATTTACGTGTTGCTGGCTATTCCGCTTAAATCGTACATTCAACCTATGTTGATTATGGTAGCAATTCCGTTTGGCATTGTGGGCGCTATTTTAGGACATTGGTGGAACGACTTAACCATTAGTATATTGTCGTTAAATGGTATTTTGGCGCTCAGTGGAGTAGTTGTAAACGACAGCTTATTACTTGTTTCACGCTTTAACGAACTAGTAAAAGAAGAGGGCATTAGCACGCACGATGCCATAGTTGAGTCGTGTACGAGCCGGTTACGTGCGGTATTACTTACCTCAATTACGACGTACGCAGGCTTAGTGCCGCTACTTAGCGAAACCTCAATGCAGGCACAGTTTTTAATTCCTGCTGCGGCATCACTTGGCTACGGTATTTTGTTTGCCACGGTTATTACCTTAATACTTATACCGGCATTATTGATGATTCAAACCGATGCTAAACGCGGTATTGATGCTGTGCTAATATCGCTAGGTGCTAAAAATAAAACGCAGGAAGTAGCCTCTTAATGATAAACGTACTACTGGTTGAAGACGACATAGATTTGGCAACCACCATTGTTGATTATCTCGAAATTGAGTCAATAGAGTGTGACCATGCAAGCAATGGCGTAATGGGTTTAAATTTAATAGAACGTAATCAATATCAAATGATTATATTAGATGTAAACATGCCCAAAATGGACGGTTTAACCATGTGTAAAACTTTACGTGAGCAAGGCATTGATATACCTGTATTAATGCTGACAGCGCGCGATAGCCTCGACAATAAGCTTGAAGGGTTTGCAGCCGGTAGTGACGACTATTTAGTAAAACCATTTGCCATGAAAGAGCTAGTAGCGCGGGTTCAAGTATTAGCAAAGCGTAAAAGTGGAGAGGTTAAGCGACTTACCTTTGCTAATTTAACACTTAATTTAACCGCGCATACAGCAACAGTGGCTGCGCACAGTTTAAAGTTATCACCCATTACTTTTAAGTTATTAGAAGTGCTTGTACGAGAGCAGCAAAAACCGGTAACCCGACAGGTAATTATGCAAGCAATATGGGGAGACGATCAGCCAGACAGCAATAGCTTAAAAGTGCATATTCATCATTTGCGTAAACAGCTAGAGCAAGCGCATTGTCAAGCCGTACTAGAAACAATACCCAGTGTAGGGTTTGCGCTAAAATTAAAAAATGGGACACAAGCATGAAAATTAGACCCAGCCTGAGGTTGTATTTTTTTGCCACCATGGTGCTTTTAAGTTCATTAATGGCAATTGGTTTTTCGTTTTTAAGTGTTAATTATTTTATTGATGGCTTAGACCGAGGGTTAAATGGCGTAATGCATGCGCTTTCGCAATCTACTGAGGTTAAAAACGGTGAACCTGCAGAAATGATTGGCTTTAAAATAGCGAGTCGCTGGGAAGACATGCCAAGCGAAATTCAGCAACGCTTTACAAAGCCTACAGAGATTGGCGTACTACAAAAAAGCAAAGTAAAACCATCGTTTTTTTCAATGCCGGAAGACCTCTATTTTGTAGCGTATTTTCAAAACCCTGCAGGGGAGCCCCGTTACGTATCACGTATTATGCTTGAAAAAGAGCGCCTTAAAAAACAAAGCTCACCCGATAAACCTATAAAAAAGTTGGCATGGATAGCGTTAACAGGGGTTACGGCAATTGCTTTATTTACCTTCTTTTTGTTTATGGTAATGAAAAAAATAGCTAAGCCAGTAGAGTCACTACGCGGTTGGGCTAAGTCGTTAAATCAAAATAATTTACAAAACACGCCGCCCGACTTTACCTATAACGAACTAAATACCTTGGCAACGTTAATACGCAGTAGCTTGCTTTCAGCTCACGACAGCCTTGAGCGAGAGCAGCGCTTTTTAAGTTATGCGAGCCACGAGTTACGTACACCAATTTCGGTTATTCGTAGCAACGTTGAGTTACTTAACCGCTTAAGCGAAAAAGCACCTTTAAGCGATAAACAGCAACTTACACTGCAGCGAATAGAGCGCGCCGGTTTAACCATGAGCGATTTAACCGAGACGTTATTGTGGCTTAGCCGAAATGACGACCAGCAAAGTGCACCAGAGCCTGTAAACCTAGCCGAAAAAATAACGACCTTGAGTAATGAACTCGATTATTTACTCAATTCAAAACAAGTTGATGTACTTATAAATACCGATAACCAAAATACGACTATTAATACCGAAGCCACCGCATGCCACATTGTGCTTACTAACTTAATACGTAATGCATATCAGCATACGCAACAAGGGCAAGTGCGAATTACTCAGCAGGGCAGCCGTGTGATTATAGTAAATAGCAGCGAACAAACTGATACGCCACACACTGCTAATAACACAAACAAGCCCGCTAATATTGGCTACGGTTTAGGATTAGAGTTAAGCGAAAAAATAATAAAACGACACGGTTGGGTATACGAAGTAAACGACATGCCTGGGCGTTATGAAGTGGTGGTCGATTTTAGTTAATTATTTGGTTAATTAGGTATGAAGTATTGATAACCGCGCTAAAGCTTTTTTATAAAGTGTTAGCGCGGTTTTTTTATGTGAAATTAAATATTTGATTAAATAACATGCGATAGTAGAGTGTGTAACTGGGAATGGGAAATTGCTATATAGTAATCAGGGCAATCCAGTACAAACTAGTTGCGATTATTGAATGTTTTATTTTAGGAAATGTATGCAGAAATTTTTAGTTTTTATATTACTTTGCCCATTCTGGGTATGTAGTGCTGAAAACACATCGCTTATTATTTCTGAAAATGTACTGAGTTCAGATGAAGCAAAAAAATTACACATTCATCGACTAGTTGATGGGACTAGTGAAAATTGGGACGATAGCTGGGTAGTACTAATATATCCCGAAGTTGATCAGCAAGGCTAACCGATATCTGGGTTATGCATAAGTATAAATAGTGGTCCAAAGAAGTTAGCTTCGTTGTGTGCTGCTATAAACAAATCTGAAATTAGCGGATTTAATCGTTCTGATTTTGAAATAGGGGAAAGTGTTTCCGTATCAGCTGATTTTATATACGGTGCGGCTAGTTATACTTTACAAAATGTTTTATTACTTGAAAGCGAAGACTATGAGTCATTCAAAGAGCGATATAACAAACGCGATGATCCAGAGAATGATTAATAGTCATATATTTAGCAAACAATACAAAAAACGATACCAACATATTTAGTGTTGACTAACATGGAGTGTTTATTTTTATGTTCAAAATTATAATTATTTTAATATCAACTATTTCTTTCAATGCCTTGGCTGCAGAGGAGGTGAAACTTGGAATTTCGGGTAACGTTGGCGCTGATGGTTTTTTTAGCCCGACGGTAACATCATTTGTTATTGAAAAAGTAGAGCCTAATTCACCCGCTGAAAAAGCAGGGATTATTGCAGGACAGAAAATCATTTCTATAGAAGGCTGTAAAATTCCAGGCTGCCCTGCCAGTGAAGCAAAAGAATTAATGCGCAAGGAGTCTGGAGAGATTTTACAATTACTTTTAGAGAATGAAGATGGTAGCCAAGTACCTTTAAAAATACCTATGAATGCTTGGTAAGCCTAATCAATTTTAAAATACCTAAATATACCCAGCCTATAAAGCATGGTTATTTCCAAAGCGTGGTTTTGTGTAAATGAGCTAGACGCAGTAAATGTTGGCAACGTTAGCGAGCTTTTGGAGTACTACTTACTCGGTTTATATGTAGGTTACTGCTTAAAGTAATTGGGATAGATTAAAAAGGTTTGATCAGTAATAACCTTATTTAATTAATGAATACATTGGTATTGCGTTAAATACGGCAATGCCAATGATTATTAGACTAAAGCTTATAGATCGCTGCGCCAGCCCATGCCTGACTCTTCCATTAGACGCTTGTACACGCCTTCTATGTTAAGCGGTAACCATGTATCAAACTGTTTAAAGTCACTAAATTGGTCTAACTTTATATTTTGTTTAATTTCGTCAAGCGTATTACCGGCTAAAACGCCTGCGGTTACTTGGCTATACAAAAGCTCTAAATAACTTAAGTAACGTGCTACATCGGCTTTATTACCCATATCGGCATGTCCGCCTACAAAAGTATCAAAGTCATATTTGAGTGCCACTTGGGTTGAGTTAATCATGCCTTGAATATCGTAACTCCACAGCTTTTGCCAAGGCATTCTGCCAATAACAATCCAATCAACTACAAATAACGTTTTTTGCTTTTCGAATAATATACTAACCGAACCACGACCATCGTTTGGACCATGGTAGTTAAGCTTTACTGTTGAATCACCAAGGGTAAGTAGTAGCTCGTTATCAAAAGTAAGGCTGGGCGTTACTGTTTTCATTTGCGTGTTTTTAATATCTTGCGCAGCGAGTTTATGCGCTACAAACGTGGTGTGCGGGTTTTTAAATACCTCGGCGCCGTAAATATGATCGCTGTGATTATGGCTATAAATTACATACTTTACCGGTACGTTATAGCGGGTTTTAATTTGCTCGTTTAACCAGGTGGCGGCTTTTTTATTAAGCGGGTCGGTAACAATTGCACCTTCAGAAGTGATTAAAAATACTGAGCGGTGTCTGTCGTCTATAAAGCGGTGTAAGCCATCTCCTAAGTCTTCTATTTCATAGGCTTGTGTGGCAAAGCCTATAAACAATAGGGCTGTGGTTAATAGTTTTTGTAGCAAGCGGGGCATACACCATTCCTTTTTAAATTGATTAAATTAATAACGCTATTAAAAGAAGAAAGCATTAAGCCGTAAAAAATTTCAGCTATTGGTTAAATTAAAGCTTAAGTAAAAGGATCAAATATAAGGATGAAATAAAAAGCCATTATAAAAATGGCTTTAGATAGGTTGGTTGGGTTTATCTTTGTGTTAGTTGTTGGTTTATTTCTTCAAAGATACTGGCATCATCTATGGTTGAAGGTATTTGTAGCTCTTCGCCATCAACCAATTGGCGCAAATTTTTACGCAGTATTTTACCCGAGCGTGTTTTGGGCAACCTATCTACGCTAACTATATTTTTAAGGCACGCAATAGCACCAATCTGATTACGAACACTTAAAACAAGCGCTTCTTCCACGTCGGTACTTGAGCCCATAAAATCATTTTTAAGCACGATCATTCCCATAGGAAGTTGCCCCTTTAGAGGATCGTTCACACCAAAAACAGCGCATTCAGCAACAGCAGGGTGCGCGGCTACTATCTCTTCCATTTCGCCGGTAGAAAGCCTATGTCCTGCTACATTTATAACGTCGTCGGTTCTGCCCATAATAAATAGGTAGCCGTCTTCATCAATATAACCACCATCTCCAGATAAATAATAACCTTCATATTCATTTAGGTAGTTTGCTTTAAAGCGCGGGGTATCTTGCCAAATAGTTGGTAGGCAACCCGGTGGAAGTGGCAGTTTAATTACCACAGCGCCTTGCTCGTTAGCTGCGCATTCATTGCCATTCATATCTAATATTCGCACGTCAAAACCTGGAGTTGGCACGGTAGAGCTGCCAGGTTTTGTTGCTAAGTACTCAAGCCCTACAGGGTTACAAGCAATAGCCCAGCCGGTTTCTGTTTGCCACCAATGATCGAGCACTGGCAGTTTGGTTTTTTCTTTAAGCCACTCGTAAGTGGGAGGGTCTAACCGCTCGCCAGCTAAAAATAAACGTTTTAAGCTTGAGGTATCGTATTGATTAAAACCATCGGCATTTGGATCTTCTTTTTTGATTGCTCTAAAGGCGGTGGGGGCACTAAATAATGCATTTACTTTATATTCTTCTACCACGCGCCAAAATGCACTAGCATCGGGCGTTTTAACGGGTTTACCTTCATACAATACGGTCGCGCAGCGATACATTAGCGGTGCGTAAACTATATAAGAGTGCCCAACTACCCAGCCAATGTCAGACGCTGCCCAAAATACGTCGCCGGGCTTCATACCATAAACGGTTGCCATACTGTATTGCATTGCCACTGCGTGACCGCCATTTTCGCGTACTACGCCTTTGGGTGTGCCTGTCGTGCCTGAGGTATATAAAATATAAAGCGGGTCATCTCCATTTACCGGCACCGGATCTGCGCTTGCAGCCGTTTGCATTGCCTGAGTCCAATCTATGTCTCGTTTAGGCTTAAGAGTGGCGGTTACTTGTGGACGCTGATAAATAACGCAGTGTTCTACTTTATGCGCAGCTAATTCTATTGCGTTATCAATAAGTGGTTTGTATTCAATAACGCTGTTTACTTCAACACCGCATGAGGCGCTAAGTATAAGTTTGGGCTTGGCATCATCAATGCGTACAGCCAGTTCGTGTGCAGCAAACCCACCAAATACCACCGAATGAATAGCACCAAGGCGAGCGCACGCCAACATACCAATAACAGCTTGTGGGATCATTGGCATATAAATAACAACGCGGTCGCCTTTTGTAACGCCTAACGATTGCATTACTTCTGCAAATTTAGCAACTTCTTGTTGTAGTTGTGAGTAGCTATAAGTTTGCTTTGTATTAGTGACTGGAGAGTCGTAAATCAGTGCTGTTTGCTCGCCAAATCCGGCAATAACGTGTTGGTCTAGTGCTAAAAAACTGGTGTTTAATTGCCCGTCACTAAACCAATGGTAAAGCCCGTCGTCGTCTTGTGTGTATGCTTTTGTGGGGGTTTTATACCATGGAATATTTTTACTTTGTTCGAGCCAAAATTGGGCTGGGTTTTGTTTAAAGGCATTATATTGCTGTTTATATTCGCCTGACATGTAAGGCTCCTAAAGCTAAATTTGTGTGTGAGAGACCTTACAAAATGTAGGCTTTTTTTAACAAGCAAGCTATTCGACCTTGGTCGGCTAAAAGTTAATCAACACACTGGTTTTAAAAATACAAAATTGACAATACAAAGCGTGTGGTTCAGCATGGCGGGCAGTAAAAATAAGAGAAAACACGATATGAGTAACGTAGTAAGAGTAGGGGTAGCGGTTATCATAAAGCACCAAAACACAATTTTACTAGGTGAGCGCATTGGCGCGCATGGTGCTAATACATGGGCAACACCTGGTGGACATTTAGAGTTTGGTGAAAGTGTTGAGCAATGTGCAATACGAGAAGTGTTTGAAGAAACAGGTTTAAAGGTAAGTAAAATTACTAAGCTTGATTTTACCAATGATATTTTTACAGCAGAGAACAAACACTATATTACGTTGTATGTAAAAGCTGATTTTGAAGGCGGAGAGCCTGAGCTTAAAGAGCCTAATAAATGTTTAAAGTGGCGCTGGTGCGATATTAATAATCTACCAACGCCACTGTTTACATCACTAAAAAATTACTTATCTGAGGCTGTAATAGCCTAGTTATTTTGTTGGCGGTGTCGCTGGGCTTAACTCTAGTTTACTAAAGCTTACTTGAGCGTAATCGCCATTTTGTTTATCTGTAGTCCAATCGCCAGTACCTAAACAACCTGGGTACCAAATACCTTTCGCGCTTTTAGTACTACATTGGTTATAAGCGCCAGCTTTAAAGTAATGCCAATCTGCAGCGTAGCCATGTGGATGATCTTTTTCGTCCACTTTGCCATAAGCGTCTACGTTATTACCTAAGTTAATCGAGTAGTTAACGTCTTCTTTGCCTTCTGCGCTAAATGTAAGGTGCATAACATTTTTATACACATTTACCGTGTAGCTAAATTCTTCACCTAGTGCAATACCGGCACCGCCTGGCTCGTTAGGGTTTTCCCATGTATTACCCCAAACTGGGTAAGTAATATCTGTACGGTCAGGATTCGTTTTAGCTAAGTTACGTTCATAGTTCCAAAAAACTGAGCCTGTTTTATGCCCTGGCCATTTTTTGTAATATATTTTAAGTGGCTCATTGCCCCAGCCATAACCAAGCTTGGTATCAATAAGTGCCTGATCTTTACCCGCGTGAATTTGCCCTACAACAACCGAGTAAGCTGCTTTTTTATCAGGGTCGGTAGCACGTAGCGCAACGTGATCTACTTTTAATGTTGCTTCCATCTTTCCACCAACAGAACCAAATCGGTTAGATAGCGGGTGAACAGCTAAAGCAAAGTTGTTTTTAGAGTGTTTAGTTTTAATTTTAGTATTTGATCCACGGATCATTTGTCTAAGTTCACTACGGGTATTAGTAGAGTTAGCACTTGTAAGCGCTTTATTAGGGGAGGTAAATACCATGTAGCCTTTATC
Organism: Pseudoalteromonas sp. SG43-8; assembly: GCF_014164245.1. NCBI lineage: Bacteria > Pseudomonadati > Pseudomonadota > Gammaproteobacteria > Alteromonadales > Pseudoalteromonadaceae > Pseudoalteromonas > Pseudoalteromonas sp. SG43-8. The sequence goes on along the minus strand of NZ_JACJEX010000006.1, from coordinate 10,479 downwards.
ATCAAGATAGAAAAAATCAGGGTGTGCGTAAGTCTGAATTTCTTCTACATCTATTTCATCAATTTTACCGTCGTTGTTTAAATCTACTGGTACATTTATTTTCCAGTGAGATAAATCAAACTTTGTTGCAGGTACCGGCGCATCGCTTTGCTGATTAGTGCTTTGGGTACTTGAACAAGCCGTAAAAAGTAGAGGTGTGATAACGGCTAAAGCCGTAAGTTTAAATGTGGATGTATTTTTTATCATTATTGTCTCTGTGTGATGAAGTAAAAATTGCGCGGTACAGGTGTCGCTTAATCTCAATCTAACATACCAATTTAAAAATTAAAACTTACCAATTTGTAGTTTTTTATAATTAATTGTTATTTCAATGATGGTTTTTTGGTTAACCAATAGGGCTGGTTAACGTTATTATGTTATTTGAAATTGTTAAATAGAGGTGTTTATCATCATATTTGGTAGCGCTTGATGTTTGCTAATATACTTATTTAAATAGGTTTAATTTATAGAAGGAGGAAGAGGGAGTTGCCACTTTTTTAAGATGGCTTGGTATTCGCCACTTACTTTTATAGTTTTTAATGCCTGCGAGATTAAGTTTGCTGTTTGTTCGTCAATCTGATTATTAGCAGCAAAATAGAGTATTGAAGGAAAATCAGCTAAATGAAGTCGTTTAGTTATTAAGTCTGGGTCGAGCCCTGACATTTTTAGTTCATTATCTAAGGTAAGTGTATTCATAAGGACAAAGTCAGTTCTACCCTTATAAAGCATTTGCCATGCCTGCTGATAATAACTAGCTAGTATTAAATTTTTATCTTCTTCAAACCCCATTTTTATTAAATATTTGGCACTCAAATATCCACGAATAGTGCCTACTTTATAAAATTTTGCATGATTTAAATGAGTTACTTCGTCTTTGTGGCTTTTTAAACTAACTAGGTAGGCATCAGTAAAATATACCGCTCCTAACCATTTAAACTGACTTTGCCTAGCGGGAGTTTTTAATAAAGAGAGCATAATTGTGTTTGGATTAGCTGCTAGCTGATGAAAGGCTCGTGCCATTGGCATTATTTCAAATTTAGCTTGTAGCTTTGCTTCTTTTAAAACAGCCTTAGCAATATCAACGGAAGCTCCGTCAGCTTCACCGCTTTTGTTTTTAAAATGGTAAGGATGTAAATCTTCGGCAATAAAAGTAAGAGGGCTTACTGCCCCTACATTACTGCAAAAAATAAAAACGAAAATGATAACTACAACACGCAGATACATAAGAGAATCTTTCTAACTACAATACTTTGAGTTTAAAGGGTCTTGTCTGAAATATATACTCAAATGTATAAAATAAGTAAATGAATAGGTATATAGAGAGTCTATTGCATAATTAAAGACGTGAAAATTGAACGTGTATTGAGTAAAGTTTTATATACCGACAAGCGCTGTAAAAATAATTAAGCGCTTGTGGGTATATGCATTGATTAAAAGTAGTATTGAATTGCAAATTTAGCCGATGTACTACTTGTATACCAATGTTGGTTTTTAAGCTCAGTACGTATAGATAAATTACGTGATAAAGAGTAATTCCACTTTATTGCAAAGTCACTGTGTTTATCTGCTTGGCCATCTATTAACCATGTTATGTTTGCTGTAAGAGCGAGTTTATGACTGTTATTTATTTGCCATATTGCACCAGCTTCACTACCAATGCCTGTTGTTAGGTTGTCTGTTATGTCACCATTATTAAATTCAACTTGGCCAAGTAAATAGCCGTGTAACGTGTTTGGGTTACCGATTGATTTTCCGTATCCACCTTTAGCAAACCAACGACCTTGTTGAATATTATTATTAGGCTGACGATCAAAGCCCATTTTAAAGTTCCAAGACCAGCTATCAAACACGCGGTTATCGGGTGCAAGTGACATAGCGTCTAATAAATAAAAATGCTCAAGTCGCGTGTTACCCTTATCGCTTATGGCACCTTCAATATCAAAAAAGCTAATTTGAGCACCAGGAATAAATCCAGCTGAGCTATCTAATAAATCATGGTATGCAAGGCGATACGCCAAGCTTGTTAAGTCACTTTGATGGGCATACTCAGTTCTTCCAAGCGTTACTTTAGAAGAGCCATGACCTTGCTCTGGAGAAGCAATAGGACGACTTGGCTTAGTAAATGGCGAAGCTACTTTATATTTGCTGCGCATTAGTAGTAGCTTAGTTAGTCGCGGGGCAATTTCTTCACGCTTTAATGCTTTATCGTAAAATTCAAAATTTAACCATTCATACGCCATTTCTAATATTGCGACTAATTGCGACTGTGAGTAATTACGAGTATTAAGGGAGCCACCTTGCATTAACTCTCTTGCATCATCAAGTTGTTCGTTAGTCATTTGAGTAGAGTAATGGTATAGCTTAGTGCCAAAAGCAGGGCGGTAATTAGGTGTTTGTAGTAAGTTGTTATTTCTTAGTACTGCAACGGTATCTGATGGAATAGCTTGCATATTAAATGACGATGTTAAATCAAGGTCCTCTTGTGCGAGTTGTAATAATGCAAGTAATTGGTAAGAGCAGTTTTCATCAATAAAAAAGTAATCAAATGTAGCTGATTGTAGCTCCCATAAGTGCAATAAAATAAGCTCTACTTGTGGCTCAGATAAATTAAGTTTGTATTCCCAAATATCACGAGATTCTAAATCATTATATTCGCGTACTTTTTTATAGTACGGCATAAGCGAAAATTTACCAGGATAGCTGCCAATCAGGCCTTTTAGTGCGTACATAACTGCATTGTCTGAGCCGTCTGGTTCTGCTGCAAAATTAACCGCAAATGCGAGCAACTCTTTATGGCGAGTCTGATCTTTTGCATCAATACGAAGTAAGGTGTGACCAAACATTGATGAGGGGCTATTCATAAATGCAGTAGGAAAAACTAACGTAACCCCTTTTGGGTTTATTATTTTTTGCCACGTTTGAAGCTCTGGGCAATTAAGCGCGGGCCAGTTATTTTTAATTTTTGTTTTTAGCCATTTATAGCGTGCTGGAAACCGACAGCGAGATTGTGTTGTTTTTGGGTCAGTATTTTTACCACTAAATGCGGCTATAGTGGCTTCAAGTTCGTCCAGTGGACTTGTTTTACCTATAGGAGATAAAAAAAACTCAGCCCTATCTACTTCACTTTTCCAACCACCTAATGTGGCCCCACGGTAATGACCTAATTTGAGCCAGTAAGGGTCGGTTGCTAAGGTGTCATTTTTAAAACTTTGAGCGTTTACGTAAGTACTAAACAGCGCAATTGATAAAACAAAGAATATTTTTTTCATAATCACTAAACAATAAAAGCCGCTAGAGAAATACTCCAGCGGCTTTATTTATACGTATAAAACCGGCTAATTTAGCTGATTAAGAAAGAGTATAAGAAGCAAGTTGTGCGTTACTTGCAAGAACAGTGTTTAGGTTTTCTAAAACTGTTTGCGAAGTTACGTTTTCAGAAGTAAATACTGAAGAAAACTGTGCTTGAGCAAGCGCGTTGAATGCTGCTTTATCTTGATCTACAATACCCCAAGCTTCAGCTAGAGTAGCTAAAGTTTCGCCTTCACCTTTTGACATATCACGAGCAAGTTGCTCCATGTTACCGTCGATGAATAAAGCAATTTTTTCTGAAGACGTTACTGTACCAGTACCATCACAACCTAAAGTACCAAAAGTGATACCAAAAGTTTGGTTACCAGAAGTACCGTTTGTTGTAGCGCCTAAAATTTTAACGCCTTTACCTTGCTGACCTGCAAATAACATAGAACCAAGACCACAACCAATATCTTGGTCAGCCATTGCGTTTGAGAAAGGAAGTAAAGATAGAGCTGCTACTGCGATTAGTTTTTTCATTTTCATAAATCCATATATGATTGTCTTTATTTAGGGTAAATAAAGTTCGCGAAAGATTCTAACAGACTTGCAAAGAAAAAGAACAGCTTAAAACATGAATATTTTACATTCTAATTTCTCTACTATATTGAAGCGAATGCTGGGAGAAACTAGACCAGCTCAATAATTTTTTATTGAACTGGCGGTGGTTTTTTACTTCTTGGGGCACCTAACAAAATACAGGTATGGCAAATACATACAGATAAAAATGCACTAATACCTAGTGCACCACCGTAGCCGTCAAGTTTTGGTACAAGAAATTCAAATAATATTGAAAACAAAACAGATGAGCTTGCTACGGTATAAATACCAAAACGATGCGGGGCGCTCATGCCAATAAATGTACCGCCAAAAAATATAATCGCGTATAAATCGGGGTTTAAATTCAATGCGCTAAAAATTAAGTAAGCAATAATAGAAAGTGAAGAGGATGCTCTTATACCATCAAAGCGACTATGTTTAGCTAAGTAAAACGTTAAAAAAGCACCAAGCAGTACAAGTAATGGGTATTCAATACTCATAGTACTATTCCTTTAGCTAATACAAAAAGTGCCACGCTTGCAAAAGCGACACTGCCAAGTTTGCCACCAAAGCCTGTAAACATATTCATAGTAAGCACATACAAACTTGAGCCAATAAGCGAAATAATAGCAATTTCCCAGTAACTGGTAATTAAATGGGTTGAACACATACCGGCAAAACTACCCGCATAAATTGCAGCATAAGGATGGTTTTTATAACGCGCAGGAAAAGGAATAAAAGAGCCAATAAGCCCCGTTAGCGCGGCAGAAATTACTAAAGGCAGTGCAAAAGTAGTGTGCATAGCAAAGCAAGCTACAAAGCCTAAAAAGAAAGTAATGAATTTTAAAAGTAAGAATTTAATCATAGCAGCGCATTTTAAACTAATCCTTTTGCGCTTTCTAATACTCTCTAACAAATAAATGTTATAAGTAATTACACATTTAAAAAGCGTGTTTTTTAAACGACTCTTAGGTATTAAATATGCTTAATAGCGTTGCTGTTAATGTTCTATAAATCACAAATTATGTATAATGGCGATAATTTAATGTATTAAAGTGTTAACCAAGGGTTATTTATGTCTAACTGTTTGCATCTGGCTATTCCGGCTGGCGATTTAAAAGTGGCTAAAGCGTTTTATTGTGACGTACTAGGCTGTAAAACGGGTAATAGTGAAGAAGGTCGCTGGGTAGATATAGATTTTTGGGGCAATGAACTTACCTTACACCAAAGCGTTGAGCGCCTACCAACAGTTCGCCATGATGTTGATATGGGAGCTGTGGCAGTACCTCACTTTGGGATTCACCTATCTGAAGATGAATTTAACGGGTTAAAAACACGTATTGAAGATGCGGGTATTGAATACCTAGATAAACCATACCGCCGTTTTATTGGTGATGAGTTTGAGCAAGAAACGTTTTTTATTGAAGATCCAAATGGCAATGTGCTTGAAATGAAAACCATGGTAAACCCAGAGGTTTTATTTAAAAAAGTATAAATGCTGTTGTTTAAGTTAAGCTAAAAAACCACTTTAATAAGTGGTTTTTTTATAACTATTAATCAGTGTTTTGATAAATTAGTTAATATTTACAGGTAAAAAAATTACGCTACATACATGATTTTTATTCACTCTACAATATAGGTGTAAACACGTAGACTTAATTTAAAATCTCATACTTTGTTATTATACATGCTGCTTAAACTCATAATTGCACCTTTGCTTATTTACTAATAACATTCGCCCAAAAACGCTTTGGTAGTTTTGTTAGCGGCATAGTTCCTGGCTTGCCTATTACCTCTGGCCTATTTCTTATTTTATAGCATTAGAACAAGGTAAATTATTTGCAGCTAACTCAGCGGTGGCCTCTCTTTATGGTATGAGCGGTATAGGCTTATTTTGTTTTAGTTACTTGGTTGTTTCACGAAGATTTGGAATGTTTAAATCGCTTTTTACAGCGTTGAGTATTTGGTGTGTATTTAGCGTTATTACTTTATTTTTACCAGTGAATATTATTGTGGCGAGGGTGATTTCGCTTTGTATTTTACTCGGTTTAGCTATTATCTCTACAAGGCTAAATATATCAGTTGATGCAAAGCCATTAAATGCCCGCTGGGAGCTTTTGGTAAAATGATATTAGTGACGGGCTGTATCGTACTTGTTACGTTTATATCACAGCATATAGGGTCTGCGTGGAGCGGGTTAACATCTACCTTTCCGGTTATTTTAGCGGTAATGGGCAGTGTTGCCCTTTAGTGACAAACAAGCCTCAACGTTATTTACTATTATTTTTAGCCACTATATAAACCGTAAGCCGTTTGCTAAGCCGGCTACGGTTTTAAATACTTAAAGTTAGCCATCAACTAAAGTGAGCGGCTTTACTTTACGCTGTAGTTTTTCATGATACATAGCGGTGTCGCCGGCTTTTAAAATTTCGTCAATATTTTTAGGAGGCTCACTAAATACGCTGCTACCAATGCTTGCCTTTATAGCAATAGGCTGGTCGTTATGCGTGATGGCGAGTTTATCTAACTCTATTTTTAGATGGTGTGTTTTTGGGCTTACTTGCGCTTTGCTGTAAAAGTGGGCAAGTACTACAAATTCATCGCCGCCTAAGCGGCCGACTGCATCGCTGGTGCGTACAATACTTTTTAAACTGGCGGCTACTTTACATAAAGCTTCATCGCCTACGGCATGCCCATAATTGTCGTTTATCTGTTTAAAGTCATCTAAATCTATATACATTAAACATAAAACTCCGCCTTTTTTTGCATGCAGCTCAATCAGCTCTGACGATTTTTTACCCCAGCCACGGCGGTTTAAAATGCCACAAAGGTGATCGTAATCGGCTTCGGTTTCAGCGCGTTTTTGTGCGATTCGCATACGGCTAATACGCCTAGAAACAGCTACTGCTAGTAAAAATGACTCCACAGCGAAAGCCAAAATAAATCCGTAACGTTGCATAAATGGGCTTTGATTAATAAGTAATACTCTAAATATCATGCTTACGAGCACCAAGCTCAATGCTACAAAAACAAGCGTTGCTTCGCGTATTCCTTTGCGAGCCTGTTGTGCCGCTAAAACAAAAATAACAGTCACAATAATTAATGAGCCGTAAGCCATGATGTTGCCAGCTACTTGCCAAATCAAAGTGTTACTGAACAATATTTTTATTAAAGAAAAGCACATAACAATACCGGCCATAATTTTTAAAATCTTACTTGTTTTTGGCCATCTGTTGTTTAGTTCAAGTAATGCGCACATAAACCATGTAGCACTGAGTACTGTTAAACCTATGCTGAGTAAGTACAAATCAAATAGGAGTGATGAAACGTGGTCAGTTATAAATAAATAGAGTTGGCCTTCTTGAAGCAAAATAAAGCTGCCAATACAAAAAATATAAGCGCTGTATAGCTTAAATATCTTGTCGTGAAGCCTGTAGCCCATTATAAATACGTAAAAAATGAGTGTGATACACAGCCCATAAAAAGCACCCATAATGAGATTATGTTGCTGTGTTTCTTTAAAAAAAACTTGTGTATTTTGCCACTTAAAGCGTGGTGTATAGTTAAGTTTTGACTCAATTGTAATAATGGCTGTAAAGTTTCCTGAGTCCATTAAAAATGCCACTTGTGCCGATTTTAATGGTTGCTTTATTACACCGTTTTGCTGCCATGTAAAATCATCAAGACCTGGGCGCAAAAACGAAAGTACGCCGCCACGCTTTAACAAGCAGTTTAGCTGAAATTGGTTTGTACCGCGTTTTGCCTGAAGTTCAGAAGTTGTATTAGGTTGTAAAGATGATGGAGAGGACTGACTATTTAAGGGGGTAATATCGCAAAAATCGCCTGCATTGCTATTAAATGCTATTAAGTAAATAAAAAAAAGAAATACGTATTTAGCACCTCCGTGTAAAATATTAGGAACTGTATTTTTATGATGTTTTTTGTCAGCCATAAGCACTTCCAAGCTCAACTACATTTTTTTATACTAGCAGAGCCCACCTATTTAGCTATTAGTTAATTAGTTAAATTAACTATGTAATTGAGTTAATACTTCGCTAGGTGTTTTATTAAAGTGGCGTTTGAATTCGCGGCTAAATTGCGATGGGCTGGTATAACCAACCTTTAATGCAGCTTCGTTGGCTTTACTTCCACTAGTAGTTATAAGTTCTTTAGCCTTAGCTAAGCGTACTTTTTTTAAATACTGTAGAGGGGATTCAAACGTTACTTGCCTAAAAGCACGATGAAACGACGATACGCTCATGTTTACATCTTCAGCTAACCCTTCAACCGTAATTTGATTGGCATAACTACTGTGCATAGTTGAGAGCGTACGGGCGATACGTGCATAATGCCCATCATGCATAGCAAGCCCTATTAAAGTATGTCCTTGTGGACCACAAAGTACGCGATATACCAATTCTTTTACTATATCCTCGCCAAAAATGTCAGCCTCAATGGGGTTATTTAAAACAGTTAATAACCGATGAGTAACGAGCTCCATTGCTGTATCTAGAGTTGCCGACTGTACTGCGCCAATTTGTGCTGACGACGATGACGCTGAAAGAGGCTTATGCCGCATTATTTGATTAACGAGTTTGTGTAGCATTGCAGGGTTTATATCTATGGCAATGCCCATAACGGGTAAGTCGTTATCAGTAAATGCTTCACACTCTAATGGCACCGGTACACCAAGGACTAAGTAGTCGCCTGCGCCGTATTTTATTTGATGTTCAGGAAAGTGAATTATTTTATGACCTTGCCCAACAATAATAATACCTGAGTTATATATAAGCGGCTGGCGCGGCGAGCTTTTAGTTGCTCGATGAAAATACACGCCTGGAATGATAGTTTCCATGGTGCCTTCAAAGCTGAGTAATTGATTATGCTCGGCGTATTGTTGCAACATATTGGCTATGGTGGGCATAAAAGGCATCTTTAATTGAGTGTATTTTGCGTAAAATAACAACGTTGGTAGTTTTAGGCAAGCTTTTGCGAGTTATTGGGCTTTTTTTATGTTTGTTTTGCTACTAATATGCACTCATTGAAATTTGACTTAGCTAGTAACTAAGCATTCTATTTAGTATTTAACCGTCACCTAGGAGCAAAATAATGAAATTTAGCTACGTAAATCCAACTCTTATCCAATTCGGTCAGCAACAAATTGCGGCACTATCTGATTTGATCGCAAAAGATCAAAAAGTACTTGTAGTGTACGGCGGCGGTTCAATTAAAAAGAACGGCGTGTACGACCAAGTTGCAGCAGCACTTGAAGGCTTTGACTGGGTTGAGTTTTCGGGCGTTGGCGCTAACCCAACAATTGAAGTGCTAGACCAAGCAGTAAAAATTTGTAAAGAACAAGATATCGACTTCGTATTAGGCGTAGGCGGCGGTTCAGTGATCGACGGCGTTAAATACATTGCCGCATCAGCCGTTTATGATGGCGAAGGTTGGGATATTCCTACTGGTAAGCATACTATTACTAGTGCATTACCAATCGGTGCAATATTAACATTGCCTGCAACGGGTTCAGAGTCTAACCAAAACTCAGTTGTGAGCAAAGAAGCAACGAAGCAAAAACTACCGTTTGCATCACCAGAAGTACTTCCTAAGTTTGCGATTATGGACCCTGATGTAATGAAAACATTACCGCAGCGCCAACTTGTGAATGGTTTAGTAGATGCATGGGTTCACACCTGTGAGCAGTACCTAACATTCCCTGAAACAGCATTAGTTCAAGAAGGTTACGCTGAAGCACTTTTAAGAACGCTTAAAACTTTAGGCGATAACTTTGAAAACCAAGATGACGCATGGCGTGCAAACCTTATGTGGGCTGCTAACCAAGCACTTAATGGTTTAATTGGTTCTGGTGTATCGCAAGATTGGGCTACGCACATGATTGGTCACGAGCTTACAGCGGCTTACGGTGTTGATCATGCACGTTCACTTGCTATTGTTCAGCCTTCTTTACTACGTAACCAATTTGCAGTTAAAAAAGCAAAGCTTGAGCAAATGGGTAAAAACGTATTTGGTCTTGAGCAATCTGAAGACTTAGCAGAGAGAACAATTGCAGCAATTGAAGCGTTTTACCATAGCCTCGACGTAGCGACCCAGCTTACTGAACATGGCGATGATAAAGCCGCTGCTATTGACAATATTATTGGCAAACTTGAAGCTCACGGCATGGTTGCTCTTGGTGAAAACCAAGCTATTACGCTTAAAGAAAGCCGCGAAATTTTAGAGCAAGCGGTTGCTTAATTTTCAAAGCTAAGCGCTTACTTAAATATACTAGGGCGTGTTGATCTTTGGTGGGTGAATTTGCAGCAGTATGTTTGGTTTTTAGGCAAGGCGGAGCCTATGTAGTGTGGTTATTCCCCATGAATAGGCGATAACGCAGCATAAAGACCAAACATGCGCTGCCCTTTGGGTTCTTTCTAGGGACGATTAACTCTTTGTTGCTCGGTTTTTACTTAGCCCACTAGGTTACAAACCTCGCGCCGCGATTTAATCGCCCCTAGATTGAACAAATTTCAATCCACAAAGATCAACACG
>NZ_JACJEX010000005.1:0-293782 GCF_014164245.1 Pseudoalteromonas sp. SG43-8 | reverse complement strand
TGCTTGGTGACAATAGCGTTTTGGACCCACCTGACTCCATGCCGAACTCAGTAGTGAAACGAAACAGCGCCGATGATAGTGTAGCATTTGCTATGTGAAAGTAGGACATTACCAGGCTTCAAATTCAGTCGAAGGACTTTAACCTTAATAATTAAAATAAGAAAATTGAAAAGAATTTTCTTGGTGACAATAGCGTTTTGGACCCACCTGATCCCATGCCGAACTCAGTAGTGAAACGAAACAGCGCCGATGATAGTGTAGCATTTGCTATGTGAAAGTAGGACATTACCAGGATTTAATTAAGAGAAACCCGTTACAGTAATGTGACGGGTTTTTTGCTTTTTTGAATTTTGTAAATAGTCCATGCCGAACTCCGTGGCGAAATAAAATAGTTCTAAGGCGAGCCCCGCAGGAGGACGCCCCGACACAAAGATAGTGTAGCATTTGCTATGTGCCTCTCCACCGCTGTGGCACTACGACATTACCAGGATTTAATTAAGAGAAACCCGTTACAGTAATGTGACGGGTTTTTTGCTTTTTTGAATTTTGTAAATAGTCCATGCCGAACTCAGTGGCGAAATAAAATAGTTCTAAGGCGAGCCCCGCAGAAGGACGCCCCGACACAAAGATAGTGTAGCATTTGCTATGTGACTCTCTACCGCTGTGGGCAGTACGACATTACTAGGATTTAATTAAGAGAAACCCGTTACAGCAATGTGACGGTTTTTTTGCTTTTTAAAATTAAGAAAAACATCCCCCTTTAAATTCAACAACAAAACTAGTTGCGTCTATTCGCGCGTGCTAAAATCCAATTTTTATGAATGATGATATAGAGGTCTAGTTTGCCTACAGCTGATTACCAAAAGGTGCTTGATGAAATAGCACATGAAGTACGCCCTTTATTATCACAAGGAAAAGTAGCTGATTATATACCGGCCCTTGCAGAGGTCGATCCTGAGCAATTTTCTATCGCTATTTATACAACTGATGGTAAAACTGTATGTGCGGGGGATTGCTCTCAACGTTTTACCATTCAGTCTGTTTCAAAAGTTATGACACTTACTATGGCACTGCAACGTTATGGTGATGAACTTTGGCATCGAGTTGGAAAGGAGCCTTCAGGTACTGCCTTTAATTCGCTTACACAGCTTGAGTTTGAAAAAGGGATTCCTCGTAACCCTTTCATAAATGCAGGCGCAATTGTAACGTGTGATGCGTTATACAGCCGCTTATCTGCACCAATGCACTCTATGCTCGAGACCTTTAGGTTATTAGCTGGTAATAGAGGGATAGTGATTGATAAAAAAGTCGCTAATTCTGAGTATGAATTTAGGCATCGTAATGCGGCTATGGCACATTTAATGAAGTCGTTTGGTAATTTCGAAAATGAAGTCGATGATGTTTTATGGTCTTACTTTAACTTTTGTTCTATTGAGCTCAACTGTATTGAATTAGCCAAAGCTTATAATTTTTTAGCAAATAAAGGTGTTGATAATCGATCGGGCGATCGTGTTTTAAGTAGCCGTCAAAATAAGCAGCTTAATTCGCTATTATTTACCAGTGGCTTATACGATGCTGCGGGGGATTTTGGTTACAGAGTGGGTATGCCAGGTAAGTCGGGAGTATCAGGGACTATTTTAGCCGTGTTACCAAATAAGTTTACGGTAGCTGTTTATTCTCCGGGACTTAATTCGTTTGGTAATTCGGTTGCAGGAATTGCGGCGCTGGAACTGCTATCTAAAAAGCTCGATATTTCTATTTTTTAGGAAGCTGATAGGGAGCAATGATTGCTCCCACCGTTATTATTGTTCCCAATAAACCTGTTCTAAGCAGTCTTCGCGTTCTGGTAAACCGCGAGATAAACGAGGAGAGTGCTGAACTAACACTTCATAACTAGCTCGGTTAGCATATTTACTAATTTGCGATAGTGACGAGTAAGTAATAGCTTGTTGCTGATGCTTAGCTGAGTTTGCCACGTTAAGTTTATGATAAACATTCGCTGATAAGTCATGTAGCACAGCCGCTAAAGCACAATCGCCTGCACCATTGGTGTTTTTGATTGAGTCAGGTCCACCCATAAATGGGGCTGTATGACTATATGCTCTGATAGGCTCATCACACTGGGTTTTACGCATAGCACGTGAAAATTCGTATCGATTAAAATCAGGTATTGCTCCTGGTAATAACGGATACTCGGTTTCACGCTTTAAGCTTTCGTCTACGTAGCCGGCCATAAATAAGCCTTTTTCGCCAGCGGTGCAAATTACCAAATCTACCCAATCAAGTGCTTTATCAGCAGCTAGAAGAGGGTCTTCAAAACCTGTAATAGCTAACCCTTCTTCTTCGTTCATAGCAAGAATATCAACATGCTTTTCAACAAAGTTTGCCCACCAGGTCGGGTCTTGTTCAATTAAGAATTTAGTTCCGAGTGTAAGAACAACTGGCACACCTGCATCATTAGCGTATTTTACCGCTTGCATAGTCGCTTCAGTCATCGTTTCACTACCTTGCGTACGCATGAGGTAGGCACTGATCACTAATGCTGATGAATTTTCAATAAGGTTTTTATCGATAGATTCAGGACGTAAGTGATTCATTAGGCCTGCACTTATTGCAAAAGTACGCTCACCGGTTTCATCAATTAATGTAAAACAACGACCTATAGGCCCATCTACTGGTTGAAGATAGTTTAAATCTACACGGCTTGAGGTATTACATAAAAAGCGGTAAGCATAGCTACCTATTTTTATATTTTCGCTCATTACGCCTAATAAAACTGAGCGATCATCTGCAAGTACAGAGTAGTTGTGCATAGTGTTACCAATGGTCCCACCGGCAAACTCAAAATCAACCATATCGTTTAATTTTAAACGATCGTATAAGGCGTTCGTTATGTCGCTATCAATAACTTGTGACATACCTCTACGTAGTTGAAATTCGTCAAGGAAAGCTTGATCAACTTTTGCCTCTATATCAACAACGATCTGGTCGATACCCGTAATATAACTACGTTGTAATCGCTCTGTTGCGTTAAGTTGATTGGTAAGTGGATCTTTGGCTTCCACTGGAAAATAATGTTTATGCCTGCGGCGTCCAGGAAATTTCATTTGCTACCCGTGTTGTGAGCTAAATAAAAAAAGCGTGAGATTATAGCGTAAATCCACACGAGTGAGCCATTACAAACAGGTAAATATCGTTTTATTTTTGCAATAAAGTAATGAATGACGCACTTTAGAGTGCTAACTAGGTATAATTACAGCATAAAAAGTTATTTAAGTAGAAAGAATGAACGAGCCATTTAATGATTCCTACTGGATGGAGCAAGCGCTTTTGTATGCAAAGCAAGCAGAGTTGCTTGATGAAATTCCTGTTGGAGCGATTGTAGTCAAAGATAACCAGCTAATTTCAGTGGGGTACAACCGTTCAATAACGGATAACGACCCATCAGCCCATGCGGAAATGATTGCAGTGCGAGAAGCTGGAAAAGTACTTAATAATTACCGCTTAATTGATTGCACACTATATGTAACGTTAGAGCCTTGCTCTATGTGTGCAGGACTGTTGGTGCATAGCAGAATAAAGCGTTTAGTATTTGGTGCCCTCGATGCTAAAACAGGGTCTGCAGGTTCAATTATGAACTTATTACAAGAGCCGAGGTTAAATCATCAAGTAGAGGTATGCGGTGGTGTTTTAGCACAACAGTGTGGTGATACTATTTCGAATTTTTTTAAGCGTAGAAGAGCGCAAATTAAAGCAGCTAAGAAAGCTGCTCGTGATGAACAAATAAATAAACCTAGCTAAAGTTAACTAGCGATTGGCTCTATTTCTGTTTCAGCCATTTGCTGCATAGCAAACATTCGGCGGCGCCAGATGATTTTTTTGTGCAGTTTTCTTAGCATAACACGACGACGTGTGGCTGTTGAATAAATCACATTGCGTTTTAATTTTTGTGTGCGTCTACGTTTTAGCATGTTTTCTCCTAATGCAAGAGTGAGAAAGGCGCAGGGTATATCTTATAAAATAATAATATACAAGTAATACACATTAGTGATCATTTGATGACAAGTAAACAGATATTTAATTTACTTAAATTTTGCTTACTGGCTTACTCAAAAAACTGATACCTATACAAATCTTAGTTATTGTTTTCACTCGGTTGTTCGGGCTCAATTATAGGCTGTTGTTTTTCTGTTTGCGCTTCATCTTTGTTACTTTTTTTGTCACTTTCTTCATTTAGCTTTGGCTCGGTATCAGTGCTCTGCTCTGTGATTGGTTCTGGTTCAGGTTCTACAGCAATAGCATTATTCTCATCTAGCCAAACAAGTGCATCGTAATAGCGACGAATATTATCAACATATTTAACCGCTACATCGCCACGCGCATAACCATAGCGAGTTTTACGGTAATAGCGCTTTTTAATTAACAGCGGTAAGCGTTTTTTTACATCAGCCCATTTATCAGGGCTTGCGCCTTGCTGCTCGGTAATTATACGCGCGTCGTTAACGTGCCCCCAACCTACATTGTAAGCCGCTAGTGCAAGCCATGTTCTATCAGGTTGAGGAATTCTATCAGGAATACGCTTAATCAGTTTACTTAAATACTTACCACCACCGCGAATATTTTGCTCTGGCTCTAAGCGGTTGGTAACACCTACTTGTTTTGCTGTACTGCGGGTTAGCATCATAATACCGCGAACGCCTGTTGGCGATTTAGCGCGAGGATTCCACATAGATTCTTGATAGCTAAGTGCCGCTAATAAACGCCAATCAAGGCTACCAGCATATTGTTCAAACCATGGTTGGTATGTTGGTAAGGTTTCTTTGATAGCTTCGATATAAGCAAGGGTATTTACATAGTTAAATTG
This sequence comes from Pseudoalteromonas sp. SG43-8, assembly GCF_014164245.1. Classification (NCBI taxonomy): domain Bacteria; kingdom Pseudomonadati; phylum Pseudomonadota; class Gammaproteobacteria; order Alteromonadales; family Pseudoalteromonadaceae; genus Pseudoalteromonas; species Pseudoalteromonas sp. SG43-8. The sequence goes on along the minus strand of NZ_JACJEX010000005.1, from coordinate 288,918 downwards.
GCGCACGTGGCCAAAGTATTTTTCTTCAAGTACGTAGAGCTGATTACTCTGTTTTATATCGCCAAAAAATGGCACTAATAAGGAGTATAAAGAATCATCTTTTGATTTATTAAGTATCCATGCAATCGGGTCGTTATGACTAACAGAAAAACCGATACTTAAATTTGGATGATAACGGCGAAACAGCGATAGCGTATGTGTATCAGCGAGTGTGTAATCTATTTCGCCATCAATAACCGCTTGAAGTAGTTCTTCTTCATCAAACTCTTCGCTTTCTATCCAAGTAAGATCTGGATTGTTTTTTTTCATTTTTTGCAGAGTAAGCGAATGACTACTTTTAGCGATAACAGTAAAGTTGCCATCTAAGTCGGCAAACTCTCGAGGACGAACACGTCCTTGCTTATAAACTAATTTTTGGCTGATTGTTCTGTAAGTTGGTCCATAGCGGTATTGCTCTGCACGGGTTTTATTATAGGTAAGTCCTGAGGCAATTAAATCTAAATCACCGCTTTCAAGGCGTTCAAACATATCGGATAAGTTAAAAAATGGCACTATTTCAAGCTCTACACCTAGATATTCAGCAAATGCTTGAGATAGCTCATATTCAAAGCCTTGTTCACCTTGAACGGCTTGATAATAATTACTAGCACTTGCAAGTGTACCCACACGTATTTTGTTTTGTTCTTTTATTTGGGCGAGTTGAGTTGGCTGCTCTTGCATATCACATGCACATAACAGCATAACTAAAGTAATGATTATTATTAGTTTTTCTTTGAACATTGAGTGCCCCTTAAGCTCGCCAACCACCGTTATAGCAAAACTAAGCTATCGCGTCACTTTACCTTTTATTTTATTAACCAAAAGAGGCTATAAATAAAGCTAAAAAGTTAATTTTATGAAAAGCGTAATTTTGAGTTAAATCTGAATGCTAATTGGACTATAATGCGTGCCTAAAATATCGTTCAATCCCTAACCCCGGATGAAATTACCTATGTTGATCCTTCGTGGTGCACCAGCACTTTCAGAGTTCAGAGTTAATAAAATTTTAGCGCGTTGCCAACAATCGCAACTTCCAGTCACTAACGTATACGCCGAGTATGCTCACTTTGCCGATTTAACATCGCCGTTGAGTAGCTCTGAGCAAACAAAGCTTGAAAAACTATTAACTTACGGTCCAACTATTGCTGAGCATACCCCAGCTGGCAAACTTGTACTTGTTACACCTCGCCCAGGTACCATTTCACCTTGGGCATCTAAAGCTACCGACATCGCCCACAACTGTGGTTTAAAGCAGGTTCACCGTGTTGAACGCGGTATTGCTTATTATGTTGAAGGTGATTTAAACGCAGAACAACTTGTACAAGTAACTGCGTTATTGCACGACCGCATGACTGAAGCCACACACAATGAACTTGAAGATGCGGCTCAGCTGTTTCGCAGTGATGCCCCACGCCAAATGTCGTCTGTCGATATTTTAGGTGGTGGACGCGAAGCATTAGTAATAGCCAATGTTGAGCAAGGCTTTGCGCTTGCTGATGACGAAATAGACTATTTAGTAGAAAATTTTACAAAGTTAGGACGTAACCCTAACGACATCGAATTGTTTATGTTTGCACAAGCGAACTCAGAGCATTGTCGCCATAAAATATTTAATGCTGACTGGACAATCGATGGTAAAGAGCAGCCAAAATCGCTGTTTAAAATGATTAAAAATACGTTTGAGCTAAATCCTGAAAATGTATTGTCGGCGTATAAAGATAACGCGGCAGTAATGAAAGGCTCAAAAGCGGGTCGCTTCTTCCCAAATGCGCAAGGTGAATATGCGTATCATCAAGAAGACATTGAAATACTAATGAAAGTTGAAACGCATAACCACCCAACAGCTATTGCGCCATTCTCAGGTGCTGCTACAGGTTCTGGTGGTGAGATTCGCGATGAAGGCGCAACTGGTCGTGGTTCTAAGCCAAAAGCAGGCTTAGTTGGCTTTACTGTATCAAATTTACGTATTCCAGGTTACGAGCAACCGTGGGAAAGCGATTTTGGTAAGCCGGGTCGTATTGTAAACGCACTTGATATAATGACAGAAGGTCCACTAGGTGGTGCTGCATTTAATAATGAGTTTGGTCGTCCTAACTTGTTAGGCTATTTCCGTACTTACGAAGAAAAAGTAACAAGCCATAATGGTGAAGAAGTGCGTGGTTACCATAAACCAATTATGCTTGCCGGTGGTTTAGGCAATATTCGCTCTGATCATGTTCAAAAAGGCGATATTCCTGTTGGCGCTAAGTTAATTGCGCTAGGCGGACCTGCAATGAACATTGGTTTAGGCGGTGGTGCTGCATCAAGTATGGCCTCTGGTCAGTCAAACGAAGATTTAGACTTTGCTTCAGTACAGCGCGAAAACCCAGAAATGGAACGTCGTTGCCAAGAAGTTATCGATAAATGTTGGCAGCTTGGTGACGAAAACCCAATTGCATTCATCCATGATGTAGGTGCCGGTGGTTTATCTAACGCGTTTCCTGAGCTTGTTAATGATGGCGGACGTGGTGGTAAGTTTCAATTACGTAGCATCCCTAACGATGAGCCAGGCATGGCACCACACGAAATTTGGTGTAATGAATCACAAGAGCGTTATGTACTCGCTGTTGGCGTAGAGGACTTTGACCGCTTTGAAGCAATTTGTAAGCGCGAACGTGCCCAGTACGCTGTTATTGGTGAAGCAACAGCGGAACCTCACTTAACAGTGTCAGACAGCCACTTTGAAAATAACCCTGTTGATTTGCCGCTGGACGTATTATTAGGTAAAGCACCTAAAATGCACCGCGATGTAACGTCAAAGCAAGTTGTTGGCAAGGCGCTTGATATCACATCAATAAATGCAGCAGATGCAGCGCAGCGCTTAATGCGTTTACCAACCATTGCAGAAAAAACATTCTTAATAACAATCGGCGATCGCTCAGTTACGGGTTTAGTAGCACGCGACCAAATGGTTGGTCCTTGGCAAGTACCTGTTGCTAACTGTGCTGTAACTGCGGCAACGTATGATACTTACCACGGTGAAGCTATGTCACTCGGTGAGCGTACTCCGGCTGCATTACTTAATTACGGTGCATCTGCTCGTTTAGCTGTGGCAGAGTCGTTAACTAATATTGCTTGTGCAAATATTGGTAGCCTTGAAAACATTAAGTTATCGGCAAACTGGATGGCAGCAGCGGGTCACCCAGGTGAAGATGCTGGTTTATATGAAGCTGTTAAAGCCGTAGGCGAAGAGCTTTGCCCTGCGCTTGGTTTAACTATTCCAGTGGGTAAAGATTCTATGTCGATGAAAACGACATGGAAAGATGAAGGTGACTCACAAGAGAAATCAGTAACATCGCCGCTTTCACTGGTTATAACTGCATTTGGTCGTGTTGACGACGTACGTAAAACAGTAACTCCACAACTACGCACAGATAAAGGCGATACATCGCTTATATTAGTTGATTTAGGTGCGGGTAAAAACCGCATGGGCGCATCAAGCCTTGCACAAGTTTATAAGCAATTAGGTGATGTAACCCCTGATGTTGATAGCCCTGAGTTATTAAAAGGCTTCTATAACGCAATGCAAGCACTTGTGGCTGATAGTAAGTTACTTGCTTATCATGACCGCTCAGACGGTGGCTTATTTACCACAGTAGCTGAAATGGCGTTTACGGGTCATACCGGTGTAACGGTTGATTTAGCAGCTTTAACAGGTTCTGACATTGAAGCGCTTTATAACGAAGAGCTAGGTGCGGTAATTCAAGTTGCGAATGCTGATTTAGATGCAGTAAATGCGGTGTTTGAACAACATGGTATAGCAGCCATTAGTCACAATATTGGCACGCTTAACAGTGACGATACGATTATGTTTCACCGTGGCGAAAATACGGTACTTAATCATACGCGTACTGAGCTTCGTACTATTTGGGCTGAAACAACGTATCAAATGCAAGCACGCCGTGATAACCCTGAGTGTGCTAAGCAAGAGTTTGATGCTAAATTTGATGCAAAAGATCCAGGCTTAAACGTAAAACTTAACTTTGATTTAAACGAAGATATAGCTGCACCATACATTGCAACCGGTGCTAAACCGCAAATGGCTATTTTACGTGAGCAGGGTGTTAACTCTCATTTAGAAATGGCGGCAGCGTTTAATCGCGCAGGTTTTGCAGCCGTTGATGTACACATGAGCGACATTTTAGAAGGTCGTTTAACACTAGAGCAATTTAAAGGTTTAGTGGCCTGTGGTGGTTTCTCATACGGTGACGTACTTGGTGCAGGTGAAGGTTGGGCTAAGTCTATTTTGTTTAACGACATGGCACGCGATCAGTTCCAAAACTTTTTCCACCGTGAAGATACTTTCAGCTTAGGTGTATGTAACGGTTGCCAAATGTTATCAACGTTAAAAGAGTTGATCCCTGGTACTGAACATTGGCCGCGCTTTGTAACTAATAAATCAGAGCGTTTTGAAGCACGCTTTAGTTTAGTAGAAATACAAGAGAATCCGTCTGTGTTCTTTAACGGAATGGCTGGCTCGCGTATGCCAATTGCAGTTTCTCATGGTGAAGGTCATGCTGAGTTTGCAAACGATGCAGCTACTAAAGCGGCGCTTGATAGCGGCACTGTAGCGGTTAAATTTGTAGATAACTACGGTAACCCTACAACGCAGTACCCAGCTAACCCTAATGGTTCTCCAGAAGGTATTACCGGTATTACGTCAACTGATGGTCGCGCCACTGTAATGATGCCGCATCCAGAACGTGTATTCAGAAGCGTTGCCAACTCTTGGCACCCAGATGAGTGGCTCGAGGATAGCCCGTGGATGCGTATGTTCCGTAACGCACGTAAAAACGTAGGTTAATTATATTTACGTTTATACAAGTTAGATTCATAATCTTACTGTAAAATAAAAAAGGCTGCATTGTGCAGCCTTTTTTGATTATACCAATCTGCTTATATATGGGGTCTATTTAACGTTAAGAAAATTACGCTAGAACTAGGCAAAAGTTTTTATATCTAGTTGTTCTAAATAAAAAACTTTTAACGACGTTATAGTGCAATTTAATTCGTTAAATTGATCAAAGATTTATGCAGGTTGGTATTAGTATAGCTAAAAGCACAAAGCATTTAAGGATAGTATGTTTAAGCGAATTGGTTTAATTGTTGGCGTTTTATTGCTAAGTACCTTGCTGCTTAGTTATGTATTTCGTTTACCTTTATTACAGTGGGTTATAGCGCCTGAGCTCGAAAAAGCGGGTGTCACATTAAACTGCTTTGATTTTTCAATAACGTCTGAACTAAATATTCATGCTGATAAAGTGTGTGTAAATTATCAAAATCAACAATTACAACTTACTGGTATTACTGCAAATACAAAGCGTGTAGATATTGAAAATGCAGTGCTAACAGTTAATCCACTCCCTAAAAGTGATAATGCTAATCAGCTTGCTAAAAATCTCGATTTAGCACTTCCCTTAAATCGCCCATTAATCAATATTAAACAGCTTGTAGTAAAAAGTGATGAGCTCAATAAGCCACTTAAAATAAGCATATTAGAACCCAAACTAAATAAATTTAATGTCTCAGGTGATATAAACGCAAGTGCAATTTTGACTGCTAATAAAGTAAGTGGTCAGTTTGAAATTAATGACACTTTTTTAAAGCACGTTATAAACACTAAAAATACATTAATAGCAGGTTTTAACTTTAATACTCAGCAAGCATTTAGCTTTGATGGTATAGAACTTAAGTTAAATGGCGATATTAGCTCCCAGTTTACTCACACGTATGAGCAGTGCAAAGTTAACGTATTAACCACTGGTAAATTGGCGACGCGTTTTAATTTAAATAGCCAAGCGTTAATGTTTAATACCGATTTGCTTAATAACAAAATTAATTTAACACCAAGCTGTACTGAGTTAATTCCACCAAGTGAATATGCAGGCTTTATTAGCAAACAAGTTCCTTTAAATTGGCAACTTAAACTCCCTCAATCAATTCGCTTAAAGAGTAGTGAGTTGAGGGTACCTGCAATTAATTTGTTAAGCGTGGGCGATAAGCAATTTGATTTTTTAATAACTGATACAACACTAAATATTACATCTCCATTTAAAGACTTACAGTCAACTTTATCAGCTCAAATAAATACACCCGATATAAATAATATTAACGTTAATGCTCAGTTATCTGGCGCTGCGATTAAAGGCGATTACGCCGTTATGCTTGAAAATTTACCTGAGTTTGTACCCGCAACAGCGGATGGGCTTAGCCTTAGTGGTCACTTTAATATAAGTGAGTTTATAGACTTAAAACCCATTGGGCTTATAAATGCTAAATTAACGCTTAATAGTGTAGATGCGTTTGATATAAGTGCAGTGCAATACCAAGGTGATTTAACTGCAAAAATGGATAAACAGTTAAACACAGAAGTAACGTTAACGCAGCAATTAAAAAGCGCAGAATATAAAGAATTTAAAGTCACAGATATAAGTAACACATTAACAGCAAATGCTAATTTAGGCGTAGGTGAGTTATTTGCTGATCTAACAGCAAAAACCAATATAAAGGCTGTTAATAGCCCCGACATAAAACTTAATAATATAAAAGTAGAGTCTACGGGCTTGCAAAGCCGTGCACTAAAAGCCACGCATCACGCATTTATAAATAATGTTGAGTTAGTGATAAATCATCATATGTCGTCGCAAGCTCATCCATTTGAAGTGGTTATTCCTGAACAAAGTGCGCTGCCGTTAAATGCGTTTATTAGTCAATTTGAGCCACTTGCACAGTTAACAGAGGGCGAATTTAATGGCTATATTAGTGGCGATATAAACTTACAAAATGCACTGTTCAATATAGGGATTAGTCATACAAGTGCATTGTATAACGATTACCTTGCGAGTGATTTAAGCAGTACATTTAGCGGGGAATATAATTCAGGTAAGCTTAATGTAAAACCAACTACCTTTAATTTAAATGAATTTAGAGCCGGTGCCGTAGTTAAAACTATTAAAGGTCAATGGCAAGTTAATAACAATACCGCGCTTATAAATGATGTAAAAGGAAGTGTGTTTGGTGGCGAGTTTTCATTAGATAGCTACACAGTAGGGAAGCCAAACCAAGTTGCTAATGTTAAGTTTGAAAATATTGATGCAAGCAAACTTGTTACACTCGACGATAAGTCGGGCATTGTATTAACGGGACGCTTGGCGGGGTCTTTACCGGTTCACTTTGATAGTGGAAAAATTGAAATAATTGACGGAAGCTTATTTAGCCAAGGAACAGGTAATTTAAAAATTACCAATAATGCCGCTTTTGATTCAGTAATGCAGCAACAGCAAGAGTTACAACCTGTGTTAGGGTTATTAACTAATTTAGATATTCAAAAACTTAATAGCAGTGTGGCACTAAAAAATGATGGTTGGTTAAAACTAGGGGTTAATTTGCAAGGCTATAATAAAGCAGAGCAGCAGCAGGTTAACTTTAATTATAACCACGAAGAAAACGTATTTACACTTTTACGCGCACTACGTTTAAGTGACGAAATTACACAAAAAGTTGAGCAACAATACTCACAAAAAGGAAACTAATAATGAGACAGCCGTTATTGATAAAAGTACTGCTCGCACTGAGTGCTATTAGTGCACTCAGTGCTTGCACGCATCGTGTTGAGGTGTCTGCTAAAGAGCCCATTACTATTAATTTAAATGTGAAGGTCGATCACGAAATTCGCGTAAAAGTAGATAAAGAACTCGACAATTTATTTAGTGACGACAGTGAGTTATTTTAAGGAGCTAGAACATGAATACGAAGAAAAAATTAAACATTATTACGTTAGTTAGTGCAGTATGTATGTCGTTCTCTGCGTGGGCTATTAGCCTTGATGACGCTAAAAACCAAGGTCTAGTAGGTGAAGATAGCTCTGGTTATTTAGGGCTTGTTGTACAAAACGCAGAAGCAAAAGCCGTTGTTGATGATATAAATGCAAAGCGTAAAGCGCAATATTTAAAGCTCGCTAAAAAGAATAACTTGTCGCTTTCACAAGTTGAAGCACTTGCTGCCGCTAAAACAATTGAAAAAACCCAAAGTGGTCATTACGTTGAAGTAAATGGTAACTGGGTTAAAAAATAAGCGTTTGTTATTGTCTTGTTCTGCACAAACCAAAATAAAACCGAGCATTTAAGCGCTCGGTTTTTTACAGCCTTCAAGTAACTGCTGCCAAAAATCAATCCCCTTACGTCTTGCTAGGTTTATATTATGCTCAGGAATAGATTCAGGCTCGTTATAACTATCAAGTGCTTCGCTCATACTTGCTTCGCGGATTAAGTGCAATGTAGGAAAGGGCGCTCTATTTGTGTAGTTTGCGGCATCGGTTTCATCACTGTCAGCAAATACGTAGTCAGGATGAAAATTAGCGATTTGATACTTACCTTCAAAGCCTTGCGCGACTAAAAGTGCATTAGCTAAATCGACCAAGTCTAAAAAGTCTTCAAAGTCACTAAAGCCGTTGTCAAACATGATAAGGGTTGTTTCGCGCTCTGGTTCACGGTCAAGCTCAACACATTGCTCAAGCATATCCATTACAGCATCATCCATACTCGTTGCTGAGCTTACTATGTAATGAATACAGTTATTTTCTACTTCTTTTCGAGCAAACGGGCAAAAGTTATATTTAACAATAACAGATGACACCCATTCGCGGGTTTGGCTTATAGCTATGTTGGTCACGGTTTTGGCTCTAAATATTGATTAATAATGGTAAGTGTTTTTTGTATAGCACCTTGGTTTTTAGTTACGCATTGCGCAGCTTTAATACCTAAGGTTTGGCATGCTTTTGTGTTTTGGCTAAACGTTATAAGCTGCTTTGCGAGTTCGTCGTTACTATCAACCACTACAGCACCTTTGAGCTTTGTTAGCTCGGGATAAACATGGTCAAAATTGTATGTGTGTGGACCTGTTATTACACCTACCGAAAACGCTGCTGATTCCAGTGGGTTATGCCCACCTCTGCGAATTAAGCTGCCACCAATAAAGCTCACATTTGCAGCGCCATATAAACACTGTAATTCACCAAGCGTATCAGCAAGGAGTATTTGCTCATTATTATAGTTATTTTGGCTACGACGGCTAAAGCTAAGTGGGCTTTGCGTTAAAAGCTCTGCCACTTTGTCAAATTGCTCTGGATGGCGCGGGGCAATTATAAGTAATGCGTTCGGTTGCTTTTTTAGTAACTCTTGATGGGCTGAAAGTACCAGCTCATGCTCAACAGGATGTGTTGAGCCTGCCACCCACACAAAGCGTTCATTACTACTATAAAGCTGTTTAAGGTTGAGTACTTTAGCTAGTTGCTCTTCACTTGGTGTTATATCAAATTTTATTGAGCCTGTTACATGGCTTTTTGAAGCTTCAAGACCAAGTTCAATAAAGCGTTTAGCATCTGTTTTATTGTGACTCGCAAGTACCGTAATTGAGCGCATAATAATATGCGTTAATTTAGCGACCTTTTGATAGCCCTGCTGCGACTTTTCAGAGAGTCTTGCATTGATGACAAGTACTGGTATGTTTTTTTTGTGGCTTATCGCCATTAAATTTGGCCATAGCTCGGTTTCTAAAATACATAATGCTTGTGGCTTTATACGCTTTAAAAATCGAGCCGTTGCAAACGGGAAATCGATTGGTAAATAGCTACACGCTACAGTATTTTTAAACTGGCTAAGTATTTGCTCTCTGCCTGTTGGAGTATTACAGGTTATAAGTATATTTAAATTTGGATGCACTTTTTGCAAAGCTTTAATAAGTGGCGTTGCGGCAACTACCTCACCAACAGAAGCACAATGAAAAACTAAAGGTTTAGTTTTAACCGTAAATAAAGACTTACTGACAAACCCAAAGCGCTCTTTAAAGTGTGCACGATAGCCTTGGTTTTTTTTACCTCGTAAAATATAGAGATAAAATACAATCAGTGGGCTAATAATAATTAATGCGAATGAGTAAAAAATGCGTGCCATACTGATCTTTCTTAAAGGGAAGTGGCGTTAGTTTACCGTGAAATAGCCGTTTTCTAAACAGACTCGTTATAAAATATGGTCTGGGTTCAGTTATAACCCGATAAAATACACACAATTAAATAAAATTATGGAATAATGAATTTAATTTTTCCTGCCATTTCAGTTCCAAGAGGAATTTTTTCATGTCAATTATCGATTCAGTGGCAACTAGCTACGTTGAAACATTAAACCGTCATCAGGCATTATTTGAAACGATGGAGGCTTATCATCAAGAATCTATGCAATTGTTAGAAGCATGCCATAGTGCATTACAAGCTGGTGGCAAGATTGTTTGGTTTGGTAACGGTGGTAGTGCAGCAGATGCACAGCATTTAGCAGCAGAATTTGTAGTGCGTTATAAATTAGAACGTGGTCCGCTTGCTTCAATGGCATTGACCACCGACACCTCAATTTTAACAGCGCACAGCAACGATTATCACTTTGATACGGTGTTTGAACGCCAAGTTCAAGCGTTATGTAAGCCAGAAGATTTAGTTATTGGTTTAACCACATCAGGTACTAGTAACAATATTAATTTAGCATTGGAAGCTGCAAATAAACTAGGCGCTTTTACTGTGGCATTAACTGGGCGTGATGGCGGTAAAGTAAAAGATATTGCTAAGTTACCTATTATTATAAAAAATGACGAAACAGCACGTATTCAAGAAGCTCACATGTTTATAGGTCACTGGTTATGTGAAGCCATGGATATGGTTGTTGCGGAGCAGCAGTAATGGATTTATCGTTATTAAAAAACTTATCAGCGGCACGAATATTAGTTGTTGGCGATGTAATGCTAGACCGCTATTGGTATGGTGATACAGGTCGCATTTCGCCAGAAGCACCAGTACCGGTTGTTAAAGTGAGTAAATTTGAAGACAAAGCGGGCGGTGCAGCTAACGTTGCAAAAAATATAGCGCGGTTAGATGCAAAAGTTGGCTTATTGGGTTTAATTGGTGAGGACGAAAGCGGGCAGATTTTAGAGACCATCCTAAAAGGTGAAAAAATAAGCTCACAATTAGTGAGTGTATGTGATTTACCGACTATTTCAAAAATGCGTGTTATTAGCCGCCACCAACAATTGGTTCGACTTGATTTAGAAGAAATGTTTACTGAGCAACATAGCCAGCTTTTATTAAACCGCTTAGAGCTTGTACTTGATGAATATGACTTTATTGTGTTCTCTGATTACAGCAAAGGATCTTTAAGCTTAATTAAAGAGATGATAAGCCTTGCTAAGGGCGCCGGAAAAACGGTTTTAATTGACCCTAAATCGCCAGACTTACACTTATACGAAGGTGCTGATTACATTACACCTAACTTACACGAGTTTAAGTTAGCGGGTGGTCAAACCGATTCAGAAGAGGCTTTAGCAGCAAGTGCGCGTGATTTAATTAGCAAAAATGGCATTAAAGCTATGTTGCTTACGCGTTCTGAGCAAGGTATGTCGCTTATTAGTGCAGATGAAAAATTTGATTTTGCAGCGCAAGAGCTTGAAGTAAGCGATGTAACCGGGGCCGGTGATACGGTTATAGCTACACTCGCGGTTATGCTTGGTGCGGGCATGGAACCTAAAGATGCTGTCGAAATTGCTAATTTAGCCGCAGGTATCGTTGTGAGTAAGTTTGGGGCTGCAACTGTCTCGCCAGAAGAGCTAAGCCGCAAGCTTGGTCAGTATTTACATACTACGGGTGAGCATTACCAAACACCATTTGATGATGTACTTCAGCATATTGAATTTGCAAAACAAAACGGCGAAACCATTGTATTCACTAATGGCTGTTTTGATATTTTACACGCCGGGCATGTACGTTATTTAGCGCAAGCTAAAGCACGAGGCGATAGACTCGTTGTTGGATTAAATAATGATGAATCAATTACGCGTTTAAAAGGGGCAGAACGTCCTATTAACCCACTAGATGAGCGTGCGATGGTACTTAGCGCACTTTCATCAGTTGATTGGGTTATTCCGTTTGGTAGCTTAGATGAAAACGATACTCCCGCTAAATTAATTGAGCAAATAAGCCCTGATATTTTAGTTAAAGGTGGAGATTACACTGTAGATCAAATAGCGGGTGCTGAGCATGTACTTCGCCATGGCGGAAAAGTTGAAGTGCTTGAATTTTTAGATGGGTGTTCAACATCAAAAGTAATTAGTAAAATTAAACAGTAATACCAATTTTATTAAAAACATGATCATTCTAGTGTATTAAATAGCTCACTAACTACGTTAAAAATTATTTATATAGAACAACTATGTATCATAATTTTAGCCTTGTTATTGAGCTGTTTTCTTATCGCTATAATAGAACACTAATTTAATGCAATTGGTATAATTACTGATTTAAGTTTGCTTAAAAAATACAAAAAAGGGATGAAAACAGTGTTTTCATCCCTTTTTATTTTTAATAAAGTAACTTACTAAAAATTTAATTCATACTTAGCAAATGCTGATGTATCGTTTTCAGCACCGTCATTGTTAGATGCAAAAGCACCTAAAGTGACTCGCCCTCCCATAGAAAGCATTCTATAACGAAGTTCTAATTGCTTACTATTAAAGCCTGTTTTAGTAATAGTGTTACCTAAGTCTGGATTGTTAGGATAAAGGTCACGGTTATCGCTGTTGTAATCAACACTGCGTAATTTTACCTGCCAATCGTCTCCATTAGATAATTGACCTAACAGGGTTAAAACAACTGACTGTGCATCGTTATCATAAGTAGAGCCAATAGTGCGACCGTGGTAACGGTAACCCGATTTGTAATCTGAATGCTCATAGTAACAATTTTCAACTATTGATTCAGCTTGACATGAAACACCTGTGTCTATGTACTCTACATTTATTAATAAGTTTTGATCATATACACGTTGTGTTGTCTGTACACCAAATAAGTAGGCTCTATCAGCGGGTTTAAATTGTGAACTGGCATCTTCGCCAATCGTACTGGCATAAACAGCATAAGGTTGGTTGAAAAGTGTATCTGACCAGCGAATATCTATGCCAGCTAATTGATTACCTATTTTTGACTCTAATTGGCTATCGCAACTAACATTGCCATCAATACATGCTGTTTGCCCAGTTATGACATCAATAAAATCACCCGCAGAGCCTGGTTGGCCGTCTCCTGCCCATTGTGCAGACCAGCTAACAGCAATTTCTAATTGTTGTATTGGGCGTATATTTAATCTACTGCTCCAAAGTAAAGCATCAGGAATTACACGTGTAGACTCAAGTTTAGCCATTTGTGCGGTAAAGCCCCATTGACCAATCCAGCTTAACCATGGTGTTTCAAAAGCAGTACTTTTTTCTCTGGTTACACTTAGTGCAGGTAAAGGTTTCGCATTACCAGACATAATTAAGCTGTTATCAACACCAGGGCCCCAAAATTGCTCAACAGCACCGGCTCTAAAAATCCAGTTACCTAAACGGTAAGCTAAGTAACTATCGTCAAGCGAGGTATCGTTACAATCAGTTAAAGCTTGCTCATCGGTAACTATATCGTCAGTCGTTTTTCCATCAACTAAACATTTTTTACCGTCGCTTCTGTAATTTATAGCTACTTTAGCTGCAAAGTTATCGCCTAAATAAGCGTAAGCTGCTGAAAGCTCTGTTTCTTGTGTATTTGTTGCACCAAAGCTTGTTGCTATGATCGGATCTGTGGCTGCAAAAGCAGATAATTGAAGACTATGCGAGCTGCTATTTTCTGATTTATATCGATGCTTAACGCGAAGTAAAGCATCTTGCAAGCTTGGAGATAATTGCTCAAGCGGCATGCTTTGCACATCACTTATAAAACTTTTCCACATAAGCGGATAGGTAGTTACAGGAGCTAAAATAACACCAGCATCAGCTAATTGTTGAATATCAGCTTTAAGACCGTAATCATCGGGTTTTACCCATGGTTCAGCATTAACTGACGCGCTCATAGCGCAAAAAAGAGTAGAAAGTAGAAAAATTCTGTTTCGCAAAGTTCAGATCCTTGTGATTTAGATTGCGGCTAAGTTTATCAACCTAAGCTTGTTATTGCAGTAAATAATCAAATTTATAGAGCTAATTTAATATATTAAAATGTAACCTAGCTATCGTAATAAGTATCTGATTGGTATACTGGAGTTCAAATAGGAAATTGAGAATGTAATGAGCAACAAACGACTTTTATTTATTCCCGTATCATCACCAGAAGGCATTGGTGAATATATGCGCTCGTTGTTGTTGGCTCAAAGTTTAAAGGCAGAACTTACTGATTCTCTCGATATTCACTTCATACTAAACAAGCATACAAGCTACGCAAAAAAGTGTCCTTTTGAAGCCACATTGCTTGAACACTCAGCGACTAAAGAGCTTGATTCTGTTTGCGACTTTATAGAGCAATTTAAACCTGACGTCGTTGTTTTTGATTGTGCAGGACGTGCAGGGCATATGAAAGCGGCTAAAAAAGTAGGCGCTAAAGTTATATTTATTTCTCAGCATGCAAAAAAACGCGCTAAGGGATTGAAGCTAAACAGGATTAATTTGATTGATACACATTGGGTTGTACAGCCTGATTATTGTATTGAGCCACTTACATGGGCTGAAAGTGCGAAGTTAGACATGTTTCCCTTGGCACCCCCTCGTAATGTAGGCCCTTTTGTTGTATTTGCTTCTTGTGAGCAAAAACGTGATGTTTTAAATCGCTACAACTTAGTATCTGATGGCTATTTTATTGTTAATGCGGGTTCTGGCGGGCATATATTAAATAATCTTAATTGTGCTGAGGTTTACTTTAAAGCCGCGCTTAAAATTACTAAGCATACTGGGTTAAAAGCAGTTGTTGTGTTTGGTGCAAATTATAATAAAGCAATTCCTAAAAGTGATGAGGTTACTTGTTTATCAAGCCTGCAAGGAACCGAATTTTTGGCATTAATGAGCCAAGCTAAAGTCGCATTACTTAGTGGTGGAGATACTTTATTGCAAGCAATTGCAGTTCAAACCCCTGTTGTGGCATGTGCTATCTCAAAAGATCAAAATACACGTTTGGATCATTGCGTTAATGCAGGTGTTGTAATAAAAGCAAATCTTGATATTGATGAAATTACAACGAAAATAGCTCAAGTTATTACCGAGCCTTTTTATAGTGAATTTATTGGTAAATATAAGCAACTCGATAGCACACATAGCTTCGACGTGATCACTACTGGCATAAAAAATATGCTTGTAGGAGATCGCTTATGAATATAGTGATTGTAATTGATTCACTAGTAGGTGGTGGTGCTGAAAAAGTAATGCTTACTTTGGCTGAAAAAATGGCGAAACTACAGCACAATGTCACTATATTATCTCTTGCGAGCAACGCTGAGTATGACATTCCTGATATAGTTAAAGTTGATAGCCTTTTTCCTGATAGAGCATCTAAAGTAGATAGATTCTGGCAGCGAAAAAATAGTATTTTGCGATTAGAAGCGTGGTTTGAAAAAAAACAAAGCGAGATTAGCAATATTGATCTAGTGCTTTCTAACCTTGATAGAAGTAATAACTTGCTCGCGCTTAGTAATATCAAAAATGTTCATTTTGTTATTCACAACTCAGTTAATGCAGAACTTGCCCGTCAAAAAAAGTTAGGTCCATTTTCATATTTATACCTTAAAAAAAGTAAGCAAAACTTAAATGGTAAATCACTTATTTGCGTATCAAAGGGTGTTGAAAAAGAAATAACACAAGGGGATTTAATTAACCCAAGTGCAATCGCGACTATTTATAACCCGTTCGATTTTGAAAAAATAAACCAACAAGCAAATGAGAAAAATAACGACATCCCAAATGAGCCTTACTTAATTCATGTAGGAAGGCTCGCCAAACAAAAACGCCACGATATATTATTTGCAGCATTTGCAAAGCTTGATAAAAAATACAAGTTAGTCCTTTTATGTAATAAACCTGCAAAAGCGTTAAAGCTTGCACAGCAATATGGCATAGATAAACAGTTAGTAGTGCCTGGATTTCAACAAAACCCGTACAACTGGATTCAGCATGCCAAAGCTTTAGTTTTGAGCTCTGATTTTGAAGGGCTGCCAACGGTATTAATTGAGGCTTTAGCGGTGGGTACTCCGGTAGTTAGCACTAATTGTACATTTGGACCAAGCGAGATATTAACAGGCGAGCTGTGTAAATATTTAGTACCCGCTGGACAAAGTGAGGCATTAGCCAATGCCGTTAAGCAGGTGCTAGCAGATAAGCCAAATGTGGAAAACGCAGATATTCTAAAACAAGTACAGGCAGAGCAGGTTGCTCTGCAGTATTTAGCATTGGCTAATTAACTTATATTAGGTTAACTGATATTGGCGAGCGCTTTGAGGTAGTTGCTGTGCAGAGTTTGCCAGTCACTCGCTAGCCAATTGAATGGCTTGTTTCGACCTTGTTCCTTTAAAAATGAGCGCTCAAGGCGTGCCATATTACTTTGTTGCCACTGTGGGTTCGGCGCTCTTATTTCACCTCTATCAAAGTCGATAATATACACATCACCAGTATCATCAAACAATATGTTATTAATGTTTAAATCGGCGTGATACACACCTTTTGAATGAAATAGCGCGATTGTTTTCGCAATGCGTTCCAACTCATCGTTAGTCAAAGAGCGTTCAATTAATATATCGAGTACACTTTTAGCGCCTTTAACAGCCTCGGTAATAATATCACCACGGTAAATTAATCCGCTGTGGGTTACTTTAGCTGCAACAGGGGTTGGTACGTTTAAACCAAGCTCTATAAGCTTACTCATTAAGCTAAACTCTTTAAATACGCGGGTTTGTTCAAGTCCTGGGTATAAATATTGATCGCTTAGCAATTTACCCACTAAGCCACCGCGCCAATAATGCCTAAGTACGGCTGTTAATTCGTCTTGCTTAAAAAACCACGCAGTTGCTCGACCTTTTTTAGCGCCCACAATTTTATTTTGTTGTTGCCAATAATTTGCATCAAACCAATCGAGGGTAATTTGGCTTGTGTATTTAGGGTGGCTTAATAGCGTGTGATTGCCTTGCACGTGTTGTTTAAACATAGCTCTGTGTAATTGCTAAATAATGAGTCTATATTAGCGCGTTTTAAAGCGCAGGATAAGTGCTTGCAATAGCGTGATTATAATTTAAGATCGGCTTTTGTATTTAATACCTAAGGGAATGTGTGACTCAAGCTCCTAATTATTCATCTATTTGTATATTAAGACTCTCAGCCATTGGTGACGTATGTCATGCTGTGAGTGCAGTACAAGCTATTCAAAAGGCACACCCGAATGCAAAAATCACCTGGGTAATTGGCAAAATAGAAGCCATGTTACTTGCTGACTTACCGGGTGTTGAGCTGGTGGTATTTGATAAAAAGCAAGGCAAAGCAGCGCTTAAAAGCTTAAAGCAACGCTTCAACAACCAAAAATTTGATGTGCTTCTTAATATGCAAGTTGCATTAAGGGCTGGGTTTGTAGCGCGTTGTATTCCTGCAAAAGTAAAAGTAGGGTTCGATTGGGCACGTTCAAAAGAATTGCACAGCTTATTTATTAATAAACGAATAGACCCACAAGCCCAGGCGCATGTGCTTGAAGGCTTTAAAGGTTTTGCAAAAGCCATTGGTGTTTCTGATTATAAACCGAGTTGGGACATGCCATACACCGAGCAAGACCAAGCGGTTGCAGATGAGTTATTAACATCAGAATACCTAACTAATAAACTATTAGTAATATCGCCCGCAGCTAGTAAAGCGCAGCGTAATTGGCTCGCTGATCGTTATGCCACATTGGCTGATTATGCAAGCGAGCAAGGCTTTAAGGTGGTATTGACGGGTGGCCCAACAGAGCTTGAAATTAACCTAGCAAATAGCGTTATTGAGCACAGCAACACGCCTATTTTAAATTTAGTAGGTAAAACAAAACTCAAAGAGTTGTTGTGCGTGTTAAAGCGTGGCAGCTTAGTGCTTGCGCCCGATACGGGTCCTGCGCATATGGCAGTAACAGTTGGTACGCCGGTTATTGGTTTATATGCACATTCAAATCCAGCACGCACAGGTCCTTATTTATATCAAGACTACGTGGTAGAGGTTTATCATCAAAACTTGTTTAAGCAAACAGGTAAAACGGCTGAGCAAGTCTCGTGGGGGACACGCGTAAAAGGCGATGATTTAATGAGCCAAATTACAGTTGATGATGTAAAAGCGATGTTTGACCATGTTGTACAAAAAGAGTCTTTGTAATGAATGCACAACAAAAAAATAAAGCGCTTTTTTTAGACCGAGATGGCGTGGTAAATATTGATCATGGTTATGTGTATCAAAGCGATAAATTTGAATTTATTGACGGTGTTTTTAGTACTTGTAAAACATTTTATGATGCAGGCTATAAAATCATAATCGTCACTAATCAATCTGGAATTGGTCGAGGTTATTACACCGAAGCTGATTTTTTAGCACTGACCGAGTGGATGAAAGACCAGTTTAGTGCCCACAGCATTGCAGTTACCGATGTGTATTTTTGCCCGCATCACCCTAAAAAAGCGGGCCCTGAATATTTGAAAGAGTGCAGTTGCAGAAAGCCTGCGCCAGGTATGTTATTACAAGGCATACAAGAGCATAATATCGACCCTGCTTGCAGTATTATGGTGGGCGATAAACTCAGTGATATGCAGGCTGCGAAAAAAGCAGGGATCACTACACGTGTTTTAGTGCGTTCAGGGCAAAGCTTTGACGAAAGCGCTAAGCAAGAAGCTGATTTAATTATCGATTCTATAAGTAGTTTACCTGCACTTTTAAACACATAAATAAACAGCCTGTAAACTGGCAGGAATTCCTTCCAACTTAGGGTGTTTGCGACGAACTGCAAACCGTGCATTTTACCCATTAAACTTTTACAATACCCCGCATAATAAACAGCCGTGAAAGTGCGGTTGTTTACCCGTTCAAATAGATGGAGAACCTAGATGAGAGCATCTGCTTTTTTTAGCCAGTTACAACAGCAAATTGAAGACGTAAAAACCGAAGGTTTGTATAAAAACGAACGTATTATTAAGTCCCAACAGCAAGCTCAAATCGAAGTTGCATCAGGTAAAGTAATCAACTTTTGTGCTAATAACTACTTAGGTTTAGCTAATAGCCCAGAGTTAATTGAAGCGGCGCAAAATGGTTTAAATAATCATGGTTTTGGTGTGGCTTCAGTACGTTTTATTTGTGGCACGCAAGATATCCATAAAACACTAGAGCAAAAAATAAGTGCGTTTTTAGAAACAGAAGATACTATTTTATATTCTTCATGTTTTGACGCAAATACAGGGTTGTTTGAAACTATTTTAGGCGCAGAAGACGCTATTATTTCTGATTCATTAAATCATGCATCAATTATTGACGGTGTACGTTTATGTAAAGCTAAACGTTTTCGTTATGCAAATAACGACATGGCTGATCTTGAGAAGCAACTTATTGCAGCAGACGAAGCCGGTGCTAAAACTAAACTAATTGCTACCGATGGCGTGTTTTCTATGGACGGCGTTATTTGTAATTTAGAAGCTGTGTGCGACTTAGCCGATAAATATGATGCGCTTGTAATGGTAGATGACTCTCACGCAGTTGGCTTTGTTGGCGAAAACGGTAAGGGTACACCTGAGTACTGTAATGTATTAGACCGTGTAGATATTATCACCGGTACATTAGGTAAGGCGCTGGGCGGTGCTTCAGGTGGTTATACATCAGGTAAAAAAGAAATTGTTGAATGGTTACGTCAGCGTTCACGCCCATACTTGTTCTCAAACTCATTAGCGCCTTCAATTGTTACTGCATCAATTAAAGTACTTGAAATGCTAGAAAATGGCGGTGAGCTTCGCGCTAAACTTTGGTCAAATGCTAAATATTTCCGTGAGCAAATGGAAGCTGCTGGTTTTACGTGTGCAGGTAAAGATCATGCAATTATCCCCGTAATGCTAGGAGATGCCAAAGTAGCCTCGTTAATGGCTGATAAATTACTTGCTGAAGGCATTTACGTAACCGGTTTTTCATTCCCTGTAGTACCAAAAGGGCAAGCGCGTATTCGTACACAAATTTCAGCGGCACATAGTATTGAGCAACTCGATACAGCTATTGATGCATTTACCCGTATTGGTAAAGAAATGGGCGTTATTTAATTTTATTTTAAACCGAAGCCTCGCTTCGGTTTTTTAGTTGAGTGTGGATTATGAAAGCATTATCTAAATTAAAAGCAGAACCGGGCATTTGGATGACAGATGCACCAAAGCCAGAAGTGGGTCACAACGATTTACTGATTAAAATTCGCAAAACAGCTATTTGTGGTACCGACGTACATATTTACAAGTGGGACGAGTGGGCAAGTAAAACCATTCCAACGCCTATGGTTGTTGGTCATGAATATGTTGGTGAAGTCGTTGATATGGGTCAAGAAGTTCGTGGCTTTCAGGTTGGCGACCGCGTATCTGGCGAAGGGCATATTACGTGTGGGCATTGTCGAAATTGTCGTGCTGGACGTGTACATTTATGCCGTAATACAACGGGTGTAGGTGTAAACCGTGAAGGTGCGTTTGCCGAATATTTAGTTATTCCTGCATTTAACGCATTTAAAATTCCAGATAACATTTCAGATGAACTAGCGTCTATTTTTGACCCGTTTGGCAATGCGGTACACACAGCACTATCGTTTGACTTAGTTGGCGAAGATGTACTTATCACTGGTGCTGGCCCAATTGGTATTATGGCAGCAGCTGTTGCAAAACATGTTGGTGCTCGCCACGTTGTAATTACCGACGTAAACGAATACCGCCTAGATTTAGCACGTAAAATGGGTGCTTCACGCGCTGTAAACGTTGCAAATGAAAAGCTTGAAGATGTAATGAAAGAGCTAGGTATGACAGAGGGCTTTGATATTGGCCTTGAAATGTCAGGTGTGCCAAGCGCGTTTAATTCAATGCTTAATAATATGAACCACGGCGGTAAAATTGCCATGCTAGGTATTCCACCATCTGATATGGCAGTTGATTGGAACCAAGTTATTTTTAAAGGTTTAGTGATTAAAGGTATTTACGGTCGCGAAATGTTCGAAACGTGGTACAAAATGGCAAGCTTGATTCAATCTGGTCTTGATTTGAACCCAATTATTACACATCAGTATTCTGTGGATGACTTCCAAGCTGGCTTTGATATGATGATTTCAGGTCAGTCAGGTAAAGTGATTTTAAACTGGGATTAACTCCCACCTAAATTACAAGAAGGGCGGCTTTAGCCGCCTTTTTTATACTATTAATTAAAGAGACTTCAATGGCATTTAAACATATTTCTATAGCGCAAACGTTAGAGCTTTTAGATAAAGAAGACGTGGTAATTGCAGATATTCGCGATCCTAATTCGTATCAAGCCGGTCGCATTCCAGGCTCAGAAGCACTTTCTAACGGTAATATCGCACAATTTATGATGGAAAAAGAATTCGATCAGCCAATTATTATTGTCTGCTACCACGGTATGAGCTCACAAGGCGCAGCTAGCTACTTAGTTGAGCAAGGTTTTGAAGACGTTTACAGTATGGATGGCGGCTTTACAGCTTGGGAAGCTGCTTACAGCGAGAAAGTAGAGCGATGATAGAGCTTGGCAGTTTAAATAACCCGCGCGCCGCACAGGGCTTTATAGATTATTTAAAAAGCCAAGGTTTACAAGGACAATTAAGCTCCTCAGATGGTAGCAATGTCATTATTAGTGTTGCGCCTGAGCATTTTCATCAAATACAACCTTTATGGGCCGAATTTACACAAAACCCTAACCATGAACGCTATCAACAAGCTTCATGGGATGTAGGTAGCACACAATCGCCGCTTAAATACCAAGGGCAATCACTTAATCTAATGACGCGATTTAAAGCGCTTAGCTGGTTAAATCAAACCGTAAGTATTGTAAGCGTTATAATTTATTTTGCTTTTTTACTAGGTGGTTTTGAGACCATTTACACCATGATGCAGTTTAAACCTACGCAGCCTTTAAGTTGGTTAACGCCCGCCCTCGTACATTTTAGCGCGATGCATATAGTGTTTAATTTAATTTGGTGGATGTCGCTTGGTGACAATATCGAAAAACAATGCGGAAAACTCACCCTAATAGGTTTGTTTTTAGTAACTGCACTTATAAGTAATTGGGCACAATACTTAATGGTTGGCCCCAATTTTGGCGGCTTGAGTGGTGTGGTGTATGGGCTACTTGGTTTTTGCTGGATTCATAGCTTTTTAAATCCTAACAAGCCTGCGCTTGTAAGTACGGCTATTGTTGGCTTTATGTTGATTTGGTTAGTGCTTGGGTTTGCTGATGTATTGTTTGTAGGTATGGCTAATTGGGCGCACTTAGGTGGGTTACTTAGCGGTATGGCTTTTGCCTATACCGCCAAAATATTTAACGCAAAACGTTAAATACTAATGATATAAATATTTAGTGAACAAGACTTCACGGATGATCTCTTGTCCTGTTTCTTCTTTTAGCAGGCTTTTTAGTTTTTCGGCGCACTTTGCACGTATTTCTTCACGGCCAGTAAGTGATTTTATTTTTTCTTCTGGTTCTTTAGATAAAATCTCTACTAGGGCATCACGAAGTAATGGCGTATGGTGTTCAACCACTGCAATATCAGAAGTATCAGTAAGCATTAAATCAATAGTTACACGCACATAGCCCATTTTTTTACTTGATGCGCCAATGTAGTTGGTGATTATATCTGGCTCAAAACCAAAATAACCAACTGTGGATTCAGCACGAGCTGTAAAGCTTATAACGCTTACAAAGAACGTAAAAAGACCTGCGTATACTATTTTTTTCATATTTAAAGCGTTTCTTAAAACTTGTTACAAATAGTTTATACTTAATAGTAGGTAATAAACAGCGCCAAGCAATTATTTATGGTTATAAAACATCACTTTTTCAAAAGCTTTGGCAATGGTATCATCTCGTTGTTTTTTATTTTGTTGAGCTATTGTGATTACTTATCCTCTTTCTATATCTGCTAATTGGCAGTCCACTTCTTATATAAGTGACTTATCTCCTCTAGAGCAAGAGTGGCTTTTTGAACAAAATTCATTAACGGCTAAATTAAAAAGTAACTCAAAAACTTTTAATGTAAAGGTATTAAGTGAGCAGTTATTTACTTTAAGCCCAGAGCAAAACTTACTACTAAACAGCGCAGCTGAAACAGCTATTAATCGAGAAGTTCTCTTACTGTGCGATAACAAACCTGTGGTGTACGCACAAAGCTGGCTTCCTAAAAATGATTCTATTAATCCTTTGCACAATATGGGCGAGCGTCCTTTAGGTGATGTGATTTTTCAAGACCCAGCATTAAAACGAACGGATATAGAAATTGCTTATTTTGATGACACGCACCCTATTCAGCAATTAGTTACAAAATTGAACTTACCCGAGAAAAACTTACTAGGGCGTCGAAGTGTATTCTCACTCAAAGAATATAAGTTTTTAGTGTGTGAAGTGTTTTTACCTGGAGCATATTTATACTCATGAAATTAGCCGCTTTAAAGCCAAAACATCTTCCTTATTATATACAGTTAATGCGTATAGATAAGCCCATTGGTACCTTGTTATTACTTTGGCCAACATACTGGGCTTTATGGCTTGCTAATAGTGGGATGCCGAGCTTACTCAACTTTATTATATTTACGCTGGGCGTTGTTGTTATGCGAAGCGCAGGGTGTGTAATCAATGATTTTGCAGATAGAAAAATAGACGGCTCGGTAAAACGCACAGCTCAACGGCCGCTAGCTTCAGGACAGGTGAGTAGTGGTGAAGCACTTAGCCTATTTTTACTACTCATAGTTATTGCGTTCATTTTAGTATTAATGCTTAGCGTTAATACTATTTTGCTTTCTTTTGGAGCTTTGGCTTTAGCCTTTTGTTACCCCTTTATGAAGCGCTATACACAGTTACCTCAAGTTGTTTTAGGGGCTGCATTTGGTTGGGCTATTCCTATGGCGTATATGGCTTCAATTAATGCACTACCACAGCAGGCATGGTTATTATTTATAGCCAATATTTGCTGGACAGTGGCTTACGACACCATGTATGCGATGGTTGATAGGGACGACGATTTAAAAATAGGGGTAAAATCAACCGCTATTTTATTTGGTAAATACGACCGCCATATTATCTTTTTACTTAATGCTGTATTTATAGCGTTGGTTGCTTTTATTGGTATAAGCAATCATTTAAGTGTCGCGTTTGGCGTTGGTTTAAGTATTGCTGCGGGCCTATTGGCATACCAACAAACGCTTATTCATAAACGTGAAAGAGATGCTTGTTTTAAAGCGTTTTTAAATAATCATTACGTGGGTTTGGCTATCTTTATAGGGTTATTACTTTCATACCCAATAGCATTTTAAAAGCCTCAATAAATGCTGTTAAAATGCTCTATTAGGAGTTATCGGGGCGGATCAATAATGCCGCTAATAGAGGCGTTTTTCCTAAACCAGCCTGCAATAGAATAGCGATCGTCAACGGCGGGAAGTACTTCGTGGGCAAAGCGTTCGCTTTCAAACATTACTAATGTGCCAGCAGTTGGTTTAATTGTTATTTCTATCTCTTTACTTTTAGGTTTATAAATAACAAGTTCGCCACCTTGCTTAGGCGTATTTAAATAAAGTACCGTTGTAAATACTCGATTAGAGCGACCTTTAAATGCATCTAAGTGCTTTTTGTAAAAATCACCCTGTGTATATTTTGCATAATGGCATTCGTAATCAAATAACCCCATAAAAAAACTGCGATTTAACGTGGTCTTTATACTTTGCATTATTGCTTGATAGGTAAGCTGTGCTTGAGAGCTGCCGTCAAACCAATAGGTTTTATCAGTACGTACGGTTTTATCTATTTGTAAGTCATTTAATCGACCAATACCAGCAAGGCTAAAGTGAGGGTTTATACGGTGGCAGTCTGCAACTAAATCGTTAACTAAATCGGCAATAAGCGCGTTATGAATTACGGTATATCCTTGGCGTTCTATATCATCTAGATAGACATCAGGACCAAAAAGTGTGTTCATTCACATCAGCTGTTAAAAAAAGGTGCGACAGTGTAGCCGAAAAGCTGTTAAAAGCTACTGTTTATTGTGCCGCACTTTTTGAAACATCAGATTAGCTAAATGCAGCACCCGCTTTTTTTATAAGCGATAGTAAATGCTCTACATGTTCAGTAATCGACGTCTGTTGGCTTGTTTGTACAACGAGTTGTTCGTGGTTTAAATCTTTATTTGTTTTAAGTTGTACTAATTCAGAATTCTCTGCGATTGCATTAGCATGTTCAATGCTTGCAATAGCAAAATGATCTGATTTAACTACACCTGCCATTACTTGCTCAATACTGCCCACTTTAATACTTGATGATTTATTTAAAGAATCAATTGCTTCATTAAGCATAGTTTGTACTTGTTTAGACTCAGAGAAACAGCCAAACATCGGGTAGCTATCAAGGTTTTGTTTACTTATATCGTTTTTATGGGCAAGAGGGTGGTTTTTTGAAACAAATAACACAAGCTGATCAGGTAAGTGAATGTCACTGCCAATACTATTAATAGCTTGAGAGTATACGCTAATATCTATTTCACCCTGTTGGAGTTTGCGTGTTAGCTCTTGCTGATCTTGAAGCTGCATCTCAATTTTTATATGAGGGTATTGAGCCAAAAACTGCCCACAAGAAATAGGGACTATGCTGCTTGCCTTATTGGTATACCCAATTACGAGTTTTTCATTAGCATTACCGTTTACTGATTGAAAAATCCGCTTTTTTGTTAGCTCAAGTTCCGATAGAGTCGTTTTAGCATATTCTAGAAAAAGTTCGCCTTCTGGCGTTAATTTAACTGAGCGTGTTGAGCGTTTAACTAATTCATATCCCATTTCATCTTCAAGTGTTTGAATGCTGCGCGTTAGCGCTGAAGTACTAATTTGGGTTTGTTCAGCAGCTTGTCTAAAATGACGTAATACACCAAGTGCTACAAATTGCTCTAATTGTTCAAATCTCACTTTATAGTCCCTTTTTATAAGTAAGTCGCAGATACCACGGGCATCAAATACATTAATTTTTTATTCTAAAGTTTAGTAAAATTCTATATTGAAATACGTTTGTAAGTTCATACGTGTTTCCAGCAGGATACCCCCCTTTTAGTATTAATTAAAGAGAAAAGCGACCAAATAGTATTGCTTTTTAAATTCATAACTAGTTGTTTATTGTATTTTATCTATATTTTTGCAATGGGTTATCTAAGTAAAGTTATTTATTGTCAGTGAGTTAGTTAGTATATTTGGATTTAATTGTTCTAATTAATAAAAAAGTACGCCCCAAAAAGGGGCATTCATACAACATGATTATGACAAATAATAGGTTGTTTTATTTATAATACTCTATTTTACAAAATTTCTATTTATTCGGCTGCTTAGTGGTTTATTTTCAATGCTTTGCAGTTCTATCTCGATTGCATCACAGGAAATATGTATTTCAAATAAAGACGTTAATAACGATAAACTCAAGCAGGCTAAGCTAATACCAAATAAAATAATTCCTGTGGCATTAAACTCAATAAATAATGCAAACATTGATAGAGTACAAAGTAGAAACGAGGCTACCCCGTACACCTGCATCGTTCTAATTAGCTTAATACGTTTGCGTAAGTTAGTGATTTGAGCCACTACAACAGGCCGAATAGATTCACCCTCACGCGCATTTAGCTCCCTAATTAATTGCGCTAAAACTAAAAATCGGTTTGTATAGGCAAGTAATAGCAGCGATATGGCCGGAAAAAGTAAGCCTGGGGTTGTTAATGTCATGTTTATTCCTTAAAAGTACAGCATGCTAATAATCTAGCGCAGGATATTGTTAACACAAAATAAATGAGGTGAATATTGCAAAATATTAATAATAACAATTCAACAGATAGCTCTTTTCAATGGGTTACAATTTATAAAGCTGAAAATACCTTGGAAGCGAATATCGTAAAAGGCTTAATACAAACTGCTGGAATAGAGTGTAAAATTAAAGGCGAGATGCTCCAAGGGGCGCTTGGAGAAATTCCATATGATCAGGCGCAAGTTAGTGTGCAGGTTTATGCGATAAAAGAGCGCCATGCGCGGCAAATATTGGTAAACTATCAACAAGTAAAACAATCCGCTCCAGATTGGGTATGCCCTAATTGTAATGAGCATAATGGATCAACATTTGATTTTTGTTGGTCGTGTGAGACGTTAAAGAATGACTAAAGCAAATAATTTTCAGCGTATTAGAGAGCTTAACTATTTACAAAAGGCCGTCTTAGCAAGTGCTTTAATAGAGCGAATGCTGCCAAATTACGGTTTATTTAGCGAAGCAACGGGGTTTGGTGATGAAACCTTATTACGTAATTCGCTTAATGTTTGTTGGGAAAAAATCTTACTGCCTAAAAGTAAAATAGATCTCGAAAAACAAGTTGAAAAAATAGAGCCAAATGTTCCTGAACTTGCTGATTTTGATATGTTTGGTACTTATCCTGCTATTGATGCTGCAACGTCTTTACTTAGCTTAATGCATGGTTTAGTGGCGCAAGATGAGCAAGAGTTCATTAGTGTGAGCAAAATATCTCAAGCAACAGTGGCTCGCTTTATTGAATACCAAATGACGGTTGAAGGTGAGATTGCTGATAACACAGCAGTGAGAGAGCACCCATTAATGCAGTACGAAATAGAAGTATTAGGTGAGCTAATTGATTTTGTAGAAAATATGGGGCGTATTACCTCTGATAGCGTAAAGGCACTAAAAAAGTTTGCACTTGAAGATGGCCAAACAAATATTGGTCTTACGTTATAAAAGAAGCAAAGTAGAATTTAAAAGGCAGGAGAAGTACAGTGCGAATTTTAGGCATTGAATCGTCATGTGATGAAACGGGTATTGCAATATATGATGATGAAAAAGGCTTGTTAGCTCATCAATTATACAGCCAAGTAAAAGTACACGCTGATTACGGCGGTGTAGTGCCGGAACTTGCATCGCGCGATCATGTTCGTAAAACATTACCACTTATAGATGCAGCTTTTGCACAAGCAGGTTGTGGCCCGGAAGATTTAGACGGTATTGCTTATACTGCAGGCCCAGGTCTAGTTGGTGCATTATTGGTAGGTACGTCTATTGGTCGTTCATTAGCATACGGTTGGGATATACCTGCGGTAGCAGTACATCATATGGAAGGGCATTTACTTGCTCCGATGCTTGAGGAAAATACCCCTGAGTTTCCGTTTATTGCATTGCTTGTATCGGGCGGTC
Source organism: Pseudoalteromonas sp. SG43-8 (assembly GCF_014164245.1). Lineage (NCBI taxonomy): Bacteria > Pseudomonadati > Pseudomonadota > Gammaproteobacteria > Alteromonadales > Pseudoalteromonadaceae > Pseudoalteromonas > Pseudoalteromonas sp. SG43-8. The sequence goes on along the minus strand of NZ_JACJEX010000005.1, from coordinate 260,571 downwards.
ATACCATGATGGTCAAAGTAGCGGGTATTGGACAATACGAAGTACTAGGTGAGTCAGTTGATGATGCCGCAGGCGAGGCCTTTGATAAAACGGCTAAGTTACTTGGTCTTGATTACCCCGGTGGCCCGCGCTTAGCTAAAATGGCTGAACAAGGCGTAGCAAAGCGCTTTGTATTTCCTCGCCCTATGACCGACAAGCCAGGTCTTGATTTTAGTTTTAGTGGTTTAAAAACAGCGGCATCAATCACGATTCGTGAAAATGACGACGACGATCAAACCAAAGCTGATATAGCGCATGCATTTCAAACTGCGGTTATTGATACCCTCGTTATTAAGTGTAAGCGTGCGCTTAAACAAACAGGTATTAAGCGTTTGGTTATCGCCGGTGGCGTAAGTGCGAATACACAGCTTCGACTGCAGCTCGAACGCGTAATGAAAGGTATGAAAGGCGAAGTGTTTTATCCGCGTACTGAATTTTGTACCGACAATGGTGCAATGATTGCTTATGCCGGAATGCAACGTTTAAAAGCAGGGCAATTTGCCACGCTTGATATGAAAACAAAACCTCGTTGGCCTATAGATAGTCTTGAGCCGATTTAATGACTCATATTTTAGATATTTTTGTTTTCATCGGTGGGTGCTTTTTTAGCACCCACTTTTGGTTCTTCCCCACTAAATAATCGAATAATATTAGTACGGTGACGAAATATAATTAACAGCGTGATAAAAGTAACGGGAAGAGTATAAAGTGGCTTTATTAGCCATGTATACAAGGGCGCTAAAGATACAGCTACAAGCGCGGCCAGTGATGAATAGCGTGTTATTGCCACTATAACTAACCAAGTACACACAAGTAAACCTGCCAATGATAAGCCAATAGGTAATAATGAGCCAAATGCCGTTGCTACGGCTTTACCGCCTTTGAAGCTAAAAAACAGTGGATACATATGGCCTAAACAAGCAGCTACTGCTACTAAACCAAGCTCTAAAGGTTCAACTTCTAAAAAATAAGCCCCCCATACCGGAATAGTGCCTTTTAAAATATCAAACACTAGAACCAAGCAAGCCGGAAATGCTCCGCCTAATCTATAAACATTTGTAGCTCCTGGGTTATTAGAACCACTATTACGAGGGTCTGGGAGTTTGAACAACCGCGACACTAAAATAGCCGACGAAATCGACCCAAGTAAATAAGCTAAAACAAACATTATAGTGGCTAACACGCGCTTCCTTATTTTTTAATTGCTATACCAATTGATAGTGCTTTTAGGCTATTATTGGCAGCAAAATTTATCGTAAAAATTATTAACGGGCTATTTAATAGCTAGTTTAGTTATTTTGCTATTGTAGAAGTTATTTTTACATATTTAAACACTGGCTAAACCATATACAGTATTAATTTTATTGATGCTTAGTATAGTTGCTTAGTAGTTTGTTGTTATTTGGAGTATCAATGGATAAGGTTTTTATATCTCAATTGCACGTCGACACTATTATTGGAGTGTACGACTTTGAAAAAGAAAGTAAACAGAGCCTTTATTTTGATATTGAAATGCTAAGCGATATTAAGCCTGCAGCTGAAAATGACGATATTAATTTAGCACTCGATTACTCAAAAGTAAGTGAGCGAGTTATTGAGCACTGCACTTTAAAACCTGTAGAGTTGCTAGAAACTTTAGTTGAACAATTAGCGCATATTATTTTAAGCGAGTTTAATACTCCACAAGTTACCATAAGAGTAAGTAAACCAGCAGCAGTAGCACAAGCGCAAACTGTAGGTGTTGAAATTACACGTGTTAAGGCAACTGACTAAATGGCTCAAATTTATATCAGCCTAGGGTCAAATATAAATAAAGCGCATTATATACAATGTGCATTAATTGCACTTAAGCAGCACTTTGAACATATTGTACACTCGTCTGTTTTTGAAAGTGAAGCAGTAGGGTTTGCTGGCAATAATTTTTATAATTCAGTCGTTGGCGCTACAACTGATATGTCGCTTGTTGATGTATGCGCTTTATTAAAACAAATAGAGCGTGATAATGGACGCACAGCGAACGACAAAAAATTTAGTCCACGAACGCTCGATTTAGATTTACTATTTTATGATGATGTAATTTGCGCTTCTCCAGCACAATTACCACGAGATGAAATAACTAAAAACGCATTTGTATTACAACCTCTTAGCGAGGTTGCCCCTGATTTCTATCATCCTGTAGCTAAACAAACGATTGCGCAGTTATGGAATGAATATAATAACCCTCAACAAAAGCTATGGAAGGTGGAGTTTTCTAACCCATGAGTATCATCGAAATAATTATTTTAGCCCTCATACAGGGATTTACTGAGTTTTTACCAATATCTAGTTCTGCGCACTTAATTCTCCCATCGCAAATTTTAGGCTGGGAAGATCAAGGGCTTGCGTTTGACGTGGCAGTACATGTTGGTACTTTAATTGCCGTTGTTATTTATTTTCGCAAAGAGGTCGTCGACATACTCAGTGCGTGGTTTAAATCCTTTGGAGCACAGGGTACTAGTGATGATAGTAAGCTAGGTTGGTGGATAATTTTAGGCACTGTGCCTGCCGCTATTTTAGGCTTACTTTTAAAAGACTTTATAGAGTTGTACCTACGAAGCGCTTGGGTAATTGCTACTACCACAATTGTGTTTGGTTTATTGCTTTGGTACGCGGATGCAAAAGGTAAGCAAATAAAAACTATTTATCAGCTTAATTGGAAAACAGCACTTATTATTGGTTTTGCACAAGCTGTTGCAATGATCCCGGGAACTTCTCGCTCAGGTATCACGATGACTGCTGGTTTAATGCTTGGAATGAATAAGCAAAGCGCAGCGCGTTTTTCGTTCTTACTGGCAATTCCAATTATTTCTATGATGGGGCTTTATTATACTGCAGAGCTTGCTTTGGGTGACCATGTGGTTGATTGGAATACATTATTACTAGGTGTAGTGCTATCGTTCTTATCGGCTTATGCATGTATATTTATGTTTTTAAAAGTAATAGAGCGAATGGGCATGTTGCCATTTGTGATATATCGTTTATTGCTCGGTGTAGGTTTAATAGTATTTTTAATGATGTAGCAAATAATGACTAATAAAAAAGCCTTCTAATTAAGAAGGCTTTTTTATTATCAAGTGGTCATTTTGGCACGAGTGAAATGCTTACTCGCAATGGTAACTAAGCACGAATTTTGGCATTATAGCGCCATTAAACTTTGCATAGCTGTAAAGTGAGCATACGATTTAAGGAAAGTATATGCATATACATATTTTGGGCATTTGTGGCACGTTTATGGGTGGCATTGCAGCCATTGCTAAATCATTAGGTCATAAAGTAACGGGTTCTGATCAGAACGTATACCCACCAATGAGTACGCAACTCGAAGAGCTTGGCATTGAACTGACTCAAGGCTATGACGTATCTCAATTAGAGCCAAAGCCAGATATGGTCGTTATTGGTAATGCAATGAGCCGGGGTAACCCATGTGTTGAATATGTGCTTGATAAAGGCCTGCCTTATACTTCAGGCCCTGAGTGGCTTAAGCATAACTTACTGCAAGATTCTTGGGTGCTTGCGGTTGCTGGTACGCATGGTAAAACAACCACAGCAAGTATGCTTGCGTGGGTATTAGAGTACGCAGGTTTAAAACCAGGGTTTTTAATTGGCGGCATAGTGCAAAATTTTGGTGTATCGGCAAAAGTGGGTGAAACGCCATTTTTTGTTATTGAAGCCGATGAATACGACACTGCTTTTTTTGATAAGCGCAGTAAGTTTGTACACTACCTCCCGCGTACACTTATCTTAAATAATCTTGAATTCGATCACGCTGATATTTTTGAAGATTTAAACGCAATAAAAAAACAATTTCATCACTTAATGCGTACATTACCTCAAAGCGGCAAGGTAATTTGGCCAAAGCAAGACGTAGCGCTTAATGACGTAATAGCACAAGGGCTTTGGAGCGAAAGCGAAACGCTAGGCGATGATTGGAGCTATGAATTAATAAAAGCCGATGGAAGTGAGTTTAATGTATTACTTAATGGCGAAAAGCAGGGCACTGTCTGTTGGCAAGCAATAGGCGAGCATAACGTTAAAAATGCGATTATGACTATCGCAGCAGCGCGCCATGTGGGTATAGCCATTGATCATAGTATTGATGCGTTAGGAGAATTTATTAGCCCTAAAAGGCGTATGGAGCTTAAGGCTGATATAAATAATATTAAAGTGTATGACGACTTTGCGCATCATCCAACGGCAATTAAAACAACGCTTGCGGGCTTGCGGGCAAAAGTAGGCGATGAAAAAATTATCGCTATTTTAGAGCCGCGCTCAAACACCATGAAAATGGGCGTACACCAACATACATTATTAGATTCACTGCGTGATGCTGACGAGGTACTACTTTTTGAACCAGAGAATCTAAATTGGTCGCTAAAAGAGCAAGCAGATAAAGCAGGCATGCAGTGCTTTAGCAGCACGCAAACAATTATTGATACGGTGCTTGAAAATATTGAGCCTAATCAGCATATTTTAATTATGAGTAATGGCGGCTTTAATGGCCTTCATCAACACCTTGTTGATGGCTTAGCTGATAAATACAGCGGAGAATAGTGTGCAATTTAAAGATAGAATTACGCTCGCTTTTAGTGGTGCATCGGGTGCGCCTTATGGGCTTAGGTTACTTGAAGTATTACTAGAGCAGCAATTTCAGGTCTACGTTCTCATTTCAAGTGCAGCACGCGTGGTGCTTGATACAGAATCAAATATTAAGCTCTCTGGTAATGAAGATAAAGCCACAGAGCAGTTAAGTACGCTGTTTAATGCCAAACCTGAACAGCTAAAAGTATACGGTAAAGATAACTGGTTTAGCCCTGTGGCTTCGGGCTCTGCTGCTCCTAAAAAAATGGTAGTATGCCCATGTAGTGCCGGGTCGGTTTCTGCAATTGCAGTGGGGGCGTCTGATAATTTATTAGAGCGCGCCGCTGATGTGGTAATTAAAGAACGCGGACAGCTCATTTTAGTGCCTCGCGAAACTCCATTTAACGAAATTCATTTAGAAAACATGCTTAAGTTATCTCGTTTAGGGGTAACAATTATGCCAGCCGCACCTGGTTTTTATCATAAGCCACAAAGTATTGAAGACTTAGTTGATTTTATGGTGGCGAGAATTTTAGATCATTTAAATATTGAGCATAACCTAACAAAACGTTGGGGTTATGGTGAGGGTAAGAAATGAATAAGCAAAATATTGCTTTAAATATAGAAGGCCTTACCAAGGTTTATAAAAATGGTGTTGAGGCTATTAAAGGCGTTGATTTACAAGTTGAAGAGGGCGATTTTTTCGCTTTGCTTGGTCCAAATGGAGCTGGTAAATCAACTACTATTGGTGTTATTTCGTCACTTGTTAATAAAACAAAAGGCAAAGTAGAAGTATTTGGCTGTGATATTGATACTGATTTAGAAGCTGCAAAAGCGCATTTAGGCTTAGTGCCGCAAGAGTTTAACTTTAGCCAGTTTGAAACGCTTAGCCAAATACTGGTTAACCAAGCCGGTTATTATGGTGTGCCACGTGGTGAAGCCCATAAACGTGCTGATAAATACCTAGCGCAGCTGGGTTTGTTAGAGAAAAAAGACAAGCAAGCACGTACGCTTTCAGGCGGAATGAAACGTCGATTAATGATTGCACGCGCCCTTATGCACGAGCCAAAATTACTTATACTTGATGAGCCAACAGCGGGTGTAGACATAGAACTTCGTCGTTCAATGTGGGATTTTTTACGCCAAATAAATGAGCAAGGCGTTACTATTATTTTAACCACACACTACCTTGAGGAAGCTGAGTTACTGTGTAAAAACATAGCGATTATTGATTCTGGTCGAATTGTTGAAAACACCACCATTAAAGCGCTGCTTGCAAAACTTGATAAAGAAACCTTTATTTTAGATTTAAAAATGCCAGCAAACCCTGTCACGCTTGAAGGTTATAAGTTTACGATGACGGACGATCATACTGTTGAAGTAGAAGTCGCTAAATCACAGGGCTTAAATGCGGTATTTAGCGCATTAACAACCCAAGGAAATACAGTATTGAGTATGCGAAATAAAGCAAACAGACTAGAAGAGTTATTTGTAGGATTACTAGAGCAAGGGCGGGGCGAATAAATGTTTAAATATGGCGTAGCCTTAAAGAGTTTATGGATTAAAGAGTGTATTCGTTTTTTACGTATCTGGGTACAAACCTTAGTGCCGCCAGCAATTACGATGAGCTTATATTTTGTTATTTTTGGTAACTTAATTGGTTCACGTATTGGTGATATGGGCGGCTTTAGTTATATGGAGTTTATTGTACCTGGCCTTATAATGATGTCGGTTATTACTAATTCCTATTCCAACGTAGCCTCTAGTTTTTACTCAACAAAATTTCAAAAAAGCATTGAAGAGCTTTTAGTTGCACCTGTGCCTAATTACATCATTGTACTGGGTTATATGGGCGGCGGTATGACGCGCGGTATTATGGTGGGCTTTATAGTTACTTGTGTATCGTTATTATTTGTTGATATTCAAATTCATAATATTTTTGTCATTATGGCGACCGTTATTTTAACCTCAGCTGTGTTTGCTTTAGGTGGTTTAATTAATGCAATTTATGCAAATAGCTTTGACGATATAAGCATTATTCCCACCTTTATACTAACGCCATTAACTTACTTAGGCGGTGTATTTTATTCAATAACGTTATTGCCAGAATTTTGGCAAAACGTATCGCAAATAAATCCTATTATTTACATGGTAAATGCATTTCGCTATGGCTTTTTAGGTGTGTCGGATGTTGATTTAAGTGTAGCGCTAGGTGTTATTTTGGTGTTTATTACGGTGTTATTTACTTTAGCGCTAACTTTAATTAAAAAAGGTGTGGGGCTAAGACACTAATGAGTGATGCAAATTCACGTAGTATTGTATCTAATCAAGCGGGTATTCACGAAAAGCTTGATGAAATAGTAAATAAGCACTTAGAGGCTGAGTTTAAAAAACCGATTGCAGCGCATACTCAGGCCGCATTTGATGAAGTAAACGCTAAAGTACAAGCCTTTAGTGGTCCGCTTATTTTGGACTCGTGTTGTGGCGTGGGTGAAAGCTCAGCTAACTTAGCTAAGCGCCACCCTGACGCACTTATAATTGGTATTGATAAATCTTCGCACCGATTAGATAAGCACGATGTTGAATATAAGCAAACCGACAGTGGTCAGTACATCTTAGTGCAAGCAGATTTAAATGACTTTTGGCGTTTAGCGGTAGCCGCCAATTGGCAACCTACGCACCATTATTTGTTGTATCCAAACCCGTGGCCTAAATCTAAGCATATTCGTAGGCGCTGGCATGGCGCAGCTATTTTTCCATTTATCGTTAAGTTAGGTGGAAAATTAGAAGTGCGCAGCAATTGGGATATTTACGTTAAGGAGTTTGCTCGGGCGCTTGAATTAACAGGCAACCCTTGCGATGTAACACTTTATGAGTCAGACGATGCAATTACGCCTTTTGAGCGTAAATACTGGGCCAGTGGCCAGCAAAGCCACCGACTCGTTATTAACTTACCTAGGGCGTGTTGACCTTTCGTGATTGATTTTTCAGCAGCATAAAGACCAAACATGTGCTGCCCTTTGGGTTCTTTCTAGGGACGATTAACTCTTTGTTGCCTACATGGATGTAGGTAAGGGGCGTGAGCAGGACGCGGAAGCTTTGCTCAGTTTTTACTTAGCCCACTAGGTTACAAACCTCGTGCCGCGATTTAATCGCCCCTAGATTGAACAAATTTCAATCCACAAAGATCAACACGCCCTAGTCAAAGTAAGTTAAAGTGCTAATTCTTCTGTAACCGTATTAACATGTGGCACTGGGTGGGCAAAATAGTTGCCTTGCATTAGTGTCACATTCGCCTTTTTAAGTGCGGTTACTATGGTTGTATTTTCTACCGATTCTGCCATTAATTGTAAACCAAGTTGATTAGCAAAGCTGGCTATATGCTCAATAAACAAGTAGATATCTTTGTCATTCACTATTTGCTTTATTAGTGCGCCATCTAATTTAATACCATCTACTTCAAGCTTAAGTACGTTTGATATATTTGAATAACCACTACCAAAGTCATCAATAATAACCTTAACGCCTTTCGTTTTAACCATTCCAATAAATGCTTTTACTTCAGAGAAGTTGGCAATAGCTTGGGTTTCTAAAAGCTCTAATGTGATATTACCTGGATGCGGGTAGCGCTTAAGTTCGTCCGCAATAAACTCACTTAAATTAGGATCGAGCATATCTTGTGCTGTTATATTTAAACTCCAGCAAATATCGGTTTTTCTAAAGCGACTAACACATTGTGAAAATATAGTACGGGTAAGTATTCCGTCCATTCTTGAGCGGGTAACAACATTTAAAAATGCATCAGGTTTTAATACTTCCCCTTGCGCTGTTACCATTCGAGCTAAACATTCGTATTGAACGACCTTATTGGTATTTGTGTCAATAATGGGTTGAAAGTAAGGCACTATACGATTGTTATCAAACGCTTCTCGCACTTCTTTAGCCATCTCTACATTGTATTGATATTGCGTTTTTACATCGTGTAGCGCTTTTGAGTAGTTAACTACACTATGCCTGCCTTGTTTAGCTTGCAGCGCTGCTATATGAGCGTTTTCAAGTAATAGCGATTTATTACCACTGGCAATACCTGCACATAGGGTTATGTAGATAAAAGGGTCAGTTAACACCGGTGTATTAAAGTTATATGTTTTTACGAGATCGGTAAATTCGTCATTACTCATTTCTTTAGGCGCGAGTAATACTATTTTATTTGTTGCTAGTCTGTATATATGGCAATGCGTAGAGCTTCTAAGTTTAAAGTGAATAAGTAAGTTTTTCATTACCTTGTCACCCACTTCAGTGCCATAAAAACTGTTTATATCTTCTATTTCATTAACCCAAATAACGGCTAATTGCATGTGATGTGCATTACTTTTTTTAATAAAGTACTCAAGAGCAATATGATTTGAAAAACCAGTACTTGAGTCAGTTGCTAAAGACCGTTTTAGTAAATAAATATATATGGCGGCAACAAGTATCGCGATAAAAAAGAAGAAGCTCGCCATGGCAGCAGCTTTTGATACGCTTTCTTTAAGTTTCTCGTTTAAGTCATAAATAGTTATATCGGCACCCGTTAAATAGGTATTGCCGTTGATTGGGTCAACGTAAGGAATAAAAATTGTTTTAAAGTGGCCCCACTGATCGCTCGATATTTCAAATACTGGCTCTGTTGAATAAAAAGCACTTATATTTGCATCGGTAGCTTCAGGGTAGAGATCTAAAAATTGAGTTACCTTGCCATTATTCTGATCGTCTTGCGTGTAGCTTGATGAGCTAAAAAGCACCTTACCGTCTTTTAAAATCATTGAATAGACATAAGCAATATCAAGTGCTTGAGCAAATTCAGAGAGTTGTTTACTTTTATCTTGATAGTAAGAAAAACTTATATTATCGCCTTGATTAACCGCACTTAAATAATCGTCACCTAAAATATGTTTAACGCTGGTGGCGGCATTAAGTAAGCGATTATCAACTGACTGCATTATTTCAGCACGCGTGGTTTGGTAAGTGTAGTAAACGTAGGTTAGCAAGCTTATTAAAAACAAGCTAAAGCCTGCCACTATCCAACTAACTTTGACTCTTCCTTCTGGCATATGTGTCCCTTTTTTGTTATCAAATTTATTATACCCAAAATAAGTAAATGCCCAATAAATAATTAGGTTTGGTAGAGTTTTAATTAAATTATCATTTTTTTGTCATCGCTTTGATTGCTTTTATAGGTTTAAACGAGACATTTTAGTTATATTGCAGTAAAGTTAGCGCAATTTTTAAAGAAACACGATTGCTCCAAATGTCCTAATAAGTAGGCGTTTTTGATGGGTAAGCGCGTGTTTTAGCTACACACACTAGGTATTAAGATGGATCAAAAGCGTTGTGCCGTCGCCTCTAAAGAAAGCCTTAAGCGTATATTTACTGTACCTGAAGCGCCAGACTCAACTTTAAGCAAAATCGAGCTTGAAATTTCGAGTAATTTAGCAGGTTTTCTAAACGAAAATATAGCGGCAATTGAAAAACCATTACATGAAATAGAAAAAGATTTTCAATCGGCAGTGATCCCAGAAGATCCAACGTTTGTCTCTGCTTATGCCCAAGACATAATGGAGCAACTTGTTGCACATTCTGTGCATACAGCTGCGCCTAGTTTTATTGGTCACATGACCTCTGCCTTGCCGCACTTTTTATTACCGCTGTCAAAATTGATGGTAGGGCTAAATCAAAATCTAGTAAAAATAGAAACATCTAAAGCGTTTACGCCTCTTGAGCGTCAAGTGCTTGGGATGATGCATCATTTAGCTTATGGGCAAGAAGACTCATTTTATTCTAAATGGATGCACAGTGCTAAAACCTCATTAGGTGCATTTTGCTCTGGTGGTACGGTTGCTAATATTACAGCGCTTTGGATTGCGCGAAACCGCTTATTAAAACCTGATGGCGACTTTAGAGGCATTGGTGCACAAGGCTTAATTGCTGGTATGCTGCATTACGGTTATAAAGGTTTAGCGGTATTAATATCAGAACGCGGGCATTACTCGTTAGGTAAATCGGTTGATTTACTCGGCATTGGTCGCGAGAACTTAATTGGTATTAAAACCTGCGAAAATAATAAAGTTGATGTAGGTGCTATGCGCGAAAAAGCACGTGAGCTTGAAGCGCAAGGTATTAAAGTAATGGCAATTATTGGGGTCGCGGGGACAACCGAAACCGGTAATATTGACCCACTTGATGAAATGGCCGACTTAGCACAAGACATTAACTGCCATTTTCATGTAGATGCTGCATGGGGGGGAGCGACCCTTTTATCGAGTACGCACCGTCCTTTACTAAAAGGGATTGAGCGAGCAGATTCAATTACCATCGATGCACATAAACAAATGTATGTACCAATGGGAGCGGGTTTGGTTTTATTTAAAGACCCCGCTGCCACAGATGCAATAGAGCATCACGCTGAGTATATATTACGTAAAGGTTCAAAAGACTTAGGTAGCCACACGCTTGAAGGCAGCCGACCGGGTATGGCAATGTTAGTACACGCTTGCTTACGTGTTATTGGTCGCAAAGGTTACGAAATGCTGATTGATCGAAGCATCAAAAAAGCACATTACTTTGCTGATTTAATTAAGGCTGATGAAGACTTTGAGCTTATTTCGGAGCCTGAGTTGTGCTTATTAACGTATCGTTATGTACCTAAGCAAATTAAACAAGCAATAGCCGATGCAGATGCCGCAACTCGGTTAGATATTTTTGCTTCACTGAACCGTTTTACTGCCAGTATGCAAAAGCGTCAACGCGAGTCTGGTCGCTCATTTGTATCACGTACACGCTTAACGCCTCCTAAATACGACAATCAACCAACGGTTGTATTTAGAGTGGTCCTTGCTAACCCGCTTACCTCAGGCGCTATTTTAAAAGAGATATTAGCTGAGCAAAAAGAGTTGGCTGCAACAGATCCGGTATTCAAAAAATACTTGAGAAAGTATATGTAATCTAAATACAAAAAAGGGTCCATAAGGACCCTTTTTTAATATCGAAGAATGGTTAATGTAAAATACGTGCTCTAATTGTACCCTCAACAGCGCTTAGTTCTTTAAGTGCTACTTCAGATTGATCTGTATCAACATCAATAACTACATAACCAATAGATGCGTCTGTTTGTAGGTATTGCGCAGCAATATTAATACCGTGCTGTGCAAACGCTTGGTTAATTTGCGTTAGTACACCTGGGCGGTTGTGGTGTACGTGTAATAAACGGCTACGATTAGCAAGCTCAGGTAGCGATACTTCAGGGAAGTTAACCGCAGTAATAGTTGAGCCATTATCTGAATATTTGGCCAATTTACCCGCTACTTCAATACCAATGTTTTCTTGCGCTTCTTGTGTAGAACCACCAATGTGTGGCGTTAAAATAACATTGTCGAATTGGCGCAGTGGCGATACAAATTCTTCATCGTTAGATTTTGGCTCAGTAGGGAACACATCGATTGCTGCACCACTTAGTTTTTTCTCTGTAAGCGCTTCTGCAAGAGCATCAATATCAACAACAGTTCCGCGTGAGGCATTGATCAAAATAGACCCCTGCTTCATAACTGCAAGTTCTGCTGTACCAATAAGGTTTTTAGTTTGCGGTGTTTCTGGTACATGTAAGCTAATAATATCAGAGCGTTGTAACAGCTGAGTAAGGTTATGAACTTGTGTTGCATTACCCAGTGATAACTTATCTTCGATATCGTAAAACTCCACGTTCATACCGATATTTTCAGCCATAATACCTAGCTGAGTACCAATGTGACCGTAGCCAATAATACCTAATGTTTTACCACGTGCTTCAAACGAACCATTTGCTGTTTTTAACCAGCCACCACGATGAGCCGCTGCATTACGCTCTGGAATACCACGTAATAAAAGTAGTATTTCGCCAAGTACAAGTTCAGCAACTGAACGAGTATTAGAAAATGGAGCGTTAAATACAGCAATACCACGTTCGCGTGCTGCATCTAAATCAACTTGGTTTGTACCAATACAAAAACAACCAATAGCAACTAGCTTTTCAGCTGAGTCTAATACGGCTTGGTTAATATGAGTACGAGAACGAAGTCCTACAAAGTGAACATCTTTAATGCGCTCTTTAAGCTCGTCCTCAGGTAAGGATGTTTTAACGTAGTCGATATTGCTGTAACCGTTACGTTTTAGCGTTTCAACAGCGCTTTGGTGAACACCTTCAAGCAAGAGAATTTTAATTTTGTCTTTTGCTAACGATACCTTACTCATAACCTCATCCTATTTAATTTGTGGCCCATTTTTGGTACCGATAATCACTTTATCAGCACCTCGCATCGCAAATAGGCCGTTGGTAACTACGCCAACAATTGAATTTATTTGTGTTTCAAGTTGTTTGGCATTGGTAATTTTTAAGTTAAATACATCTAATATAACGTTACCATTATCGGTAACTACGCCTTGGCGATAAACAGGGTCACCACCAAGTTTTAATAATTCTCGTGCAACGTAGCTGCGCGCCATTGGAATAACTTCTACCGGAAGCGGGAAGTCGCCCAATGTATCTACCAGCTTTGTGTCATCAACAATACACACAAACTGTTTTGCAACTGCTGCTACTATTTTTTCACGTGTTAACGCTGCGCCGCCGCCTTTAATCATTTCGTTTTGAGCGTTTATTTCGTCAGCGCCGTCAACGTATACATCTAAAGCATCAACGTTATTAAGTTCAAACACTTCAATACCTAACGCTTCCAAACGTGCAGTTGACGCTTCTGAGCTTGATACAGCGCCTACAATAGTGTCCTTTACTGAGCCAAGGGCATCAATAAAGTGATTAACAGTAGAGCCTGTACCGACACCTACAATGGTGTTTTCTTTTACAAACTCGAGTGCTGCCCAGGCAGCTGCTTTTTTTAATTCGTCTTGTGTCATTGCTTTGTGCTCATGTATGTCAGAAATATGCGGTTAGTAACCAAAATTAAATGTTACCAACAGTATGTTTTATCTGGGGTGATAATGGTTTTAAGTGGTACGTCCCACGACTCGATTGGTAGAGCATCAACTTTTTGACATTCATGTGCAAGGCCAATTAGTTGCGGTTTTTGCCAATTTTGTTCATGTAAACGCGCCAATGTCCGGTCGTAAAACCCACCTCCCATTCCTAGGCGATTACCTTGTTTATCAAATGCAACCAATGGCATAAGGAGGTAATCAAGCGCTGGTAATGGGCATATTTGAGAGCAGTTCAGCTTAGGCTCCAAGATACCATAGCGATTTGCTCTCATGGGTGAGTTTTTCTCATAGCGCTGAAATAGTAAATTAGCGCCATTAAATGGGTGTATTATAGGTAGATAAACAACATGGTTTAAGTTCCATAACTCTTTAATTAACAATGAAGTGTCTAGTTCTCCGTCGTTGCTTAAATAAATGGCAATATGCTTTGAATTCGTTGTATTTTCGCTTTTTAAGTGTTGAATAAAATTCATTTTTAGCGATTGCGCAGCAATTATTTTCTGATTATTTGACAAGTTTTTACGGGTGTTACGAATTTCAGATCTTATTTGTGCGCGTTTATTGCTCATTAAACTAATTAGCCATTTTTAAAAAGAGAATAAATCGGGAAAAATCAAAAAAACAGCCAGTACGACTAGCAAAATGGTGGCAGTTGCAATCAATGAATATAAAAGTAAGTTACTGTGTTTTTTAGAAGGTGCTAAATCCTCATCTAGCATTAGGTCGTCATTTTGCCATTCGTCTACACTTTCGTCTGGTGCATTTAATTGAGCTTCAGGAAGGCGTTGCTCTAGCTCATCTAGCTTTTCTTCAAGGCGTATTAAGCTGCTAGTGATGTAATCAAGTGCATCAAAAATACGTTCATCACGTTGGTTGTTATTTGCAGCTGCGGGGGAGCTATTTTGAATCGCATTTGAAACAGCTTGCAGCTTACTTTTAATACCTAAGCTTGCTAATAACTTAGTCTGTTTTAACGCTTTGTCTTTATCGCTTGGCGCAAACAGCGGCTTACCTTTAAAAAAAAGAGCTACTTTTTCATCTGACGTTTTTAATTTTTCAGCTAAGCTTGCGCACGCTGCTTTTATGTCAACGTTATCGGCAAGTCCTGCAAATATAACGCGAAAGTTATCGGCCATTTAACTATCCCTAAAGCTTTTATAATGAAATGAGTATATACCTAAAGTACAAAAGAATTCGAGGTCGATTTTATAGTTATTTTGTAGACGCACTACAAACAATGTAACTGATAAGTTTTAGATACAAAAACGGCCCTATTAAGGGCCGTTTTTAATTTTCTTCAACACTTTTTGCTTAAAGGCCAGCGGCTGCACGAAGTGCATCAGCTTTATCTGTACGTTCCCAAGGGAATTCGTCACGACCAAAGTGGCCGTAAGCCGCTGTAGGAAGGTAGATAGGGCGCTCTAAATCAAGCATTTGAATTAAGCCGTAAGGGCGCAGGTCAAAGTGTTCACGAATAAGCTCGATTAAACGGCTTTCTTCTAACTTGCTTGTACCAAACGTTTCAACGCTGATAGATGTAGGCTCTGCAACACCGATTGCGTAAGAAACTTGTAATTCACATTTATCAGCAAGGCCAGCCGCAACTACGTTTTTAGCAACGTAACGTGCAGCGTATGCAGCTGAGCGGTCAACTTTTGATGGATCTTTACCAGAGAAAGCACCACCACCGTGACGAGCCATACCACCGTATGTATCAACGATGATTTTACGACCTGTTAAACCACAATCGCCCATTGGTCCGCCAATTACAAAGCGACCCGTTGGGTTAATGAAAAATTTAGTCGCGCTTGTAATAAGCTCTGCAGGAAGTACCGGCTTGATGATAGTTTCCATCACCGCTTCTACTAAATCTTTTTGCGAAATGTCTTCGCTGTGCTGAGTAGATAGTACTACTGCATCAATACCTACTGGCTTACCATTTTCGTATGCAAAAGTAACTTGAGATTTTGCATCTGGACGTAACCAGTTAAGCTCGCCGCTTTTACGTACTTGCGCTTGGCGCTGTACTAAACGGTGTGAGTAAGTAATTGGCGCAGGCATTAGCACTTCTGTTTCGTTACATGCGTAACCAAACATAAGACCTTGGTCGCCAGCACCTTGTTCTTCTGGGCTAGTACGGTCAACACCTTGGTTAATGTCAGGAGACTGTTTACCAATAGTGTTTAAAATTGCACATGAATCAGCATCGAAACCCATGTCTGAATGCGTGTAGCCAATTTCACGTACTGTTTTACGTGTAATTTCTTCAATATCAACCCATGCGCTAGTAGTGATTTCACCACCAACCATAACCATACCTGTTTTTACGTAAGTTTCGCACGCAACACGGGCATGAGAGTCTTGCTCTAGGATAGCATCAAGTACCGCATCAGAGATTTGATCGGCGATTTTATCCGGATGACCTTCAGAAACTGATTCAGAAGTAAATAAATGTTTTGCCATTGTATTTCTGCTCACAAATATTGCGCTTCACAAACGTCGGTATTAGCGCTAAAAAATTAAGGGGCGTATTTTATCGAAAACAAAACACCTTGCATAGTGTTTTTACGCCTAGACGTCTAAATAAAATTACTAATAACTTTTTGGTCTTAAAAAATATTCATAATGCCTCACTTTTATAGGGTTTTTAATTGCACACAGCCCCCACAATAAGTAAGAATGGTCGATATAAACAAACCCAAGTTACTTGGGTGCATAAACAAACACATAAATACCCGCGCAAATACACATAAAGGTAGGAGAATTCATGCCATCTCGCAAAGAACTTGCAAATGCTATTCGCGTCTTGTCAATGGACGCAGTACAAAAGGCCAAATCTGGTCACCCTGGAGCCCCTATGGGCATGGCTGATATCGCAGAAGTATTATGGCGCGATTATCTAAAACACAACCCAACAAATCCAGAGTGGGCTGACCGTGACAGATTTATTCTTTCAAACGGCCACGGTTCAATGCTTATCTATTCTCTATTGCATCTAAGTGGTTACGACTTACCACTGGACGAAATTAAAAACTTCCGTCAAATGCATTCTAAAACACCAGGTCACCCTGAATATGGCTATGCACCAGGAATCGAAACTACTACGGGTCCATTAGGTCAAGGGATCACAAATGCCGTAGGTATGGCAATTGCTGAAAAAGCGCTAGCTGCACAGTTTAACCGTGAAGGTCACGATATTGTTGATCACTTTACCTATGCATTTATGGGCGATGGCTGCCTTATGGAAGGTATTTCTCATGAAGCTGGTTCACTTGCAGGCACATTAGGTCTGGGTAAACTTGTTGCATTTTGGGATGACAACGGCATTTCAATCGATGGTGAAGTAGAAGGTTGGTTTACAGATGACACGCCAGCTCGCTTTAAAGCATACGGTTGGCATGTAATTAGTGGTGTTGATGGCCACGACAGCGATGCTATAAGTGCTGCAATTGCAGAAGCTAAAAGTGTTACCGATAAACCATCACTAATTTGTTGTAAAACAATTATTGGTTACGGGTCACCTAACAAATCTGGTAGCCACGATTGTCACGGTGCACCACTAGGTGATGACGAAATTAAAGCGTCTCGCGAATTTTTAGGTTGGACTGGCGATGCGTTCGAAATTCCTGATGATATTTACGCACAATGGGATAGCAAAGAAAAAGGTCAGCAGCTTGAATCAAGCTGGGACGAAAAATTTGCAGCATACGCAAAAGCATACCCAGAGCTTGCAGCTGAATATAAGCGTCGTATTAATAACGAACTGCCTGGCGATTGGGCTGAAAAATCTCAAGCGTACATTGAGCAATTACAAGCAAACCCTGCAAACCCAGCGTCTCGTAAAGCATCGCAAAATGCATTAAACGCATTTGGTCCGTTATTACCAGAATTTATGGGTGGCTCAGCCGATTTAGCAGGCTCAAACTTAACAATTTGGGATGGCTCTAAAGGTTTAACACACGACGATGCAAGCGGTAACTACATTTACTACGGTGTACGTGAGTTTGGTATGTCGGCAATTATGAATGGTATTGCCCTTCATAAAGGCTTTATTCCTTACGGTGCTACGTTCTTAATGTTTGTTGAATATGCAAAAAATGCCGTACGTATGGCTGCATTAATGAAGCAACCAAGCATTTTTGTATACACGCACGATTCAATCGGTTTAGGTGAAGATGGTCCAACTCACCAACCAGTAGAGCAAATCGCAAGCATGCGTTTAACGCCTAACTTATACAACTGGCGCCCATGTGACCAAGTTGAGTCGGCAATTGCATGGCAACAAGCTATTGAGCGTAAAGACGGTCCTACATCGTTAATCTTTACTCGCCAAGGTCTTGAGCAACAAGCGCGTGACGCACAGCAATTAGCAGACGTTAAAAAGGGTGGTTACATCCTTAGCTGTGACGGCAACCCTGAGATTATTTTCATTGCGACGGGCTCTGAAGTGCAACTAGCACAAGATTCAGCAACTGAGCTACGCAGCCAAGGTAAAAAGGTACGTGTTGTATCTATGCCATGTACTGATGCCTTTGAAGATCAAAGCGCAGAGTACAAAGAAAGCGTATTACCGGCATCTGTTACACGCCGCGTAGCAGTAGAAGCAGGTATTGCTGACTACTGGTACAAGTACGTAGGTCTAAATGGCGCAGTAGTAGGTATGACTACCTTTGGTGAGTCAGCACCTGCTGGTGAGCTGTTTGAGCACTTTGGTTTTACAGTGGCAAACATTGTAAGCAAAGCAAACGAGCTTTTTTAATCGCTTGCTTTAAAGATTAAAAGCCCGCCTTGTGTAAAACAGGGCGGGCTTTTTTGTTTGTAGGTCGTGCTTAAGCGCGTTAAAGGTAAATAAAAATTATGATGCCATAAATGACGACCTACAATGGAGCCAAAAAGGTGCAATTCAACAATATAATACTGCGTTAAAAACTTTTGCTCTAAAAATTCATTTACGGTATCATTTTGGGCACAGACTCATTTACAAGGAAGCAATATGTCTTGGTCTAAACTCAATAAAACTATCACTGCTCATTCTGTTATCCCACTTGACGCGCTTAGCTGTCGAGATTTTGGTGTGATGCTACCCGTTAATTTTCCATTTAATAAAGTTAAATTTACTTGCCAAGCTCTCGCTATGCTATCGCAGCTTAATGACTATGATTTAAAAATGGTATGCGCCGATATAATTCAAATATGCGCGAACCCTAATGCTACAAACTCAATTAAGCATAGCCGTAACCCGCTGCGACGTTTATGGCGGACAAAATACCCATTTCGTAATTATCATTTTTTAATTGAATACTCACTTAAAAATAATTTTATCAATTTGGAAGATATACTTTTCGATAGGCAATTGCAGGGAGCTAAAGATAATTTTGCTGCAGAGCGTACGATGCTTTATGAAGTTCAAAGGCTTAGTAATCACACCTATGATAAAGCAATAAGCAAAGAGGAAATAAAAGAAATACAAGGAGCATGGAAACCTGATCCTATTCCGGTTACGCGAGTCAATACACAGCATGCAGCAGTCAATGGTATGCAAAATGAGCTTACCAAAGCCACATGGTTAATGGGCACCCACCTTGATAGAGCTTATGAGGGAGACGGCATAAAAGCTTATACGTTATTTCATAACCCCACAGATCGAGCAAAGCTCGACTTAGTGGAGTGCGTATTTGATAAACGCTTAGGTACAAAATCCCATAACGCCCAGCATTTAGCGGCCGTGCTGTCACAAAATAATCAGCAAGGGAAGCAGGTGAAATGGTTAGCACACAGTCAAGGCGCGATAATTTTTTGCGCGGCACTGGAGCATTATCGTATTCACTATGGTAAGCCACTTACAGGCCAGCAACTCGCTGTTCATGGCTCAGGTTCAAATGTCGAGCGTTTAAAACGCATTGCCCATAGTACCGGGTTAAAAGTTGTTGCGGTGCGTAATAATCCCTATGACTTAGTGCCTAACCTAGCTGGCCGCAATGACTTATCGTCAAGCAGTCTTGTCCGTTCGATGAAATTTAAAGGCTTAGTTACAGGTGATGATGCTGCAGCAAGCCCACACACTTTACCATTTTTAGGCCTAGTCACCTATGCTGACCAACTGCAGATGCTAGGCTATACCGATAAGGCCGATGTAGTAAGAAAGTTTATTAAAACTCTACCACCTACGGATGCGCGATTATGATCAAATTAGCCAAAGCTTTTTACCGTGGTTTTGAAGGAGGCCCTAATTTTGAAAATTACATCCACCATCGTCTTATTCTAGAAGACAAGCTATTAACACTCGATGTGCCAGATAGTAACGTCGCAGCTGTACCGTCTACCATGGATATCTCATTCCCGCATAATTCAACAAGCTGGTTTAATCAACATAAGAAAAACTATTTACACCATGAATACGTACATATGCTCACTGAAAATTGGATGTATTTGCCACCAGTAAGTTATTTACCAAGCAGTGAGTATGGCATGCTTAGTTGCCAACTAAGAATTAAGCAAACCAATAAAATCAATGTTCTTGATACTATGCAATTAAAACGCTTTGTGATTGATGAGTATGATAATTATCATTGGGGGTCAGATGGTTATAACACTAAGCTTCAAAATGATACCAAGCTAGAGTCGAATAAAAGAGCAAACCCATGGCAAGGTGAGGCACTTAAAAAGGAAATTTTAGGGCGCGTTGAATCTTATGGTTATCCGCCACTGCCTGCGGCTAAAGAGGTAATTATTAATGATCGCCAATGGGTGTTTTATCAAATAAAAAAAAGTAATAAGCGTTCTCGCCAAGATTTTTATTGCTTACCACTAAGTGAGCATGCATTTTTAGAGGTTGAATTTAATCACCGTGTTGATCTTTCCCATAAGCATAAAAAATGGGCTAATCATGCACTTGAATCACAACAGCGAATTATGGAGTCAATAAAGCTCACTGAGTTACCCTCGGACCATGATAATTTAATAACAGATAACTCGCAGGGTTTTTAACTTTCTCAAAGCCCGCCTTTAATAAAAGAGTTACTTTTAAAAGCCTGAAATATGCGCACCTACAAGTAGTTGTTCCCAAAGTTAAGGAGCGTTATTTGTAGACGCAGAGCTTGCTCGCGTGAGAAGCGTAGCTTCTAATTATTTAATATATACCCTAAAGCTAATATTCAATAAAAATAAGTTGTAGTTTGCCGTGATGATATGTTGACTTAATGTTTTTCGCTCCACTTCCTTGCAAGCTCATTATGTATCAGGCAATGTGACTGCAATTAAATATAAAAATTAGCAGGAGCTAAAAATGCCAAAGTTCGATAACGTAAGTGTAGTAAAAAAAGCCAATGTATATTTTGACGGAAAAGTGTCGAGCCGTACCGTTATTTTAGGTGATGGAGAAGCGAAAACTTTAGGCTTTATGCAACCAGGTGAGTTTGTTTTTGATACAAACCAAAAAGAATGCATGGAGCTTTTAGCTGGCCAATGGGATATTTTATTACCAGGGGCAAGTGAGTGGAAAACATTTAACGCAGGTGAATCGTTTAATGTTGATGCAAATGTAAGCTTTAAAGTAAAAGTATCTGATTTTGCTGACTACTGTTGTTCGTACACAGATTAATCAATACAGCTAGACGTCTGAAAGCCCATGTACTATGGGCTTTGCATAAACTTTGCGCAACACATGATTTAAATCACCAAAAACCGTAAATAAACCTCAAATATCTCTCTTTTTTCCTTGTGTTAATCTAAATAGCCCCCAATACTATTTATGAGGTAACAAATAAAAGGATACCCTATGAAAATTAATCTTTCTGGTCACCATGTTGAAGTTACTGACTCTATTAGAGAGCACATCAACGAAAAATTTTCAAAAATCGAGAGCCACTTTCCATCGCTTATTGCACTCGATATTATTTTGTCTAAAGAGCATCATAAAATCCAAGCTGAAATTAGCACTAATTACGAAGGCACGCGCATATCGGTAAAAGGGGAAAACGAAGTTATGTACCCAGCCATTGCAAGCGCAGCTAAAAAACTCGATGCGGCACTAAAACATCGAAAAGGGCAGATAAAAGCAAACTTACACGAAAAGCCTGTTAGCACTACACCTGAAATCGCACACGAGATCATCCAAGAGATGGATCTTAAATAAAATTTAGTTCCAAAGTATTGTAAAAAAGAGCCGTATGGCTCTTTTTTATTGCCTGTAATTTAGGTAAGTTATGCGTTCTTGCCGTTTATTAATTAAAAAAATTAATAAAAAGAACACACAACACACATATTTTGAGAAATTAATGCACACAACAAAAGCAGTATGGAAGTCTCGACTAGGTGCGCTTGGACCTGGAATACTCATGGCAACAGCCGCTATTGGCGGATCTCACTTAGTTGCCTCTACGCAAGCTGGGGCAATATTTGGCTGGCAATTATTTTGGCTTATCCTTGTTGTTAATGTTTTAAAGTACCCGTTTTTTCGCTTTGGTATGGAATACACACTCGCCACTAAAAATAGCCTAGTGGAGGGCTATAAAAGCAAAGGCCCGTTTTACTTTTATAGTTTTATTGGCTTAAACATTGTTGCCGCTGTTGTTAATACCGCCGGCGTATTACTGCTTACCGCAAGCTTACTGCATTACGCGCTGCCTGTAGTGATAGAGGTGACACTGCTATGTTGGATATTATTAGGAGTGTGCTTAGCCATATTATTGTTAGGCCACTTTAAAGCGCTCGACAGTGTGGCTAAAGGTATAATGGGGTTATTAACGCTGGCTACCGTTATTGCGTTAGTTATCGCGTTTAGTAATGGCCCAATGGCGCCTGCTGATTATGTTGGCCCATCACCTTACGAGCTGGCTATGTTGAGCTTTATGGTGGCTTTAATGGGTTGGATGCCAGCACCTATCGAAATATCTGCATTAAGTTCTTTATGGCTAAAAGAAAAACAAGCGCAACAAACAGTTTCTAAAAGCCAAGGCTTGTTCGATTTTAACGTAGGTTACTGGCTTACAGCTGGCTTAGCCTTGGTATTTTTTAGCTTAGGTGTATTAGTGCAGTACGGGCAAACCAGTAGTATAGAACTTGGCGGTGTCGCGTTTGCCAAGCAGCTTATTGATATGTACGCATTAACAATAGGCGAGTGGGCAAGACCGCTGGTATCAGCAATCGCTTTTTTATGTATGTTTGGCACCACACTCACCGTGCTTGATGGCTACGCCCGCACGCTTAACGAATCTCATAAACTACTTGGCTTTAAGCAATCAAAACACAGCTTAAATATTTGGTTAATACTACAAGCACTTGCCGGTATGGCCGTTATTTTATTTTTTAAATCAGCCCTTGGCCCCATGCTTACGTTTGCCATGACGCTTTCATTTGTTACAACGCCTGTATTTGCATGGCTCAACTTTAGCCTTGTGCGATCAGAGCCAGCTATAAAGCACAGCGTGCTATTACGCAGCTTAACGTGGTTAGGGCTAGTGTATTTAGTAGGTTTTGCTGTCGCTTTTGTAGTGTGGAAACTAGCATTCTAAATACAGCCACTTACTTTAGGGTTTTAATTAAAGCCCTAAAGCATTAAATTCTAGGATTAAACGAGGTATAAATGGATATTAGAATAGGTGAGCTTTCAAACCCAGAAGTTATAAAACTACTACAAGCGCATCATAACGATATGTTAAAACACTCACCCGTTGAGAGCGTACATGCACTTGATGTGAGCAAACTTATCCAGCCCGATATAACTTTTTATAGCTTATGGATTGATAATAATTTAGCGGGTGTTGGCGCTTTAAAAATACTAAATACAACGCATGGCGAAATTAAATCAATGCGCACATCAAGCAGCTATTTACGCCAAGGCATAGCCGCTAAGTTACTCACACATATTATTGAGCAAGCAACTTTGCGAGGTTACAAAAAGTTAAGTTTAGAGACCGGCACGGCAAAGGCATTTTTACCCGCACAAAAGCTTTACACTCAATTTGGTTTTAAAGAGTGCGAACCCTTTGGTGATTATGAGGTAGATCCGTACAGCTTGTTTATGAGTAAAGGGCTTTGAAAGTGAGTAGGGGATGTTATGGAATATAAGGTTGAATATACAGCTCCAGCACTGGATGAATTTACTAATTTACGCGCACAAGCAAAGTGGCAAAACCCTGACGATAAAACATTAAAAGCAAGCATTGAAAACTCACTTTTTTGGGTTGCCGTATACGATACTGATAAGTTAATAGGCACTGGTAGAATAATCGGTGATGGCGCAATGTATTTTTATATTCAAGATGTAATTGTTGCGCCAAGTTATCAAAAACAAGGCATAGGTCATTTAGTTATGACCCACATTGAAAACTACCTAAAAAACACCTGCTCTAATGGCGCTACTATAGGTTTATTAAGTGCTCACGGTAAAGAAAGCTTTTATACACAATATGGTTATTTAAAACGTGATGGCGATGGTTTAGGGCTTGGAATGTGTAAGTTTATTTAGTTAATATTATGGATTAAAGGAACTGATTTTTTATATGGTTATTGACCTTACTAAGCCCTTAAGATTACCAAAGGCATTTACTGATAGATTAAGAACATTAGACGAGCTATGCCGTAAATATGACTACTTGGAAAGTATGTTTAAATACAGTTGTGTCCTCGAGTTAGTAAAAGATATTGATAAACACTGCTCGGAAAGAAAAGTTGTCGGTATTCATTATACAAGGGCTATTCCTGAGCAAATAAAAGAAAGAGGACTCCTTGTCAGGGATGGAGGTGAGATTAGGAACACCTTCTTAACGGAACATCGTCATCGGTTTTCTTTAAATGAAATTGACTTCATTAAGAGCTGTTGGAGCGATTTTTTCACTGAAGAATATTGCCCAGCTAGAGATAAACGAATATTTTTTAATTTTACTGAAGTAGCACTAGGCAATAGTAGTTCGAAATTTTTAATCGGTTTATATGGCGGTGAGCAGATTATGATGTGTTTTGATTTCGACGATTCTATTGGTATGAAGTTGTCGGAAATTGGTAAACCTCTTCTCATTCGCTGTGCTTTAAATCCATCAAAAGTGAAAACTTTTACGGAGTACCCATGGGGTAAAATTTTAGTTTCATCTTATCACAAGCTTATAAACCCTGAAGCTTGTATTTTTGATCAGGATGGTTATCAATCTATCGCAGTCACAAAAGACGATATTGTAAATATTGAAGTGCTTCCTGAGTAATAACGAAGTTGTACTCAGGAGGTGATTTAAAACGCGGCGAGTCGAGTTATTTCTAGTCAATTCATCATTTTGTCGGATGGCGTGGCTTCGCCACTTATTCGACCTACGTCAAAAGGTAGGTTGGTTAAGCCGAAGGCGCCACCCAACAGAGTTTCAGATAAACGCCTTGAGGGTCCGCTTCTGGAGCTAAACTGTCGTTAATTCGCATCTAACTCAGCTCTTTTATCGCTCCACTGACCCAATCTAAACTAAGCGCATACATGCGGTTGTTCATTAGCTTTTTTATAAAGCCAATTGATTAATAGTACAGCCAATGCTCAACGAGTTATGAGCTAAGCCAATCTAGCCTAATTGTTACTCATTTGAGTAAACAATAATTTCGTCAGAATTTGGTAATTTATAAAATCCAACATTTTTTGATTGCTTACCCATGAGATCAATAGCATATCTCATCTCTGCAATTGTTCTTACTGTAGAAAATTTATCTTTAAAACATGCTGAGAATTCGTATATGAAAGATGTTGACTGATCATAACCTCCCAGCTCTAAAAGGTTATACTCAGTAAAAGGATCTGGCCCTAAAATTTGATGAGAGGTAATAAAAGGTACCCTAGAGTCTTGTGACTTCCAGTCATTCAAGCATTTAGCTTCAACATTGCTTGCTAATAAGTAAATGCTTTTATCCTTTTTAGAGTCACTTATAAAGGTAGTAATAAAAACCATATTTATTATAAGTGATGCAAACAAAACTAATTTTAATATATTTCTATTATTCACTTTAACTCAACTCTTTTATCGCTTTACTTATCCCATCTAAACTCAACGCGTACATGCGGTTGTTCATTAGCTCTTTTATAAAGCCAATCGATTGATAGTACGGCCAGTGTTCAACGGGTTGTGGGTTGAGCCAAGCGACTTTATCAAAGTGGTTTGTTATACGTTGCAACCATGCACTGCCGGGCTCTTCGTTGTAGTGTTCTACGGAGCCGCCAGGGTAGGCTATTTCGTATGGACCCATAGTGGCATCGCCTACAAATATTACTTTGTAGTCGCTAGTGAACTTGTTTATGAGCGTCATGGTGTCTATTACGTTTGAGTGGCGGCGTGCGTTGTCTTGCCAAACGTGCTCGTATAAACAGTTATGAAAGTAGTAAAACTCTAGGTGTTTAAATTCGCTGTGGGCGGCGCTAAATAGCTCTTCGCAGGTATGAATGTAGTCATCCATTGAGCCGCCAATATCAAACAGCATGAGTACTTTTACTGCATTGTGGCGCTCGGGCGCCATTTTTACATCAAGCATGCCGCCTTGTTTTGCAGTAGCGCGAATAGTCTCGTTTAAATCAAGCGTGTCGCTTGCGCCTGTGCGGGCAAACTTACGTAACTTTTTAAGGGCGAGTTTAACTGTGCGCGAACTAATTTCTCTGTCGGTGTCGAGGTTTTTGTATTCTCGTTTATCCCACACTTTTACTGCTTGGCGGTTACGGTTACCGTCTTGCCCTATACGCACACCTTCTGGGTTATAGCCGTATGCACCAAAAGGTGATGTGCCGCCAGTGCCCACCCATTTATTGCCACCAGCGTGGCGTTTTTGCTGCTCTTCTAAACGCTCTTTTAGGGTTTTCATAAGCTCATCGAGCCCACCCATAGCTTTTAGCTGAGCTTTTTCTTCATCGCTTAGGTTTTTTTCAAACTCTTTACGTAGCCAATCTTCAGGTAAGTTGTGCTGTTGCTTTAAACTCTCGAGCAAATCAAGGTCGGCAATACCGCTAAAGTAGTCGCTAAAGGCTTTGTCGAATCGGTCAAAGTGCGTTTCGTCTTTTACCATTATGGTACGAGCTAAATGGTAAAAGGCGTCTACATCGGCAAATATAACGCCTTTTTTTAAGGCGTTAATTAAATCGAGTAGTTCTCGAAGGCTTACAGGTAGGCGGTATTCACGCAGTTTGAAGAAGAACGCAATCAACATCTTAACGGCGGCTCATAAAGGCAAGTTTTTCGATTAGGCTTATATCTTGCTCATTTTTAAGTAATGCGCCAAACATTGGCATTAAACCGCCTTTTTTAGCTTTGTCGTGCAGTGTTTTAGCGTCTATGTCTTCAGCCATTAAAAGCTTTAACCAGTCGAGTAATTCGCTGGTGGAGGGCTTCTTTTTAAGGCCGTTGGCTTCACGTAAGTTAAAAAACACCTCAAGTGCTTGGCGTACTAAATCCTGTTTAACGTTAGGGTAGTGCACGTCAATAATTTGCTGCATTTCGTCGCTGCTAGGAAAATCAATGTAATGAAAAAAGCAGCGGCGTAAAAATGCGTCCGGCAATTCTTTTTCGTTATTTGATGTGATGATTACAATAGGGCGCTCTTTTGCGACAATGCGCTCGTTAGTTTCGTAAACATGAAACTCCATTTTATCAAGCTCAAGTAGTAAGTCGTTTGGGAACTCTATGTCGGCTTTGTCTATTTCATCAATTAATAGTACTGGGCGTTTGCCGTTAAGCTCTGCATACGTAAATGCCTGCCAAAGCTTACCTTTAACGATGTAGTTACTAATGTTGTGTACGCGCTCGTCACCTAGTTGGCTGTCGCGCAGGCGCGAAACCGCGTCGTACTCGTATAAACCTTGCTGCGCTTTAGTAGTCGATTTTATATGCCACTGAATAAGCGTGGTGTCTAAGCTTTTAGCCAACTCCTCAGCCAGCATGGTTTTACCTGTGCCAGGTTCGCCTTTAATTAAAAGTGGTTTTTCGAGCATAATGGCAGCATTTACAGCTTGTTTAAGCGCGCTACTCGCTATGTAATTGTCAGTTGAATTAAATTGCACGGTGTACCCTTGTCTGGTCTGAGCAGTAAGTTATTTTGTTATAATGCCATAGTTAAGCAGCAGGTCCAATATAAGCAAAACGCTGTATAGTTTTACCGTCTTTTTCTATTGTTTCGTTAAACATGCTTAATGGGCGCGCCCATATACCAAATTCACCATAAAGTGCTTGGTAAATCACAAGCTGTTCCTCGGTTTCGCTATGGGTGGCAACATGAATAACTTTATATTGCGGGCCTTTGTAGTGTTGGTATATGCCTGGTTTTAGGGAAAGTGGTTTTATTGCTGTAGTCATGTTTTGATCTCTTGTATAATTTGGCTTTGCACTTTTAATGTTAACTAATTTGCCAATACTATGAACTATATTTCTTTAGATGATTACAAAAAGGCGTGGGTTTTTCGCCACAAAGATTTACCTGTATCTGATGAAGACGCAGCAAAAATAAAGCCTATGAGCGACGAGCGCGCAGCCGTACTTTGGACAACCATGGTGAGCCGTGAGTTTGATCACCCTGATTTTTTTGAAGACACCGATTGGTGTGGCCAAGAAAAAAGCTTTAGCCAAGAAGTAGATTGGCAAGATGCGTGGGAAAATGGCGATGCGTTACCACCAGAAGCAATCTTAACGTTTTTAGATTGGGAAGCTAACACCACGGTTTATTTTTGTATGGCACGCGATAATATTATCGAAACGACGTTTGATGTATTTAAACGCAATTGGCAAAACTTTATGTTTTTAGCTGATGGCAGTTTATTGATTGGTAAAAAGCGTAATACGGTTGTGCAATTTTTAGAATCAGGTAAAGCAAAATTAGGTGAAAAGCCAAGCGCTTAAAATAGTGCGCTGCGCTTAAAAAACATTCAATACTGTGTTATAAAACATTTACCTGAATATTTTTGAGTACAGCTTTTGGTCGCTAAAAATCAGTCACTTGGTGCTCAACAGCAAGTTGAAATTTGGCAAACTGATGCACAAAAAGTGTTGTATGCACAATTGTGCAATGCGTTTTATCAGCGTGAGGTTCAGCGATTAGTTGCAGAGCCTAATGCCGATAAACTGCGCCGCCAGTTAAAAAGCCTACCTTATTATATTGAGCGAGCGGCAACGTTAGTTGCCAATGGTGACACGCCTTTTACGCTTGATGCACAAAATGGTACGTGGCTTGAAAAGCAAAAACCGACCCCACCCGATGTGAATGTTCAAGCTAATGAACTTTTTTATCAAACGTATGCCAAAGTGGGGCTTATAGTGCCCGTTATATTGCATGGCTACGATCAGGTGCGTCTTAGAATAGACAGTATCGATCAGTTAGGCGAAAATAAGCTGCATTGTAACGAGCTTGGTTGGTTTGATTTTTTAGGAAATGGGCTAGAGCAGCAAAATGCTCAGCTAATAAAGCCAAGTAAAGTGAGTTTAACCGCTGCATGTTGCGGGCATCAGTGGCAATTTTCGAAGCGTTGTATGCCACGGGTTTTATCACTACGCGAAATGCTTTTAGCGGGTAGTATTAATTGGCGCAATTTAAAGCGCCCCTTAGCGTATTAAAGTTAAGGTATTTGGAATTTAAAATAAGGAGTGTTAAATGCGTATTTTTCAAGTTGGCTTACTGTGCTTAGCACTGTTTGTACAATACAGGTTATGGTTTGGTCATAATGGTTTACAAGACTACACACGACTAAAAGGTGCAGTAACGTCGCATCATCAAACCAACGAAAAACTCATTAAACGTAATAAAGTACTTAAAGCAGATATTGAAGACTTAAAGCTTGGCCAAGAAGGCATTGAAGAGCGTGCACGCAACGAATTGGGAATGATTAAACCGGACGAAACATTTATTCGTGTTTTACCGGGCAAACAATATGACAAATAAACAGACTATTGCAGCAATTGTACCTGCGGCGGGTGTTGGCAGTAGAATGCAGCACAATGCGCCTAAGCAATATATACAATTAGCCGGTAAAACCATTTTAGAACACACCTTAGCTAAACTTTCTCAATTACCTCAATTACGCACTATTATTGTTGCCCTTAGCGACAGCGACCCCTATTTTGACGAACTCCCACTGCTTGATAATCGCATTGTGCGAGCCAGTGGCGGGAAAGAGCGAGCCGACTCGGTGCTTAATAGCTTGCTTTTTTTAGCGCCTAACCCACCAACATGGGTGCTTGTACATGATGCTGCTCGCCCGTTAGTTAATATTAGTGATATAGAGCGTCTAATTGACGAATGCATAAACGCTGATGAAGGCGGTATTTTAGCTAGTAAAGTAAAAGACACCATAAAACGTGGCCACACACATGCCCTACAAACTGTGCCACGAGACGATTTATGGCAAGCCCTTACCCCGCAGTTTTTTAAATATGACGAGCTTAAAAATGCACTGCAAAACGCATTAGCAAGCGGGGCTACTATTACCGATGAAGCCAGTGCAATTGAGTGGGCGGGTAAACCGGTTAAGCTTGTAGCAGGTCGTAGCGATAATATTAAAATAACTACGCCAGAGGATTTAGACCTGGCTGGGTTTTTATTACATAAACAACAAAACGAGAGTGGATTATGATACGAATTGGCCATGGTTTTGACGTACATAAATTTGGCGGCGAAGGCCCGCTAACTATTTGTGGTGAAAAAATTGATTACCCACAGGGCTTTTTAGCGCACTCAGATGGTGATGTTGCTATTCATGCATTATGCGATGCTATTTTAGGCTCACTTGCAATGGGTGATATTGGTAAGCACTTTCCAGATACAGCTAGTGAGTATGAAAATATCGATAGCCGTATTTTACTTCGCCATGTGGTGGGCTTAGCTAAAGAGCAAGGTTATGTACTTGGTAATGGTGATGTAACTATTGTTGCTCAGGCACCAAAAATGTTGCCACATATTCAAGCTATGCGCGCTAATTTAGCCAGCGATTTAAATTGCGACCTTAGCCAAATTAACGTTAAAGCCACTACTACCGAAAAGCTAGGCTTTGAAGGGCGCAAAGAAGGTATTTCTAGCCATGCGGTGGTTATTATGAGTAAAGAGCTTGCGAGTACAAAAAACGCATGAGCGATTTAAATTATTTATACGGTGCGCCGCTTTCTAAAGCTGATTTTAAAACCACAGCTGAAGACTTTATGGTTGATGAATACTTAGGTATAGAATTTACCGGCAGTGGCGAACACGTGTGTTTGCAGGTGGTTAAAAAAGGCGAAAATACGCAATACGTTGCAAAGCTAATTGCGCAGCGTGCGGGTGTTTCACCGCGAGACGTAAGCTATGCAGGCATGAAAGATCGCCACGGCGTGTGCTCGCAGTGGTTTAGTGTAAAAGTACCGATTAAAAAGCCTATCGATTTTAGCGATTTAAATAGTGAGAGTATTTTTATTGTGTCGCAACAGCGCCACGACCGTAAGTTACGTACGGGCTGCCACAAAGGTAATAAATTTACTATTACACTTCGTAACGTAACCAACCCTCTTGATATTCTATGCCGTATTAATGCCGTGCGCGCAGGTGTGCCTAATTACTTTGGCGAGCAGCGCTTTGGTCATGGTGGTCATAACTTAGTTATGGCTGAAAAAATGTTTGCCGGTGAGCGTATTCGCGATAAAAAGTTGCGCGGTATTATTATTTCAGCAGCACGATCGCATGTATTTAATCAGTTAGTGAGCCTGCGTGTAAAAGAGCATGGTTTAGCTAAAACAATGCATCGTGAAGTATTTATGCTTAGCGGCAGCAATGCATTTTTTGAAGATGCAATTAATGACGAAAACATAGAGCGATTAGCCACTGGCGATATTATGATGTCGGCACCTATGGTGGGTAAAAGTGAAAAAGGCTTAACCGAGCAAGAAAAAGTATGGCTTGTACCTTACCAAACATGGTGTGATGGTTTAGGTGAGTTAGGCCTTAAAAATGAGCGCCGAATGCTGCGCTTAATTCCACAAAACTTAACTGTTGAAACACTTGATGAAACCACACTAAAACTAAGCTTTGGTTTGCCAAAAGGGTGTTTTGCAACCGCATTATTACGTGAGCTGGTGGATTACACAGATGCTAGCCCTCGAGAGCGCAAAGAAAAGGATAATGGCATAAATGAAGATACTGTTAAGTAACGATGATGGCGTAAATGCCAAAGGCATTGCGGTTTTATATCAGGCGCTTATACAAATTGCAGATGTAACCCTTGTTGCACCTGATCGCAACTGTAGTGGCGCGAGTAATTCTTTAACACTTATGAACCCGCTACGAGCGACTACACTCGAAAATGGTTTTATGTCAGTTAATGGCACACCGACTGATTGTGTACATTTAGGTGTAAATCAGTTAGCTGATGAAAAGCCAGATCTAGTTGTTGCAGGTATTAACCATGGTGCCAATTTGGGTGATGACACGCTTTATTCCGGTACTGTTGCCGCTGCAACTGAAGGTCGCCATTTAGGTTTGCCTGCAATTGCGGTATCGCTTTGCTCACATAATGGCGATCATTTTGAAACAGCCGCTGCAGTTACCGTCAATATTATTAAAGGCTTGGCTTCGCATCCGCTGCCTAAAGATCAAATAATAAATATTAATGTACCAGATATTCCATTAAGTGAATTAAAAGGGGTGCGAGTAACACGTTTAGGTGCTCGTCATAAAGCCGAAACGATGACGAAACAAACCGATCCTTGGGGCCGTGATATTTATTGGTACGGATCGCTTGGCACCGAAAGCGATGCTGGTGAAGGCACCGACTTTTACGCAATCAATAATGGCTATGCCTCAGTTACGCCACTGAGTGTTGATATGACAGCTAAAGATAGCTTAAAGGCAGTAGGAGAGTGGTTAGCCGATTTGGAGATTAATCGTGCTCGCTAATTATACCCGCAGTGCAAAAGCGCTTTCTGACTTACTAAAGCGTGAAGGTGTTGAAGATACGCAAGTACTTAGTGCTATAGCTGATATTCCGCGCCATATTTTTATAGATGATGTGCTAAAACACAAAGCCTATGAAAATACAGCGCTACCTATTGGGCAAGGGCAAACAATTTCT
The DNA here is from genome assembly GCF_014164245.1 of Pseudoalteromonas sp. SG43-8. Lineage (NCBI taxonomy): Bacteria > Pseudomonadati > Pseudomonadota > Gammaproteobacteria > Alteromonadales > Pseudoalteromonadaceae > Pseudoalteromonas > Pseudoalteromonas sp. SG43-8. Next base: position 227,870 of record NZ_JACJEX010000005.1, on the reverse strand, counting down.
CAGCCTTACATAGTAGCGCGCATGACAGAGCTACTTCGTTTAGCTGGTGTGCGCAATAAAGTACTGGAAATAGGTACAGGCTCTGGGTATCAAACTGCAATATTGGCCAAAACGTTTACAAAGGTTTACTCGGTAGAGCGTATTAAAACACTTCAGTGGCAGGCAAAAAGACGTTTGCAGCAACTCGATTTATATAATGTAACCATGAAGCATGGCGATGGTTGGCAAGGCTGGCAATCACAAGCGCCGTTTGATGGTATTATAGTGACTGCTGCGGCCTCTAAAGTTCCGCAAGATTTACTTGCTCAGTTGGCCGATGGTGGCGTGTTATTAGCCCCAATTGGTGAGAGCGATCAAAAATTAATAATGGTTATCCGCAAAGGCGATAATTATAAAGAGCATGTTATTGCTCCCGTTAGATTTGTGCCGTTAGTACCTGGCGATATTGAATAGGAATTCATTTTGAAGTTGTTTACCAAGTTATACGATATGGCCCTAGTGTGGGCAAAACACCGTCATGCGGAACGTTACTTAGCTGCTATGAGCTTTGCAGAATCAGTTTTTTTCCCGATACCACCCGATGTAATGCTTGCACCTATGTCACTTGCGCAACCAAACAAAGCATGGCGATTTGCAAGCTTTGCCACAATAGCATCGGTTATTGGTGGAGTGGTTGGTTACTTACTTGGTTTTTGGCTATTTGAACCCGTTGTAGAGCCATTGATTGCACAAATGCACTGGCAAGAAAAGTTTGATATAGCACTAAACTGGTTTAAGGATTACGGTGTTTGGGTTGTGTTTTTAGCCGGTTTTTCGCCTATACCATATAAAGTATTTACGATTGGCGCAGGCGTTTTACAAATGGCATTTTTGCCATTTTTAATAGCATCAGCCATTGGGCGCGGTGCGCGATTCTTTTTAGTTTCAGCCTTAATGAAGTGGGGCGGAGCTCAAATGGAGCGAAAATTACGTCAGTATATTGAAATACTTGGTTGGGGATTAGTGGTATTAATTGCGCTAGCTTACTTTTTATTGCGTTAAGCGTTAAAAATATCAATTTTCTAATTTAGGGGAAAAATACAATGAATAAACAGTGTTTACTGTATGTAACTATATTTATTAGTATTTTTCTCTTTGGTTGCTCTTCTCGCCATGTTCCTGCACCTGTTAGTAGCTTAAATAATAATGTTAATGATTTAGGTCATACTGTTAACATTAATGGGACTAGCTATAAAGTACAAAAAGGAGATACGCTCTACTCTATTGCCTTTAGTGCTGGGCAAGACTTTAGATTACTTGCAAAAAACAATTCAATTCCATCACCTTACACAATTTTCCCTGGGCAAAACATCTCCTTAATCCCCAAGCCCGAAAAAACAAAAAGGGATGGAAATTATACGAATTCGAGTAAAAAGTCTATAAAAAAACTACAAAAAAATAACATAATTTTAAAGAAAGAGCTTGATCCCCCAAAACAACGAGAGTATGTTCAGAAACAAGCCAGTAACAAAATTAGTAATACTAAACGCTTGTCGAGCAGTAAAGTTAAGTGGTTTTGGCCTGCAAAGGGCAAAATTACCAAACGCTTCTCTAATAAGGAAAACGGTTATAAAGGTTTACAGATTACTAATCGCAAAGGGGCTTCAGTCTTAGCTGCGGCACAAGGAACTGTAGTGTACGCGGGTAACGCCCTTCGAGGTTATGGTAGTTTAATCATATTGAAACATAATGATGATTACCTAAGTGCTTATGCACATAACTCGAAATTACTTGTTAAAGAAAAGCAGAAGGTTAAGGCAGGACAAAAAATAGCAGAAATTGGTAATTCAGAATCTCCGGTCACCGCGCTTCGCTTTGAAATTCGCTACCGAGGACAAGCTGTCAATCCTGCTAAATACCTACCCTAATTTTTAGGTATTGATAATTGCTCGGGAGAAGGCTTATGGCTAGCGCAGCAAAACTTGACAAACATACTACGACTGACGAAAAGTTCGATGACATCGATGTTGATGAAAGCACAGCTCTACTAGATAAAGTAGACGACGATGAAATCTTTGCTAAAGAAGAAGTAACTAAAAATCTTGACGCAACTCAACTTTATTTAGGTGAAATTGGTTTTTCTCCTTTGCTTAGTGCTGAAGAAGAAGTGTTTTTTTCTCGCAAATCACTTCGAGGCTGTGAAGCCTCACGTAAACGTATGATTGAAAGTAACTTACGTTTGGTTGTTAAAATAGCACGTCGTTACAATAATCGCGGCCTTGCTTTACTTGATTTAATTGAAGAAGGTAATTTAGGCTTAATTCGCGCAGTTGAAAAATTTGACCCTGAGCGTGGATTTAGATTCTCTACTTACGCTACATGGTGGATACGTCAAACAATTGAACGTGCCATTATGAACCAAACGCGTACCATTCGCTTACCTATCCATGTAGTTAAAGAGCTTAATGTTTACCTGCGTACAGCGCGTGAGTTAACTCAAAAGCTTGACCATGAGCCAACAGCTGACGAAATTGCAGCTTGCCTAGATAGACCCGTTGAAGACGTTACTAAAATGCTACGTTTAAACGAAAGAATTGCATCAGTAGACATGCCTATTGGTGGCGAAAACGACAGTGTACTACTTGATATCATCCCTGATGAAAAAAGTGCTGGTCCTGAAGGCGAAGTACAAAATAATGATATTAATAAACATATTGTTGATTGGTTAGGTGAATTAAACCCTAAACAACGTGAAGTGTTAGCACGTCGATTTGGATTGCTTGGCTATGAGCCTTCGACACTTGAAGATGTAGGTCGTGAAATAGGCTTAACACGTGAGCGAGTAAGACAAATTCAGGTAGAGGCATTACGTCGTCTAAAAGACATTTTGCAACAAGAAGGTTTAAGTACAGATAGCTTGTTTAATCAGTTTTCGTAACTAGTTAAATAGTATAAGAGACTATGTGTGTTAAAAAGCCGAAGAATTTATTCTTCGGCTTTTTTTATGCTTGTAAATTAGGTGATATAAATTACAACAATGCTTTTAGTTTATATAACAAATCGTGCGCTTGGCGTGGCGATAAATTATCAGGGTCGATTGCGCTTAACTGCTCTTCAACTTCTGAAGGTGTACTTTGTGTAATTTCGTTATTAAAAGTAAAGGCTTGTTGCTCTGTATTTGGTGCAGTAACGCTTTGATGATTTTCAAGCAACTTAAGTTTTTGCTTTGCTTGTGCAATCACAGCTTTTGGCACTCCAGCAAGAGCGGCTACTTGTAAACCAAAGCTTTTACTTGCTGCACCGTCGAGAACTGTATGCATGAATGCAATCGTGTCGTTATGCTCTATTGCATCAAGGTGTACGTTTACAAGGCCCGTAGTTTGCTCAGCAAGTTCTGTTAATTCAAAGTAGTGTGTAGCAAACAATGTTTTAGCAGATATTTTTGATGCTAAATGATCGGCTGTTGCATACGCAAGAGAGAGTCCATCGTAAGTACTTGTACCGCGACCAATCTCATCCATTAACACTAAAGACTGCGCCGTGGCATTATTTAAAATAGTCGCTGTTTCGGTCATTTCTACCATGAAGGTTGAACGCCCTGATGCTAAATCATCGCTTGCACCAATACGTGTAAATATGCGGTCGATATTACCAATTTTAGCGCTGTCAGCGGGTACATAACTGCCAATGTGAGCCATTAGAACAATAAGTGCCGTTTGGCGCATATAGGTTGATTTACCGCCCATGTTTGGACCGGTAATAATTAGCATTTTACGTTGGCTGTTTAATTCAACCGGGTTAGCAATAAACGGTTCTTTCATTACTTGTTCAACAACAGGGTGACGACCTTGCTTAATGCTTATATTGTCGTTATCGCACAATTCTGGTTTTGCATAATTGAGTGCGAATGCACGCTCAGCTAAATTGTTTAAAACGTCTAAATCGGCCAATGCTGCTGCCATCATTTGCAACTGCTCAATATGTGGAGCAATAAATCTAAACAGCTCCTCGTATAGTTGTTTTTCAAGCGCGAGAGCTTTTGATTGGCTACCGAGTACTTTATCCTCGTGCTCTTTAAGCTCTGGAATAATGTAGCGTTCGTTATTTTTAAGCGTTTGGCGACGAATGTAGTCGGCTGGCACTAAGTGCGCATTAGCTCTACTTACTTCAATAAAAAAGCCATGTACGCGGTTATAACCAATTTTAAGCGTACTAATGCCCGTACGTTCGCGTTCACGCAGTTCTAATTGCTCAAGGACATCAGTGGCACCTTTACTTAAGTTACGCCACTCATCAAGCTCACTATTGTAACCAGGAGCAATAACGCCACCGTCACGAATAAGTACCGGTGGGTTTTCTATCACAGCTCGTTCTAATAACGCTTGTAAATCAGGGAGTTCAGGCGAGTGCTTGATGATACCTGCTATACGAGGATCGTTAGCGTCAGCTAACAAAGTATGCAGTGGTGCAAGTGCTTGTAGCGCACTGCGCAGGCGAGTTAAATCACGCGGGCGTGCAGTACATAAAGCTAGGCGTGCAATAACACGCTCTACATCACCAATCTCTTTTAATGATTCGTGTAATTCACCGCAAAGCTGCGCATCTAAAATAGCGCTAATTGCATTTAAACGTGAATTTAGCTCGTCTTTATTACGAATTGGTGTATGAATACGGCGCTTAAGTAAGCGAGAACCCATAGGTGTGGCTGTTTTATCAAGTACTTGAGCAAGTGTATTTTCAAACCCGCCCGATAAATTAACAGTTAATTCTAAATTTTTACGGGTAGCGGCATCTAAAATAACAGCGTGTTCGTTGTGCTCAAGCGTAATTGCACGAATATGTGGCAGTGCAATACGTTGTGTATCTTTTACGTATTGCATTAGGCAACCTGCAGCAACAAGCGCGCTATGGGCTTTATCAACACCAAAGCCAACTAAATCTTTAGTACCAAACTGATCGCATAATAAGTGCTCGGCCGTATCTAAGTCGAATTCCCACTCTGGGCGACGGCGAGCACCTTTTATATGTTCAATTAAATGAACGTTTTCAAAGCTTTCGCTATACAGAAGTTCGGCTGGTGATAGGCGCTGAATAGTTGAGCTAAAGGCTTCGTCGGTATTTACTTCGACAATATTAAAACGACCAGAGTTAATGTCTAAATAAGCAATCCCGTATAAGCCTTTTTTACTTTGCCAAACGCTGGTAAGGAGATTGTCTTGGCGTTCTTGTAAAAGCGCTTCATCAGAAATTGTACCGGGTGTAACTATACGCACTACTTTACGATCAACAGGGCCTTTACTGGTTGCAGGGTCTCCCACTTGTTCGCAGATAGCGACTGACTCACCCATTTGGACTAGACGTGCTAAGTAGTTTTCTACCGCATGGTAGGGTACGCCCGCCATAGGGATAGGATCACCGCCAGCTTTACCACGATGAGTTTGCGAAATATCGAGTAATTGAGCGGCGCGTTTAGCGTCATCAAAAAAAAGTTCGTAAAAATCGCCCATACGATAAAACAATAAAATATCGCGATGCTCTGATTTTATTTTTAGATACTGCTGCATCATAGGGGTTTGTTGTTTTATAGTGTGTGGTGCATAAAGATCAAACGACATGTATTTACCCAAAGGCTGAATATGGAATTACATCAAGAGATTAAAACACTTGCTGCGCAATTAGGCGCTATTTTAACGGATAAATGCTTATGGATCACTACTGCTGAGTCATGTACTGGTGGCGGAGTGAGTTATGCGCTTACCGATACACCTGGAAGTTCAGCTTATATCGACCGTGCATTTGTCACTTATAGTAACCAAGCAAAGCAAGATTTGCTCAATGTTAGTGCTAGTACATTAAATCAATACGGTGCTGTGAGCGAGCAGACAGTCCATGAAATGGCAGTAGGTGCTATTAAAGCAACAAACGCTAATATATCTATAGCTGTATCGGGCATTGCAGGGCCTGGCGGGGCAACAGAAGGTAAACCTGTTGGACTTGTATGGTTTGGCATACAAATTAATGACAAAGTACTGACCTTTAAACAAATATTTACTGGTGATAGGGCTCAAGTAAGACTGCAAGCTATTGTATTTGCATTAAAAAGTGTAATAGATGAGATAAAATGAAAAAATTAGCTTGATACTGTGATTTCATACAGTATACTTGTTCGCATTAGCTGGATTGGAGAACAAAATGAACGATAACAAACAAAAAGCGTTAGACGCAGCACTATCACAAATTGAACGTCAATTTGGTAAAGGCTCAATTATGAAATTGGGTGACAACAAAGCGTTAAACATTGAATCTGTATCTACAGGTTCACTAGGTATTGATATTGCCTTAGGCATAGGTGGCTTACCTATGGGACGTATTGTTGAAGTGTATGGTCCTGAGTCATCTGGTAAAACAACGCTTACTTTACAAGTTATCGCAGAAGCTCAAAAAGAAGGTAAAACATGTGCCTTTATTGATGCTGAGCATGCTCTAGATCCTGTATATGCACAAAAACTAGGTGTAAATATTGATGACCTTTTTGTATCTCAACCTGATACAGGTGAGCAAGCACTAGAAATTTGTGACATGTTAGTACGTTCAAGCGCGGTAGACGTTGTTATTATTGACTCGGTTGCTGCACTTACACCAAAAGCTGAGATTGAAGGCGACATGGGCGACTCGCACATGGGCTTGCAAGCACGTTTAATGTCACAAGCATTACGTAAGCTTACTGGTAATATTAAACGCTCTAACACGTTATGTATTTTCATTAACCAAATCCGTATGAAAATTGGTGTTATGTTTGGTAACCCAGAAACAACAACGGGTGGTAATGCACTTAAGTTTTACGCATCGGTACGTATTGATATTCGTCGTATTGGTTCGGTGAAAGAAGGTGATGAAGTTGTTGGTAACGAAACCCGCGTTAAAATTGTTAAAAACAAAGTAGCGCCGCCATTTAAACAAGCTGAATTTATCATCATGTATGGCGAAGGTATTTCTAAGCAAGGCGAGTTAATTGATTTAGGTGTTAAGCATAAAATTGTTGAAAAAGCCGGTGCTTGGTACAGTTATAGTGGCAACAAGGTTGGCCAAGGTAAATCTAACTCAATTAAGTTTTTGAAAGAAAACCCAGAAATTGCAGATGAGATCGAAGGTAAGTTACGCGAAATGCTTTTACTAAAAGCAACTATTGAACCTGAAGACGGTGAAGATAAGTTAGGCGACGATCCAGACCTTTAAACTGCACCCAAATGAGTTTTTAAGCTTGATTTGACCCGAGCTTTGAAAAGCGCTAATCAGTAATGATTAGCGCTTTTTTGTTATTAAAAACTTACATCAGGTTAGATAAAATAAAAACGACACATTAAAAATGTGTCGTTTTTTAATTCAATAGAAAAAAATCTAGAGTCTTTAATTAATCAAATATATTTATAATTGCCAGTTTACAGATAGGGCGTAGTTACGAGGTGCACCGTAGTAACCTTGTGCCCAGTACAGGCTGTGCAAATATTTTTCACCGGTGGTGTTATTTACGTTGAAAGTGACTCCTACGTTATCTGTAATTTCGTAAGTGGCCATTAAATCAAGTAACCCGTATGCATCTTGGTGAGTAGTGACGCTTGCAATACCATTTGCATCTTCGACTTGAACTCGGCTAGTTGAATCCTGCCAGCGATAGTTTGCACCAAATGATAAACCATCAACTAAAGGTACTTGGTAGGTTGCGGCCACTTTAAGTTGATTTTCAGGTGTGTAATCTTTAACTAAATCATCACCATCAATAGTTAGGTTACTAAAACTTACACTTGCGCTTAAATCATCTGTTATTCGACCACTTAGTTCAACTTCAAAGCCGTTGCTGTTAATACCATCTGCTGCATAATAACGCGTATCACTAGGTAGTGAGTCGGGTAAAGCTATGGCAAGCCCTTCCTGCTTTGCATCGAAGTAAGCAAAAGTTACGAAAATTTGGTCATCAAGTAACTGTGCTTTTATACCAACTTCACTGCTTTTACCTATTACGGGAGCTAATTGGTTGGCATTAATATCAAGCTCTTTTTGCGGTACAAATGTTTCTGTGTAGCTTGCATAAGCTGATAGAGACTCGTTAAAGTCGTACACCGTGCCAATATAAGGAATAACTTCAGAGTCGCTTCTTGTTTGTTCAACACCGTAAGCACTCCCTTTTGTTTTCCAGTCGGTATAACGCACACCAGCGAGCACACTTAAAGGCTCACTTAATTTAATGCGAGTAGATATGTAAGCTGATTTTTGCTCGTTAGTAATATCACTACCATCTAAGCCATCAGCAAGTGTTGCCTCTGGTACTACACCATCCCACGTTTTAAGTGATGGCATATCTGGAAAACCATTGCCTGTAGTGTAATCGTAAAGAGACTGCTCGTTGTAATCCATTTTAGCTTGGCTAACACCAAATGATAGGTCGTGCTCTTGGCCAAATAAATCAAACTTACCACTGGCATATAAATCAAATAAGTCATGCTTATCTTCGTAATCATAACGGCTAGCATAACCTGTTAAACCAAGTTCAGTATCTTTATCAGGGGTGCCGTATACGTAGAACAACTCTGAGTCTTGTTCGTTTTCGATGTGGGCATAACGTGCTCTAGCTACCCATGTTGCCGATAAGTTTTGTTCAAGTGTTACATATACTTGCTCAGCACTGTTATCCCAGTAAGACCAGTCAGCAGCGGTGCTGGTTGATTCGTCGTAATCGGTTGCTGTTCCGTCTGTATAATAAAGAGGTAGTGCACCCCACAGCGGGCTATCTGCGTCTTTTTGTTGGTTAACGTAGTTAACGCTTAATAATGTGTTGTCTGTTAATTTGCCTTCGTAGGCTAAGTAAACAATGGTTTTATCTGTTTCGTAGCGATCTAAATATGAGTCAGCTTTTTGCTTTGTAAATACAGCGCGTACAGCGTGGTCTTCATTTATTGGCGTAGATACATCTAAATCTAAACGTTTTTTATTCCATGAGCCATAAGATGCTGATGCATTTGCCTGTGTTGTATAAGTTGGCTTTTTTAAAACCATGTTAACAGTTGCAGAAGGATTACCGGCGCCAGTCATTAAACCATTAGCACCGCGAACTATCTCTACACGGTCATAAATTGATGTATCAAGACTACCTTGAATAGAGCCTGAGCTTTGTGGGATCCCTAAGCCATCAACTTGAAAGTTCGTAATTTCAAAACCACGGGCCTTAAAGTAAGTACGATCTGTTTCTATTTGCTCTACTGTTACGCCTGGCGTGCTTTCAAGTACTGAGTTTATGTCGTCTAGTGAAAAGTCGTCCATTAGTGCGCGTGAAACTACCGAGATTGATTGTGGTGTTTCTTTAATTGTTAAACCTAGTTTGGTAGCCGATTGCGCTTCTTCAGTAATGTAGTTTTTATGATGCTGACCATATACCGCAATTTTTTCGAGAGGTTCAGATTTTACATTTGCCTCATCAGCAAGTGCATAACCAGATAAAATTAAAGAAGTAGCAAAGCTTAGTTTAGATAAACGCAAAACTTGAGGGGACGACATAAGTTTTTCCAGTTAGTTCAAAAGAAGTGCGTAACCTAATCTAAATGATATCGATTTGCAATTGTATTTAGTGTTTTTATCAATAATAATTCTATTTTTTTGGATTTTAGCGCCACATATGAAGATTTTAGGTACGAATTGATGAATTATATAGAACTCAATCTCGCTTATAAAAAAAGCGGCCTAGGCCGCTTTTTAAAGTAGTTAGCTTTTTAGCTATTAAAAAGAGTATTTAACAGAAAACTGTAAGCGGTCTAAATCGCCATCAACGCCGCTTTCAGTTTCACGCTCAGCATGCTTTAGCTCAGCACCAAAAGTTAGACGTTTAACCGGTGAGTATAGAATGTTAGCGCTATAGCTTTGGCTTGATTCAGTCGGATCACCAGAAATAGCTAATAAATCAGTGTTGTTATCAGCACTGAAGAATGAATATAAGAACGTTGAACGCCATTGGCTTGTCCACTTGTGCTGGTAGGCAACAAAACCAGAAGTCGAATCAATTGCATCTAGTTCATCGCCATTAAGTACTGCACCGTGAGCAACGTTTAAGCCTACGTAACGGCCTAAGCCTTTACCTTGAGTAAGCATAAATTTAAGGTTGTCTTCACCAAGGTTTATTTTACCTGATGCACTAATACCAAAAGAAGTTTCATCTGCATCAACACTGCCTACTTTATAAGTAAGTTGGCGAGCAAGCGCTGCAACCACAATGTTACCCCAATCGGCTTTGTGTGTGTAACGAGCTGTAAAGTCAGGCAATGATGCATCATCAGTTACTACCATACCGCTAGTAGTAGAAATTGTACTTTCTGGGTTTTCTAATGAAAACGACCATGCGCCAGTGGTGTATTTAATTTGCGATTGACGCACGAACACAGTGCCCTCAGCAGGGCCTACAAAATCAAGCGTTTCAGCAAGCGCCCCCACGTTTTGGAAGTTAGACCATGTTTGACCAAATAACCAACCATCGTAAGTCACAAAGGCATGGCGAATACGCGGGGCGTAAGAATTTGAAACTCGCTCATTACCGCCAGCAGCCGAGGCCAAAAAGTCAATTTCAATTTTAGTATTAACGGTTTTACCGTTATCCATAACAGTGGCTGTGCCAAAGTTAAAACGTGACTCACGAGCATGCATATCAAATACAGCATCTGAGCTGTTGTCATCGCCAACTGTTAACGTACTTGGTACGTAAAAGTCACGACCTACGTTTGAGCCTGCAGGCGCACCCGCTGAATAATCACTCCACATAGAGTCGAGTTTAATGTATCCACCGTAAGTAAATTCCGTATCACCAATTTTTGCGGCAGTCGCTGCATAAGCAGTGCTTGATAGTGCACATAATACAGCGCTTGCTGCTAATGTTTTTAATGGGGTAAATTTCATTGTGGTGTCCTTTATAGGCTACTTGTTGCTTTTTTTTCATGTAAGGTTGTATTACTTGCTACTAGTATTACTTACGAATAAAAAAGGGTGTTAGTTTGGCTTTTCAATACACATATTGTTTTCATTCGTTAAATAAAGCTTTGGCAAGTAATACCGCAAATATCTTTATTAAAGTACACAAACACTTTTGAATATGTGCAATATTTACTCAATTACCTATTGGTCTATAAGACTAAGGTTTTAGAGTTGATTAGTTTGCATTTACTTACATTTAACGCGTTGTATTATTTATGTAAAAAATTGAAAGCAGGTGGATTATAAACTACAAATGAGTAAATTGGAGTAGAGTACAACTAAGGTCTAATACTTAATAAAGTACTGCTGAGTAATCCTTGATAAAAGCTTAAGGCAAGTAATTTAAATGGAGACGAAGATGTCACAAAGTATCTATCCAGTTCCTGCGCATATTAAAGATGCGACTCTCATTGATAAAAATAAATATAATACGCTTTATAAGCAATCTATTGATGACCCAGAAAGTTTTTGGCGTGAGCATGGCAAACGCCTCGATTGGTCTACTCCTTACACTAAAGTTAAAAACACCTCTTTTGATAAAGGCCACATCAGTATTAAATGGTATGAAGATGGCTATTTAAATGCGTCTTACAACTGTATTGACCGCCACTTAAAAACGAAAGCAGACAAAATTGCGCTTATTTGGGAAGGTGATGATCCTTCTCAAAGTGAGAACATTACTTATCAAAAACTTCATGACGAAGTGGCTAAATTTGCCAATGGTTTAAAAAAACTGGGTGTACAAAAAGGTGACCGCGTAGCTATTTATATGCCAATGACCCCACAAGCGGTGTATGCAATGCAAGCTTGTGCACGTATCGGTGCTATTCATTCTGTTGTATTTGGTGGTTTTTCACCATCGGCTATTGCTGATCGTATTAGAGATTCTGGCGCTAAGGTTGTTATAACTTCTGATGAGGGACGCAGAGCAGGAAATTGTGTTCCATTAAAAGCAAATGTAGATGAAGCGGTAGCGCAAGAAACTGTAACCACAATTGAACACGTTATTGTGCACCAATTAACAGGCGGTGAAGTTGATTGGAATGAGCACGATATATGGTGGCACGAGCTAGTTGCTGACTTACCAGCACAGTGTGAGCCAGAGCCAATGAATGCTGAAGATCCTTTGTTTATATTGTATACATCAGGTTCTACGGGTCAGCCTAAAGGTGTTGTACATACTACAGGTGGCTACTTAGTTTACTCATCAATGACACATGAATACGTATTTGATTTAAAAGAAGATGATGTGTATTGGTGTAGTGCCGATGTAGGTTGGATCACAGGCCACAGTTACATTGCGTACGGGCCATTAGTAAACGGTTGTACTCAGGTTTTATTTGAAGGAGTCCCCACTTATCCAACTGCAGGGCGTATGGGCGAAGTAGTTGATAAACACGGTGTTACTATTTTATATACCGCCCCTACAGCAATTAGAGCACTAATGGCTAAAGGTGATGAGCCTACAGCTTCGTCACATCGCGATAGTTTACGTATTTTAGGTTCAGTAGGTGAGCCAATAAATCCAGAAGCGTGGACATGGTATTACGAGAGTATTGGTAAATCTAATTGCCCGATTGTTGATACATGGTGGCAAACAGAAACCGGTGGCATTATGATCACACCACTTCCGGGCGCTACTGATACAAAACCAGGTTCTGCAACACATCCATTTTTTGGTATTGCCCCTGCATTATTTGATGCTGAAGGTAATACACTCGAAGGTGCCGTAGATGGTAATTTAGTTATTTTAGATAGTTGGCCATCGCAAGCTCGAACTGTTTATGGCGACCATGAACGTTTTGAACAAACTTATTTTAGCGCCTACCCAGGAGTTTACTTTACAGGCGATGGTTGTCGTCGTGATGAAGATGGTTATTACTGGATCACCGGTCGTGTGGACGATGTACTTAATGTGTCTGGGCACCGCCTTGGTACTGCCGAAATTGAAAGTGCGTTAGTTGCGCATGAAGCGGTAGCAGAAGCTGCTGTTGTAGGTTACCCGCATGATATTAAAGGCCAAGGTATTTATGTTTACATTACGCCTAACGAAGGTATAACAGTAAGCGATGAATTAACTAAAGAGGTACGTAATTGGGTTCGTAAAGAGCTCAGCCCAATCGCATCTCCAGATATGATTCAATGGTCACCGGGTTTGCCAAAAACACGTTCAGGCAAGATTATGCGTCGTATTTTACGTAAAATCGCTGCAAATGAGCACCAACAACTCGGTGATACGTCAACGCTTGCCGATCCTTCAGTTGTCGATGAACTAATCGAGAACAGATTAAATCGTTAAATGTGCGTTAAAAACTTGATTACAAGTTGATTCTAAACGTAGTATATCGGCTGTCAGTAAAGGTTTAAAACCTAACTGGCAGCCGAATTTATTAGGAGTGAACCATGAGTCAGTTTTTAATAGCGGACGATCATCCGTTATTTCGTGAAGCACTAAAGGGCGCACTGAGCGCAAAATTTGAGGGTTTAGAGGTTTTTGAATCATCCGATTTTGACAGCACACTGCAAGTGTTAAGCGAGCAAGAGGATCTTGATATATTACTGCTAGACCTTCACATGCCAGGTAATGGTGATTTATATGGTCTTATTCGTATTAGAGAAGAATACCCAAGCTTACCTATTGCCGTTGTTTCGGGTAGTGAAGACGTGAACATCGTTTCTAAAGTAATGGGTTACGGCGCGATGGGTTTTATTCCTAAATCATCATCGTCTGATGATATTGCCAGTGCAATTAACCAAATACTTGAAGGCGATACATGGCTACCAAAAGAGCTAAAAAACAAAGTAGCTGAAATTGAAGGTGAAGATAGAGAAATAGCAGCGCAAGTTGCCTCATTAACGCCTCAACAATACCGAGTGCTGCAATATCTGCACGAAGGTTTACTTAATAAGCAAATTGCTTATGAACTACACATATCAGAAGCGACAGTGAAAGCACACATTACAGCCATATTTAGAAAACTCGGTGTGTACAATCGTACCCAAGCCGTTTTAATTGCCGCTAAATTAAAGCTCGAACCAATAGAGCAGGCATAATTTACATTTAAAAAGTTATTAGCTTATTTATGAGCAAAAAAATGCCAGCAACAATGCTGGCATTTTTTCATATGTAGAATAATTAAGCAGTTGTATTAATGCTAAGAAAACACCACGGTTTTATTACCATTAATAAATAGCTTATGCTCTGAGGCAAGTTGAAGTGCTTTACAAAACACAGTCTTTTCAACATCTTTGCCCATTTTAGCCATCATTTCGGCGGTATTAGCATGTGTAACGCTGGTTACATCTTGCAAAATAATAGGACCTTCATCAAGCTCATTATTAACAAAGTGAGCGGTAGCACCAATAATTTTTACGCCGCGCTCAAATGCTTGATGATAAGGTTTAGCCCCTATAAATGCTGGCAAAAATGAGTGATGAATATTAATTATTTTACCTTCAAATCGACCCACAAATTCAGGACTTAAAATACGCATGTATTTTGCGAGGCCAATAATGTCAGGGTTGTAGCTGGCAATTAAATCGCCTACCTTTTTATCATGCTCGCTACGGGTTAACCCTTCGTGCGATACAACATGAAATGGCACACCAAACCCTTTAGCTAGCGGCTCTAAATCAGCATAGTTCGCAATTACAGCTAATACTTCAATATTAAGAGTTTGTTCAAATTGCTTTAACAGCATACCACCTAAACAATGAGCTTCTTTAGTTGCCAATAAAACTACTTTAGTTTTTGCGCCGCAATGTAGCGCAAGTTTAGCGCCTTCTGGCAACAGTGCGCGTAGTTGATCTAAAAAGTCACTTTGTGGCTCGCCTGTAAGCTCTGTACGCATAAAAAATCGCTGCGCGTCTTTATCTACAAATTCGTTGTTACGCGTAATGTTTAAATTATTTTTATGGCAAAGCCCTGTAATTTTAGCTATTAAGCCTACATCATCAGCACATTGGGTGGTTAGTATATAGCTCATTGTCCTCATTCTTACCCTGTAATTAATCCTTTCATTATTTGTGTTTTGGCACATAAAGCAAGGGCTTTGTGAACTAATCCAATATTAATCATGTTGTTGAATGCAAAAGAGGTAATAAAGTTAAAAAGTATTGAATAGAGGTTAAAAAAATGCCACCTAAGTTAACAAGGTGGCATTAATAAAAATTATCTAGGTTTGAGGTTAATTAACCCTTGGGCTCGGGAGATAAGTTTTCTTCTTGTCTTAAATACCCAGCAGCTTCCTCGTCGTCTTTTGCTATCGCTTGCTGAGTAGGTATAGCGCGCGTTTGTTGGTTTAGTTGATGTATTTGTGACGCATTACCTAAATCACGCTCACTGGTAATTGAAGCGATAGATTCGCGGTCTTTTAAGAACGCAATAACGTCTTTTTTGATTGCTTGTAATTGCCCTTCGTCTTTATGCATTTCCATAATATGGCGAGGGTGCTCTAAGTTTTTCATACCTGTTGCAGCAAATGTAGTAGAGATAACACGAGAAACAATAATCCAAGGTGTTATGCTACTGCGTACTAAAGTATTTTCTGAGCGGGTGCTATCGTGAATACCAGTACCTGTTGATATTTTAGACTCAGTAAAAGTGCCTTCACATTTAAAGTACACAAGCAGTGACTCAAATTGCATTTCTGCAAAAAATAGATGCGCTGTGTTTGCAAGTAATTGCGCAAATGCTTTAATAAGTATGCCTATTAGCAATAAGTGAAAGCTTGTCATTAATAGCTCACTAAATTGAATAACATGTTGGTTATTAAATGCCTGTTTAAAACTATTAATATTTGCCGCATCAATGTAATGGTAAATATTAATAAACGAATACGCTAAAAATACAGTAAATGCTAACGCTACAATATAAAGTAAGTTACCGCTCACCAAAGCAAGTAATCTCGCGAGTGTAAAGTTTTTACCTAAGTCCATTGAGTGCAGTTTAGGCTGAATCTCTTGAATCATTTCACCTTTAAAACCGCCTTTACCTTCTATTTGTTCTTGAAGCTTAGGGTCTAATTCTCTATAAACTCTGTTAGGAACTTCTTTATAACGACGGTTAGCCATTACTAGGTTATCGAGGTTTATGAAAATCTCGTCTGGATGAACAGACTCTTGCCAGTTTTCACGTAGTTCAGAAACCTCAGCAGTAGGCGTTACCGAATTTAAACGTGCCTTTATCATTACAAAAACAAGTGCACAGCTAAGAGTTGCTAATACAATAATTGCTACTAAATAAAGCCCTGCATGTAGGCTAGGTAATTGCTCAAGCCAGCTATCTATTTGCGCTTTACTAATGCGTTGCTCTTTCATTAACCACGACATAGAAAGGCCAATAACAATAGGTAAAATAAATGATAAAGAAATAATTTTAGCAAGTGCGCCAGTACCTAAAGCTTCGATGTTTTTTTCTGCATTACGTGAAATAGGTTTGCCTGAAGAGCGCCAAGAAAAAAGCACATAAAACATTAATATTGCACTATAAACCGGAAATGCTAATTCGCCGGCTTCGCCAGTAAAGCCTGATAAAGACACGAATGCTACAAGTGCATAAGCTATAAGAGCAACAAGTGTGCTGACCCATGAGCCAAATAAGCGCTGAGCAACATTACGAATAGGATAAGGTAAAAATAAAAGCTTAGGGATTAAGCTGTGTAACAAGCGAGATAAAAAGCCATTAGGCTCTTTAAACGTACTGTTTTTACGACCAACCAGCATTTCTTCAAGAGAATTAGCTGTATAGGCCACTTCCTTTTTTTCCTCTTGGGCGGTCGATGTTTGCGATTTACTAAAGTTATAAGCTAAAGATGTAGGGTGGTTTCTGCCAACAAAATACTTGAGGGTTGCGTATATACCCGATGATAATGAGCGAATGCCAAGCGCTAATATAAACATGCCAAATATCATTAAAATCCAACCTGCGGTTGTATCTTCTTTCACAGAGCCCGCAGCAATAACAAGTAAACTAATACCAGCTATAGACTCAATGAGTCCTCTTAATGCTGTAACTTTACCTTCAAGTTTGAAGGGGTTTTTTAGTCCAAGATCAATCGATCCATAATCAAAAGCCATTGAATTCTCCATTTAAACAGCACCCCTCTTGCGGGGGACAAAGTGTAATTAATCTGAACTTAGGATAATAAATCTATCTAAAGTAGTTACTTTTAGCGCTGAGTGCATCAAGTTTAATCGTAATAGACTCGCTGCTGGCACTTAAGTTCTACCTACTTTTACAAAAACCTAAATAGAATTATTAATATATATTAAGTATTTATAATTGTTGTTGGTTTTTTATTATATATCAATAGTCTTGTTCAGTTTAAGGTTATTTTAAAGTGATACATTTTAAAGCTCGATGCATGCTTAAATATAACTGGAGGGTTAATGAAGCTAATTTATGTAGACGATAATTTACCAGGGATCACGCGTAAACTTAAACATAAAAGTTGGCTTTACTTTGATCCAATCGGTAAGCAAATAAAAGAGCAAAATGTGATTGATCGTTTGAATGGATTGGCATTTCCGCCTGCCTATAAAAACGCCTGGTTTTGCCCAGAAGAAAACGGACATATATTAGCGACAGGGTTTGATAGTAAGGGGCGAAAGCAATACCGCTACCATCCTGAATTTAGGGCGCAACAAGAGGCTAAAAAATACCAAGCATGTGGAGTATTTGGTAATAAACTCCCTTTGTTAAGAGCGCGTTTAGAAACAGACTTACAAGGCGATGAGCTTAATATTGAGCGCACTTTAGCGGCAGTTGTAAGACTTATGGATTTAGGTGCATTGAGGGTAGGTAACGAGCGTAACGTAAAGCAAAATAAAAGTTTTGGTGCGACAACACTACGAACACGCCATGCAAAACTCACGGGCAAAAATATTCAGCTAAAATATCGTGCCAAATCAGGTAAGGAACGTGAAGTAAATATAACCGACAGGGTGCTTAGCCATGTTATAAAAGACTTACAAGATTTACCCGGGCAGCATTTATTTCAGTATATAAATGAAGGTGAGCGCACAAATGTAACATCAAGTGAAATAAATCAATACATTCAGCAAATAATGGGCGAGGAGTTTAGTGCTAAACACTTTAGAACTTGGCGAGCAAGCGTTATTGCATTCAAACAATTAGCTAAAGCTAAAGGGGCGCTTAGTTTAAAAAGCATGCTTGATAGCGTATCTGAGCAACTTGGTAATACTCCCGCTATAGCACGCAAATCTTATGTGCATCCCGATTTAATTACGCTGTGTAAAGAAGATGAAGATACTCAAACTGCGTGGAGAGAGTCCCTTTCATTACCACGAAAAACAAAGTACTTGAGTCGTTATGAACGTGGTTTTTTAGCTTTTTTAAAAGATTAATTGCCATAGCAACTTTACACACTTGAGCATATTAATTACATATTCTCTAGTTTAATTTATTAACGTTTAGAATAAGGTTTTTTTAAAAAGTCATTAAATTTCAATTGTTTATTTTAAAACTTTAATTTGGCATTACCGTTGCACCTCCAGAGTACTACTTAGTGGTAAGTACAAAAGCATTTATCAACGATATTTAGCGAGGAGGTACACAGTGAAGGGGTCATTTTCAAATCAAGCGCATACTAAAGCAAAGGGTTTTACTTTAATAACTGCATTGTTTATTGGCATGAGCGGTTTATGCTCAGCACCAACTCTCGCTGCCAATGAGCTTGAAAGTGTGGTACTCGCTAACTCTTCACTAACTACTTATAACTCACAAAAGTACATGCAAGCTGATGACACCTACTACTTTGACCAATATTCAGCGCAGTTAATTGAACGTACAGAAAAAGCCATTAATTGGTATCAAGAAATAGTTAACAAAGGTGGTTTTACACACTTATATAACGATGAATTACTTGAACTAGGCAGTAATAATAAACAGGTGGGCTTACTTGCACAGCGTTTATATCAAGAGCGTGACTTAAAAATTAACGTGTGCGACGAAGCTATATGCACGTTTGATAAAGATATAGAGCAAGCTGTTAAGCAATTTCAAAGCCGCCATGGTTTAAAAGTTGATGGCCGAGTGGGTAAGCGTACTTTTGCATCGCTTAATGTGCCCGCACAACAAAAACTCGATAAATTAAAACTTAACTTTTATAGAATAACTAACTTTGCAGGCGCAAGTGATGAGCAATATGTGTATGTAAATATTCCTGAATACAGCTTACGATTTGTAAAAGCTGGCGATGTGAAATTGAAAAATAACGTAATTGTAGGTAAACCAAGTTGGGAAACACCTGCATTTAGCGACGAAATAGAAAAGTTTGTAGTTAATCCTGAATGGCGTATACCCACCTCAATTGCCACCAAAGAAATTGCTCCAAAGGTAGCCAAGGATCCTGACTATCTTGTAAAAAATAATATTGAAATTAGAAAAAACAGCTACCTAGACTCACAAACTGTTAATCCAAGCAATATTGATTGGGATTCTATTAAGCCGTACCAATTTGATCACTTTTTAGTAAAACGTGCTGGTGAAGAAAACCCCCTAGGGGAAGTTAAGTATTTATTCCCCAATGCCGAAGCAATTTATGTTCACGATACGCCAGCAAAGCACCGCTTTAGCCAAGCAAACCGAGCCTTATCGCATGGCTGTATAAGAATAGAAAAGCCTTTTTCGTTAGCGCGTGAAATTATTAAGTACGAAGGAGAAGCGCAAACACTCAATAATATGGACAGCGCACTTGCTCAAAACAGTACTCAGACGTTTTATTTAGATGAGCCTCTTCCTATTCATTTAGTTTATTGGACTGCATGGGTTGACGAAAATAAGCTGGTTAACTTTAGAGATGACATATATCAACGCGATAAAAAAGCACTATTAAAAAATGATGAACAGTCGGTGATTGCTGCTTTGTTAAAAAATAAATAATGAGAGGGTTTATGCAATTTATTCATTATATTTCTATCGCCATATTTACAATTATATTTAGCAATAGTGTATTTGCTGCCGCGCCTACAAAGCCTGCGCATCAGGTAGTTGATATAAAAAACAAAGCCAACTTTGAAGATGCAGAATTTAGCCTGAAAATTAACGATATAGTTATGCCATATTCGGTGTTTTCAGTATTTGTAATGCCCAAAGAGCAAGTTGAGTTTGAAGTGCTTTTTGCGCAATCAAAAAATGCTTACACACTAATTAACACTCAGGGGAAATCTAAGCTTACAGACACCAACCGCTGGCAATGGCAAGCACCCAAAGAGCCCGGTTTAACAACGGTAATTATTGAGTCGCCCGATAAAAAACAGCGTATGAAAATCAACGTATTTGTAAAAGTACCGGCAGACAATGTTGAAGGAGGAAAGCTCAAGTATTACCACATTGGGCACTATCCTAAACCTTCACAGATTAAAGACGCTTCACACTACATAGTGCCCGATGGCTTTGTTAAGGTAACGCCTGAAAATGAAAACGTAAAAATATCACCTCACTTTTCACTAAAAGAATTTGTTAGTAAGCAGCGAAGTAAGCACCCAAAGTATTTATTTTTACAAAATAAGTTGTTACTTAAACTAGAAAAAATACGCAAAGAACTGATTTTAGAAGGTATACCGGTTAGTAATATGGTGGTTATGAGCGGTTATAGAACTCCGTACTACAACAAATCAATTGGCAATGTAAAACTTAGCCGACATGTATTTGGTGATGCTGCCGATATTTTTATAGATAACGATGGGAACTACCGTATGGATGATATTAATAATGACGGTAAGCATTCAATTGGTGACGCTAAAGCGATGGCCGATATAGTGGAGTCGTTAGCTAGACGTGAATCATTTAAAGGTTTACTAGGTGGTTTAGGTATTTATGGGCCTAAGTCGCACAGAGGCGCATTTATACATGTTGATACGCGTGGTTTTAAAGCGCGTTGGGTGAGTAAATAATTGCAACGGCTACCTCATTTAGCATAAAGCTAAACTAGCTAAGTCTAATTGTACAAGAGATTAGCTAAGCCAAGGTAGGGGAGCTTGGTTTTTATAAGCCCTTTGTTTTATAAACATTTTATCTATTTACTGAGCTAGTCTTTTTTGCTTTAAACTGAGGCGCTTATATGAGCTATAAACATGGTGTGTATCAGCCGCTTCCCAATAATTAATTATTTTAATTTTGTATGAAAAGCTTTAAATATAAAGGCTGCATAAGCAGCCTTTATATTATGCTATTGCAGCATAAACGTTTCGTATTCTAAATTTTCAAATTGTTTAGAAAGCCAAAATAACCCAACAACAGAGGTAACAATAGTTGAGAGAGCAAAGCCGTAACCATAAAATTGCGGCCCAAAAGCGATCGATAGCAAAGTTAAAACAACGTTTATTACCAAAAATAGCCCCGCTAAAAATAGGACGGTTGAGCGTTTATCTAAATAAAACAAAATATTTAAAATAGACAAAAATATAACTTGTACACCCACACCAACTACATCAATAAATAAAAGCGTTTTATAGTTTGGATCAATACCAATAAAGGTAAGTATTTGCTCGCCCCATAATAATAAGCAGGCAACGGTAATACCTTGAATTTTAAATATATCGTATAAACCGGCACGTGCAGTTTGGATCATATTGTCTTTTAAATAGTAAATCTCTTCTAACGATGAACCCTCTCTAATAGCTGTGTAAAAACGGTCGTATTCTTCTACAAAGTCAGTTTCCATTTTTACTAAAAATACTGCCATACCGGGAATAATAGACAAATAGGCTAAAAATATAGGTAAGTCGTAAATTGGGCTGGCTCGTAACGTGCCAATAATCTGAATTGATGTGCTTGGCGAATACCAAAAAATGATTTTATCAGCCCACACACCAATGTTATAAAACAGACCACAAAAGAATAGGCTGTAATACACTTTTTTATTGCTTAAAAAGTCAAAGCTTATAAGTTTTTCACCTGGGTAGCGGCGAATAATCATAAACAAAAAGCTAAAAAAGAGCAGAGCTTCGCCTGCAAAAAACGCAAAAAATAAGCCGTCTAACTGCCAGTCTCTTAATAAATATGCAAGCAATACCATAAAGGCGTAACCACTTAGCATGGTAATTAAAATTAACCGGTATTCTTTCATACCTGATAGAAAAATAGCGCCAAGCCACTGATTACATAAGCTTACAAAGGCACCTAAAATTATAATCTTAGTAACAACGGGTATAGGGAGCATAGGCCATACAGCTAAGCCCACCAATAACGCAGCTATGGTTGTTACAAGCTGTGCCCCAAGTAAATTAGGCAGTACCTTTGCCTCTTCTTTTTGAAAAAACAAATCGGCAATAAACCGAGTTAGTAATAACTGCAAGCCACCCGTTAAAATAAGTGAGGCGGCCATCATGTAGGTAACAAGCGTTAAAAATTGAATAATAAGTACTTTAGGTAATACAATTCCTAAACTTAAAATACCAATTAGCATTAACGCTACAATAGAGAGCAGCCAGGGGCCTGAGCCTATTAAACCTGCGTAGCCGTATGCTTCAAAAACTGAGAGCAGGGTATTTTTTTTGAGAATTTTTCGTATCTCAAAACCTATTCCGGCCATGCCATTGTATCCTTATAAAGTTTATCGTAACGGGCAAACATGTGGCTCTCGTCATAAAATTTTTGTACGCGGTCTAAACCACTTTTTTGATACTCAAGCCAAGCTTGCTCATTTGTTAGCATATTTGATATTTGTTGTGCTGTTTCGCTAGGAGAAGCAATTGAGACAACTTCACCTGCTTTACCTAATGCTTTATCTTCATCGGTTCCGCCTTCGATTATTTCGCGGCACGAGCCAACATCACTAGCCAGTACAGGCACACCGGCCGCCATTGCTTCTAAAAGTACTAAAGGCTGCGCTTCGGAAATCGAGGTTAAAGCAACAATTCCGAGCTTAGGCAAAATTTTGGTAATATCTTGCATACCTAAAAACTTAACACTGTTTTGTAAATCAAGGCTGCCTACAAGTAGTTCACACTCT
Organism: Pseudoalteromonas sp. SG43-8; assembly: GCF_014164245.1. NCBI lineage: Bacteria > Pseudomonadati > Pseudomonadota > Gammaproteobacteria > Alteromonadales > Pseudoalteromonadaceae > Pseudoalteromonas > Pseudoalteromonas sp. SG43-8. Next base: position 204,903 of record NZ_JACJEX010000005.1, on the reverse strand, counting down.
TTGTAATATTGCGGATCTTCTTCATAAGGGCCGATGATCCAGCCTTCGACCTCTGGTAATATCGATTGCGCTTCTTTAATCGCACGTATAAAGGTTTTAATATCTTTTATAGGCACTACACGTCCAATTAACCCAACAACCGGTGGTATCTGTTTTGGACGCTGATCAAGCGCTTCAATAAAGCGTACTGTTTTAATGCCATTAGGTACAACAAATGCTTTTTCAGGCGCTGCACCATCTTTTATTTGGCGCTGCCTGTTACCGTCGTATAGCGAAATGATCTTATCTGCTTCTTGGTATGTTGTTCGGCCAATTTGCTCAAAAAAGCTGATCCACATACGGCGAATAAAGCCCATCTCGGTATTTAAGTTTTTACCTAGGCTTTGTTCTGACTCTTTGATCCAACTGGCTTGAATAAGATCTATTTTTCTCTCTTTGGTGTAAATACCATGCTCGGTCAACAAAAAGGGAGTATTACTTATTACACTGGCGCCAGATCCTAAAATACCCGCATACCCGGTAGATATTGAGTGAATAAGTTTAACTTTAGGAAGCCCTCGTGCAATTTCGGCTATTTTAAATAGCGGTTTATATAAATTGCGATATGACCAAAAAAAGTCAATAAAAGAGGATTCATCACAAAAAGTTGAATAATAATTAGTGAGTACTTGCCATGACGATTCACTATATAAAAAGTCGGCTTCGTTAATACCGTCTTTTTTAGCTAAAGTTTCAAATGCAAACTTTAATAATTCAGTCGGGATTGGCTCGTTACAATCTCTAAAATATTTTTGTAGTTGCTGCCAAAAATCAAAGAGTTCTTTTTTATATTTAACCCCGTGCTTAGCTTTTATTTCAGAGGTATCATTTTGTACTAAGTAATGAACATGCAGCTTGGTAACGTTTTCAGGCAAGGTATATTGAATCTCGCCATAATGTTCTGGCGCTCCACCTATAAAAACAAGCTCAAAGTTATAATGAGGTAACCCTTCAATTATTTGATGAACCCAGCTAGATACGCCACCACGCACATAAGGGTAAGTACCTTCTAAAAGCAGTAAAATGTCTGCATTTTTGTTACTCATGCCAATACTCCTGTAAATGACGTAATTCACTGCCCTTAGGTTGTTCTGGGAGTTCTTTTAAGTAACGTTTACAGTCGTCAAACTTGTTCATACAAAAGGCAACTTCGGCTTTATAAGGGAGAACATGACGCCTTGCCATGCCCGACTCAGTTGCTTTGAGTAGGTACTCATGGGCTATTTCGTATTTGTTTAAGGCTAAAGATATACGCCCTAAAAATATAAAGGTTGCAGGTGTTTTTACGTGCTCAATACTTTGCTGTGCAAGTGCTTCGGCTTTTTCTAAAACGTATTTACGAAGCGCACCTTGTGCTAAACCTAAGTAGCTAAGTTCCCAATAAAGTTCGGCTAGTTGTTTTTGTAAATTACTTAACTTTGGCTGCTTAGTCGTAATGGCTATTTCTTGCTGGTACAAACTGATTTTTTCGTTGAGTTTGGTTTCTTTACCATCAAGGGTTGAGTAGGCGAGTAGGCGAATATCATCTTCTAAATCTTTAAGTGCTAGCTTTAAAATAGGAATAGCTTGTGAGTCACTCATGTGACGAGCCGCCATTACGGCACTTAGACGTTTATTTGGTTCACTAGCATGCTTCAAAATTGCTTTAAGTCCGCCCATAGAATAGGTCGGGTTTGCTGATATTGCTCTGGCTTCAAAAGGAAGCTCAGGTATTTTATGCTCTTCAATTTCTATGTCATCGTTTTTGAGTGGTTTACACAGAGCAAACGTAAGCGCTACTACAACGCCTATAATTCCAAGTACTGGCAATGTAAACAACAATAAAAACATGAGTAGTAAAGAGCTATAAGGAGTCGTTTTGTATTTTTTAGGTATCAGGAAATAGCTAACAAAAGCAAAAAGAATGCTAGCAATAGCATGCAATAGTATAGCTAAAAACCAATCAGGTGTTTCCAGTACTTCTATTAGTGCAAAGTACTGACAAATACACCCTAAAATAGCCGCTACAATAATTATAATCATGAAAGTGAAACCAATCTCTTTATGTCATCTGAGCTTATTGGTAGTGCGAGTTGTTGCTCAATAACAATATCAAGCTCAGCTAAAGTGCTACCAGTGCGCTCTTTACACCAAGTGTTCATTCGGGCAATAAAGCCTGCTTTTTCAAGTTCATCAGCTAATGGCATTAATAACAGTATTATCTGATTTTTATCATCATATAAATAAATGTCTAAACCACGACGAGCTTCACTTAAATAACTCATAAGTTGAGTCGATTTATCAGTAATATTGTTGGCTTTTATTTTTAGTAGCTGCGATGGAATGTTGTATCGTTTTGCTTCTTTATTTGCGCGCTTAACTTGGCGAATAAAGTATGGAGACTCTTCATACGTCATTACTGGGTTTGTTATTTCATGACGAAGTAAATCGCCTATATGCCCAGCCATTACAGCAAGTAATGTTAGAGTTGTATTTTTAAGCGCAAAAAATTGTATTCTTTCAACCAAAATAGCGCCGTAAATAGTATTGTTTACGTCGATAAGTGGGATTGCCATATGGTATTTACTTATACCCGATGATGCTTTTTCGTCTTTTACCGATACTAATTCTTTTTCTTCGATCATCGCTAATATAAGAGGATCGTTTTTAGCTATTGGACTCATTTTACCTATAGAGGCAAGTGGTGGCTCTAAAACACTGTCGTTTTCAACTTTATATAACCCCGCTCTTTCTAGCGAACCGTACTCAACAAACAAGTCGATTATTTTTTGCGCTGCGCTATCAAGTCTTCTTTCTTTTAATAGCCCGATAGAGGTTCTTACTGCTTGTAGCGATTCACGTAAACTTAACGTATGGCCAGCTAGCATTTGCTCAATTCTATCGTGAGATGAATTAATTAAATGATACTGACGAGTAAATGTTTCAAGGCGATCGGTTACGTACTCAAGCTGAATACTTTGCTGCTGATTAGTACGCTCCCACACATCTCTAAATTCGCCAGTGATCATAATTACAATGATGTAGCCAATCATAGCGTTAATATTGAAGTCGCTTTGCGGTGATAAAATATTTGCTTGAAGTAAAAAAAGTTGGCCAACAAGCAAACATAAAATACTAATAAAGCCTTTTGAAAAGCCATAGCGTAAAGAAACTAAAAGTGGGCCAAGTACAGGCCACGAAAACCCTCCCTCAGTCCAAAATGGGTCCTGTGCGTTAAATAATACAGGCAGCCCTAAAGCAAGCGCGGTAAATATAAATACCTCAGCCCATATTTGTAGCTCAGGAACGTCTCTTGGTCTAAGGAAATGTGTTTTCACTCACTAACCTCTATATAAGAAATTAAATCGGCAATCACATCTTGTGCTGTTGCTGCAATGCTATCGCGGCCCCAGCCACTTTTAGCAATAGTACCTGTCCAAACTGGTGTGGTTTGTCCATTTACAGTGAGTGATAATGTAAGTGCAACAACAGGTTCGCCATCAAGCCCTGCTTTATAACGCCACTCTTCAATGCTGCCTGTTAGTACATAGTCAGCTTGTTGAGTGCTTAACCATTGCATAGCATTGTCTAAACGGTATTGATCATCCAGCGGTGGAAGCTCTTTGCTGTTTACGCGAGGTGCACGTATTAGAGTTGGTAATTTATTTTGTTGCCAAATACTGGCTAAAATATCTTCAGCACGCTCACCGGCAAGCGGTGTTTGAGCATGATTAATAAGCGGCATTAGTACCACTGTTTTCGAAGGGCTAAGCTCTATATCATCAGCAACTCTGCTGGTGGTACATGCTGATAATAGTAATACCAAACACGGTATAATTAAACGAAACATACTCTCTCCTAACATTAAAAATGTACGTAATAACCTAATTGTAATTGTGTATCTGAGTTACCCACTTTATTACTACTTTGGTAACCCAGCTGTAATTTAAATAAATCATCGCCCAGTACAGACCAACCTGCGCCACTTGAAACTGATACATCTACTGTATCGTTAAGTGTTTGATAGCCAGTACTTATATCAAATAACCACGAAGGGCTTGCGCCTAAATAAGGAGGTTCTAATGAGCCAGTTGAAGCAAATGAGGTCCCTAGTGCAAAACGTCTAAATGGTTGAAGGTCAACTCTTAGCGGTCTTCTGCTTGAATCTGTATTTATTAATGCATTAACACGTTCAAAGTCTTGCCATTGCGCACTAAAATAAGCGTTCCAAATTGGGCGGTCTTTTAAAATGCTGTATTGGTAACGAGCATTATATTCTTGGCCGTTTATTAGTGAGCTGCCATCGCTTCTTCGAGAAAAAGACATCGCTGCTGCTGATAGCTGTACGTTTTGTCTACCATCAATATTGTAATTAACATAGGCCGTGGCTTTATCTAGCTGAGCATAGCTAAGTAGTGCTTCTGATTGGCGGTTTTCAACATTATATTCAAGCTTTAAACCTACCTGTGTTCGTGAATCCCATTGATAACGAGAGTCTATGCTAAGACCTTGGCGGCTAACTAAGCTGCCTTGGTGCGAATCTATTTTTGCATCAAAATACCAACGACCAAATGTCATTTTATCTTCTATCGCAAACAGTAATCCGTTGTTATCAAGGTTTTGCTGATTACTTAAACTTAATTTCCATTGCCCATTAGCATAAGGAAAATAAACGTTTACATCGTACTGGCTACTGTTTAAACCAGCCTCTGGCGATAGGTTTATTTCAAGCGCTCTAAAATAGGATACGCGTGCATTTCTGAGTAAACTCAATTGCGATTCATTTGCCTCGCCAGTGAGTTCTTCGTACCAACGTTGCATGGTGGCATAGGGTTGTTTTAAATAGAGTAGGGCGTTTAGCTCATCTAGTTTGCTTAGTGAACCTTCAGCTATAAGCTGTTTCGCTTTATTAAATTCGCCGTTGGTCATATAAAGTTGTAGTTTTTGCCATGGCTCTAATTTTTGTGCAGCTCGGCGTGCTAACCACCAGTTTGTTTGGGGCTCACCAATAGTGTCGGGGGCAAGTTCTTCCATTGTGTTTAATTGCATTAAATGAGGAACAGCCATCGCGCCCGCCCAGCGAAACATTAAGCCTCTGTATGCATATTTATCTTTAGGTAAGTGTTGCAGTAAATAGTGATTAAGTTCAGCAGCATTTGCATAATATCCAAGTTGTTTCATTACATCGGCTAAGTTAACCAGTGTTGTTAAGTCACTTGGATCTGCAATGGCCAATTTACGCAAATAAAAGTAGGCACTGTTATATGACTTTTCGTGAATAGATAGGCTAGCTAAGAGCTGCGTCCACGCATAGGAAGTGTCGCTTTGAGAATAGCGCGTTAAAATGCGGCCAATCATTACAGTGTCATGCATTTGCAGCGCTAGCCAACCTTGTGCAAGCACAACATCAGAGTCATATTCGCTTAGTTTAGCAGCGCGGTTTAAAGTTGTATAAGCTGAATTTAAATCACTTTGGTTTTGATACCAATTAGAAAGAATTAACCAAGCAGGATAGAGAGCTTTATTATATCGTTGTTTATCAAGTTCAGCATGAATACGTGCAACTGATTTAGCATCATTTACTTGTGTGCTTAATAATGCAATTTGAATCAATTGACGGTCAGTTTGCGACTCACTTTTCCATAAATAATCAAGAAGCTCCTGAGGCCTACCTTCAAAGCGCAATTGTTGGTAGTGCAGCATGTCGCCTACGCTTAAAGGGCTTATTTGTTGTAACTGCTCTAATGCATATAGCTCATGAGCTTTGTCTTGGACTCGCATTGCCATGTCTACATTGGCACTCCAAAACTCATCGTCAGAACTTTCATGTTTGTTTTTTAGTACTTGCAGAGCTGTAGAAAAGTCATCTTCTAGCCAAAATGCGCGGGCAATCCAAAGTAAATCTTCTTCATTTTTAGGCCCTTTATATGTAGGCCACAAAGCTCTTAATGCTTTTAAATTACCAGTATCGTGAAGTACTTTTGCTTTCCAATATTGTGATAACGCACTTTTACCATTTATTTGCTCAAAGCGTTCAATATTATTTAACTCTTGCTTTGTGTTACCAATAAATTCGTTAGCTTGCATCCAATTAGCAAAGCCATTTCCTTTTAGATTTCTATTTTGGGCTTTATATTCGTATATATCATTAGCATCTTGGTATAAATATAAAGCGGTGGCATCGTTAATACTATCGGTAAGCATCGCTGGTGTTACAGCTCTGTTCGACATTAGCCATTTAAACTCTCGAAGTGCTTCTTTAGGCTTGTTTTGCCAGCGCTTTATCTTCCAATTTAATAAATGTAGCTCTTTGTCATCTGGGCTTTGTAGTAATAACTTTGCAAGTAATTGCTCAGCCCCTTTTGCATTTCCATTTGCTAAACGCAGGTGCATTGCTTGTGTTAAGTACTCGCAGTTATTTGGATAGGTCTTTAATAAGCTTTCAATAGCTTGAGCTGCATCTTCTGTGTTGCCAGCCAAGTTTGCTAAATAAAGGGTGCGTTTAACATCGGCTTTGTCACCGTAGGTGCTCCACCATGCATAAGCTTGAATCGGATTATTTGCGCCAAGTGCAGTTTCAATCGCTTTAGCTGCAATGTCAGCATTTATATTTGTTTTATAAATAGCGAATGCTTTGTCAGGTTCCCCTGCGCTTAACCAGTAATCGGCTGCAAGGAGTGGCTGTTTATTTTTTTGATAATACTGAGCAACTTTTGCGTTTAACCCAACGGCTTTTGCAATTGTCAGTATTTGTTCGTTCCAATTTTTATGAGCTCCTATTTTTAATGATAGCTCTTCAAAGCGGTCGTCAACTTTAGCACCACTTGCTAGCCATAATGAGTAAAGCAACTTTATTTCAAGTGTTGCTTTGCGCTCGCCTCTAGGTAGCTTTTCAAGCTCGTTAGTGGCTTGTGAATACTCACTAAGCCCTATATGTAGCTCAACCAATTTAGCGCGAAGCTTTTCGTTGTCGGGCTCTGTATTGAGCGCTGCATTAAGGTAAGATTTCTCAAAGGTATAATCTTGTGAAAGTGCATCATCTTCAAAAAATAAGGTATGGGGAAATAACGCATAAAGTGCAAAACAACTTACAGCTAGTATCGCTAATATTGTTTTTATAGAAATTAACTGAGGGCGCTTTTTAGTATTCATTATAGAGCAGATCCGTTGCAGTTAAGGTAACCATAAAAGTCACCTGTAGGTATTTTAAAATGTGTTAATTTACCCCGATTAATACCTTTGAAGCGCTCACCCAAATTAGATACAAATTCGCAAGAACGTGCATTAATTAAATCAAGTGAAGCGGGCACCCATGCTTTAAAACTAACCGGTCCGTTAACTTGCCAGTTATCAATAACAACATTTGCAGATGCTAAATAAGGTTTTTCACTATTTTGGCTATGATCAAAGCTAAGGCGAGCTATGTTATTTATAATATGTATGTAGTCACCTTTTTCAGTTACACCAGATACTCCTTCACTTTGAGCTATGTTTGGCACATCAAAATCGCTAGGTATGCGCAGAGTACGAATGTACTTTGAGCTAAATAACCATTCATTATTACTATTTTTAGCAAGTGCAGAAAAGTAAAAATCTTTTGCTACTTTTGCATAGTGGCTTAAATGCACCGGTGTATTTGGCCTTGCTAAAACATAATCAATGTTGTGTTTAAGAGCGTCTAAGCCCGCAAGAACTTCACCTGAATAAAAGTGATAATAAATAGTGTAAGGTTTTAACCTATATGGCTTTTCTGTTATTTCGAATGTTTCGGTTAAGCGTCTAAAGCCGTAATAAGGGCCATGCCATAAGTTTGTGTAAACATTTTCATTTAATATGGGGGCGTAAATTTGATACAGCAAATCTCTTTCAGGGCGACCGATAGGGGAGATGTGAGAAAGGCTTGGGTTATCAGCATTTACATCAGTATTACCGCCATTGACATTTAACACACCAGCGTCACGAGCAAGTTCAAGTGCTTTTGGGCCAGGTGTTGCGTCCCCTGACCATAGCATCATTACTGTTTTTTTATTTTTAGGTGCGAGCTTGTCATTAATGTACTTTATCGAGTCGGTAATTTCTTTTTTAAGGCTAATTGTGTTGTAGCCAGGCACGTCTAGATGAAAACCGTAATCTGTGTCGTCTTCATCTATTTTTTTTCGCCCAGATAGTGCTGTCCAAAAATAGGGATGACTATAAGTGTGTGAAGCAACTTCTACGTAAGGCAGGTTAAAAATACTACGCGCAATGCCTTCGAGTTTGGCACTTTGTTTAGAATGAATACCGCCTTCTTCAATATCAGCTTGGATCACTGATGACGTTAACGGTAGTTTGTAGTGTTTAATTATTTCATCTCGAATTACTTCTGCTGAATAAGGCTTACCTGCGTAGTGGGCAATACTTGTAAATCCATCTCCATCGATATGCAAAGTAAGCATTCGCCTGCCGCTTTCGGTGGTTGTATCTGGCACTAATATAGGTGGTAACCCCATTGCTTGAGTAAGCAATGTACGCGGATCAATAACCCATTTGCTGCCTTCCATCGGAAATGTGTCAATTAACCAAGGAGCGGCCACGACTGCACCATATTTAGTTTTAGCCGCTTGTAAAATACTTATATTATTAGCAGACTTTATTGTTATTAGAGGAGTCGCATCAGTTGCTAATTTAAGTAAGTATGGTTTAACAATAGGGGGAGGTGTTGTTGACTCCCCTTTGAGCCAAGGTGCAAAGCTATCTTGTTTATATGGACCTTCAGGTAATGTGTTTAACGACTCAATACCTAAGCTTAATAATAATTTAGTTGATTGTGGTAACTCGCCTAAAATGAGTTCTGGTACAACACCTAAATTAGCTTCAAGCCAATTGTTTAGTGTTGGTGTGTAAAACGTATCGCTTGTGGTCCACGAGATAATACCTGCATGCAAGCTAGGATCAACCAAAGGTAAGTCGCGCTTTGCCATATCTATGTAGTCAGGTATATATCCCAAATACTCAATCATGGTCGCTAGTTTTAAATGTACGGTAGTGTAAATGAGTGGCTTTACGTTACTGTTGTACGGAATGAGGATGCGTCTTGGTACTGGTGATATAGTTGATGTACCCCATGTTTGTAAGTGCCCATCAGTTACCCAGGGAATAAAACCTGCCTGTTTTATTTTTTGCGCCATAGCAAGACGGTTGTCAGGCTGTGCATAATCAATAACTTGTACTTTAAAACCAAGCTTTTGTGCCGTTTTTAATTGTGCACTTAGCCAAGCTTGATCGTTCTCGGTGGTTAATTTGTAGCTATTATTGATTGGGTTGTAATGGCTATATAAACCTTCAGCCACTAAATCACTGGCTAAACCAGTAAGTCTAGGTAGTAACTCAAAGCCTCGGTTGAGGATAAGGTGTTTATTAAACGTGCCAGACAGACTCTTTATAATTGCGACTAAGCCATTTTGTTGATCTGATTTACTGTGCTTATCATCTAAAAGCTGATAGCTGTCTAGGGTATCTAAAAACAAGCCACTGAAGCCTCGAGCTTTTAAAGTAGCTGCGTTATTTTGCACATGTTGTTGCCAATGCGTAGATGTTAAATCGGCAATGTGACTATTCCAGTTAGGGTTTACTGCGAGTGAGGACTCACTTTCAATAAACGACTCACCAACACTTAAATAAGCATAAACAGCTATGTCACGCTGTTTAAACCAATTGAGTTCGTGCTCAGTCACAAGGTCAGGCTGAACTACAACGCGAGAATAAAAGGTCATTTCGGCTAATGGCATCGGCGCTGAGTAGTAAAAAGCGATACTATTATTTACAGGCGTTGCGAATGCGTGAGCCGACACTAAAAGTGCAAGGTATAAAATATACTTCATTAATAATTCATTTTTATTTGATTATAACTGTGACTCAAAGTGATGTGTTCCAATTTTTATCTAGTTGTTTGGTATTAGGAATATAGGACTATTATATGTTAATGGAAGTTTGATATCTATATATTCATTATTTATATGAACCTAAAACCAATATTAACATGGCTAATGACTTAACTCATTACATACGAAGCAATTGGGCCGCTCAATACGCTATCAAATTAATTTTAGATCAATACAGCCGTTAGAATTTTGAATATAACAAAAAGGGTGGTAAATAATATATTGATTAATACAAAGGTCGCAGTGTTTTTAGTGTTCAAATACCTCCCTTGTGACTATAATATCAACACGCAGAGCATGGTATGAGTATACTCCCACCAAATTTTTTATTTACTATGTTTTAAACCCAATAAAACATAGTAAACAGTCGTAATATAACTTTGGCAATTGTCGTTATATATGCATTTATACACCCCGGAGAGAAAATGAGTAATTTAAGCTTGAAAAACAAATTGCTGTTACTAGCTATTTTACCGCTAATGCTACTTTTGATCAGCTTAATGCTGAGTTCTTATTATTTAGAGAATAAAAATCAGCAACAAAATTTTGAAGCATTTCAAACTAAGTTAATAAGTGACAAGCAAACGTTACTAAGTACCGAAATTGAAATTGCTAGCAAAATTGTTCGCTATCAATTAGCAAATGGCTCTGAGCAAGATGCTAAAAACGCTTTAAGAGGCTTAACATTTGGCCAAGGTGGTTACTTTTTTATATACGACACCAATGGCATTAGTGTTTTTCATGCATTACTAGGTGATGCTATTGAAGGGCAAAACAAAATAGGGATGACTGACCCTAACGGTAAAAAAATAATAGTGGGCTTATTAGAGCAAGCTAGAAAAGGCGGTGGCGCTTTTAACTATCATTTTCAAAAACCAAATACCACAGGCTTAGTTGAAAAGATGGGCTATGCAGCAATGATACCAGGCATAAACTGGATGATTGGTACTGGCGCATATATGGATGATATAGACGCAGAGCTACTTAAATACCAAACAGCAATGCAAGAGCACATGAATGATAAGGTAATGACCTTATTATTAATTGCTTTATTTTGGGTTGTTTTAACAATTATATGTGCGTTAGTTGCCGCAAACACAATGGTAAAACCAATACAGCGCATGGCGCAAAGCCTTGACGATATTGCAAAAGGTGAGGGCGATTTAACTAAGCGTCTAGACATTGATACTAATGATGAAATAGGTCAACTTGGCGAAGCATTTAATATGTTTGTAAGTAAGCTACATGGCATTATTGCTAATGTGGTTGATGTAACACACGACGTAAAAACAGCTTCTGGTGACATAAATACACAAACACGATTAATTGAAGACAAGTTACTTAATCACAATCATGAAACAGATCTTGTTGCGACGGCTATTACCGAAATGTCGGCTACTTCTCATGAGGTGGCTCAAAATACAAACCAAGTGGCAGAGTCAACTCAAGCGGCAACGCAAGAAGTTGCTAAAGCTCAAGAGTGTGTTGATATTTCACTCAGTGAGGTTTCAAACTTAATGGGCGAAATTAACTTAGCTGCTGAACAGGTTGATTCACTCAGTGATCAATCTAAAAAGATTAATAGCGTACTAAGTGTAATTGGTGGAATTGCTGAGCAAACAAACTTACTTGCACTTAATGCTGCAATAGAAGCTGCGCGTGCAGGTGAGCAAGGCAGAGGGTTTGCAGTTGTTGCTGATGAAGTAAGAAGCCTAGCAAGTCGTACTCAAGTTAGCACATTAGAGATTAGTGAAATGTTGAGTGAGCTACATAACTTAGTATCAGATGCAGTTGCAGCAATGCAAGCAAGCCAAAGTAGTTGTAATCGCTCTGTTGAATCCTCTCGTGCTATTTCAGAAAGTTTAGGCGCGGTAACAAGCTCAGTTAGATCAATTAACGACATGAGTACGCAAATTGCGACAGCGGCGCTGGAGCAAAGTAGCGTTACAGAAGAAATAAACCGTAATGTATTTGCTATTCAAGAAATAGTTAATGAGCTAACTATTTCAAGTAAAACTACCTCTTCGGTAGGTCAGCATTTAGCTAGGCGTGGTGAAAGCTTAGGACACTTAGTTGGCCAGTTTAAGATTTAACAAAGCTCAAAGCCCTACACTAAAAGCCGCTAATAGCGGCTTTATTTTTGTGGGCGATTTTTTATAAAAATTATTGAATTTTTTGCATGCGTTAAGGTCTATCAGCATGCAAATATACCTATACAGTGAAATAACCATGCAAAACATGCCATCAATTAAACGTTGTACTCGAGAAGAGTTAGCGCCAGAGCAAGATTTGGGGCGTTTAGTCTCTTTTTTACGTTCGAGATTAGCCATTCATGTTGATGCCAAGTTACTTCCTATGGACTTAACTTCTGCGCAATATATTGTGGTTGTACTACTTGCGAGAGAGTCGGTTAATACGCTTGCAGGACTTTGCGAATATATGGTTTATGATCGTGGCGCTATGAGCCGCTTACTAAACCGACTTGAAGAAAAAGGACTCATTATTAAAACGCAATGTGAGCTTGATAAGCGCTCAACTATTTTGTGTTTAAGTGAAAAAGGTAAAGCTCTTTGTCCTGAAATTATGCCTGTAGTGAACGAAGTCTATGCGCAAGCATTAAATGGTTTTTCAGAGCCAGAAAAAAACCAAATAATCGACTTACTATTCAAAGCTATAAATAATCTTGATTCATTGCCAGACTCCCCCCAAAAGTAGATTATCAATAAAATAGCGATACTGTTTCAATAGAAAGTTAGCGTGCTAATTAGTTGATCTGATTGTGCGCAGAATCTAACTTTGATAATATAGTTGCCTAGGCAATTAAAGTTATCATCTTGTTAGGTTTGTTATGATTGAAAATAATTTGTTAGTACAATTACAACAGCAATTTCCAGAACATACTTTTATGCAACATCACTTAAGTGTTGTCCATAGGGGACGTTTTGCTAACGCGATTGTGTATCGATATAAAGATAATGAATTTGATTTAATCGTTAAAGATTTTAGCCAAAGCCCCTGGTTTATCCGCAAAACATTTGCACGAATGTCGGTAAATCAAGAGTATAAAGGGTTGAGCCGTTTAGCAGAGCTTGATGCAGTTGCTAACCGCTTTTGTAGATTGTCGCCGATAGCGGTTGCTTATAACTATATTGAAGGCACGCCACTGCGCGCTTTAATTCATGAAGACAAAACACTACCTGTTAACTTTTTTAGTGAGCTTGAGCGTCAAGTAGCAAAAATGCATCGCAAAGGCATCGTGCATTTAGACTTGCGTAATATGGGTAATATTTTATGCGGCGCAGACGGTAAACCTTACTTTATTGATTTTCAGTCCACTATTAGCTTTTCTCGTTTTCCACGTTGGTTGCAACGCTTTATGCGAGGATCTGACATGTCAGGCGTATATAAAGCATGGAATAAATTGGGTGAGCAGCCTCTGCCACAAAAAAAGCAAGACTATTTAGAGCGCTTTAATCACGTGCGTAAACGCTGGATTTTTAAAGGTTACCCAATACAGCGAGGCTATGCGTGGGGCGCTGCACTTATTACTCAATTTGTAGATTCTGACTTAGTACGAAATATTACTGATAGACTTTAATTTAAAGCATAAACCGTAATTTAAAAACACCTAATTCATTGTGTGATTTTGCCCATATTAGCCTAGCTAATATGGGATTTTTTTTTATTATAAGTAATCCCTTTAGTTTGCTTTCTTGTTGTTTAATCCCTCAAAAATAATTCCTTTTACTGTTTTTTTAATTTTTTAAAATAAATATTAGTACTGCATTTAGTTTGCCCATACAATGCGCAAAAATAGCTTGCGCATGCTTAATAAGTTCACGTTTTTTCTGCAATTTTTTATTGTTCAAGTAGACTATAAATAATGTGCGCTTTTAAATTTTAAGGTTTTAAGATGATTGAGTATCCGGTAGACCAACTTCCACAGCTCATAAATGATTTATTGCAATGCGATACAACAGAACGCAAAAATAAATTATTAGCAGATGCGCAGTTAACGCTTTCAACAGAGCACCTGTCATTACTTTTTGAGGCGATACCAAAAGAACAACGACTTGAAATTTGGCAGTTGCTTGATGAAGACACGCAACACGAAATTTTTGTTAATTTAAGTGAAGATAGTTGTTTGTGGTTGCTACAAACGCTAGAAGACACTGAGGCTTTTAAACTTCTTGATGAAGTTAATGTAGAAGAGCTACTGGAACTTGAAGAAGTTATACCAGAGCGATTTGTTGAGTATGCAAAAAAGCAACTCGATGAAGCGCAAACCAAACAATATGATTTAGCGCAGCAATACCCGCCAGAGCAATTAGGTCACTGGTTAGGTTTTGACTTTTTAAAAGTATCGGAGAAGCTAACAGCCGGTGGTGCTAAAAAATTGCTACATAAAGGTTTACCGCAATACAGTGAAGTTATTTATTTAGTAAGCCGCAAGGGTAGTTTAATAGGTGAGGTTGCGGTAAATGATTTAATAAAAGCCAGCGACACCGATAATTTAATGACATTGGCAAATCATGACTTTTCATTGCTCCATGCTGATGATGATTTATATGAAGCGGCAGAGGTGGTGATCCACAGTGAAAAAATGGCACTGCCAGTGGTTAATGCTGATAACAAATTACTTGGGCGATTAACCATTGCCTCTGCTTATGAATTACGACAAGAAGTTGCTGATGAAGCAGCCGCTAAAGCCGGTGGTTTACGTGAAGACGAAGACCTGTTCGCAAGTGTGCGAAAAAGTGCTAAAAACCGTGGCATTTGGTTAGGTATTAATTTAGCTACTGCCTTTTTAGCGTCGTGGTTTATCGGTTTATTTGGCGCAACGATAGAACAAGTTGTAGCACTAGCTGTATTAATGCCAGTGGTCGCTTCTATGGGGGGAATTGCAGGTAGTCAAACATTAACCGTTATTGTGCGAGGTTTAGCGCTTGGACAAGTTACAGATTCAAACCGTAATGCGTTGCTAAAAAAAGAGCTGCGTGTTGGCGCTGTAAATGGCTTGGTATGGGCGTTTGTAATAGGCCTACTAACCTTTTTATGGTTTAACGACTTAATGCTTAGTATTACGATTACGGTAGCCATATTATTGAATTTAGTGGCCGCGTCACTAGCAGGTGTTGTTATTCCGTCTATTTTAGACAAAATGAAAATTGATCCTGCGTTATCTGGTTCGGTAATTTTAACTACCGTTACCGATATTGTTGGGTTTGTTACCTTTTTAGGTTTAGGCAGTTTATTGCTTTTATAAGCCTTATACCAATTCGCTTAATTAAGTGAATTGGTATTACTAACAGGAAAATACAATGACCTTTGAAGTCATGATTTGGTGTGCAATTGCTTTGTGTATTTCACAATCGGCAATATTTTCGGGCTTAAACTTAGCGTTTTTTTCACTAAGTAGGCTTCAGCTTGAAATGGAAAGTGCAAAAGGGAACGAGGCGGCCATAAAAGTAATGGCCCTTCGAAACGACTCTAACTTTTTATTGTCGACTATTTTGTGGGGTAACGTAGGTATTAACGTACTACTTACACTACTTTCTGATTCGGTATTAATGGGCGCAAGTTCGTTTTTATTCTCAACTATCGCAATTACTATTATTGGTGAAATAACACCGCAGGCTTATTTTTCGCGTAATGCGTTAAAAATGGCAAGCCTACTTTCGCCGTTAATCAAGTTTTATCAGATTCTGTTTTATATAGTTGCTAAGCCAACGGCTTTAATACTCGATGCATGGTTAGGTAAAGAGGGGATTACGTACTTTGCTGAAAGTGAGCTCAGGGGTATTATTCGCAAACACATAGAGGCTGAAGAAGCTGATGTTCAACACGTTGAGGGAATAGGCGCGCTTAACTTTTTTAGCTTAGATGAAATAAGCGTAACCAAAGAGGGTGAGGTAATTGATCCAGACTCTATTATTGCTTTGCCTACTAAGCTTGATTTACCTATTTTCCCAGACCTTACATTAACAACTGATAATGAGTTTTTACGCAAACTACATAAGTCAGGTTATAACTGGGTGATCATTACCAATGAAGACGGTTGGCCTTTATTAGTGGTAGATGCTGACGGTTTTTTAAGATCAGCGTTATTTGAGCCAGATACGTTTGACCCTTATCATTATTGTCACAGACCTATAATTGTTGCTGATGAAGCGATGCGTTTGAGTGAAGTGATTTTAAAAATACGAGCTAATCATTCTTTAGATAAATCGTTTGATGGGGCCATTGATCACGATGTGGTATTAGTGTGGAGCGACGTGAAACGCATTATTACCGGCGCTGATATATTTGGTCGGTTACTCAAAGGTATGAGTGCACCAAAACTCGAACTGCATGAAAATACAGAGAATAAAAAGCCGCTATAAAGCGGCTTTTTTGTATTTAGTTGGATGGAGCTTTACGCCCAACCTTCGTAGCGCTTACGACGTGACAGCACTATCGTTAATATAATACCTAAAAACAGGCCTAAAAACGCAATAGCACCACCGTAAGTAAGTAGCTGGCGTTTCTCTTTTGAGCTAGCAGCTTCTTTTTGAGTGCGCTCTTGCTCTAGCGTTGTTTTAAGCTTAGTAATTTGAGCAGATAACTGCAGATTTTGATCTGTTAAAGTTTGATTTTGTTCTTGTAGCTGTGGAAGTTCTATTTGAGCTTGGCGTAGCTTTTCTTGCATAGTGCTCATTTCGCTACTTAGTGTTTTGTACTGTTGGTGTAAGCCAGCTGTTTTAGTAATAAACTTAGTTTCTATCCAGCCTTCGCGGTCTTTATCATCTTTTATTTTTATAAAGCCGTTTTCTTCATTTGATAACAAGGTTAACTTTGTTCCAGCATCTACAGAGCCGAGTAGTCGATAATTTTTACTCGCCCCAGAGCGCATAAAAGTGTATAGATTATCGATAATATAAGCGGTGTTTGCATTCGTTGAATTTGCAGGTTGTGCTTCTTGTGCATAACTCATGAATGTGGTGGCTGTTAAAAGTAGCCCTAATAAACAATGTTTTAGCATTTATCTACCTTGTTGATCTAACTGCGTCCGTTATGAACGTGATTTTTATTTCACATAAGTAGTTAGATAGTATGGATTAAATAGATCAATAGCAAGACTGATATTGTAACCCAGTACGGTAACGCAGGAGTAGTTATCGAGTCCACTAGGTTACAAACCTCACGCTGTGATTAAATTGCCCCTAGATAGAACGAATTTTAATCCGCAAAGGTCATCAGGCCCTAAAATAAGGTTAAAAAATTTGCATTGTTAAGGCGCTTTGTTTATTTTGAGCACTTATTTATTTTAAAGGTAATCCGCAAACCGAATGGATACTGAGATAGAACTGAAATTTTTGGTATCAGATGCCGTTATTCCACTGATCCCCTCATTAATTACTCAATTTGCAAAAACGGTGAAGAATAAACCGTCTCGCAGCTTACAAAATGCATACTACGATACGCCAAGCAGAGAGCTTAGAGCGCTTGATATAGGCTTTAGAACGCGTTGTTCTGACAGCGAATGCGAGCAAACTATAAAGCTTGCAGGTGAAGTGGTAGGTGGTTTACACCAACGTCCAGAGTACAATTTACCAATTGAATCAAGCCGCCCTAATTTAATGGCGTTTGATGCTGATATTTGGCCTCATGGCATGCAAATAAGCGCCATCTCAAAAAACCTGTATCCAATATTTAGTACTAACTTTATTCGTCGTACTTGGTTAATTGAAACCGAAAGTGGCGCTAAAATTGAAGTCGTACTCGATAAAGGTGAAATTGCGGCTTCGGGTAAAATTGAAATTATTAGCGAGCTAGAAATTGAGCTTGTTGAGGGCAGTCGTAATGAGCTGTTTGCATTTGCAGATATACTAGTTAGCCAAAACTGCATACGCTTAGGTTTGTATTCTAAGGCCGCGCGTGGTTATCGACTTGCTGATGAAAAACCTTTAATGCCAAGCAAATCTATTGGTTTTGTACAATTACCAAAGTCGACTACTCAAGAGCGTGCTTTAGTTGAAGCCATGAACTTTGGTATTCGCTTTGTACAAAAGCACGAGCAGTGCTATTTCGATAAGCCAAGTTTAAAAACACTTAAACGCGTAACTGACGGCATCAGTTTAATCCGCCATACTTTTTGGCTATACGACGATATAGTATCTAAAGAAAGTACAGAGCACTTACGTACCGAACTTAAATGGTTATTAAGTGAGTTAGCGTGGGTAGAAAACGCGATTCAATTAAAAACGTACACGTCTAAACGCCATGCTTTTTATAAAAAAATTAATGCGGCGCCAGCACTTGCTCAAGTCATTGGCGACTTAAAAGAGTTACAGCCAAGCATTGACGATATAAATGCACTGTTTCACAGCGCACGTTATAATCGTTTGTTACTGTCGTTAACTACCTGGTTAATCGATAAGCAATGGCGTAAAGACTGGGGGCAAGCAGAGCTTCAAGCGGCTGAGCAAAATGTATCGTCTATTGCCAATAGGCTTTTTAATAAAGACTGGAAAAACCTGCACGAGTTGCTTCCAAAGGAGCAAACACTCGATGTCGCTTCGTATTTAAACCTGCGAACTCAGCTTGAAAATAGCCTACTGAGCGGTAACTGTTTAGGATCGTTATTTGATAAAGAAGAACGCCTAGAATTTAGATTGCCTTGGCTTGATATTTCTCATGGTATTTATGAATTAAGTACGCTTGAGTATTTAAAGCAATTATGTGCAGGGCAAGAAGACGAACAGCTTGCTAAAATCCAGTCATGGCTTGAACAAAAGTCTGAATATTTGGTCAGTGCCATGGAGCAAAGTCGCCTTGCTTCACTAGACATAGAACCTTACTGGCAAAAATAAATGATGCGCTTTTGTAATAAAATTCAGTTGCAAAAGTGTTTATTCGTTATTTTTTTATTAGGTAGTTTTAACACTTACGCTGAGCCCATATGGCATTTGTATAAAAACAAAAATGGCGTAAGTGTGTATTATCAAAGCCACAGTGATAATACCTTTGAAGTAAAAGCGCAGATGAGCGTGAAAGGCGTATCCACCAATGAGTTTTTAGAATTACTTAGTGATACCGATGCCGCACCCCAATGGCTCGAAAATATATCTCAGGTAAAGGTTATTAAGCACATAAGCCCATCAGAAAATTTAGTGTACAGTTATTTTAATTCTCCTTGGCCTATTAGAGATAGAGATAGCATTACTTATTCTTGTTATTCACAGTTAACTGCAAATACAAGCCAATTGCTTATTAGTGCTCGCCCTAATAAGCAGCCCAAAAATAATGGCGTTATAAGAATTACTACTTTAAATGCACGCTGGCTACTGAGCGAGGACAAAGGCCGCCTTGATATTGAGTACCAAGTATATGCTTTGCTTGATGGGGCAATACCTACTTGGCTAAGCAATAAGGTCGGATTGAAAAGTACTTACACCACATTTATAAACTTGCATCATATGCTCACAGATAAGAAATACACTCCAAAACTACCTGTAATCAAAGCAGGTCAATGCTAAATATCGAATATATAATAATTTAATGGTGTGTTGAGTAGTCTTTAACTACGCTTAAGCAATAATGACACGCTATTATTTGGAGAATTGATGAAGTATTTAGTGGCTATATTATGTTTGATACACAGCTCATTCTTATTAGCTCAAGAATATACCTTTGGTGTAGTGCCGCAATACGAGCCGCAAAAGCTAAATACTATTTGGCAACCTTTGTTAAAGCAAGTAAGTAAGCAAACAGGAGTAACAATAAAGCTAATTACAGTTGAGTCTATTCCTGTATTTGAAAAAGCCTTTGCTAATGGCGAGTACGACTTTGCATACATGAACCCATGGCATAGTGTTGTAGCATACGAAAAACAGGGATATTTACCACTAATAAAAGATGCAGGGCGAAAGCTGCAAGGTATTTTACTCGTAAACAAAGACAGTGATATTGATAATTTAAGCCAACTAGAGGGCGCTGAAATAGCATTCCCTGCACCTAACGCATTAGGTGCGTCATTATTAATGAGAGCTGATTTAGCATTGTTATACGGGCTAACAATAAAGCCTGTATATGTCCAAACTCATCCATCGGTATATTTAAATGTTGCACTGCACTCAACAATGGCGGGCGGTGGTGTAATGGGCACATTTAAACAACAACCAGAAAGCTTACAAAACAAACTCAAAATTCTTTATAAAACGCGTGAAATTAGTCGCCACCCAATTGTCGCCCACCCAAGGGTTGATGCTGCAATACAGTTAAAAGTGCAACAAGCTATTTTAGATATAGGGCAAAGCGCAGAGCATAAACATTTACTTGCAGGTATCCCAATTATTAAACCTAGTATTGCAACTTTAGCTGAGTATCAGCAGTTAACTCAGTGGGGGTTGCGCTCTTTTTATGTTGAAAATTAGAGGGTTTCGTAGCCTAAGGGCGCAAAGCTTTATTGTGGTATTGCTTTGTGGCTTGCTTATGGCCTGTCTTTTTATGTTTTACGCCTTACCTGAGCAAGCGCGTTGGGTAAACGATGGCCTTTCAAAGGCTGCTCAGCGTTCTTTAGCGCAGTTATCGACTTCTATAACGACTCCGTTGTTAACTAGGCAATATGCAGAGCTATATGAAGAGATAGACAGTCAACTTCAAACTCGCCCTAATTGGAAAAGTATTAAAATTGTTGATGTTGATTCAAAAAACCAATTGTATCCGCTTGATAATTGGGTTGGAGCAAATGAAAACGGCGACATGCTGTTATCTCAACATGTGGTATTTTTAGACAAACCGCTGGCTAATATTAGCTTGGTTGTTAATTTTACGAATGAAATTAACGAATCTTCAAAACTTCATTACACCTTAATATATATACAATTTATTATTTTAGTTATCGTTTTTATAGGTTTAGCTTGGCTGGTGGATTACAGGGTTACATCGCCTTTGAGGACGCTAAAACTTGGGTTTTCACGTTTAGCCAAAGGCGACTTTGATTGCCATATAGATAAACAACAACAAAATGAAGTGGGCAGTGTAATAAATGCATTTAATAATATGGTTGATGAGGTTGCGAATAACCATCAAAAATTAAATGCATTACGCATTCAAGCTGAGTCTGCAAGTAAAGCAAAGTCAGATTTTATGGCCAGTATGAGCCACGAATTAAGAACTCCATTAAATGCGATTTTAGGCTTAGCCCAGCTGTATGGATATGATGAGAGTGCTAATAAAGTACAAAAAGAAAACGCGAAAAGCATTTATCAAGCTGGAGAGCATTTACTATTACTCATAGACGATGTGCTTGATTTAACGGCTATTGAGTCGGGTAATATGCAGTTTAGTTTTTCTTATGTGCCTATTAAAAGCATATTAGAAGAGTCAGTAGAGCTTGTCACTGAGCTTATTAAAGGGCAATCAATAACACTGCAAACTCACGGTTTTGAGTCCTTAGAAGGATTGAGTATTTATATTGATCAGCGCCGCTTTAAACAAGTGATGCTTAACTTGCTTTCAAATGCGATTAAATACAACAAACCAAATGGCAGCATTAATATTAATTGTCGGGTGTTAAGTAATAAACAATGCGAAATAGATGTAATAGATACCGGATGTGGATTTTCTCCAGATGACATTTCTCGCCTATTTAAACCTTTTGACCGCTTAGGAGCTGAAACCAGTAAAGTAAATGGGACCGGTATTGGTTTAGTGATAACTAAGCAGCTGGTAGAGCGTATGCAAGGGTCTTTGAGCGCGCAGAGCGAGCAGCACAAAGGTTCTTGTTTTACGCTAAACTTTAACAGTTTTAATCAAACTGACTTGCCAGCACAAGTGCAAGCCCCTCAAATAACACAGCAAAGCTTAAATGCGGTAACGCTTCCTACGCTTGAGATTTTAGTGGCAGAAGATCAAGTTACAAATCAGCAAGTGTTAAAACAGCAATTAACTATGCTTGGAATGTGCTCTACTTTTGTAAGTAACGGTGAGCAAGCTTGGGAGGCCATACAAAATAAACGCTTTGATATTTTACTAACCGACATTCAAATGCCCTTACTCGATGGGTTAGGGTTAGCCAAAAAAATACGCGAAAACACTCATTTTGATGAACTGATTATAATTGCAATTACAGCCAACATTACCAAAAACAACATAGATAATTGTTATGCTTGTGGAATGAATGGCTTTTTAACAAAGCCTATTGAGCTTGTTAAATTAAAGTCGTTATTGATGGAGCATTCTCAAACTATGGTCAATACACGTTCAGAAAAATCAGATGGTGAAAATATAGCTTCAGATAGTTTTGATCAACTAGATATCACATTATTAAAAGCAATGCTTGGTGATGATCCTAGCGTACATTGCATGGTATTTAATGCGTTTTTACAAACAGCAGGGGAGCAAATTAAATTAGCTAACGCGTATGCTAAGAGTAAAAACTATGTTGATTTAGCTTTTCAGGCTCATGCATTAAAGTCGTCTTCAAAGTCTGTGGGGGCTATTGAGTTGGCAAATATATGCCAGCAGATAGAAACGCAGGCAGAAAACGAAACAGTCAAAAATGAATATATACAGCAGCTGGAAGAGCGCTTTAACGCTGTAGTCACACAACTTAAAAGCTATTGTTTACGATATGAAAAACGCACATAAAAAATGGCTCTTAAAGAGCCATTTTTTGTTTTAGGTATTTTAGTATTTAGCCGCTTGCCCTTTTTTGGGTAAAGCGTGCTTTATAAAGTCACGTAAATCGTTATTAGAGCTTTCTAAATCAGCGTGGCGAAGGTACATCATGTGTCCGCTTCTGTAGCCTTTAAAGCTCAAACGGTCTTTCATTTTACCGCTTGGGTCTAATTGCCATAACGTATATTTAGCGTCAAAGTAATTGGTTGCGCCATCAAAGAATCCTGATTGGATCATCACGTTTAAGTAAGGGTTTTGTGCCATTGCTAAACGTAGGTTTTCGCCTGTATTATTACCGGTTCTATCCCATGGATGGACATTACCAAATAAGTTATATTTTACATCAGTTTTATAGTTTAACTCTTCACGTAAGTAGTGATTAATTGCAGGAGTGAAAGAGTGTAACCAAGAGGTAAGTTCAGCCCAGTAGTCTGGGGATTCACCTGCGTCGCGTTTATCTATTCCTAAATAACGAGAATCTAAGCGACCCACAGTTTGACCACGTTCACGTAGTAGCTCTTTCCAGAAAAACTGAGTTGGAATATCTAAGTTATTTTGCTCAACAAATTTTTCTGATAAGCCAGCGTAGTGCGCCATTTTTGTAATTATGCGTCGCTTTTCATCAGCATTAATAAAACCACCTTTAGCAAGCGCTGGGATTAACTCATTTACAGTAAACAGCTCAACTTCTGGTAATAGCTCGTCTAAGTCTTTAGCTTGTAAATCGGCTTTAAGTGCTTTGTGATACCAAGCAGTTGCAGCGAAGTAAGGTAGGCGGTTGGCAGCTTTTATTGGGCCATCGCGCTTAATACCAATATCGGTAGGTGATACGAGAACAACACCGTTTATGTACATCCACTGACTGTTTTGAAGCTCATGAGCGAGTCCAGACACACGCGTTGTACCGTAGCTTTCACCAATTAAAAATTTAGGCGAGCGCCAGCGCTGGGCTCTATTTACAAAAGTATTTAACCACTCAGCAAGGTATTTAATATCGGCATTAACACCAAAAAATAGCTCTTTTTGTTTTGCTTTAGAAGGCAGTTCGCCTTTTTCGTTTTCAAGTACGCGTGAGTAGCCAGTATTTACCGGGTTTACGTAAACAATATCGGCAATATCAAGTACAGAATATGGATTGTCTTTTACGCCATAAGGTTGAATTGGATAGCCTTCGTCATCAATTTTTAATACGCGAGGGCCAGTATAAGCAAGATGCATCCATACAGAAGCCGAACCCGGCCCGCCATTAAATGAAATAAGTAATGGGCGAGCTGTCCTGTCGTCAACTTTGTCACGTGTGTAGTAGGTGTATTGTAGTGTAGCAACCGCGTCGCCTTTATCATCCCATACAGGTTGTGTGCCTGTAGCTACGGTATAACTAAAACGCTGGCCATTAATTTTAGCCTTATGTTGGGTAACTACTTTGCTGTCTACATCAATACGACGTTGGTTATCGGCAAGCGTGCTTGTACTAATTATTAATGCAATAACTGTTATCGGTAAACTGATAATACGACTAAGCTTCATTAGGTGTCCTTATTATTGTTGATACATCATTAAAGATAAAAATGAGTTAAATAACAAAAGTATTGAGACTAGTGGCCGATAATACTGGTTAAGTAAGGTATTAATATATTGAAAGACGCGTATTAATCGCTTTTATAGTTATTTTGGATTTACTTTCTTTATTTAGTTAATTGCAAAATTCAGGTATATTGCGGCCTACTTGTATTGATTTTTTATACAGGCTATCACCAAAAAAATCTAACGGATTACGCTTTCAAGCACATAAGTGCACTCTACACCGGATGTTTATGACTAATGCTATTGCAGTAATTGCGTGGTATTTGTCGTTTTGTGGTAAAACTAATTAAAGGTAAAGAGAAGCTTTATGCAAAGAGTATTAGTGGTTGAAGACAGTAAAGTAGTGCAGCAGGTACTTCGCCACTTAACTGCACAATACCTTGATGTGGCAATCGATTTTGCTTGGTCTTTAGCTGAATGTGCCACTTACGTAGAAAAATACGACTACACGCTTGCGTTAGTTGATTTAACCTTGCCAGATGCTCCTCACGGTGAAGTCGCAAAATATACTTTATCTAAAAAGATTCCTACGGTTGTTTTAACCTCAAAAATAGATGAGTACAAGCGCCAACAAATGCTTGAATTAGGTGTAGTTGATTATGTTATTAAAGATAATCGCGACTCTTACCATTACGCCGTTAAACTCGTTGCGCAATTGCTAAGAAACCAAGGTTGTAAAGCATTAGTAGCAGATGATTCATTACTGAGCCGCTCGTTAATGAAGCAAATGCTTGAAAAGCAATTGTTTGATGTGACAGATGCCCACGATGGACAACAAGCACTCGAAATATTAAAAGCTAATCCTGATATAAAGCTACTTATGACCGACTACGCTATGCCTTCTATGGATGGCTTTGAACTTGTAAAAGCGGTACGTAACTTTAGAGGCCGAGACGACTTAGCAATTATTGGCTTGTCGGGCGCGGGGAAACATGGCCTATCAGCGCGATTTATTAAATATGGCGCCAATGACTTTTTAACAAAGCCATTTATGAATGAGGAGTTTCATTGTCGAGTACTTCAAACAATGGAGCAACTATCGTTAATTTCAGATATTAAAGAAAGCGCGCATAGGGATCATTTAACAGGGCTTCATAATCGACGCTATTTTTATCAATATGCAGAAAAGCTCCTTAAAAGTAAAAACCAGAAAAATACTCTCGCATTGTTAGATATCGATTTTTTCAAAAATATTAACGATACATTAGGCCATGAGGGTGGCGATCAGGCTTTAAAGCAGGTTGGTTCATTAATCCGTACTACGTTTTCAAAGTTTACAGTTGCACGGGTTGGTGGAGAAGAGTTTGCCATAATATTACCTGAGATAGAGCTTGAACGTGGTCGTGAATACCTTGAAGCATTTAGAAAAAAGCTGGCTAGTTACGATTTTTCTATCAGCGATAAATCAATTAAAATTACTACAAGTATAGGCTTGGCAGACTTTCAAGACACTAGCTTGACGCAGGCAATGCGTGTTGCTGACAAAGCATTATACGAAGCTAAAAACCAAGGTAGAAACTGCGTGGTATAGCTCTGTTATATAAAGCTAAGCATGCAATTAATATATTGCACGCACCAATGTAGATAACTTGTTAAATTAACGCACCTAATTGGTGCGTTTTTTTTGTTATTTAGTTTCTGTTTTTCACTAACTTATTGTTTTAAAAAATATAAAAATAGTGGCACAAAGGTTGGATTGTTTAACCCAACAGGATAACAATAAAGAGTCCGAGGGGGCCGCTATGAAAATGATTAGTGCAATCATAAAACCATTTAAATTAGACGACGTGCGTGAAGCACTCGCTGATTTAGGAATTGAGGGGATGACAGTAGTTGATGTTAAAGGTTTTGGACGTCAACGAGGTCATACTGAGTTATATCGTGGTGCAGAATACCAAGTAGATTTTATTCCTAAGATCAAACTTGAAATTGCAACTCGTACTGAAAATTGTCAACGCGTTGTTGAAGCAATTACTAAAATTGCATCAACAGGTAAAATCGGTGACGGGAAAATTTTCGTGTACGACTTAGATCAAATTGTTCGTATCCGTACTGGCGAACTTGACGAAGAAGCAATTTAAGGGGGTCTCATGGAAAATACAATAATAGAACTAAAGTTTTCACTCGATACCTTCTATTTTTTAATATCAGGTATATTAGTAATGTGGATGGCAGCAGGTTTTGCCATGTTAGAAGCGGGCTTAGTTCGTTCTAAAAACACAGCTGAAATTTTAACTAAAAATGTCGCGCTGTATTCAATTGCATGTACGATGTTTTTATTAGTTGGCTACAACATTATGTATGTAGACAATGCCGAAGGTGGTTTTATTCCTTCAATAGGCGCTTTAATTGGCACACAAGCTGCTGATGCTGACCATTCTTTAGAATCTGATTTTTTCTTCCAAGTAGTATTTGTTGCAACGGCTATGTCGATTGTATCGGGTGCAGTTGCTGAGCGTATGAAGCTATGGGCTTTCCTTGGCTTTGCTGTAGTACTAACTGGTTTTATTTACCCTATTGAAGGTTACTGGACATGGGGTGGTGGTTTCTTATCTGAAATGGGCTTTGTAGATTTTGCAGGTTCTGCAATTGTACATGGCGCAGGTGCAGCTGCTGCACTAGCGGGTGTGTTAATCCTAGGTGCTCGTAAAGGAAAATATGGTAAAAACGGTGAAATATACCCAATTCCAGGTTCAAACTTACCACTTGCTACACTAGGTACATTTATTTTATGGATGGGTTGGTTTGGCTTTAACGGTGGTTCTCAATTACTACTTTCGGATAAAGAAAACGCAACAGCGGTAGGTCAAATATTACTTAATACTAATGCAGCTGCTGCAATGGGTGCTATTGCTGCACTGTTTGTATGTAAGATACTTTGGGGCAAATCAGATTTAACCATGGTATTAAACGGTGCATTAGCAGGTTTAGTTGTAATTACTGCTGACCCACTTTCACCTTCTCCATTAATGGCATGTTTACTAGGTTTACTTGGTGGCTCATTAGTTGTGTTTAGCATTATAGCACTTGATAAAGTTAAGATTGACGATCCAGTAGGTGCTATCTCTGTACACGGTGTGTGTGGTGCATTAGGTATTATGTTAGTACCGCTAACCAATGGTGATGCAAGCTTTGTTAATCAGTTAATTGGCCTACTTTGTATTCTTGCCTTTGTATTTGTAGCATCATTTATTGTT
Source organism: Pseudoalteromonas sp. SG43-8 (assembly GCF_014164245.1). Classification (NCBI taxonomy): domain Bacteria; kingdom Pseudomonadati; phylum Pseudomonadota; class Gammaproteobacteria; order Alteromonadales; family Pseudoalteromonadaceae; genus Pseudoalteromonas; species Pseudoalteromonas sp. SG43-8. The sequence goes on along the minus strand of NZ_JACJEX010000005.1, from coordinate 177,521 downwards.
TGGACTGTGCTTAACAAAACAATGGGTATACGAGTAACTGAAGAGGAAGAACTAAACGGTATGGATCAACACGATTGTGGTATTGAAGCCTACCCAGAGTTTGTTTCTGTTCGAAATAGCTAATAGTTTATTTAAATAATAGTGTGTTTACACAAAGCCCTACTTCGGTAGGGCTTTTTTTGTTTCAGGGGGGGTTAACTTTCGGATGTTAGGATATGCCCAATATGCTAAGCTCACACTCGTGAATAACCCTTGGAACAAATTACACTTAAATGGCCGACAATAAAAAAACACCTACCAGCAAGCCTGCAGCTAAACGTGCTAGTAAATCGTCAAGCACGACAAAAAAAAGCACATCAAAGGGCAGTAAAAAAACAGTGAAGCCCACTGTAAAACGCTCTTTTATGAGAAAAACATGGTCAGTGTTTTGGAAATTCAGCTTGGCTGTTTTTATTGCAATGGCAATGTATTTCATTTATTTAGATTCAAAAACTACACGTATATTTGAAGGTAATAAATGGCAACTTCCAGCGCAAGTGTATGCTCGTTCCATGGAGTTTTATCCGGGGCAATTTTTATCAAGCCAAGAAGTTGTGTTTGAATTAGAGCGTTTACATTATTCATCTGTTAATAGATTAAGCAGAACAGGGCAGTTTGTTAAAACAGCAGATAGCATCAAGATTTATCGCCGTGATTTTGAATTTTATGATGGCCTTGAAGAATCACATATTATTGAACTTCGTTTTGCAGGGCAAAAAGTTGCGACCATTAAAGATAAGTTCGGCAGACGTTTAAACTCTGCTCGCCTAGAACCTGTGCAAATAGCGCGAATTGGCAACGACTCTAAACAAGATAGAGAATTTGTACCGCTAGATAAGTTCCCAGCCATGCTTAAAGATACGCTACTGGTAGTTGAAGACCGTGATTTTTATGATCACCATGGTGTGTCGGTGTTTTCTATTTTACGTGCGCTTTATTCAAATATTAAAGCGGGACGCACCGTTCAAGGTGGCAGTACGCTTACTCAGCAATTAGCTAAAAATATATACCTCACGCGTGAGCGTTCTTTAGTACGAAAAATAAATGAGGCCTTTATTGCCCTTATTTTAGATTATCGCTATTCAAAAGATCAGATATTAGAAGCTTACTTAAATGAGGTATACCTAGGGCAGTCATACAACCAAGGTATCCATGGTATGGGGCTTGCTTCTGACTTTTACTTTTCAAAGCCTGTAGACGAGCTTGAGTACGATCAAATTGCTCTGCTGGTGGCAATGGTTAAAGGCCCATCTTATTACAACCCACGTCGTTATAAAGAGCGCACAATGGAGCGCAGGGACTTAGTGCTGCGTCTAATGGTCGAAAATAAGTTACTTAGCACAAAAGAGTACCGTGCATCGCTTAATCGCCCAATTGATATTGCGCCAATGAAAGCCAGTTTACAAAAATCATACCCAGGCTATTTAGAGCTAGTAAACAGAGAGTTAAATGAATTATTACCTGATCAGCAAACACTTGATGCAGGCGTAAGAGTATTTACTTATTTTGATTTGCAAAAGCAAACAGTAATGGAAGAGTCTATTGAAAAGAGCTTACCGTACTTGGAGAATCGCCCTAGAACTGAAAAACTAGAAGCAGCCATGATCTCTGTTAATGTAGAAAAAGGCGGTGTTTCTGCACTTATTGCTGGTCGCGATGTTCGATATTCAGGATTTAACCGTGTTTTAGACACGAAACGTAATATAGGCTCGCTTGTAAAACCTGCCGTGTATTTAACCGCACTGCAATTGCCACATTATAATTTAGCTACTTTGCTTGATGACTCGCCAGTACAGGTCACAAATGAGCAAGGGAAAGTGTGGCAACCAGAAAATTTTGACCACCAATACCGTGGTGCAATTCCACTTTATAAAGCATTTAGTAACAGTATAAATATCCCAGCGGTTAATTTAGGCCTCGATGTAGGTGTTGATAAAGTAGTAAATACATTGAAAGGTTTAGGCGCAACAGGGGCGATAGACGAATACCCATCGCTGCTTTTAGGGGCTGTTGAAATGTCGAGTTTTGAAGTGGCTCAGCTTTATACAACAATTGCCGCAGATGGCGAATATAAAAAGCTCACTGCAATTTCGGCATTAACTGACTCTGTTGGTAAAGTACTTTATAAGCATAAAGTAAATGCAGAGCCTCGTTTTGATAAATCTGCAATGTATATGACCAAATACGCGATGAAACGCGTAACGAAAGATGGCACTGCTAAACGCTTAAATTTACACTTTCCGTCAATCCAGCTCGCTGGTAAAACAGGGACCAGCAACGATTTACGTGATAGTTGGTTTGCAGGCTTTGATCAAAATACAGTGACTGTTGCGTGGCTTGGTCGAGATGACAACAAAAGCACTGGTTTAACAGGCAGCGTAGGCGCATTAGAAGCGTATATTCGTTACTTAAAGCCGCTTAACCCACAAGCAATAGCTGATACTCGTCCACCATCAATTCGCTGGGCATTTGTAAATGAGCAAACGGGTAAGCAGGCACCACCAGGATGTGGCAAGGTGATTCAGCTACCGCTTAGGGCGAGTGAGTTCGAGCCTAGGCCGCAATGCATACGTTAATTTAAGATTACTTTAAACAACAAAGCCGCTTATTTAGCGGCTTTGTTGTAAGTTGTAGTTAACGCTTAAGACTTAAAAAACTGCATTGATTTGGTTAAATCATTAGATAAGCGACTTAATTGCTGTGCATCTTGTAGCGTTGATTGAGCCGATGTTAGCGTTTGATCTGCTAAATTACTCACTTCTTGCGAATCATTTAATGCTTGTGTTGTTGCATTTGATTGCTGTTTAACACGCTCTGCAATTACTTCTCCTTGATGTTTAATATCGCCCATACTTTGCTCTGCACTTTGCAATACTTCATTGGTTTGATTGGCTGCTTTTACTGATTGCTCCATTTTTTCAACACTTGAGCGCATTTTTTGCTGGGTGTCGTCAGATGCTTGTTGTAAAGAGCTAATAATTTGATGTATTTCTTGGGTTTGTGTTTGTGTACGCTGAGCAAGTGTTCTTACCTCATCAGCTACAACGGCAAATCCACGACCATGCTCGCCAGCTCGCGCGGCTTCAATAGCGGCATTAAGTGCAAGCAAGTTTGTTTGATCGGCTATTTCACTGATCCCTTTACTTACTTTGCTAATTTCTTGGCTATCTTGTGCTAGTTTATCGAGCGCTTGTTGGCTCTCTGCAAATTCAATTTGGAGGTCTTGCATATATTTAGCAAGCTCCATTGTATTGTCTGAACCTTGTTTCACATGAGCTGCAGCATCTTGCGCGGTGAGCGTAGCTTGATGCGCAGACTCTTCAACTGCAAGTGCGTTTTGAGCCATATCGCTTAGTGCATTATAAATAGCATTTACTCGAATTTGCTGTTTTGAAACATCACTGCTTGTTTCGCTACTCGCATGTGATAGCGATTTAGTTGCGCCGCATAGCTCTTCTGTACTTGCTTTAACATCAAATAATAAATGTGAAAATGCATTAAGTAATGCATTGTAGCGCGATGCAATAATTCCCATTTCATCATTAGTACTCGAATCGATAGTTGCATTTAAGTCGCCATTCGCGGCTCTATTCGCGGCATCAGCAAAGCGATTAATGGTATCAACGACTGCAAAATAGAAACCAATCATCAAATAAAAAGCAAATAGCAAACTGATTAATGAAGCAGCTAAAACAAGATTTCGTGTCCACTGCTGAGTTTGTAGTTTTGCCTCAATAAGGCTCTCAAGTGTTGGAATGCTCTTACTAACAAGTTGATTAATACTACTGTGAACGTTGTTTGTTAGCTTAGTGAACTCTGCTTGAGTTAATAGAATATCGTCTGGCTCAAGTAGTTTTTCATCTATCGCTCTTTTAAATGCACCCACAGCACTGTGTAAATTAGTTAAAGGAGGCATGAGCGCTTTGTTTACTGATTTATCTGCATTGGTGGCTACATTGAGTATTTTATCGAGTTGTTTTTCGTATAAAGGAAGTGACTTACTAAAATTTGAAAGTGCTATAAACGTATCGGGCGTAAAACGGTTACTAGCCAAAACAGTATTAGCACTTTGCGCTGTTGAGTTTATTTGCATTATAAGTGCAGGAATTGGCGTGACTAAAGAGCGGTTTACATAAGCGCTTGCTAATTGACTGTCTAAGGCTAGATTTGATTGAATAGAAACAAGTTCAAGTACTTCATTTGCTTGATCATCCTTTATGTCAAAGCCGAGTGAACGAGCTATTTTTATATTTTGATTCGTATCTCCCTGCATTTGATTTGAAAGTATAGATCTGTAGCCTTTTAAGCCTTGCTGCTGCATTTTTGAAACAGCAATACTTTCACTTAATAACGAGACTAAAAAAAACAAACTAAGTGCTAGAGGAACGAGTAAAATTCCAAACATTAAGCTGATTTTAGTTTTGTATTTTAAGTTTGCCATTAGTTGGATAGCGGGAAAAGAAAATTGGCGTAATCCTGACATAAGGCTCTCTTGTATTTTTTGTAATTAGGGTAAAGGTGAATAGACCTTGTTATGCTTAATTATCATTCATTTATAGTACATTACAAATAAAAAAAGCCCTTTCGGGCTTTTTTCAATCTTTAGTCTTAATTACATACTTAAAAACAAGTGGTTACAAATGTATAAATAGTAATTTTTAGCTTAAAGTTTAGCAAACGAGCGTTCCGCCGCCGCTATTGTGTTTTTTACTTCTTGTTCAGTATGCGCAGCACATACAAAACCAGCCTCAAATGCTGATGGGGCAAGGTAAACGCCTTCTTCAAGCATAAGGTGGAAAAAACGTTTGAAGCGCTCTAAGTCACACTCAGTTGCTTGCTTGTAGGTTGTTACTTTTTCAGCATCAGTAAAAAAGAATCCATACATGCCGCCCGCATAGTTAGTTGTTAGCGCAACACCGGCTTTTTTAGCACCAGCTTCAAAGCCTTCACAAATTGCTTTTGAAATAGCTTCTAACTTATCGTGAAGGCCAGGCTCACTTAATAGCTCAAGTGATTTTAAACCTGCAGCCATTGCAATAGGGTTACCAGAAAGAGTACCTGCTTGGTAAACTGGTCCTACAGGCGCAATGTAATCCATTATTTCAGTTTTACCACCAAACGCGCCAACTGGCATGCCGCCGCCAATTACTTTACCTAAACACGTAAGATCTGGTTTAATGTTGTAATAAGCTTGTGCACCGCCAAGTGCAACACGAAAGCCTGTCATTACTTCATCAAAAATAAGTACTGATTTATATTCGTCACATACATCACGCAAACCTTCTAAAAAGCCAGGCACTGGTGGAATACAGTTCATATTACCGGCTACTGGCTCTACAATAATACAGGCAATTTCGTCTGCGTATTTTGCAAAAATAGCTTTTACTTCATCTAGATTATTAAACGAAACTGTAAGTGTATGCTTAGCAAAGTCTTCAGGAATACCTGGAGAATTAGGTACACCCATTGTTAGTGCACCAGAGCCTGCCTTAACTAATAACGAGTCAGCGTGACCGTGGTAACAACCTTCAAATTTTAATATTTTATCGCGACCGGTAAAGCCACGTGCTAAACGAATTGCACTCATTGTCGCTTCAGTGCCTGAGCTAACCATGCGTACTTTTTCGATTGATGGAACTAGCTCTTTTACTTTTTCAGCCATTAATATTTCGGCTTCAGTTGGTGCGCCATAGCTAAGGCCATTTTCTACAGCTTCGTGTACAGCTTGTTTAATTGCAGGGTGATTATGGCCCATGATCATAGGCCCCCAAGAGCCAACATAATCAATGTAACGATTACCGTCGGCATCAAATGTAAACGCGCCTTCTGCTTTTGTAATGAATAGTGGCGTACCGCCTACACCATTAAAAGCACGAACTGGTGAGTTTACGCCACCAGGAATAGAAGCTTGGGCGCGTTCAAATAAGTCTTGGCTAATTGTCATGAAAAATCCTATAAATTGTCACTTAAAAGGGGGTTAGCTGTCGCGTTTGCGGCTAAACCAAGGTACGTCTACTTCATACTTATCGACTTTGTTTTCTACGCCGAGTGTTAAAGCAAACAGTGCCATACGAATTAATACGCCGTTTTGTACCTGGCGAAATATTGCTAAATTGTCGTTACTGTTTAAGTCGTTATCAAGCTCGTTGGCTTCTAAGCGACTGTCACGTGGAAGAGGATGCATTAATACAGAGTTAGGCTTACAGTGAGCGCTGTAAATAGATTGGCTAATCCTAAAGCCGCCACGGTATTTATTTGCTTCTTCTTGCGATGGAAAACGCTCTTCTTGAATACGTGTTTGGTAAACAATATCGGCTGCTAAATTGCCTTCCATCTTATTTACTAGCTCAATTTTATGGCCAGCATTTTCTACTGCATCTAAAATGCTTGTTGGCATTTGTAAGCCATCAGGCGCGACCATCGAAAACTTTACGTTTTTATAATGGCACAATAGTTTAGATAAAGAATGCACTGTGCGGCCATACTTTAAATCGCCCACAAGCGCTATATGCATACCATCAATATTTTGACCAAAACGATGTAATTCGCGCTCAATGGTTAATAAGTCAAGCAATGCTTGAGTAGGGTGCTCATTTGGGCCGTCGCCGCCATTAATAACCGGCACAGTACAGCCATCAGCAAATTCACTTACCGAGCCTGCATCAGGATGGCGCATAGCAACAGCGTCAGCATAAGCTGAAATAACGCGGGCGGTATCGTAAAGAGACTCACCCTTAGCAAGGGCTGAACTTTGCATACCTGTAGTTTCACGTACGCCACCGCCAAGTAAGTTAAAGGCGGTGCCAAAGCTAACTCGTGTACGAGTGCTTGGTTCAAAAAACAAATTAGCTAAAATAGCGCCTTCTAGCACCGTAGTTTGCTTTTGCTTTTTAGCATAAGGCTCCATTTTTTTTGCTACTGCAAAAATACGTTCAATGCAGTCTCTGTCTAGCTGATTTACAGACAGTATATGCTCACCTTGGAAACTTAACATGGGGTTATTCCTAATCAATCAAATGGGCGCGATAATCCATAAATGGAGCACGCAATCGCGCGTGTTAAAGCAAGTATTGTAAATTGCAGCGAAGTTTAACATGCGCCGCAAAGCTTATAAATTAGGTTTTATTACCGCAAGCGCCACTATGATGAGCAACGCAATAACTGGGAGCTCATTAAAAATACGGTAAAAGCGGTCTGTCTTAGTGTTGCGGTCATGTTTAAAGTCATTTAATAACTTAAAACAGTAGCCGTGGTATATATATAATATGATCACAAGCACTAGCTTATAGTGCAACCACATACTGTATCTAAACCAATCACGACCATATTCAACAATGGTCAATACACCAAATACAGCGGTTAATACAGCAAATGGGGTAACGAAATAAAGTAGTCTGCGCTCCATAACTTTTAACATAGAGTTGCATGATCTTTCCTCGCTCATAGCGTGATATACAAATAATCGAGGCAAGTAAAAAATACCGGCAAACCACGCAATCATAAAAAATATGTGGAGTGTTTTATAAATCAATAATGCGCTCATAATAGTCCTTATTGTTTAAAGTAAGCTGTTACGAATGGTTAAAATATGATGAATTTGATCCCAGCGTAATAGCCCCATAATTTGTTGATTATCTAAAAGGTTATAAACGTAAAGCGCGCCACTTCTTTTATCTTTTAGGATATCGAAAGCATCGGCTAGGGTGGCCTGACTACTGATGCCCTGCAAGCTAATATAATTTATATTTATTGTTTCATTAGACATTAGCGTTAAATCGTATTCAGCGAGACGATAGCCATTTTCTTCGTCAAAAACAATTAACGGAGTTTGGCTATCCATGGCATCTAATGTGCTTTTTATTTGCACTTTGTCGTCAGAATAAAGCAATTTAAAGTCTTCATCCATATCATCCATTATCCCCACTTTTTGTAATGCTTCGGTAGCGGGAGATACATGGTACGGTAATCCCTGAAAATCTAGTTGCTGCAAAAATATGGAGCGATTTCCAAAAAACTGTAATGCTGTTACATAGGCCGTGGTGATCACAAGCATAGCTGGAACAATTATCTCAGGTGACGATGTAAGCTCCATGACCGTTGTTAAAGCAGCTAGTGGCGCATGCAACGTGGCGGCCATTAATCCGGCCATACCTAACACGCCATAAGTACCCGCTATATCAGTGCCAGGACTAATAAACTGAGCAAAAAAAGCCATTAGAGTACCAATTAATACGCCAAGTCCAATTACCGGACCAATTAAACCACCTGGTATACCCAAACCGATAGCAAACAATGTAGCAAGTAGTTTAGCGATTAAAATAGTTGTGAGTAGCTTTACGTCATCAGGAGATTCAACCGCGATAGTTATTGCGCTCATACCAGAGCCCATAGCATGAGGTACTGCGTAAGCTATTAAGCTGGCAATGCATCCTGCAATTAATAAACGAGGGAACATACTTAAAGGTTTAAATGTTTTAATAATTAGCATTAAGTTTTGATTAAAGCTAAATGCAATAGCACCCAGCGCCATGCCGCATAATATTAAATAAGGGTAATGCCAACCACTCAATGGCGCTATGGTAATGAGTGCAAGCTCTGAACCTTCACCAAAAACAAACTGTGTTGCCAGTGCGCCAGTAACAGCGGCAAGCATGATAGGTACAAATATATGTACTTTATATTCACGAAGTACCACTTCCATTACAAAAATAACGGCTGCAAGTGGAGTATTAAACGACGCGGCTATACCTGCCGCTACTCCACAACCACTTAGAGTGCGCATGGCATTATGCGGTAAATGCAGCTTATCTGCCAAAATACTCGCCCCCGTTGCGCCCATATGCACGGAAGGCCCTTCTCGGCCAACTGAAAAACCGCTAATGAGAGCAAGTGCGCCACCAACAAATTGATTAACCGTATTGTATAAAGGCATTTGCCCGTAGTGACGTTTAATTCTGTGTATAACGAAGGGAATACCCAAGCGGTAATGTTTAAACCCAGTAAAGGCAGCAAACGTGGCTATTAGTAATGCAGCAATTAAAGGCATTAGTACACGTTCAAGTGTTGGTAGGGTAGTAAAGTCGTCAGGTGTTTCTAAAAATAAGCTTTGGAAAAACAGAATGGTTAAGCGAAATAGAATAATAAAAAATGCAGCAATTAATCCGGCAACTACGCCTAATAAGCATAATTGTACAGATGTTTTAGGTTTTGCCAGCCGACGCCTGAGTTGCTCAAGCCACATGCATAATTCCTCGCTGTATTTTTCAGCAGCATTTTAGCAAAAGAGTTTAGCTAAGTCCTTGTGATTTTGAAATTTTCGTAACTTATATTAACAATTTGCAGTGAAGATTAAGACCTATTGCCTATAACTAAAATATTTAATGAGTTTATAGCGTATAAAGGTCGCTTTTAGTTTGCTTAAGTATTATTTTAGCTAGTTAATGTTTGGCCACTTTTTTACTAATTTATAGGTATAACTTAGAGGAAAGAGTTGTTTTACTATACTTGATTAAAACACTCGGGTATTAGATAATCACGCCATTGCGATATTGAGGGTTTTAAAATGTCTGAAGAATTACCAATTAAGTTTAGCGATGCAGCTGCTGTTCGTGTTAAACAGTTAATCGACGAAGAAGAAAACCCAGACTTAAAACTGCGTGTTTATGTAACAGGCGGTGGTTGTTCTGGTTTTCAATATGGTTTTACTTTTGATGAAAAAGCTAATCCTGGCGATTTAGAAATTGTAAAAAATGGTGTAACACTCGTTATTGATCCAATGAGCATTCAATATTTGGTTGATGGTGAGGTTGATTACACTGAAGGATTAGAAGGCGCACGCTTTTTTGTATCTAATCCAAATGCAACAACAACCTGTGGTTGTGGTGCAAGCTTTAGCGTTTAACAGCCAAACGCTAAATAGAATAAAGCCGCTTTTGCGGCTTTTTTAATGCCTACAAATCAGTTGGTGCGTATTCGGTAATTTGCATTATCAATACAAAAAAGCCGAGCACAAAGGCTGAAAACGCTAAAATATACATAAAGCCTTTTTTACCTTGTTTAATTGGTACGCCGTTGTGGCGCAAAAAAAAGTACCAACCTAAACACAACACGATAGGTAATAAAAAAAGAAGTCTGAACATTACTTGGCCTTTTTAGTGCAAATTATTGCTTAATAATAAACGTGTAACATTAAAATGGAACAAATATGTTATAAATATTTTTAAGCTGTTTTATGAAGGTAATATTATTTTTTTAATATTTTCTGATAACTTAGGTCAAATATTCAGTGTTTATAAATGTTCGTTCAGGTTGATTTTGTACCGAGTATGTAATTAATTATTTAACCAAAGTGTTAATAGTATATAATGTATCCAAGAATGAGACGGGCAAAATTTCATTCTCAATAAAAACAAATCTTTACCATATTATTAGCGTAGTTTTTAGCTGTGTTGGTGGAGTGAGTAGCAACACATGCTTTATTAAGCAATAGCTTGCTATTGAAAGTATGACTGCTTACCTGCCTACGGCTATTGATGGAAACTACTGCTTTAATGGGTACGTCAAATCATCTAGTAGGAGATGTAAAATGATGGGCAAAACAGTTTCTTCTGAAGAAAATGCAAAGCTAACAAAGTGGCTTAAAACTAAGCGCCATGAAAAGGGTCATACAATGCGAAGCCTAGCACAAGTGCTTGGAACGCCTCATTCATTTATCGGCAAGATTGAAAATCAAGAACGCCGTTTAGATGTCATTGAGTTTGTTCGCTATTGTACAGCTCTAGAAGTTGATCCACATGAAGCACTTAGCTTGCTAAAAGTAGATTAACTCAATAATTGCTTAGTACACTTTAAGGGGCACTTGATAGTGCTAAGCAATATGTTAATGCAGGGATGCATTAAATATTTTTGTGGTAATTCTTCTCAAGCTCATACAACTTATGCCTAATCAGATATAAAAATATCAACGAGGGTAAAACCATTAAGGCTGTTAAAATAAAGAACAGCGACCAATTTCCCATTAACCAATCATCAATTACTACACCACTGTAGCTTGAAAGCAATGTTCGTCCTAAATTCCCTAATGACGCCAGTAATGCATAGTGCGTTGCACTAAATGCTCTATCGCATAACATCGATATAAAGGCCACCATAGCGACCAACGACCACGCTTGCGTAAAGCCATCAATAACAATAGCAAAGGCATACAGCCTTAGGTCAGGGCCAACTAAAGCAATCCACGAGAAGGCTAAGTTTGAAGCAGCCATTGCAATACCACTTACAAATAAACCCTTAACAATGCCATATTTTTGATTAAATAAACTGCCAACAAAGGTAAATATGATTGTAAGTACCGCTGTACCTACCTTCGAAAATGTAGCTATATCGCTATTACTAAAACCAATTTCTTTATAAAACACAATTGACATGCGCCCTAAAAACGCTTCGCCTATTTTAAATAAGAAAATAAACGCAAGTAATGCTAGTGCTGTTTTAACGCCATTTTTAGTAAAAAAAGCTCTAAAGGGATCAATAACGGTTACCGCAAGCCACGCAACAGTTTTTGTTAAAGGAGTTTGTTTTGTAGATGACAGTTTTTCAAGGTACACACGCTCAAGCTCAGCATGTACTGCTTCGCGGTTAGTTTCGGGCTCTTTTGCAAACAGTGCTCCACTCATTAACAGCAGCATTACGGCAGCTAAAAAGTAATAAATTTGTGGCCAGTCGAGTGAGGGGATATCGGCCATGTAAAATGGAATGGCGCCTAAAAGTGCATAACCTGTCCACCAACCCGAAGTTGCCATGGCGGCTGCAGCGGTTGCTTTGTGCGATTCGCTTTCGCTTAGGGTATCTATTCTAAAGGCATCAATAGCAATGTCTTGAGTAGCCGAAGCAATGGCGATTAATAAACAAATCGCAGCAACAATTGCCAAATTAGCTTTTAAATCAAGCCCTGCTAATAGCAAGGTGCCAATAAAAATAAAACTTTGGCAAAATAGTATCCAACTGCGACGTTGGCCTAGCCATTTATATAAAATAGGAAGTTTTGTACGGTCAATGAGTGGCGACCACAAAAAGTTTATGCTGTAAGCGCCAAATACAATGCCAAATAGGCCTATCATACTGCGACTTAGCCCTTCATCTTTTAGCCAAGCAGACATAACAGAGCCAATTAAAACCCACGGAAAACCGCTACTCATACCAAATATGAAAATGTGGATTAAGCGTTTGTCTTTAAAGTAAGAAAAATATTCGCTAATAGAGAGAGATTTGCTCATAGGGCCTTCATTGGCTTTGATGCAGAGCAGCTAAGCTGCTCTTAAAAAATTATAGTGGGACTTGTTCAAGCACTTTAATGTTTAAGATGACAACAGGTTTTTTAGGTACGAAATCGTAGCCAATTTTTTCATTAAAACCGGTTTCAACAGTCATAATTTTATCAAGCGTGTCGTAACCATCCATTACGCTACCAAATACAGCAAAGCCCCAATCTTTCCCTGGATTTAAGTGATCGTTATTATCCATATTAAAAAAGAATTGGCGAGTTCCTGAGTGCGGTTGTCTATCTTGATAGGCCATAGCAATGCTATACATATCGTTTTTTAAACCATTACCGCTTTCATTAAAAATAGGGTCATTTTCATGTAAGCCATCATAGTCTTTATCGTAACCGCCACCTTGAATAACAAAGTCGCGATCATTTTCTACATCGCGCTCAATACGGTGAAAAACGCTGCCTTGATAACTTTTGTCTGACACGTAAGTTAAAAAATTATTGACTGTGATGGGCGCTTTAGAACGATCTAGCTCAACCACGATGCTACCCATTGAGGTTACAATTTCTACGCGTGGAAAAATGTTGTCCTTTTGCACAAAGCGGCCTTCTTGGGCTGCTAAGCTACTTACACTAAAGAATAGGCCTAAGCAGATTAAAAAAAGTCGTTTCATAGTTAACCTTCTAAAAATTCTATTAATTCAGGGTCAGATACAATGCGGGTAATAACTTGCTCAGTCAACTTATTGAGCTGACCTTCTATTTTTGCTCGCTCATGACTAAATGGGCCTTCTAAATTAGCACTGCCTCTATACACTTTACTAAAGTTACTTGAGGCGCGAATAACACGCACGCCAAGTTCTATGTGGGCTTCGCTGGTATGGCTCACTAGCTTTTCGGTTACAACAGCTTGCAATGCATGAATATCTACTTCAAAGCGAACAGTTGCTAAGTTAGAAATACTGGCTCCATTGCGGCTAAGGGCGCTGTCTAACACACTTTTAATAGAGCTGGTAATGCCTTGGCTTGCAAAGGTTTTAGTTTTGTCTGACTCAATAAGTTTAAGTGTTGATGTATCGCCACGTAAATCAATTACACTAGTACTTAAGCTACTATTTATAGTGCTAATTTGACCATTTTTATAAACAGGGTTAAGTATTACTTGGCTAGGCTGATTCGCGCAGCCACCAAGTATCAGTAATACACAACACCCAATTATAATGTTTGTTAATTTCATTTATAGCATTCCACTATTTTTTGTTGCACTTAAAACGACAAACTTTTTGTTTGAACCTAGCAACTTACAGTTGCCAAACATACGGTTTAATTTATCATGATAATCTAAATGGCGATTACCAATAATACGCAGCTCGCCGCCTTCTTTTAAAGTATCTTTTGCTTGTTTAAACATTTGCCAAGCAATATGGTCGGTAACGGCCTGAGCTTGGTGAAATGGAGGGTTACAAAGCACCATATCTACACTGTCTCTTTCAAAGCCTGTTAAACAGTCGTTTTCGATGAACTCGCAGTTATCAAACTTATCGCCTAGGTTAATTTCTACATTTAACCGAGCCGACTCTACTGCCATGTAAGACTCATCAACAAAAGTAACAGATGCATTAGGGCAACGAGCAAGCGTCATTAATCCAACAACTCCGTTACCACAGCCTAAATCAATAATGCTTTTAGCTTTTGGTGTTTCTGGTAAGTAGTTAAAAAAGAAGCGTGCACCAATATCTAACGAATCACGCGAAAACACATTTGCATGGTTTGTTATATTAAACTCAGTACCTTCAAGCTCCCACGTTACAGGGAAATCTGCTGCTTTATATCCGCCTTTAGCTGTACTTAATATAAGACGGGATTTTTTAACTGCTAGGCTAGTTTTTGTTTCACCAATAAATTGCTCAAATGATTTTATTGTTGAGTTATGAATTTCTTTTGTTTTACCTGCGGCAATTACTGGCGTACCAGGTGCAAGGACTTCACTGAGTTCACTTAACTGAAACTGTAAAAAACCTACATTACGAGGGATTTTAATAAGTACTAAATCAACATCCTGCGGTAATGCAGACAAACTATCTAATTGTGTAAACTCTGCTGTAGGCAGTTTGTTTTCTTGTAAGTTATAAGCCGCAGCTTGGTGGCTAATATAAGAATCGTTAACTGAACAAACCGTTAACTTATTAAAATAACAAGCAAGTGCACCAAAGCTATCGTTTAAAATGAGCAATGAGCGACAATCAGGGTGATGTTCGTTAACATAATTGATAAGGTACTCATCTGCCGAATCCCACGCTTGTAAGCTGCGGTTTTTTTGATCCAAAGGAAAGCGTTCAAGAGTAAAGGTTTTATCGCCTAGCTGGGCTTGCGTCGTCATAATGGTTCGTTGATCAGTAATCTAATGTAGGTAAATTCTAACATGCAACGGCAAAACGCCAACCCCCAACAGTTACCAAATGGCTTTTCTTATCAAAGTAGGGCACTTAGTGCACAAAAAAGCCTCGATCTATTTTATTATTTGCAAAAAAACCTACGTTGGCAGCAACCCGATGTAACTGTTTATGGTAAAACGGGGCCTATTCCACGGCTACAATGCTTCATGAGCGATTTAAATATTGAATACGGCTATTCAAGTAGTAAGCAAATAGTAGAGCCATGGGATGAATTGTTACTTAATATGAGAAGGCGTTTAGAGGCGCACTTAAATCAGCCTCTAAACTCATTACTCGTTAATTATTACCGAGATGGTAATGATACGATGGGCTGGCACAGTGATGATGAAATAGAGCTTGGTGATAAACCAACAATTGTGTGTGTCTCGCTAGGAGCTGATCGGGTTCTAAAGTTAAAGCACAAGGCGAGCAATAAAGTAACCGACTTAAAATTACAAAGTGGCAGCTGTTTAATAATGAATGGACATAGCCAGCGAGATTATCAACATGCAATACCTAAGCAAACAACGCTTGCACATCCTCGAATAAGTTTAACTTACCGATTTATTAAGCACATTAAACAAAAGCAATTTAGTTAGCCAAGCGCTGCGTTAAATTGTTATAGTAAGTATATAAATTAGCTAATTAAAACGGTCTTTTATGTCAATGCAGCAACAGATCCAAGAAAAAATAAGCAACGCTATTGCGTGTAAACATTTAAACGTAATTAACGAAAGCCATATGCACAGTGCGGGCACTGAATCACACTTTAAAGTAATAGTGGTTAGCGAAGGTTTTACAGGTAAACGTTTATTGCAGCGCCATCGTGAAATTAATGAAATTCTAAAAGATGAATTAGCAAATCATATTCATGCACTCGCAATTCATACATATACACCCGATGAGTATACAGAGCAGGGCGGCGAGGCACCTGATTCACCTAATTGTATGGGCGGCTCTAAATTAGCTTAAATAATTAATAGTGATTTGATAGTTACACTTGTGGTTAACTGATCAGATCAGTGTTTTTAGTATTAGCCTTTAAACTAGCGCTAATTTTTATTGTAAAAGATATAGGATGATCAATGGTCATTAAGCCTAAAATTCGTGGATTTATCTGCACAAACGCACATCCAGCTGGTTGTGCAGAGCATGTTCAAGAACAAATTAACTATGTAAAACAACAAGGCGCATTAAAAAATGCACCAAAAAATGTATTAGTTATTGGCGCATCAACAGGCTACGGCTTGGCTTCGCGCATTACAGCTGCGTTTGGTGGTGGTGCTAAAACATTAGGTATTTTCTTTGAAAAAGAAGGTACAGATCGCAAAACAGGTTCTGCTGGTTGGTACAATACCGCTGCTTTTCAAGATGCAGCAGACGAAGCAGGCCTTTGGTCTAAAAATATTAATGGCGATGCGTTTTCTAACGAAATTAAACAAAAAGCAATCGATACTATTAAAGCAGATTTGGGCAAAGTAGATTGTATTATTTACAGTTTAGCGTCTCCTCGTCGTACAGACCCAAATACGGGCGAAGTATACTCATCTACGCTTAAGCCAATTGGAAATGCCGTTACTACTAAAAACTTAAATACATCAAAGCGTGAAATTGATGAAATTACTGTTGAAGCTGCAAACCAAGACGATATCGACAACACCATTAAAGTAATGGGCGGTGAAGATTGGGAAATGTGGATTGACGCATTAAAAGAAGCGGATGTATTAGCCGATAACTTTAAAACGACTGCGTACACTTATATTGGTAAAGAGCTAACATGGCCAATATACGGACACGCTACTATTGGTAAGGCTAAAGAAGATTTAGACCGTGCAACCGCTGCTATTAAAGAATCAACAAAAGATTTAAATGGTGAGGCATATGTTTCATCACTTAATGCTGTGGTAACGCAAGCAAGTTCTGCTATTCCTATTATGCCGCTATATATCTCTGCTTTATTTAAAGTTATGAAAGCAGATGGCACATACGAAGGCACTATTGAGCAAATTCACGCTTTATTTAGTGAAAACTTGTATGGTGAATCACCTCGCTTTGACGACGGTGGACATTTATTCCAAAACTACAAAGAGCTAGAAGACGATGTACAAGCTCGCGTGCAATCTGTTTGGGATAAAGTAGATACGAGCAGCATTGATGAGCTAACAGATTATGTTGGTTACCATAATGAGTTTTTACGCTTATTTGGTTTTGGTATAGATAGTGTTGACTACGATCAAGATGTAGATTCAGTTAAGCCAATTGCCAATATGATTGACTAACAGAACTTAGGGCCTGTTTATCTTTCGAGGTTAAATTTGCAGCAGTCTGTTTGGTATTTAGGCAAGGCAGAGCCTATGTAGTGTGGTTATTCCCCATAAATGGGCGATAACGTGGAATAAATGCCAAACATGCGCTGCCCAAAGGGTTCTGCCTAGGGGCTATTTACTCTTTGTTGCTCGGTTTTTACTTAGCCCACTAGGTTACAAACCTCACGCCGCGATTAAATAGCCCCTAGATTGAATAAATTTTAATCCTGAAAGGTCAACAGGCCCTAGTTATAAAAAGCCGCTATCGCGGCTTTTTTTGTATTATGCGATTTGTTGAATTTACGATGAAATCAGGAATGATAATTGCTTAGGCTACCACTTTGGTCTAGCTTGATTTTTATTTAATTCACTTAACAAAACTAAATAAGTGTTTCTGTCGTATAATTTTCATAAATACACTCGCATAGTCATCTAAAATGATGTTAAAATCTCGACAATATGTGATGAGTTTTACTACGTTGCTTGTTTGATATCTCTAGCAAGCTGCTCTTTTGTACCTTGATATAACTTGGAATAACTCAAATGGCGACGTGGTTGATACGATTTTTCAGTTTCTTTCCTTTAATGTAATGCAAGTGCGTATGATCAACATAAAAAAAGGTCTGGATTTACCCTTAGAGGGCGCGCCACAGCAAGTTATACATGACGGTTCTGCTGTCAAACGTGTAGCTGTGCTTGGCGAAGAGTTTATCGGTATGCGTCCAACCATGCATGTTCGTGTGGATGACCAAGTCAAAAAAGGCCAGGTACTTTTTGAAGATAAAAAGAACCCAGGCGTCCTATTTACTGCTCCAGCTTCTGGTACAGTAAAAGAAATAAATCGTGGTGCTAAACGTGTGCTGCAATCTGTTGTTATTGAAGTAGCAGGCAGTGAGCAAATCACCTTTGACTCTTTCAAAGCAGACGAGCTTCCGAGCTTAGAGCGCGAAAAAGCCAAAGAAGTACTTATCCAGTCTGGTCAATGGACAGCACTTCGTGTTCGCCCATTCAGCAAAGTAGCGGCTGTGGATGCAAATCCTAGTTCTATTTTTGTGACCGCAATCGACACAAACCCATTAGCTGCAGATCCTGCAGTAATTATTGCAGAAAATGCGCAAGCATTTGAAGCGGGTCTTGCAGTTGTTTCGCGTTTGACTGATGGCAAAGTATTTGTGTGTAAAAAAGCAGGCAGCCAAGTTCCTAGCTCATCTATAGCTCAAGTAGAAGTACATGAGTTTGGTGGTGTGCATCCGGCTGGCCTCGTTGGCACTCATATCCATCATCTTGATGCAGTTTCTGTTAGCAAACAAGTTTGGCATATTGGTTACCAAGACGTTATTGCGTATGGTCACTTATTCCTTACTGGTGAAATTTACACAAATCGTGTTATTTCGCTTGCAGGTCCTCGCGTTAAAAACCCACGTTTAGTGAAAACACAATTAGGTGCTTCATTGGATGATTTAGTGGCTGGTGAGTTAGAAGACGGAGATAACCGCGTTATTTCTGGTTCTGTTCTATCGGGTTCTATTTCAAACGGTGTTCATGCATTCTTAGGTCGTTACCACGTTCAAGTATCTGTTTTACTTGAAGGTCGCGAAAAAGAATTGTTTGGCTGGATTGCACCAGGTAGTGATAAATTCTCTGTAACGCGTACATTCCTTTCTCACCTTGCACCAAGTCGTTTATTTAAAATGACAACGTCAACAGGTGGTTCAAAACGTGCCATGGTACCAATTGGTAGCTACGAGCGCGTAATGCCGTTAGATATTTTGCCTACTCTATTATTACGTGAC
The DNA here is from genome assembly GCF_014164245.1 of Pseudoalteromonas sp. SG43-8. NCBI lineage: Bacteria > Pseudomonadati > Pseudomonadota > Gammaproteobacteria > Alteromonadales > Pseudoalteromonadaceae > Pseudoalteromonas > Pseudoalteromonas sp. SG43-8. The sequence goes on along the minus strand of NZ_JACJEX010000005.1, from coordinate 158,677 downwards.
TTAATTGCACGTGATTTAGACAGTGCAATTTCATTGGGCGCGCTTGAACTTGATGAAGAAGATTTAGCGTTATGTACCTTCGTTTGTCCAGGCAAATACGAGTATGGTTCTATCCTACGCGATTGCTTAACTACGATCGAGAAGGAAGGCTAGAGAGATGGGTTTAAAAAAATATCTAGAAGATATCGAGCCGAATTTTGAAGCCGGTGGTAAATATGAAAAGTTTTATGCACTGTATGAAGCAGCTGCAACTATTTTTTATACACCAGGCTACGTAAATAAAGGCGCGACACACGTACGCGATAACATCGACCTAAAACGTATGATGATTTTAGTGTGGATGGCGACCTTCCCAGCTATGTTTTTTGGTATGTTCAATATCGGTCATCAGGCCGCTGGTGCTTTAGCACAAGGTTTTGAACTAGCAAACACGTGGCAAGTTGGTTTGTTCCAGTTATTCGGTGGTGAGTTAACCGCTGATGCAGGCTGGGGCGCTAAAATGTTCTATGGAGCATGTTTCTTCTTACCTATCTACGCTGTAACATTTGCAGTAGGTGGTTTCTGGGAAGTTATATTTGCTTCAGTGCGTAAGCATGAAATTAACGAAGGTTTCTTCGTTACTTCTGTATTATTTGCACTTATTTTGCCAGCAACTATTCCTTTATGGCAAGTTGCGTTAGGTATTACGTTTGGTGTAGTAATCGCTAAAGAAATCTTTGGTGGTACTGGCCGTAACTTCTTAAACCCTGCTTTAGCCGGTCGCGCATTTTTATTCTTTGCATACCCAGCTCAAATCTCAGGTGACACAGTATGGACAGCAGTAGATTCTTTCTCTGGTGCAACTATGCTAGGCCAAGCATTTGCTGGCACACTTGACTTTGCAAACATGGAATTATGGTGGAATGCGTTTTATGGTTTCATTCAAGGTTCTGTAGGTGAAACATCTACACTTGCATTATTAGTAGGTGGTTTGTTCTTAATTTACGTTCGTATCGCTTCTTGGCGCATCGTACTAGGTGTATTCCTAGGTATGGTAGCAACTGCATTTTTATTAAATGCTGTTGGATCAGAAACTAACCCTGTATTTGCAATGCCTTGGTATTGGCATTTTGTACTTGGTGGCTTTGCGTTTGGTATGTTCTTTATGGCTACTGACCCTGTATCAGCTGCATTTACTGACAAAGGTAAATTAGCATATGGTCTATTAATTGGCTTTATGGTGGTTATGATACGTGTTGTGAATCCTGCTTTCCCAGAAGGCATGATGCTAGCAATCTTATTTGCTAACTTGTTCGCTCCACTGTTCGATCACTTTGTGGTGCAGGCTAATATTAAGCGGAGGTTGGCACGTAATGTCTAGTAATAACGAATCAATCGGCAAAACGTTATCAGTTGTTGTAGCACTATGTTTAGTGTGTGCAATCATTGTATCGTTTGCTTCTGTACAGCTTCGTCCTTTACAGCAAGCTAATAAAAACAAAGATATTCAAAGCAATATCTTAGCTGCTGCGGGCATCGACAAAGTTGAAAATGTTCTTGAAACATTTGATGCAAAAATCGAAGCGCGCGTTGTAAACATGACTACAGGTGAGTTTGTAGATACAGACCCAACAATCTTTGACTTTGAAAAAAGCAAATATGATGCAGCGCTAAGTGTTTCTCTTCAAGAGAAAGGCGTTAAAGATATTGCTGGTATTCAACGTGTGACTAAAGAGTCACCGGTGTATATCTCTAAAAAAGAAGATGGCTCAGTTGATGCAATCATTCTTCCTATCCAAGGCTACGGCTTATGGGGCTTAATGTACGGTTTTATCTCGCTTGAAAGCGATGGTGAAACAGTTAAGGGCATTATCTTTTACAAGCATAATGAAACCCCAGGTCTTGGTGGCGAAATCCAAAATCCACAGTGGACTGCTACATGGGAAGGTAAAGAACTTCCAATTCAAATTGTTAAAGGTACTGCGGGCAATGATGAGCATAAGATCGATGGTCTTTCAGGTGCTACATTAACGTCTAACGGTGTTGATCATGCAGTTGACTTTTGGACTGGCGAAAATGGCTTTGGCCCTTTCCTTGCGAAAGTACGTAAAGGAGCATTGAAATAATGGCTGATACTAAAGAAATGAAGGCGGTCCTATTTGGTCCGGTTTTAGCTAACAACCCAATCGCACTACAAGTACTTGGTATTTGTTCTGCGCTAGCGGTAACGTCTAGCTTAAAAAATGCGTTAATCATGTCAATTGCATTGACACTTGTAACTGCGTTTTCGAGCTTCTTTATCTCGCTTATTCGTAACCAGATCCCATCATCTGTACGTATCATCGTACAAATGACCATTATCGCATCATTGGTAATCGTTGTTGACCAAGTATTACAGGCATTTTCTTATGCTACTGCAAAAGAGCTTTCTGTATTCGTTGGTCTAATCATTACTAACTGTATCGTAATGGGTCGTGCTGAAGCATACGCGATGAAGTCGCCACCACTTATGTCATTCCTTGACGGTATTGGTAACGGCTTAGGTTACTCTGTAGTACTACTTACTGTTGGTTTCATTCGTGAGCTATTTGGTAAGGGTTCACTATTCGGTGTTGATATTATCCCATTAGTACAAGATGGCGGTTGGTATCAGCCTATGGGTCTATTGATCTTACCACCGAGTGCATTCTTCATCATTGGTTTATTCATATGGGTACTGCGTACTTATAAGAAAGACCAAGTAGAAGCTAAAGCGTAAGGGGCAAATAGTGGAACATTATATTAGTTTATTTGTAAAAGCCGTTTTTATTGAGAACTTAGCGTTGTCATTCTTCTTAGGCATGTGTACTTTTTTAGCGGTATCTAAAAAAGTAACTACATCAATTGGCCTAGGCATAGCGGTTATAGTTGTATTGGGTATTTCTGTACCTGTAAACAACTTGGTTTATCATGCGGTACTTGCACCTGGTTCACTAACTTGGTTAGGTTACCCAGATGCAGATCTTAGCTTTTTACGTTTCTTAACTTTCATTGGTGTTATTGCAGCACTTGTGCAAATTCTTGAAATGGCATTAGATAAGTTTTTCCCTGCACTATACAACGCGTTAGGTATCTTCTTACCACTTATCACAGTTAACTGTGCAATATTTGGTGCGGTATCATTCATGGTTGAGCGTAACTATAACTTCGGCGAGTCTGTTGTTTATGGTATTGGCGCTGGTGTTGGTTGGGCACTTGCAATTACATTACTTGCAGGTATCCGTGAGAAACTGAAATACTCAGACGTACCTGACGGCTTACGTGGTTTAGGTATTACCTTCATCACTGTTGGTTTAATGGGACTTGGCTTTATGTCATTCTCTGGTATTTCACTGTAAAGGTAGCGAGGATAAATCATGGATTATCAGATTTTCTTAGGCGTTGGTGTTTTTATCGCTATCGTTGTACTACTGGTTTTAGTCATCATTGGTGCTAAATCTCAGTTAGTTGCAAGTGGCGATATTATCATCGGCATTAATGGCGACCCAGATAAAGCCATTAAAACATCAGCAGGTAGTAAGCTTTTAGGCGCACTATCTGAGTCAGGTATATTTGTATCATCTGCTTGTGGTGGCGGTGGCTCTTGTGGTCAGTGTCGTGTACACATTAAAGAAGGTGGTGGTGATATTCTGCCAACTGAGCTTGATCACATATCTAAAGGTGAAGCCCGTGAAGGCTGTCGTTTAGCGTGTCAGGTAAATGTTAAAAATGACATGGAAATTGAACTTGAAGAGTCAATTTTCGGTGTTAAGAAGTGGGATTGTGAAGTTATCTCTAATGATAACAAAGCAACGTTCATCAAAGAACTTAAGCTGCAAATTCCAGATGGCGAGTCAGTGCCGTTTCGTGCGGGTGGTTACATCCAAATCGAAGCTCCACCTCACCATGTTAAATATGCAGATTTCGATGTTCCTGAAGAGTATCGTGGCGACTGGAACCATTTTGGTTTCTTCGATCTGGAGTCAAAAGTAGACGAAGAAACAATTCGTGCTTACTCAATGGCTAACTACCCAGAGGAAGAAGGCATCATTATGCTTAACGTGCGTATTGCTGCTCCACCTCCAAGAAACCTTAGCTTGCCATGTGGTAAAATGTCTTCGTACATTTGGTCACTTAAAGAAGGCGACAAGGTAACTATTTCGGGTCCATTTGGTGAGTTCTTTGCTAAAGACACTGACGCAGAAATGGTATTTGTTGGTGGTGGTGCTGGTATGGCGCCAATGCGTTCTCATATCTTTGACCAACTTAAACGTTTGAACTCAAAACGTAAGATGAGCTTTTGGTATGGTGCACGTTCTGAGCGTGAAATGTTCTACGTAGAAGATTTTGACGGCCTAGCCGCTGAAAATCCTAACTTCGTATGGCATACAGCACTTTCAGATCCACAGCCTGAAGATAACTGGGAAGGCTATACTGGCTTTATCCATAACGTGTTATTTGAGAACTATCTTAAAGATCACGAAGCGCCTGAAGATTGTGAGTACTACATGTGTGGTCCTCCAATGATGAATGCGGCAGTTATTACTATGCTTAAAGATTTAGGTGTTGAAGACGAAAATATCTTACTAGATGACTTCGGTGGCTAACACTAATACCAAAACAGTTTAGTTTTGGTTAAAATACCAGCCTCGTAGCACTTGTGTTACGAGGCTTTTTTTATTTTTTTAATTTTATCAATCTATTAAGTAGAGCTGTTATGAATCGAGTAAGTACTTCACAGGGCATAATGGCCTTTTTACTAATTACACTGACTTTATTATTGTCTGGGTGTGGTGAAAAGCCAGAGTTAAAAGAAACCTTTTTAGAAGGTAAGACTATGGGTACCACTTATCATATTAAATATTATGATGAGCAAGCCCAGCTATCGGATTCACAACTACAGCTGCAAATAGACGCTGTTTTAAAAGATGTGAACCAATCTATGTCTACTTACATAGAAGACTCTGAAATAAATACATTTAACAGATTACCTGCAAATCAAGTCATGCCAATTAGCGAAGATTTTAGGGCTGTTATAAGCGAGTCTATTCGCTTAGGTGAATCGACTAAAACACTCGACGTAACAATGGGGCCTTTAATTGATTTATGGGGTTTTGGGCCTGATAAAAAACCAACTAATCGCCCAAGTGATGAAGAGCTTGCAAGTATGGTTGAAAAAATAGGCATTGATAAACTTATCTTAAATGAGCAAGGACTGGCTAAAACAGTTAATGGACTGGAGCTTTCTTTTTCGGCAACAGCTAAGGGCTATGGTATTGATAAAGTTGCCCAGTTATTAGAAAGCCACGACATTACTAATTACATGGTTGAGATTGGTGGTGAGCTGCGTATAGCAGGTGAAAAGCCAAATAATCAGGATTGGAAAATTGCGATTGAGCAACCAGATGCGCAACCTGGAGAGCGCAAGGTACACCGTGTTTTATCGCCAGGTACAAGTGGTATAGCGACATCGGGTGATTACCGTATTTTTTATAAAATGGATGGTGAGATCTATACCCACTTAATTGATCCAGCAACAGGTATGCCTATTAAGCACGACTTAGTGTCGGTAACTGTGCTTCATCCAAGCGCTATGACGGCAGATGGTTTAGCGACGGCACTTACTGTAATGGGGATGCAAAAAGCGCAAGCTTATGCTGAGCAACATGATTTACCGGTTTATTTAATAGGTAAATCAAAAGAGGGTTTAATTACCTACTCAAGCCCAGCATTTAAGCCTTATTTATAGTATGGTGCTGACTTGTTTATTTCCGTGTTATTTGGGTATATAATAGCAGTCGCTCAAAAATATTTGAGTTTAATTTATTGCTGATCAATAGGGGCTAAGCAATGTCACTTTTTCTTCTTACTTTTGGCTTACTAATTTTGATAGTTTCGGCTATGGCCGTTGGTATGATCGTGCAAAAAAAATCTATGGCAAGCAGCTGTGGTGGTTTAGGTTCGGTTGGTATTGATAAAGCCTGTGATTGCGATGATCCATGTGATAAACGCAAAAACCGTTTAGCAAAAGAGCAAGCTTGGAAAGAAAACCAAATTATTTAAGCCTGTCTTAAATATTAAAAAGCGCTTTATAGCGCTTTTTTTGTGCCTGTAAAACGCCTTCGCATCATAGCTTCCAAAGCAATCCAATCTAAATGTATTAGACAAAGGTATATAGTTTAGTTTTTTTCACCTATTAGGTTTATTTTTCTCGTTTGTCAAATTGGAGCTAACACTCTAAAGTTTAACCATAGACAAAGAACAAGGCTCTCGTCATAAGCTTGAGGCATAAGTTAGCCTCGCCTAAAAGAATCTTTATATTGTGTGTGAAGATGTTGTCAGTGTGAAAGGCAACTCAAGTTCGGTGGATTCACTTCCATAAAGAACGAGTTTGAGTTGTTTTTATTTCCCTACAATTGCCACACAGTGTAAACCAAGAATCTTTATATTGTGTGTGAAGATGTTGTCAGTGTGAAAGGCAACTCAAATTCGGTGGTGACTGCATTTGAGTTGTTTTTATTTCCCTACAATTGCCACGTAGTGTAAACCAAGAATCTTTATATTGTGTGTGAAGATGTTGTCAGTGTGAAAGGCAACTCAAATTCGGTGGTGACTGCATTTGAGTTGTTTTTATTTCCCTACAATTACCACGTAATGTATACCAAGAATCTTTATATTGTGTGTGAAGATGTTGTCAGTGTGAAAGGCAACTCAAATTCGGTGGTGACTGCATTTGAGTTGTTTTTATTTCCCTACAATTGCCACGTAATGTAAACCAAAAATCTTTATATTGTGTGTGAAGATGTTGTCAGTGTGAAAGGCGGCTCAAGTTCGGTGGTGACTGAATTTGGGCTGTTTTTATTTGTGCGACACAGTTATTACTCCCTCCTAAAAACCTATAATCCTATTAAATATTTCTCTTTAAATCGTTTTTTATTTGAACTAACCGAATGTTTTTTATCGTGTTATTTTTTATTAACAAAATAGCTTCGAAAGCTTAACTCAAATTAATTGATTTTTAGTTGAACAGAAAATTCTCTTTGTTATACTCAAGTTCGAACTTTCAGTAAGTTTTGAAAGTTTGGTTGATACGGATCAATTTTCGCTAGGTAAATATGTGCTAGCTGGATTTGATTGTATTTAGCACCTGGTTTTAGGGTTTACAACAGCAATGTTTTTTAAATTTTTCCATTGCAAACTGTATTACTCTAATTTTGTTATAGTCATTTTAGTAGGTTAATGTCTTTGAACACACTTTCTTTGCATCATACAGCTACGGAACTTGCCTCTGGCGAGCCGCAGACGTGTGAACGCTTGAATAAAGCAGGCAAGGGCGTGTGTGTAGCTATAACTTTATTAGTGTTTAATACTGTAATGTTGCTAAGCGGTGCATTAGAGGATGCCTTCAAGCTTGAAGCGCTATTAAGTGATGGGTTTATTGTAGAGCCACTGTTACTTAATCTTGCGCAATTTTTAGCTCATCCGATCATATCAAGTCAGTTACTTATTGGCCTTTGTTGGTTATTGTTCCATATTTGTCCAGCGCGTCGTGCTGGCATAATCCTCCGTAAAGCAGCCTTTGCTTTTAGCGAGGCTAAAGTTCTTCAGCCTGTGATCTCTTCACATGGTTGTCGTGCTCCACCTAGCTTTACAGGTTGCCTGTAACGCTGCATCTTGTTGCTGGTTTTAATTATTTGTTCTTGCTGTAAATAATTAAGGTTAGCTAAAACAAAGTAGCTCCGTGTTTTTAAACACATTTCAGCCAACCACCACTCACCCAAGTTAACTTTTATTACGTTATATAAATGCGTTTAGAAAGCTGGGTTTGTTGCTAGGTCATTAATGGCATGAGCTTTAGGTTTTGAATAGCCCCCTTATTTTTATAATTTAATTCTAGTTAACTTGGGTTTTTATTGAAAAATCGTTGCTTTGGTTTTTATTTTAAGCAGCAAATTGAAACTCTAGGTTTGTAGGATACTCCCTTGTTAATTCGTAACCTTTGTAATATTGCTTTAGCTAGTACAGTGCTGGCGTTGTCAGGCTGTAAAGGCGGGATACTCGATCCAAAAGGGCAGATAGGCATTGATGAGAAAAATTTAATCATCATCGCAACCGTGCTTATGTTGCTTGTAGTCGTTCCCGTTATTGTGATGACTTTGTATTTCGCTTGGAAATACAGAGACACTCAAAACCAAGAAATTTATGCTCCGAAATGGGCTCATTCAAATAAAATTGAAGCCGTTGTTTGGGCTGTTCCTATTGTTATTGTAATCATTTTAGGTGTTATTACCTGGCAGTCTACCCAAGAATTAGACCCCTATAAACCCATTGAAGGTAAAGGTGAACACCTTACTGTTGAAGTGGTTTCATTAAATTGGAAATGGCTATTTATATATCCTGAGCAAGGTATTGCTACGGTTAATGAATTAGTGTTCCCAGCAAATGTACCTGTTGAATATAAAATCACCTCAGAGAGCACAATGAATTCATTTTTTATTCCGCAATTGGGTAGTCAAATATACTCAATGGCTGGGATGGAAACCAAGCTTCACTTAATTGCAAATGAGCCAGGTACGTTTAAAGGCTTTTCAGCAAATTACAGCGGCGCAGGTTTCACTGGCATGACATTTAATGCCATTGCTACACCTACTCAAGCAGACTTTGATAAGTGGGTGAGTGATGTGAAAGCGAATTCAAGCGCTAATAACCTGACTCATGCAAATTATGTTGAGCTTGCAAAAGCAAGTGAAAATAACCCAGTAGCATATTACGGAAAAGTTGATGACGGCTTATTTCATACCATTGTTATGAAGTATATGCAGGCGCATGGCGATATGAACAAAAAACACCATGCAATGGGCGAACATGGGCAAATGAGTAAAAAGCATCATGAAATGAGTGAGCACTCAATGCCTTCATCTCACAGCCAAGGCGAGGAATAATAATGTCGTTATTAGGTAATCTTTCACTCGACGCAATTCCGTTTCATGAGCCAATTCTTGTGTTCACGATGTCGGTTATTGCGATAGCTGGGCTTATTATTGCCGGGCTTATTACAAAGTATAAAAAATGGGGCGTGCTTTGGCGCGACTGGATCACGTCTGTTGATCACAAACGCTTAGGCGTAATGTATATTCTTTTAGCACTAATAATGCTGTTTCGTGGTTTTTCTGATGCAATAATGATGCGTGCGCAGTTGGCACTTGCTACCAGTGGTGCGCCAGGTTATTTACCACCAGAACACTACGACCAAATATTTACTGCCCACGGCGTAATCATGATCATATTTATGGCAATGCCATTTATGATTGGTCTAATGAACATTGTATTACCACTTCAAATTGGTGCTCGCGATGTTGCATTTCCATTTTTAAATAATTTAAGTTTTTGGTTTACAGCCAGTGGTGCAATTTTAATTAACTTATCACTTGTATTTGGTGAATTTGCAAAAACAGGTTGGGTGGCATATCCGCCGCTTTCGGAGCTGACCTTTAGCCCTGGGGTGGGGGTCGATTATTATATTTGGGCCTTACAAATATCCGGGCTCGGTACACTTCTAACAGCCGTAAACTTTTTAGCAACCGTGTTTAAAATGCGTGCACCAGGTATGACCCTAATGAAAATGCCAATTTTCACATGGGCATGTACATGGGCAAACATCTTAATTGCAGCATCATTCCCAATTTTAACTGCTGTACTTGCAATGCTAACGCTTGACCGTTATCTAGACTTCCACTTCTTTACCAATGAATTAGGCGGTAACGCCATGATGTACATCAACCTGTTTTGGGCATGGGGTCATCCTGAGGTATACATATTAGTATTACCAGCGTTTGGTATTTTTTCTGAAATTATTTCGACCTTTGCCGGTAAACGTTTGTTTGGTTACAAATCGATGGTTTACGCCAGCGGTGCAATCTCAATTTTAGGCTTTATTGTTTGGTTACATCACTTCTTTACTATGGGCTCAAGCGCTAACGTTAACGCGTTCTTTGGGGTAATGACCATGGTTATTGCCGTACCAACTGGGGTTAAGTTGTTTAACTGGTTATTTACTATTTACCGAGGTCGTTTACGTATAAGTGTACCGGTACTTTGGACTCTTGGCTTTATGGTTACCTTTACCGTAGGCGGTATGACCGGTGTATTACTTGCCATTCCTGGCGCCGATTATGTACTGCATAACAGCTTATTCTTAATTGCACATTTCCATAACACAATTATTGGTGGTGCTGTGTTTGGTTACCTGGCCGGTTTTGTATTTTGGTTCCCTAAAGCAATGGGCTTTAAACTTAATGAAAAATGGGGCAAAGCATCATTTTGGTGTTGGATTATTGGTTTCTTCGTAGCATTTATGCCGCTGTACGTACTTGGTTTCTTAGGTATGACACGTCGCTTAAACCACACTAACAACCCAGATTGGAACATGTGGTTATACATTGCCGCAGGCGGTGCTGTAATTATTATGTTTGGTATTATCAGCCAAGTAATTCAATTATATGTGAGCTTTAGAGACCGTGAAGCGCTTGACGATACAACAGGCGATCCGTGGAACGGCCACACACTTGAGTGGGCAACAAGTTCACCTCCGCAAATTTATAACTTTGCAACAATTCCACATATCGATGATATTGATGCATGGACCGATATGAAAGAAAAAGGTCAAGCATATCAAGATAAAGCAAACTATAGCCCTATTCATATGCCTAAAAACACATCAGCTGGCGTGTTAATGGCAGCAAGTTTAACAGTATTTTGTTTTGCAATGATTTGGCATATTTGGTGGTTAGCTGTTGTTGGACTAGTAGGCGGAATTGCCATATTTATCAAACGTTGTTACACCAGCGATGTTGATTACTATATACAACCTGATGAAATTGCACGCATTGAAGCTGCATATAATTCAAGTGGCGTTAAGGAGTTAAAAGCGTGAGTACACTTTCTGCAAATTTAGACTCTGTATCACACGATGATCATGCCCACGCGCATGATCACCACGATACTTCGGGTGATACCGTATTTGGTTTTTGGTTATACCTAATGACCGATTGCCTACTGTTTGCCTCGTTTTTTGCCACTTACGCTGTATTATTTATGAACACAGCCGGTGGCGTATCGGGTAAAGATATTTTTGAACTCGACTTTGTAGCAGTAGAAACTGCAGCACTACTGATTAGTAGTATTACTTTTGGTTTTGCCATGATTGCCGCTCAAGGGCAAAAAAAGGCACTAACACTGACTTGGTTATTTGTTACGTTTTGTTTAGGTGCTGTGTTTATTGGTATGGAAGTATACGAATTTCATCACCTAATTGTGCATGGCAATGGTCCACAACAAAGTGCCTTTTTAACATCGTTTTTCTCATTAGTTGGCTTACATGGTTTACATGTAACAGCGGGTCTAATTTGGATGACCATAATGATGATTGAAGTTGCTAAACGCGGCTTAGGTAAAGCAACCGTAACGCGTTTAAGCTGCTTAAGCCTATTTTGGCACTTCTTAGACATTGTTTGGATTTGTGTATTTACCGTTGTTTATTTAATGGGAGCAATGTAATGAGCCACAGCGAAACGCATGCGTTAAAGCAAACGCAAAGTGATCATCATGATGAATCTCATGGCAGTGTTAAAACTTACTTAATTGGCTTTGTGCTATCGGTAATTTTAACTGCTATACCGTTTTACATGGTAATGGAAGGTGACTTCTCAAAAGCAACAACGCTTTGGAGCATTGTTACTTTAGCAATCGTACAAATTTGGGTGCATTTAAAATACTTTTTACACCTTAATTTTACCACCGAAGATGGCCGTGCAAGTACTTTCTCATTCCTATTCAGTGCTCTGATCATCGTAATGGTTGTTGGGTTATCTGTTTGGATCATTTATGAATCTAACGCAATGATGATGTACTAGGAGTTGAAGATGTTTCGTCGTTATTTATCAGTGACAAAGCCGGGTATTATTATGGGCAATTTGATCAGCGTAGCGGGCGGGTTTTTACTTGCTTCGCGCGGTGATATAGACCCATGGTTAATGATTGCCACATTAATTGGTTTGTCGCTAGTGGTTGCATCAGGTTGCGCTATCAATAATGTTATAGATAGAGACATAGATGTGGCCATGGCGCGTACTCGTACGCGGGTTACAGTAACGGGCGAAATGTCGGCCTTTGCTGCACTTAGTCACGGTATTTTATTGGGTGTTGTGGGCTTTGGTTTACTTATCGCCTACACCACTCAAGCCGCGGTATTTTTTGCAGCCTTTGGCTACGTAATTTATGTAGGGGTTTATAGCCTCTACATGAAACGCAACTCAGTATATGGCACTTTTGTAGGCAGCCTTTCTGGCGCTGTACCGCCAGTAGTAGGTTACTGCGCCGTAACAGGGCAGTTCGATATGGGCGCATTAATACTGCTAGTCATGTTTAGCTTGTGGCAAATGCCGCACTCTTACGCTATTGCTATTTTTCGCTTTAAAGATTATCAAGCTGCAGGTATTCCTGTATTACCAGTAGCGCAAGGTATTGATAAAGCAAAGCGCCATATCGTACTTTATATTGCTGTATACGCATTAGTGGTGATGTTACTGCCAATTACTGGCTACACAGGAGCTGCTTTTATGGCTGTGGCGTGTATTACCAGCTTTTGGTGGTTGCTAATGGCGCTACGTGGTTATCGTCGTAATATTGATATGAGTAGCTGGGCACGTAAAGTGTTCGCATTTTCAATTATTAATATTACAGCGTTAAGCATTGCTATGGCTGTTGATTACCATAGCGTTGCTCCACAGCTATTAACGCTTACCTAATTTAAAAATTTTTAACTATTCCAAAGTTAATCCAAAGGCTCGAAAGAGCCTTTTTTTATGCCTAAAATAGTTTTGCAATAGAGCGCTTATTGGCAAGTTCTAGGCTTTGTTTTATTCGTGCTCTTACCTCAGGTGATTTATTTTGGCTTAGCTTAAAGTTTCCACTCCAATGAGTAGGAGTAAATTCTATAAAGCTTAATTGTTGATACATTGCTTGGCGACTGCTTTTGGGCACATCAGTAATATTCCAAATTGGCGTAAAGCCTTGCTCAAAATGGCTCGTTAGTTGCCGCATTATTTTGCCTTTCTCATTATCGCTTTCAATAATATTCACATTTGCAGTTACTTGTACTGATGAATAAAGCCAGCTCGGCAGTGTTTTATTATTACTATACGAGGGAGATAGATAACAGTTATCGCCATTAAATAGTAATTTCACTGACTGTTTATCACATTGCGTTAGCGGGTTATGTCTTGCTACGTGTGCAATAAATACATTACGTGAGGGCTCATACAATACAGGCACTTGGCATATATTATTTAAGTCACTTTGCGAGCAGTACATTAAAATACTCGCTAGAGGGAATTGCTCAACTAATGCCTGCAAACGTTCAATATGATGTTCTTGAAAATGTGTGGGTGGGTACATTAAAGCCTCTCCTCTAACTGTAACTTAATGCTCTGCCAATGTTCGTCAATAATGCTAAATTTTGCAGTGCTTCTGTAACTTCCATCACTTAGTAATCTATCTTTATGGGCTATACCTTCAAATCGGGCGCCTAGTCGAGTAATTGCATTTCGAGATTTTTGATTTTTTTCGTGGGTATTAAACGTTATTCGCACTAAATTCAACGCGTCAAAAGCATAGCTAAGCAGTAAATATTTAGTGTGAGTATTAATATAAGTTTGCTGCCAGTGATGGCTTATAAATGTATGACCAATTTCAGCACTTAAGTTATGTGTATCTAATCTAAATAGTCGTGTAGTGCCTACAACCTCTTTGCTGGCTATGTCTACTATGGCAAATACAATTTGTTCTTTTTTATTAAATTGTGCACTGGTGGTAAACCATTCCTTTAACTGTTCGGGTGTTTTTGTATAGTTGCTTAATACCCATTCCCATATTTTTGGATGTTGCCCTGCTTTATATAAGCCTTTTAAATGCTCATAATTTAATGGCTCTAAAATTACCTTATTTGTTTTATGTATCTGTTGAGTAAACATGTTGCCTCTAAGCTTTGCTATTTACAAGCAACAAATGTACGCTAATTTGGCTTGGTAAAAACAACCAGAATTGGCTTTTTAGCTATACCAGTTATAAGGGAATGACATGCAACCGCTTAATATTGAATTTAATGACTCAAACAAAGCTAAGTACATACAAGTTGCAGATGCTTTGCGTGGTTCTATCGTAAAGGGAGATATTGCACCTGGTACAAAACTCAGTTCTGCTCGAGTTATGGCGCAAGCGTATCAGTTAAACCGTCATACAATAATGAACGCATTGCAGTTATTAGTAGCCGAAGGATGGCTAGAATCTCATGAACGCTCTGGGTATAGCGTCACTCAAACACTACCAATTCAAAGCAGTGCTAACTGTGAGCACACGCCAGTTTTAACACCAAAACCTTATAAATTTGCTACAGAGTTAGCCGTGCCTATTCCGGCAATGAATTTAAAAGACTACGTATATAATTTTGCAGGTGGACTTCCTGATTTAAATAGCTTTCCTTATAAAGAATTTAAACGCTCTGTAAGTCATGTATTTAATCATTTAGATACCAGTAAGCTTCATTATGGTGATATAGGTGGAGTGAGTGAGCTAAAAGTTCAGATAAGCGATTACTTACATAAAACTAGAAATTTAAAAGTATCAGACTTACTTGTATGTAATGGCTCACAAGAAGCTTTATTTTTAATTTCTAAGGCCTTTATAAGTAAAGATGACTTCGTAGCCGTTGAGACTTTAGGCTACCCACCAGCACGCAAAGCCTTTGCTGCTTGTGGCGCGCAATTAATAGATATAAAACAAGATGAATATGGTTTATGTGTTGATGACTTAAAAGCGCAATTTAGACGATATCCAATAAAAATGCTGTACTTAACCCCGCTGCATCAATACCCAACTACCGTTACGCTTTCGCCCACACGGCGCATGCAAATTTATCAATTATGTTATGAGTATGGCGTAATGATTATTGAAGATGATTACGATCACGAGTTTCATTATCGCTGTCAGCCATTGCAACCTATGGCTGGGGACGATCCCGCTGGGATTATTATTTACTTATCTACATTTTCTAAAATCATGTTCTCAGGCGCTAGAATTGGCTACATTTGTGCAGCTCCTGAAGTATTAGCACAGTTAACCGCATGGAAGCAGTTAATGAATCATAAAAATGATGTGGTTATGCAGCTAGCCGTTGCGCACTTTATGCAAGAAGGTGGATTTGAGCGCCACTTAAAACGCATGACTAAACACTATAAACAACGTTATGAAGCAATGGACAACACGTTAGCGTTGCTGCAATCACAGGGGTTACCAATAGAGTATAAAAAGCCAGATGGCGGTATGGCAATGTGGGTTAACTTAAATAAAAATACGAGCAATATAAAACAAGCAATGCAAAGTAAAAGCCTATATTTACAAGCAGAATCTGAGTTTTACTTTGCTGATTCAGTGAGAAGTTTAATGCCTAAGCAATATAGTTATGTTCGCTTAGGCTTTGCAGGGCAATCAGTTGAGGCAATGAAGCAAGGGCTCAAACTAATCACTGAATATAAGTAACTAGATACCATTAACTATTTCTTAAAATCATCAGCATTGTAATAAAGTGGTTTAAGGGTGCCGCAGTTAATAAATTTATAGGTAAGCTCATTTTCAGCTGGGACACGTTTTGAGGTACGAAGCTTTTGCATACATGCATTAACTAAATCAACAAAAATAAGATGGTTATAGCTCGGCGCTTGTTGAATTTTATGAATATAAATACGCTCACTCCCGCCCAGATTAATCATGTCGTAGTCTTGCCATTGCGATGATTCACTTAAATCTTTTAGCTCTCTGGCATACAGTTGCTTACTAAGCTCAAGCTCTTTTTTTGAGTAAATTAAACTGCCACCTTCTCTATAATCACCCTCATAAATATCAGCAATAATCGTAATTTCTTCACCACGCATTAAATGTTGAATATTAAACGCTTGTGGCTTAACCGTGATTAGCTCAGCATTTCTAACAAAATTTAAGAGTGCGACATCTGGGTTTCCAATTTTATAAACAACTTGCAAATCATTGGGTAAATTATAGGTGGGTAAATTCATTGCAATAATAGATGAGCCTTGATTAACCAAAGCCATAGGATGATCAGCATTGTAAGCGGGGTCTACCGGTGGTAGTTCTGCTTTTTCTTCTTCAGCTGCGGCAAAGCCACTTAAAGTGATTAGTAATAAAGTAAGTAGTAAGCGCATAATAATCTCAATTAATTTATGAGCTTACATTGTAGTATAAAATATATATTACATTGAGTTAATTACACTTAATACTTAACTGCAAAGAATTGTATAAAAGGCTCAAATGAGCCTTTTATACAATTTCAAGGTAATCTCAAAGAGACATTAAAATAATGGCGACTAAATAAGCACTACTTAATTGCTTTTTTTACTTCTCGCCAATCTATTATTTTAAAGTTTTGAGGCTGCTGTGGCATACGGTTATAACCATCTTGTACAACTAAAATACCTTCAGGATAACCCGGAAGAGACTTAGATGTTACTGTTAACCCGTCGGTTTCTGATGAGCCATCAATACCATTAACCAAATCACTTATTAAACTAAACTTACCTGCAAACTCTAAGCTAGGTGTTTTTATGCCCGCAGTACCATTCTTTATTTTATACAGTACGTAGCTGTTATCACCTTGGCTGGAAACAACTAAATAACGTGTTTTGTCGCTGTGGTAAATTTCCATACCTTCAACATCATCAACAAGTTGCTCATTTATACCTTGTAGCATAACCGGTGTACTTCCTGCCGTTGGCTCTGCACCTATAAACCAAATACCGGCATCTTCTTCGCCTACAAATAATTGTCCTAGTTCATCATCTGCACTACAGCCTTCTGGTTGGCTTGGTAGGTTAAACTCGCGAACAAGTTTGCCTGTTATTTTTTCGTTATTCTCACTGATTTTATATTGCTGATATAGCCCCGATTTATCATTTACAAATACATAGTTCCCCGTATTTGACGAGTACATACATAAGCCATAAATTTCATCAAGATTGGTAGGAATATCAGCAATGTACTTTACATTATTATTAGCTTGTACTGTAAATACACTAATACCGTTAAGCGTTCGGTTACTAGCAGTTATTAATGTATTGGTACTGTTTTTAATGGTGCTATTTTGTCGCAGGTCTACGTTATTTAAACGACCAACTTCAAGTGACTGTTCAAGCTTGCCATTTAGGCTGTATACCATTAGTCCACGGCGTTTATCGGTGCCTAAAATTAAGCTGTTTGCTGCATCTTTAGGGTTAACCCAAATTGCCGGATCGTCTGCTGCATCACCAAATGCTTGAACGGGGGCCGTTTGTGCACTTGCCTTTATTTGAGTGATTGATTGAGTGTTGATTTTTAATGGTTTTTTGATAGGTGTTACAGGTAATGTACTTTTAATATAAGCGCCTGTTTCGTCGTTATACAGCACTGCCGTTGCCGCGTTGTTACTTGTGTAATTTACCGCTACCGATTCCAAGCTCAAGTCACCATTTAACATCCAGTTATTAAGCATTTTACTAATTGGATCATAAGCATACACAGTATTGTTTTTGGTACTAGTAAACCAGATAATACCATCTTGCGAAGCTGAAATAGCTCCTAGTCCACTGTCTAACTTTCCAAAGGGGGCGACTAAAGCAATCGGTTTTTTATCTGCTTGCGATTCCGCGTTCGCGTTTATTGCCCAAATGCCTACTTCGCTTTCACTTACATATAAGGTATTTGTTGTTGTACTTACAGCACAACCCGACGCCTCACTAACACCAGAAAATTCACGTACATTTACGTTAACCGCTTTATTATTCGCTGTATCAAAAATAATAGTTTCGGTAATTAGCCCGCGTACATCAGGTACAAATGCCGATATTGATTCACTCGCTTTATTAGCAAATAAACACACCGTATCGGGTTGTGCTTGTGGTGGGTTAATGCGGGTTAGTTCAATTGTATTCCAGCCACTTTGAGTGTGCTCAAGCTTAAATATAACAACGCTATCTTGATTGTTATCAATAGTTGCAACCAAAAATGAGTGTGCTGTTAGCTTAGTGACAGCAAGCGCTTCAAAGTTACCTTTTTTTATAATGCGGCTTTGTTGCGTTTCACTTTCAACTAACACTAAGCCTTTGCTTTCACTTGCTAGCAACCAATTGTTATTATTTAACCATGCCGCTTGTGAGCCTTGCATGTTATCTGTTGGACCAAATTTAGTACTATTAATGACTACTTTATCAGGTGTGTTTTTTACTGCCGTATTTGTAGCCACGTTACTATTGCTACACGCACTTAATGTGCTAAGCACTAAGCTACTTACAATTAAGCTAAGAGATGTTTTTAATTTAAAGTTCATGTTGTAACCTTTTATTGGTCAAAGCGCTTTTGAGTGCTGTAACGCACTTCGCCTTTATAGTTAATAGCCGTTGCTTTTAGTGCTTCATTGTTAATCGAAAAGCTCAAAAATCCTGGAGTAGCTTCTGCAAAACGCGTAAATTCACGTTGTTTTACGTAACGCGCTTCGCTACCACCACCAGATACAAAGTGGTCGAGTTTACTGCCATCTATTTGGTTATGTTGCAGGTCATGTTCGTGTCCTGCTATGTATGCTTGCACACCATTTTGCTCAAATATGGGCTCGAGTAAATTACGTAAACCTTCAGTAAGTCCATAACGTTTTCCACTGCTATAAAGTGGGTGATGACCAACCACTATTTTCCATCGAGCTTGGCTATTTGAGAGTTGGCTATTTAACCATGTTAATTGCGCTTGGCTGTTTTGCCCTTGAGTTGCTTTGTATTTTTCGCGTGTATTGTATTCAGGGTTTAAAGTATTAGTGTCTAAAAACACCATTAATATCTGCTCGCCACCTTTTAAAGTAAAGGTTTTGCTGTAATAGCGTGCAGGTAAATTCCAGCGCTGACTTTTTTTACTGTAATCAAGTTGTGCTTGCGCATTACCTAAATAATCATGATTACCCAGTACTACATACCAAGGCTCGAATGTATGTGGACCATGGTAAATATCTTCATAGGCACTTTGCCAAAGCGGGTCATTAACACTTGCCACGCCATTGGGATAAAAGTTATCGCCAGTTGAAATAGTAAAATCACCATCCGTCTGAAACATCGCTATTTCTAACTGGTGTGCTACGTCTTTTTGATAAAAGTGCCCGTTATGACCCCAATCACCAATAACCGTAAAATTTAAGCTCTTAGGCAGCACCGTCAAGTTGGCAATTTTTTGTTGCTCGTATAATGTGTCGGTGTACGTTACGTTTGCCAATACGCTTTGTATACTGCATAGACCAACTGTTATTAGCAGTAATGTTTTTTTTATCATTATAGTTCTCTCATGTTTGGCAGCGCTAAATAAAGTGATTAGCACTACCTCATAAACTTATTTAAAACGCGTAACGCAGCATAAGTTGATAAACCGGTCCCGCTTCTTCAGATTCAATTTCGTACTCATCAAAGCTTCTACTAAACTGATCTTCAACGGTATCAAATTTATTAAAGGTTTCGTCTTTACTTGCATCAAGTAGGTTTGAACCCACCAAGCGTAGCGTTACATCTTCCCAACGTTTTTCTAAAAACACTTCAAAGTCGGCACTGTAAGATGTAGTTATTTCTTCACCTACAATACGTCCATAGGCATCACCTTGCTTACGGTAAGTTACGCCAAATGCAGCTTTGAGTTCGGGTAGGTCTTGAATAAACCCAACGTTATAAACGTAGTCTGATTGGTCGTTAAATTTGCGAGTTCCAAAAAAGTCAGTTACTTCACTATCAAGCCATGAGTAGTTTAAAAATACACCCGTATTAGGCATGCTAAATGCGCCAAGTGGAGTAGATAAATCAAGCTCAACTCCTTTAACATTACCATCGCCGGTGTTGCGTGGTTGCAGTACAAATGTACCTTCGCCCTCAGAGCCTTCTTGTCCTGTATTTGCTATTTCTATTAGGTCATTTACTTTGCGATAAAATAAATTAATACCTACAACGCCACTTTTTCCTAAGCGATACTCGTAGCCTAAGTCCATACCCCAAGCTGATTCTGGTTTTAATTCAGGGTTCCCTAGTTGGTCGTTATCGCCAAGCTCTTTTTCGATAAGTGCCGGCGTTAAAAAATCAAACTCAGGGCGGCGTAAACTACGCGCAATCGATGCACTTATACGCCCATTTTCGCTAACGTTATAACGAAAGTGTGCCGAGGGGAGGATAAAGTCGTAACTATTATTTTCGCTCACGCCAATTGTTTTATCATTAATTTTAGAATCGGTAGACTCCCAGCGAACGCCCAGCTCCCAAGCAAATAAATCATCTTTGTGCTTAACAAGGGCAAATAAGTCAAAGCGATCTTCTTCTAAAGTATTTACACCACCAGTAACCGCTTCGTACTCGCTATTAAATGTAGCAAGCGTTAAAGGTGTTGCTGCGTATTGCTCCCAACTGGTAAGTGCAAGTTCTAATTCGTTTTGCGATTCTAAAATTTCACTGTCGCGTTTTTTATTTTGTAAAAATGCACCAAACTGAATTTCTTTGCTGTCACCCCAAGGTTGGCTGTGTTGCCACTGTAGAGTCCATTCTTTATCATCTATTTCACTTTTAGTTTGCTCTTCTTCAAATACCATCGGCAGCTCTGAGGTATCTAATTCGACTTCTTCCTCATAAACAGACTCTTCAAACCGAGCAAAGCCAAATTTAAACTTACTTGTGCCACTTAGTAGTGGAAATTCATAAGCGGTATTGATGTTGTAATTAGTTTGGTCAATATATTTAACATTCGCATTATCTGTTTCTAAGTTACCGCCATTTACAATATCGTTATTGGTTGCAGTTGGGTCGTTGTATTCAAATGAACGTTCATCCTCAGTACGCTCTGTATCAACCCACATAGCGCTAATATTAAACTGACTATCGTCGTTAAAAACAATTTCGTAGCTGGAGTTAAGTGACGTGTCGTCGCCATCGCGAGTGTCAGATTGGTCTTCGCGGTTATCAAATTCTTCTGTTTGAAAGTTTATATTGTTTTCAGGGCTATCGCCGTAGCGCAAACTATTTTTTTGTTTTGGGTTATATCTGCCTTGTAAATTTGCACCAAGTAATAAGCGCCCACCAGCCAATTCAGTACCGTACACTGCAGCTAAGCTTTCTTTAAATTCACCATCGTCATAAAGCAAGCCACCAGCACGCAAGTAACCGCCATCTAAACTGTAACCATCGCGCAATACAATATTTAATGTGCCCGCAATAGCATCGGCTGAGCGGTTAGCACTTGAAGAGCGAATTATTTCAACGCGTTCAATTAACTCAGCCGGAATTCGGTCAACAAAAAATGAACGATCGGCACCAGCGCCTGGTACTTCTTCACCGTTTATAAGCACCTTTGTATAAGCAGGGCTTAACCCCCGCATACGTGCACCATCCGATTCAAGCACATCCGATAAAAATGTAACACTGGGTACTCGTTTTAATGCATCGCCTGCGGTCAATGGTTCAAAACGTTGAAAGTACTCTTGTGAATACTCCAAGGTTGGTGCGAGTTCGTCTGAGCGGTTTCTGTAGCCAATTTCACCGTATACAACAATTTTGTCAGAAACTTCGATATCTTTTTTTGTGGTTTCTTTTGCATCATCTTCTGCATAAGCCGTCAAATTACATAAGGCTAATGCGGCTACCAGTGCTTTTATTTTAAAGTCTTTCATTGTATTTGCTCTTGGTTATTGCTGGGTTGCTTCTTGGTATGGCGAGCAAGCTAAAGATATTTGATTACGTAAATGTGACAGGGTTTAGGTTTAATACATGTATTTAGAGGTATTTGAGCAATATGTAGAACGTATTGAGCTTTTATCACTCCTTGAAAAGTCAGGTGTTATGTACCGTGCAGGGCTATTTTAAAAGTAGGTATCATCTCGTTGTCATATAGCTGAGCTAATATGACCCTGCTAACAAAAACTTGTATGAACTAACTTTAAAACTCATTTATAAACGAGATACCGCACATGCGATTTAACCCCTTTATCAGCCACCGATTATTAATAAACGCTATTATTGCGATGTTTTTTAGCGCTGTGTTTTTAAGTAGTTATTTAGGTGTATTAAAAACTTACGCCAGTATTCAGTGGCTCGATATTATGGGGGAGGGCGGTATTGTATTAATGACTCTTGTATGGATTACCGCGTTATTAATTTCAAGACCACCGAGTAAAGTAACCACTTACTTAGTAATAGGTGTTGGGTTATTTATGTTCTCGGCAACCCTAGATTTACTTGATGAATGGCTAATGCATCCCGCCCATCAATGGCTCAGTTGGATTGAATCTCTGCCAGCACCTTTAGGCATGTTGTTAACTAGTGTGGGTTTGTATTATTGGCATCAAGAGCAGTACGTATTAAATCGTCAGCTACGCCGCCGTGAAGCGCATTTACGTGAGTACGATAAGGTGTGTCCAATAACGGGCCTTTATAAAGCGCAGTACCTAGATTCTGCAATTAAAGAGCAACTTACGAGCAAACAACCACTCTGGCTTGGCGCGATTGATATTCGTGATTTTTCGCATTTTAATAGTGAGTTTGGCTTTAGTGAGGGCGACCGGTTACTGCGTGAAATTAGCGAGCTATTGTTAATGAATTGCCGACTAAGTGATGTAGTGTGCCGCTACGCAGGAGATTGCTTTATGGTATTGATGCCAGCCACCACAGAGCAGCAAGCTAAAGAGTTGATGGCACAAATTAAAGGAGCTCTAAAGCATTGTGCATTTAAAGTTGAAGCATCTAAAAAAGCAAAGTTTCAATATGTCACTACCTCCTTAATACAAGGTAATAAGCATAGCAGTACAGGTAAACTAACAAGCCAACTGCATAGTCAATTACAACAAAAAAAGCATCAACTAAAAGTAGCGCACCGTGCACATGTTTGTTAGCCAAGACGACAAATATTTAAGCGCTCAAGGGCTTATTACGTCAGCTGTAGAGCTTGCTCAAAGCCGAAACATAAATTTACATAAGCTGCTACGCGGTACCGGTATTTTTGAACAAGACTTACTTAATTTTCAGCATACATTTAGTATGTCTCAGCAGGTGCGTTTATTAGCTCAATTTAAGTTGTTGATGAAAAGTACTGACAGTGGTTTTTTACTCGGTAGCCAACTTATTAACGACACGCGAGCCGAAGCTCAGGCATTAATATATAGCGATAATTTAGCTCAAGTATTAAAGCAATTATCACTTTTAAGAATGCAATTAGCGCCTTTGCTGTTTAGCCAAACGTATATTAAAAACGATAATGTTTATATTTATATTCAGCCAGCACATGGGTTTGATGAAAGCCTTTACCACTATGTGCTAGAGATATACAGCACTGCATTTTATAGTTTACTTAAACGAGTGAGCGAAAGTTACCCGCATTGTCAGTTCGACTTTGCTTTTAAACGCCCTCGGCATATTCAAGAGTACGAACAAAATTTAGGGCTAAAGGTAAGTTTTGATAAGCCATGTACTCGCTGGGTATTAAATAAAACCATGTTAAGGGCTAAAAACCCGCACGCGAGTCAATTACGATTTATGCAAGCGCAGTCGCAGCTACATAATAAAAGCGTAGTTAGCATGACTTTTATTGAAGCCGTCTGCAGATACTTATACTCTCACCCAAATGCTAATTTAGAGTGTACCGCAAAGCACTTTGCTATGAGCTCAGCTACATTTAAGCGCAGACTCAAACTCAATGGGGTACGCTTTTCAGCGTTAATAGATGAGCAAAATAAGCACAAAGCTATTTACCTACTTACTCTGTGCGCTAAACATAACGAACAAGTCGCTGAACATTTAGCTTTTTACGATATACCTAACTTTCGGCGCGCCTTTAAACGCTGGACGGGCTTAACACCTAATCAGTTAAAAGCGCAATAAGTTACTCAGTTGCCATGTCGATGGAGTGCAACAATGTTCGTGCCTTTAAATGTAGGTTTGGATCTTCTGGATTTGACGTATTAGTCAGCCAAATTACATTGCCTTCTTTATTTACAAACAATGTAGTAGGTGTGCCTCGTATACCTAATTGCTGTGCTATTGCATCGGCTTTTACAGCTGTTTTAAAAGTATAGCCTCTTTCGCTAAGTGCTTTAGCGGGAATGGCATCGTCATCTTCTTTAAAGCTCACGGCAATAACTTTTAAGCCCATATCATCAATTTTTTGAAGTGCTGGCTGCAGCTTTTTACAATACGGACACCACGTTGCCCAAAAGTGTAAAACGTAAGGCTGACCTAATAAATCTTGAGTGTTGAGAGCAGAACCATCAGCCATTTGTAAATTTAATGTAGGTAGCTTAGGGTATGTTGCTTCTGAGCTTGTATCTTGTGCGTAAGCTGTAAAGCTTAATAAAATTAGCGTGATGGTAATAAATAACTGTTTCATAATATGCTCGTTTTTATTTTACATATTAAATAAGAACGATAATTTAACATTTTTCTTTCAAACTAAAAGCCAGCCGCTTGTTCAACAACAATAGCATGGCGCTTTGCTAGGCGAAGGTGATCTCTATCGTAACCTCCACCTATCACAGTAGCTACAGGTGTATTATGTTCAAGGCAGCGTTTTAGCACTAAATGGTCACGCTTAACTATGCCATCCCAGCTGATATCTAATTTACCCAAGCCATCGCCTTGCCAAATATCAACGCCAGCATCGTAAAGTACCAAGCTTGGGTTTAGCTCTTTAAGTAAATAACTCAAGGTGTCGTCAACTACGGCAAGGTATTCGTCGTCCTTCATATTATTTGCCAGGCCAATGTCTAAATCGCTAGCGGACTTTCTAAAGGGGAAGTTTTTTTCACAATGGATAGAGCAAGTATACGCATAGGGTTGATGCTGTAACATTGCGGCTGTGCCATCACCTTGGTGCACGTCTAAATCAAAAATAAGTACGTTAGTTACCTCACCCGATTCAATTAAAGTTTGCGTGGTGAAGGCCAAATCGTTAACCATACAAAAACCTGAACCAAAGTCATTATGTGCGTGATGTGTACCACCAGCAAGATGACACGCTATACCATGTTTAAGTGCTAAACGAGCTGTTTGTAAAGTACCTTGAGGAGCTGTAAAGGTACGTGCCATAAGCTCTTTTGACCAAGGTAGACCAATGCGACGCATTGCTTTTTCATCTAAGCGGTTGAGCCATAAATCTTGGATATAATTATCGCAATGCACAAGCTCAAGGGGCTCTGGCGTGCCTAATATTGGCTCAACTAGGTTACTGCCGATTAAACCAAGCTCTGCAACATGTTGATATAAATGTGCAAATTTACTCATTACAAAGCGATGCTTGGGATCAAAGCTAAACGAGTAGTTAGGATGGTATACCAAAGGCAAATGAGGATTTAAGCGCATATTTACAAGCTTTATAAAGTTTGCGCTATGGTAATCAACTTAAGAGAATGAGTCTATTGTGAGTCATTAATAAGTGACGCTAATTCGCGATGCAGTAGCTCATCATCGGCTAAGTTTAGCTCTATTAATCGCTTTAAATAAGTAATACTGTCTATATCAATATGATGGCATTTTAAACCAATATGATCGGCTTCAATATGGCAAATTACTACTTCCATT
Organism: Pseudoalteromonas sp. SG43-8; assembly: GCF_014164245.1. NCBI lineage: Bacteria > Pseudomonadati > Pseudomonadota > Gammaproteobacteria > Alteromonadales > Pseudoalteromonadaceae > Pseudoalteromonas > Pseudoalteromonas sp. SG43-8. The sequence continues at coordinate 133,001 of NZ_JACJEX010000005.1, read as the reverse complement.
TTTATTTCTATATCGCTTTGAGGCAATGTAAAACGCAGTATTGCTTGCGTATTGTGGCTGCCAATAAATGCATCACAATTAGTGACCAACGCGCCATGTAGCGATAGATCGAGTAATTTACACGGATACTGTTGGCTATCAAAACATAACAGAGCGTTAGTTGAAAATAGCACACGAGAAAACTGTCGACGATTTTGCATAACCTAATTTAGCCTTACTGTTTTTATAATAAATTAAGCATAGCGGGTAATTCTCTACATGCTAGCAAGATGTGCTCCTGTAATGCTGGTGGCATAAAAAAGCCCTGCAAAGTGCAAGGCTTAAGTTATACAAACATAAAATTAACCAATATTTTTAGCCAATTTTTTTGTATTTAATACGTTTAGGTTGAGTTGCCTCAGCGCCTAGGGTCTTTTTAAGCCACTCTTCATATTCAGTGTAGTTACCATCAAAGAAGTTAATTTGACCTTCATCACGGTAATCTAAAATATGTGTAGCAATACGGTCAAGGAACCAACGGTCATGCGAGATACACATTACACAACCTGGGAACTCTAAAATAGCGTTCTCCAGTGCACGTAGTGTTTCAACGTCCAAGTCGTTGGTTGGCTCATCGAGTAGTAACACATTGCCGCCAGCTTTTAATAACTTAGCAAGGTGTAAACGGTTACGCTCACCACCTGATAGGTCTTTAACAAACTTTTGCTGATCGTTACCTTTAAAGTTAAAGCGACTTACATATGCTCGGCTTGGGAACTCAAAGTTACCAATTTTCAGTACGTCTTGTCCGTCTGATATTTCTTGGAAAACAGTTTTGCTTTCGTCCATACCGTCGCGGAACTGATCAACAGTAGCTAGGTGTACTGTTTCGCCAACGCTGATGCTACCGCTGTCTTGCGTTTGCTCACCGCTTATCATTTTAAACAGTGTTGATTTACCCGCGCCATTCGCACCAATAATGCCCACAATGGCACCTTTTGGCATGCTAAAGCTTAAGTCATCAATTAAAACACGATCGCCAAAACTCTTACGAAGATTAGTTACTTCAAGTACTTGGTCACCTAAACGCGGACCAGGTGGGATAAACATCTCGTTAGTTTCGTTACGTTTTTGGTAATCAGACTGCTGCATTTCAGTAAACTGAGCCATACGTGCTTTTGACTTAGCTTGACGACCTTTAGGGTTTGAACGAACCCATTCAAGTTCTTGCGCAATTGATTTTTGACGAGCTTTTTCAGATTTTTGTTCTTGTTGTAAGCGCGCATCTTTTTGTTCAAGCCAAGAAGAGTAGTTACCTTCCCATGGAATACCTTCACCACGGTCAAGCTCCAATATCCAACCAGCTACATTATCAAGGAAGTAACGGTCATGCGTTACTGCCACAACAGTGCCTTCGTAATCGTGTAAGAAGCGCTCTAACCATGCAACCGACTCAGCATCTAAGTGGTTAGTAGGCTCATCAAGAATAAGCATGTCTGGTTTTTCAAGTAATAATCGACATATAGCAACACGGCGACGCTCACCACCTGAAAGGTGCTCAATTTTAGCATCCCACTCTGGCAGGCGAAGTGCATCAGCTGCGCGTTCTAAAACGTTGTCGATGTTATGACCATCGTGCGCTTGAATAACAGCTTCGAGCTCGCCTTGCTCTTTTGCAAGTGCGTCAAAGTCAGCGTCTTCCATGGCGTATTCGTTATACACTTCGTCAAGACGTTTAAGTGCATGCTTAACTTCGCCAACAGCTTCTTCAACAGTTTCACGTACTGTTTTACTTTCGTCTAAAATAGGTTCTTGCGGTAAATAACCAATTTTAGTACCAGGCTGAGGATGTGCATCACCTTCAAAATCTTGGTCAACACCGGCCATAATACGCAGTAACGTAGATTTACCAGAACCGTTTAAACCAAGCACACCAATTTTAGCGCCAGGAAAAAAGTGCAACGAAATATCTTTTAAGATAGTGCGCTTAGGTGGCACAACCTTAGATACTCGACTCATCGAGAATATAAATTTATCAGGTAAAACCATGGAGGAAAGCCTTCAAATAATAATAAAAATTTCAATGTTGTATTGTAGTGGCTGACGGGTGAAACAGTCAACGAATGCTGTATAGAACAATACACTTACCTAAGCGGTACTTTGTTTTGATTGCTCGTTAAAAACACTACTATTACAGGATTTCTATTGTGTAAAATTCTGTAATCTATTGTTTTATATTGTTCAAATACATTCCATTTTTAACAAAAGTGGTACAGTATATTTACAAACTGTAAAGTATAAGCAAGTTATATAGGCAGGCCACACTTAGTTTGTTGTTCAACATCACATTATTAAATATTACAAAGGTTTAAAGGAATGAACATGAATATAGTTACAAAGTTAGGGGCATTACTTTTAGGTTTATACTCATTTTCGAGCCAAGCAGACATACTCCATGTAAATGGTTATTACCAAGGAATAGGGATAGGGTCTACGCAAATTGATGTATACGAGAGTGATAGCATACAGTTTACAACGCTTTACGGCCGGTTTGGATATCAGTTTTCGCGTTACTTTGCATTAGAAGGGCGTATAGGGTTTGGGTTAAATGATGAGTCAACGCCTCTACACGGAATTGTTTACACTCAGAACCCACAGGACGGCTCGCTTAGTTCAGAATTCATTAAGAGCGAAATCGATTCGAGCCTTGATTTGCAAACAAGTATATTTGTAAAAGCTAATTATCCAATTTCATCTCGAGCTGATGTGTTTTTATTTGGTGGCTATGGTAGAAATAAATTAAGTTACAATGAAGGCGACTTAAAAAACCTTGCAGAATCAATAACTGGTACAGATACAAATTCTACGCTAATAACTGAGCAAAACTACGATGAAGGCGGCGTAACGTACGGAACCGGCATTGACTTTAGGCTAACTCAACGCTGGCAAGTAAGTGCTGAATACCAATATTTTGATACAAATGAAGGCGATATTTACGCTCTTAATTTATCTGTAAATTATCGTTTTTAATTATAATAGCGCTACTGATTTTAGTAGCGCTGTTTCAATTCACTAAAACAAAGTACTTCAATATAAATGCACTGCCCCTCATCTATAGCTTTTAGTAAGTCTTAAAAAAACCATGAATAAATTTCATTTGGACATCTATACATCTAGAGGTTGATATTTTTTACTTTCAGTTCATAATTAAGCCTCGGTTTTTATGAGCAGGAGTAAAGTATGCCAATTACAGTAAAAGACGAGTTGCCGGCAATTGCACGTTTACGTCAAGAAAACGTATTTGTAATGCCAAAAAGTCGTGCAAAAACGCAAGAAATACGCCCAATGCGTTTGGCTATTTTAAACTTGATGCCTAATAAAGTAGAAACCGAAGTTCAGTTTATTCGCTTACTTGCCAATTCGCCTTTGCAAGTAAACGTAGAACTACTGCGCCTCGACACTCACCGCAGTAGCAGCAATTCAGAAGAGCACCTTGATACCTTTTACCGTTATTTTTCTGAGGTTAAAGACAACAATTACGATGCATTAATAGTAACCGGTGCGCCACTTGCGCATTTAGAATACGACGATGTAGCGTATTGGGATGAGCTAAAAGTCATTATTGATTGGGCTGAGCAACACGTTACCTCTACGTTGTTTTCGTGTTGGGCAGCGCATGCAGCGTTATATCACCGTTACAATTTAAAACGCGATTTAAAAGACGATAAACTGTGTGGCGTATTTACTCACCAGTGTTATTTTGATCACGGTGCACTGACTCGCGGATTCGACGATACCTTTTTAGTACCGCACTCACGCTACGGCCATATTGATATAAATAAAATAAACGCCTGTGAAGAACTCGTTGTACTGGCAGGTTCTGAGCGAGTAGGGGCTTACTTACTTAAAAACAAATCGGGTAGCCAAGTGTTTATAACCGGCCACCCAGAGTACGACGCCGACTCGCTAAAAGCAGAATACGAGCGCGATTGTAAAAAAAGCCCTAATGCACCAAAGCCCGAAAATTACTTTCCGGATGACGATGCAACCAAACAACCTTCAAAAACGTGGCAAAGCCATGCTTTTTTACTTTTTTCGAACTGGTTAAATTACTACGTGTACCAAACCACACCGTATGATATTAATTTAGTTAGCCAAGACGTGAGGACTAACAACTATGCCGAATAACGCGCCTACAAATAATAAGCAAGCCGAAATAAGCGCCGCATTAAAAGAACGCATTTTAATTTTAGATGGCGCTATGGGCACCATGATCCAAGATCATAAGCTAGAAGAAGAAGACTATCGCGGAGAGCGTTTTAAAGACTGGCATGTATTAATTAAAGGCAATAACGATTTATTAAGCCTAACTAAGCCCGACTTAATCACTGATATTCATCGTGGTTTTTTATCGGCGGGCGCCGATATTATCGAAACCAACACGTTTAACTCGACCACTATTTCGATGGAAGATTACGACATGGCAAACCTAAGCCGTGAAATAAACGTAGAGTCGGCTAAATTAGCACGCGCAATTTGCGATGAATTTACGGCTAAAACGCCAGAAAAGCCGCGCTATGTAGCCGGTGTTTTAGGGCCGACATCTAAAACGTGTTCAATTTCGCCAGACGTAAACGATCCGGGTTACCGAAACGTCACCTTTGATAAGCTGGTTACTGCGTATGTAGAGTCTACCCTTGCATTAATGGAAGGCGGCGCCGACTTAATACTAATTGAAACTATATTCGACACGCTTAATGCAAAAGCCGCCTCGTTTGGTGTAGAAGAAGCCTTTGAGCAAGCAGGGCGCACATTACCAGTTATGATCTCGGGCACTATTACCGACGCTTCAGGGCGTACGCTTTCTGGGCAAACAACCGAAGCATTTTATAACTCTATTCGCCATATTAAGCCTATTTCGATTGGTTTAAACTGCGCGCTTGGCCCTGATTTACTGCGCCAATATGTAGAAGAGCTTTCGCGCGTGTGCGAAACCTTTACATCGGTACACCCTAATGCGGGCTTGCCTAATGAGTTTGGTGAATACGACTTAGAAGCGCCTGAAATGGCAGCCGAAATTATCGATTGGGGTAAATCGGGCTTTATTAATATAGTAGGTGGATGTTGTGGCACCACGCCTGCGCATATTCGTGCTTTTGCAAAAGGTTTAGCAGGCGTTAAACCACGCCAACTGCCAGAGCTTGAAGTACGCATGCGTTTATCAGGTCTTGAAGCCTGTAACTTAAACTAGGAGCCAACATGACCCAACAAATAGCAGTATTTACTAATGTCGGCGAACGTACCAATGTAACCGGTTCTGCCATGTTTAAACGTTTAATCATGGAAGAAGACTTTGAAGCTGCGCTAACAGTGGCTCGCGAGCAAGTAGAAAATGGCGCACAGGTTATTGATATAAACATGGACGAAGCCATGTTGGACTCAAAAGCCGCGGTGGTTAAGTTTTTAAACTTAATAGCCTCAGAGCCTGATATTTCACGCGTACCCATTATGGTCGACTCCTCTAAATGGGAAGTAATAGAAGCAGGCCTAAAGTGTATTCAAGGTAAGGCCATTGTTAATTCTATATCGCTAAAAGAGGGCGAAGAGCCGTTTATTCGCCAAGCTAAAATAATAAAACGTTTTGGTGCAGCTGCCGTTGTAATGGCGTTTGATACTGACGGGCAAGCTGATACAGCAGACCGAAAATATGAAATATGTGCCCGCAGCTACAAAATATTAGTAGAAGACATTGGTTTTCCACCAGAGGATATTATATTCGATCCTAATATATTTGCCGTAGCCACCGGTATAGAAGAGCACGATAACTACGCAGTAGAATTTATTGAAGGCACACGCCGTATTAAGCAAAACTTACCGCACTGTAAAGTGTCGGGCGGGGTGTCTAATGTATCGTTTTCATTTAGAGGTAATAACCCAGTACGTGAAGCTATTCACTCGGTATTTTTATACCACGCCATAAAAGCGGGTATGGATATGGGGATTGTAAATGCAGGGCAACTCGCCGTTTACGACGACATACCAGAAGAGCTTCGTAAAGCCGTTGAAGACGTAATACTTAACACAGACCCAGGTGCAGGCGAGCGTTTAGTAGAGCTTGCACCAAAATACTCTGGTATGGCACAAGCCGAGCGAGTCGAAGATTTAGAATGGCGTACATGGCCTGTAGAAAAACGCCTTGAGCACGCGCTTGTAAAAGGCATTACTACCTTTATAGATGAAGATACCGAAGAGTGCCGCGCTGCTGCCGATAAACCTATTCACGTAATTGAAGGGCCGTTAATGGATGGCATGAACGTGGTAGGTGATTTATTTGGCGCAGGTAAAATGTTTTTACCACAAGTGGTTAAATCGGCGCGCGTAATGAAACGAGCCGTAGCTTACCTAGACCCATTCATTGAAGCCGAAAAAGAAGAAGGTTCAACCAATGGTAAAATAGTGATGGCGACCGTAAAAGGCGACGTACACGACATAGGTAAAAATATTGTAGGCGTGGTACTACAATGTAATAACTACGAAGTTATTGATTTAGGCGTAATGGTACCTGCCGATAAAATACTGCAAACCGCCATCGACGAAAAAGCCGATATTATTGGTTTATCGGGCTTAATTACCCCATCGCTTGACGAAATGGTGCACGTAGCAAAAGAAATGAAACGCCGTGGTTTTGAACTGCCGCTACTTATTGGTGGTGCAACTACCTCTAAAGCGCACACCGCAGTAAAAATTGAGCCGCAATATGACAAAGGCGTTGTGTATGTAAATAACGCAAGCCGTGCAGTTGGTGTAGTTTCAAACTTATTATCAAAAGACATTAAACCTGACTTTTTAGCTAAAACTAAAGCTGAATATGTAAAAGTACGCGAGCAACAAGCGCGTAAAAAACCACGCTCTAAGCCTGTTACAATCCAGCGCGCACGCGATAACGCAGCAAAGCTTGATTGGGATAACTACACACCACCTGTGCCTAAAAATCTGGGCGTGACTGAATTTAAAAACGTATCAATTGCTACTTTGCGTAAATACATAGATTGGACGCCATACTTTATGACGTGGTCAATTGCCGGTAAATACCCGCGCATAATGGACGATGAAGTAGTAGGCGAGCAAGCGCAAAGCTTATTTAAAGACGCTAACGATATGTTAGACGACCTTGAAAAAGCAGGCAGTTTGCAACCACTTGGTGTAATTGGTTTATTCCCGGCTAACCGCGTTGGGGACGACATAGAAATATACACCGACGAAACACGCAAAGAAGTATTAACTACTTCGTGCCATTTACGCCAGCAAACCGAAAAAACCGACTTTGCTAATTATTGCCTAGCCGACTACATAGCACCCAAAGGCACGCCTGATTACTTTGGCGCGTTTGCAGTAACGGGCGGCCTAGAAGAAGACGACTTAGCAAATGCGTTTGACGCACAGCAAGACGACTACAACAAAATAATGGTTAAAGCCGTTGCCGATAGGCTCGCCGAAGCGTTTGCAGAATACCTACACGAAAAAGTACGTAAAGAGTATTGGGGTTTTGCACCAGACGAAAACCTAGCAAACGATGAGCTAATACGCGAAAACTACCAAGGTATTCGCCCAGCGCCAGGTTACCCAGCGTGCCCTGAGCACACTGAGAAAAAGAAAATTTGGCAGTTGCTCGATACCGAAAAACGCATTGGTATGCAGCTAACTAGCTCGTACGCCATGTGGCCAGGTGCTGCTGTTTCGGGTTGGTACTTTTCACACCCTGAGGCTAAATACTACGCCGTGGCCGCTGTGCAAAAGGATCAGGTAGAAGATTACGCCAAGCGAACCAATATGACGCTCGAAGAGGCAGAACGTTGGCTATCGCCTAACTTGGGGTATGATCCGGAGTAGAGCGAAACGGTTAGTTTCTAGCTATTAGTTAAAACAAAAAACGAGTCCAATGTGGCTCGTTTTTTTATTAACTTGCATAAGGGCGACCGATTGAATTCATATAATATGGCTATTCAAGTGTGATTAGTTTTTTTCTTGAACTGGATTAATATTAGGTAAACGGTTAGGAGTTCCTATAAAGTAATGGTCTAGTTGTAGTAATTGGAAACTACTATGTTTAGGAGCTAAATATAATTTTTTAGTTACCTAATTTTCGAGTGAATTTGTAAGTTTTTTAAAAATAAGGATTAGCTGTTTTGAGGGGTAAAATTAAGGATTTTTGGAATAGGAAAAAATTTATATTAATCACATTTTCTGCTCTTGCTATTACTTTTATTGGTGTTTATGAAATACTCTATCACTCTAATCGACATTATGATGTTTGGTCTGATTTAGGTAGTTGGGTTGGGGGTGTCGGTACTATTTATGCTGTATTTATCGCAATTATTGAGTACAGGAATCGTAAAAGGGTTGATGGGGCATATGAGAGATTTGAAATACTGAGTTGTGTAAAAGGAGAGTATTTTCACAGTTGGATGTATTGTACTTTGTATCAACTAGAAACCAAAAGCTGCTTGGAATCATTAAGAAGTTCTTCAAGAGACAAGCAAGATATTGCAATGGAGAAATGGAGCAGTTCTTTGAAGTCGACATTAGAGTTCCATCAAAAATTTACAATTTCTCATAATAAATTATCTAACTTAGTTACACGTTTAAGATTTTTGTCTCCGGATAAACATAAAATATTAAAAGGAGATTTTGAAAATTTGTATAAATTAGCAAATGATGTTGAAAAGCTTATGGATACTATTGATCAAAAGCGATTTGATAAAATTGATCCTAACTGGTCTTCAGAGTTAAATGATTTATCAGATAAAATAAGCAAAAAAAATAATTATGATCTCATTTTTAATATTCAATATGATGAAGAATGGTCTGAATACTTAGAAGGTATTCGAGAAAATGTATTTAACTCTTTATTAAAAAAGCTAGAAAACCCTGAGTTGTAATTTAAAAATATATAGTTTTCTGGAACTTTGTAAAAATTTTTTATGAACTTTCTTCTAATTATATATCCTCACTTAGTATTTTATATCACCAGCCCCACGCAATCCATTTATGATAGTTTTAAATAAAGGACTATAAATGAAATATCTAAGCCACATTCTACTGTGCCTATCACTACTTTTCACATCGAACACATTTGCGCTTGAGCAAAAGTATCACGAGTTCGTTTTACCTGTTATTGCTGCTTTTAAAGCGCATGATAAAACTGCGATTGCAGCACTTATTCGCTACCCGCTAAAACGACGATATCCCATACCTGACATTAAAAATGAAGCCGAGTTTATTAACCGCTTTGATGAAGTGTTTAATGATGAGCTAGCGGCAGTTATTGCCAGTTCAAACATTAAAACTGATTGGGAGAAAGTAGGTTGGCGCGGCATTATGCTAAATAACGGCGTTATGTGGGTAGATACCGATGGTAAAATTATTGCTGTAAATACACAAAATACTAAAGAGCAGACACTTGCTAAAAGCTTAATCGAAGACGATAAGCAATCCTTGCACGCAAGTATTAATACTTTTGAAAAACCAGTACTCGATTGGAAAACGGCTAACTACCATATTCGTGTTGATGATTTAGGCGATCATAATTATCGATATGCAGTGTGGAATATTGATAAAAGAGCAAAGGATAAGCCTGATATGGTTTTATTTAACGGCGATGTAACGGTTAGTGGCACTGGCGGTAATCACCATTATACGTTTAAAAATGGGCGTTATAGTTACATACTACATGTAACCATTATTGGCTGTGATACATCACCACCAGGTTGGCTTGAAGTCTATAAAGACGATGAGCGATTACTATTTGAAGATGTTATAAGCACTCATTAATGTATGTTTTAGTATGCTTGATAATGTAGATCTGTTTTTAACAGTAAAACGTTCTAATAATTAGTGTTTTTATAAAACAGATCTAAGTGGTAGGCTAAAAGTAGTAAGTATAAAATAGTTCTCGCGCAACAAGGAACCCTCCTGTAAAGCGCCTTGCCAAGGAGTTTAGTATGATCACGCTTACCATTAATGGTAATAAACATGAGTTTTCTGGCGATCCGTCAACGCCAGTATTATGGTATCTCCGAGATGAATTGAATTTAACTGGGCCTAAATTTGGCTGTGGTATGGCTCAGTGCGGTGCGTGTACCGTGCATATTGATGGGGTAGCTCAGCGCTCGTGTGTATTGCCTGTAGCGGCAGCAGCAGGGCGTTCAATTACGACAATTGAAGGGCTAAGCGAGCAGGGCGACCATCCAGTGCAACAAGCATGGGTTGAGCATAAAGTACCGCAGTGTGGTTTTTGCCAGTGCGGCCAAATGATGCAAGCTGCGAGTTTATTAGCAGCAAACCCAACCCCAACTGACGATGAAATAGTAAGTAATATGTCGGGAAATATTTGCCGTTGTGGTACATACCCGCGTATTCATAAAGCAATTAAATCAGCTGCTAAAACAATGGCGAGTGTTCAATATTTTGACCCAAATGAACAAGGGGAAGAAGTATGAACCAAGATAACAAATATTTTGATTTAAACCGCCGTAAGTTTTTAAAAACCAGTGCTATAGGTGCATTGGTACTTGGTACTTATTTTGTAGGCAGTGCGCCAAGAGCATTTGCGGGTGTATTAGAGCAGCCATCTGAGCAAGCAAAACGCGCAAACTTATTCATTGCACTGCGCCCAGACGGCATGGTTGAAATAACCTGCCATCGCTCTGAAATGGGTCAGCAAATTCGCACCGCGATTGCACAAATTGTTGCCGATGAAATGGAAGCCGCATGGGATAAGGTTATTGTTATTCAGGGTAAGGGCGACCCTAAATACGGGGATCAAAATACCGATGGCTCGCGTAGTATTCGCTACAACATGCAGCGCCTGCGTGAAATGGGCGCAAGTGTACGTTACATGATGCAGCATGCTGCCGCTAAGTTTTGGAAAGTTGATCCAGAAACCTGTACTGCTAATCAACACGTTGTTACACACAGCTCAGGTAAATCGCTTACTTATAAAGATTTAATCGACTTAGCGCTTACAATAACGCCACCAGAAGCTGACAAACTAACACTTAAAACACGCAAAGAATGGCGTTATATTAATACTGGCATGGCGCACATAGATTTAGCCGATTTAGTAACAGGTAAAGCTATATTTGCAGCCGATGTACGCGAACCACAAGCGCTGGTGGCTATAATTGAACGCCCGCCAGTGGTAGGCGGTGTTGTTAAGTCGTTTGATGCCAGTGCTACAAAAGCGATAAACGGCGTTATAGATGTTATTGAAATACCTGCTCCAAAAGGCGCACCGCAGTTTCAGCCAAAAGGCGGCATTGCGATTATAGCTAAAAACACATGGGCTGCATGGCAAGGGCGTAAAGCATTAAAAGTTGTGTGGGATGATGGCAAAAATGGCGATTACAATTCAGAAAAATTTAAAAAGTCATTACTAAAAACAGTACAAACTCCACAGGCAAACATACGTGATAAAGGCGATGCCATGGGCGTGTTGGCTAAATCGAGCAATAAACTCGTAGCTGATTATTACGCGCCGCATCTTGCTCAAGCACCAATGGAGCCGCCGTGTGCAACAGCTATGTACAACAAAGATAGTGTTGATATATGGGCTGCTACGCAAAACCCACAAGCCGATATGAAAACAGTGGCGGCAATGCTTGGCATGGATGAGAGCAAAATTAATGTTCACGTTACCATGTTAGGAGGCGGCTTTGGGCGTAAGTCAAAACCTGACTTTTCAGCAGAAGCAGCTTACCTTTCAATGAAAGTAGGCAAACCTATTCGTGTGCAATGGACGCGTGAAGATGACATACAACATGGTTTTTACCATGCGGTTTCGGCTCAGCACATTGAAGCATCGCTAGATAAAAATGGCGCAATAGAATCTTATTTACACCGCACCGCGTTTTCACCAATTACCTCTACCTTTTCAGAAGGGGCGACTACGCCAGGAAGCTTTGAACTGCGCTTAGGGTTTACCGATAACCCAATTAACACACCTAACATGAAGTTAGAAAACGGTGATGCGCAAGCCAAAGCACGAATTGGTTGGATGCGCTCTGTATCAAATATTTTTCATGCCTTTGCTATTCAGTCATTTATTGGCGAAGCAGCGCACAAAGCCGGTCGCGACCAAAAAGACTATTTACTAGACACCATAGGTCCGAGTCGTATTGTTGATGTAACAGAGCAAAATGCTACATACGATAATTACGGTGGCGATAAAGAGGTTTACCCTTTAGATATTGGCAGACTGCGCCATGTTATTGAAAAAGTAGCTGACATGAGTAAATGGGGTCGAGAGCTTCCTAAAGGGCGAGGTTTAGGCATAGCAGCACACAGAAGCTTTTTAACTTACGTAGCTACGGTAGTTGAAGTAGAAGTGTCGGATGCTGGCGATTTAAACGTAATTAAATCGTGGGTTGCCATTGACGCGGGTACGGTTGTAAACACTGACACCGTTAAAAACCAAACTCAAGGTGGTTCTATTTACGGGATTACAACTGCAATCAGCGATGGTATTACCTTTGATAAAGGCCGCGTGCAGCAAAGTAACTTTCATGATTATCGCGTACCGCGTATGAGCGACTCACCTCTTGAAGTTGACGTTGAAATAGTACAAAGCGATGCACCACCAGCAGGGGTAGGCGAGCCATCTACACCGGTTTATGCGCCAGCATTATGTAATGCTATTTTTGCCGCGTGCGGAAAACGTATTAGGCAGTTACCGATTGGTAACCAATTAAAAGCGTAGCTAAATAACCTACAGCTTGAACAAAAAAACCGCCAAAATGGCGGTTTTTTTAGAAGTTAGCGATTAGTGAGTTTTTTCAAACTCATCAACTTCACGCTCTGCTTCTTCTTTAGATTTACCATACTGCTGCTGGATTTTACCCACAAGCTCTGTACGGCTACCTTCAATTTTGTCTAAATCGTCGTCAGTAAGATCGCCCCATTTTTGTTGAGCCTTACCTTTAAGTTCGTTCCAATTACCTTTCATACGATCGCTGTTCATAAGTTTCTCCTTACTTAGATTTAATTAACGTTCAGTATAAAAGGAGCAAGGCGTGTACCAACAAGTTAAATCTTTACTTTATATTTATAATCATGGTGTTATGTTTTTATTGAGGCAGTAATGATTAATGTTGTGAGCACATCCTTAAAAAATGTACAGAGCGGTCTGTAATTATTTCTGATTATGTAACCCTTAATTAAATCCTTTATAACCACACAGCTTTAGCGGCGCGTTTATTTTTGGTTTTTGTTACAATGCACACAAAGCAATTTAGGGTAAATAGCTGTGCTGCCGGTTCAAGACATATATCAACAACTCGTTACTACATTACAAAGTAATCCTATTACGTTATTACAAGCACCGCCTGGTGCGGGTAAATCTACGTGGTTACCGCTAGAGCTTATGCGCGATGGGCATTTTAAACGGATTGTAATGCTAGAGCCTCGCCGTTTAGCTGCTCGTAATATAGCCAGTTATTTAGCAAAGTGCCAAAACGAGAGTGTTGGGCAAAGTGTGGGCTTGCGGATTAGGGGCGAGAGTAAAGTAAGCGCTAATACACGCCTCGAAATAGTTACCGAAGGTATGCTAACCCGCATGCTGCAAAACGATCCCGAATTAAGCGATATAGATTTACTGATATTTGATGAATTTCATGAGCGTTCAATTGCAGCCGATACCTCACTTGCCTTTGCGCTCGAGACCCAAAGTGCACTGCGTGAAGATTTAACTATTATGCTTATGTCGGCAACGCTAGATACAGAGCGCTATACAGCCTTTTTTGACTGCCCTGTAATTCAATCGAGCGGTCGCAGCTACCCAATAGATGAAGTATACATACCCATAAAAGATGAAAGTCGCTGGCTTGATGCAATTCCTAACATAATAAAACAAGCACTTAATGAGCAAACAGGTAGCGCATTGGTGTTTTTACCTGGGCAATTTGAAATACTACGCGTGCAACAAGCGCTCACCGATCTACCCAGTAACTGCCAAGTTGCAACGCTATTTGGCGAGCAGGATAAAGCCAATCAGCAAACTGCTATTGCTCCTGCACTAAACGGCATGCGCAAAGTAGTGCTTACCACCAATGTAGCCGAAACCAGTTTAACTATTGAAGGTATACGCATTGTAATTGACAGCGGCAAGCGCCGTGCAGCCACCTTTAATTTAAAAACAGGGGTTACTGAGCTCACAACACAAAGTATATCGAGCTCGTCTGCTGTTCAGCGTGCAGGGCGTGCAGGACGAATAGAGCCGGGCATTGTTTATCGCATTGGCTCAAAGCAAACCTTTGAGCGACGTAATAGCCACGACAATCCCGAAATACTCACATCAGACATAAGCCAACTTATGCTTGAGGCAAAGCAGTGGGGAGCCAGTATTGATGAGCTAACCTTGCTCGATAAGCCCACTGAGCAACAATGTGAGCAAGCAAGTAACCTGCTTAACATGCTAGAAGCTATTGATAGCAAGGGTAAGCTCACACCGCTTGGCAGTAAAATGTTAGGTTTTGGTGCTGATATTCGTTTGGCGCATATGCTATTGAAAGCACAAATACTTGATGACCAACTCCCTGGTATTTTTAGGCTCGCTATTTATTTAGTGGCATTACTTGAGAGCCGAGTAAATAGCGCAAACGAGTTGAGTTTAGCGCTGCATAGCCAGCAGCAACGTCCGCATCCGGTATTTAAACAACAGTTAAAATATTGGCAAAGCCGCTTAAAAGTAAAAGACGAAAACAGCGAATTAAATACGCATTATATTAGTTTGCTAGTGGCATTGGCATACCCCGATCGCATCGCTAAAAAACGCGGTAATGGTTATTTACTTGCCAATGGTGCTGGTGCTGAGTTAAATGTCGATTACTGGCACAACGACGATTACTTAGCTATAGCAACCATGGGCGGGCACAAAGGTGGGCGTATATTTGCAGCCACCGCACTTAACCCATTTGAGTTACAAGAATTTTTACCGCATTTATTTAGTAAACTTACTCGTTGTGAGTTTGATGAAAAATCAGCGCGCTTTATTCATCAAGATGAAGTGAAACTCGGGGCTATAACGCTCAGCAGCCAGCCTAGTAAACAAAAACTAGATAAGAGCGAGCGTGCTAAAGCGTGGCTTAGCTTATTTACTAAACACGGTTTTGCTTTATTTAACGAGCAACCTGATGCGCAACAATTGCTGATACGTATGAGCCTAGCAAGTAATTTAATGCCCGATAAATTCCCGCAAATAAACGAGCAACAACTTATTCAAAATGCAGCGCAGTGGCTAGGCGTGTTTTTAGAAGATATTAAAACGCTCACGCAGCTTAAAAAGTTTAACTACTTTGAAGCATTACAAAACTGTTTTGATTGGCAACAACAAACAGCTTTAAAAGCACTGTTACCACTGCGCTTAACGGTGCCAAGTGGCTCAAATATAAAAATAGAATACCAGCTTGATGGCCCCGCAAAGCTAAGCGTGCGTATGCAAGAAGTTTACGGCTTGACCAGTACGCCTATGCTTGCCAACGGTAAATTGCCATTGCTTATGGAGCTGCTATCGCCAGGTAAACGTTCATTGCAACTTACTCAAGATTTAGCCCACTTTTGGGATAGCAGTTACCGCGATGTGCAAAAGGAAATGAAAGGCCGCTACCCTAAACATTTTTGGCCAGACGACCCAGCCAACAGCGTTGCAACAAATAGAGTAAAGAGCAAAATGTAGGTGTTAATTTACTTAAAACTGATTTTGTTTGATTATTGAACTTACTAAGGTAATGTACCTATAAAATATTTTTAACTACAGGGAATAGTCAATGAGGTTACTTTTAACGTTAGGTTTGGCTCTAGTAACTGCTTTTTCGGCTTATGCTGAAAAGCCACTCGACTTAAATGCATTTGCGCAGCAATACTATAAAACAATGACCGCAACACAAGCACCTAACGCAGGTGCTAAAGAGCTTGAGGCTTATCTTGCATTGTTAACCGATGATATTGGTAATCAGCATATTCCGTATCAACCGGATGACTCACGTACTCCTGATGGCAAAGAGCAGATGCGCAAAGGTATGAGTTTTTACTTAGGTGCGCACACGTTGTTTGAAAGCACACTGCTTAATACATTTGTGTTTAATGATACAGGCTTTGCTATTCGTTATAAGAGTCATGCAAAGGGCATTCACCCGCAAAGTAAGCAGCCAATAGAATACACCTCCACAATGATGGAAGTAATAGAACTTGAAAACGGTAAAGTGGCGATGATACGCAAGTATCACGAATAAAAAATAAGGATATATATGAAACATTTACTGATCGCACTATCAATATTAATGCTTAGTGCATGCGCTAGTACAAAAAGTGATTTTAGATTTGATGGTTCTACACCTGAGTCAACTCAGGCCGGAGTTCATAAAGTTTTAAAGACATTAAAATCTCAAGATGTAATGCGCTTTATAGGCGCCTTAATTGCAATTCAATTTTCTGATGTGCAAAGCGCAGAAGATGTTTTAGGCGACCCAACCATGATGAATGAAATGAATTATTTTATTATTGGTAAAAAAATTGAAGGCTTAAATTATTATGAAGTACTGGATCTTGCGAGTTCATCTTCATCGAAAGTGGAAGTTTCGGTAGCGAAATAGTTCCAGATTTTTGTATTACATTAAATGTGTAATACCAATCCGCAATAATACTTAATCATTTTGCAGGGCTAAACGTGTCGCTACCTGCGTTAAAAAATGCTCATTTAGAACAACTAAATAGCGAATTTTTTGCCTAGCTATCAACACGTTTTTCTGTCCTCAAAATAGACCACTTAATTAAGCGAATTGGTATGATTTTATGTCTATATTAAATATATTATTGAAAGTCCTAAAGTTTTAACGCTATAAAACTTAATAGTAAGCTTTGTTTATTCCTGCTCATGAATTTATACTACGCTTTAGTAAGAAGCTAATTATTTATAATTTAGATGTCGAAGTCTAAAACATAAAACGTAAGCTACTTTGACTTAATTCTACACGATTAGATAGAGACTATGACATTAAGATTTTTTGTAATAATAGGTACTTTAATTTTAATGTGCTTTGTAACAAGTTTATTAGTTGGGTACCGCTATTTTTTTAGCCTGCCGACTATAAACACTAGTATTGAAGATTATCAAAATCGTGAATTACTGAGTCTTAAAATTGCGCTTGATAGAGAGTTTATATTTTTAGAAACACTCAATTATGACTACGCCGTATGGGATGACACCTATGATTATATGGCTGATTTTGACACAGAATATGTAGATTCAAACTTTGTAGGGGATACCTTCTATTCTCTCAAAATTGATGGTGTGTTTATCTACGATGTAAACTTTAATATGGTTTACGGACAAGCGTATGATTATATGAAGCATAGGGAGTTTGATGCGCCTGATTTAGATTTACAGGTTAATAAATTAAACCGCGCAATTATTCCTAATCCAAAAGCTGCTAATGACGACAGTAGTTTAAGTCATTCTGGTTTTTTACAAACAGCGGGCGGCCCTATCATGTTTGCATCGCATGTAATAAAGCGAACAGATAAAACAGGTGAGCCTGTTGGTAGTATTGTTTTTATAAAAAAAGTAAGACCGTCGTTGATCAAATCCTTAGCGGAAATTGCACAAGTGGAGCTTAGCTATACACAAATAGCACACGGTAGTTCTTTAAACGATATTGCGACGCTTAAAGGGAGCCTCCAAGAAGAGGACATTGCCACTCATAGGAAGAGGGTGATTCTAGATGTAAATGGTAAGCCATTGCTTGCTTTGAACATTAAGCACCATCACCAAACACTGCCAGTTTTATTTGATCACTATTTAAAGCTTATTCTGTTTATGTTTTTTGCAATGTCATTATTAGGTTTTTATATTGTAAATCGTTATTTTATTGAACCGCTTATTAGTGGTGCGTCCGCTATTAATTCAATGTTGGTTAAAAACGATTTACAGCCTTTGAGGTTCACTAATCAATTTTTAGAAATGCGCGTTTTAATTAGCGGTTTTAATGCGTTAATTAAACAAGTAAAAGAGCAAAATTCTAAGCTCGAAAAGATAAGCAAAATTGATGGGTTAACCCAAATTTACAACAGGCGTGCCTTTGATGAAATTATAGCGGCTCAGTGGAAGCAGGCTCAACAGCAACAAAATGCCTTTGGAGTAATATTACTTGACGTAGATCACTTTAAAAATTATAACGATTTTTATGGTCACCAAGGCGGAGACAATGCTTTACAGCTCTTAGCTTGTAAATTACAACAAATTGCAAAGCAAAACACAGGAACAGTTGCGCGCTATGGCGGCGAAGAGTTCATATTATTCTTTAAAGAGCTTTCTTATGAAGAGTTTGTAAATATATCTCAGCAATTGCTTTTGGCGGTTCGGGAGTTAAATTTACCTCATGAAGCGTCGCCTGTACGTAAATATTTAACAATTAGTGCTGGGTGTGTATTTGCTACAAAAGAAACCTTAAGTGGTAATAATGTGTCTATCCAATCACTAATTAAAGAAGCCGACATAATGCTCTACGAAGCGAAAAACTCAGGTAGAGATAAAACATCAATCAAATCTATATAATTTAAGTCAATTATTAAAGATGCATCAGCTGTTTTTTATTATAAAACGCTTAAACCTCTTTCCCGCCATGGCTCTGTGCTAGGTCGTCAAGTTCGGCGCAAGTGTAATCAAAACCACTTTCGTCGTATTCGTATGTCACTTTTACACTATCGCCGCCATTAAAAAGTCGTGTTTTTACATCGTTAACCGGCCAGTCTTTGAGCTCGTGTAAAAATCGGTTAGCAACTTGTGAAGATTCAAAACAATAGCGAATTTCTGTTTTCATAAATAATAAAGCTCTGGCTGTTTACCCCAGCTGCTAGCGCATTATTAATGGGGCGTTCATGATTCGGTTACAAAAAATAAAGAGTTAAATTGTAAATTTTGTGTTTCAATAAATGCATTAAACTCGGTACACACTAACGTACTTTAATTAACAAATGATGACGACTTTACATGCATTATAAATTTGCTCTTATCGCAAGCTCGGTTTTTATACTAAGCGCTTGCGGTGGTTCAGGCTCCGATGATACGCCAACCTTTAACGGAAATAAAATCCCCATTTTGTCAGTCGCTGATATTCCTAGTGAATTAAGTAAAGGCCAAACAATTGAGCTAACAGCAACAGCCAGTGATAAAGACGGCACTATTACATCTGTTGTGTGGCAACAAACGCAAGGGCCTGAACTAATTAGTGGGCCTTTAGAGGCAACAACTACTTCAGTAACACTGCTAAATGCGCAAAGTTATAAGCCTGTTGATTACGCTTTTTCGGTCACAGCAACCGACAACGAAGGGGCAAGCAGTGTAAAAACGCTAAGCTTTACTGCACGTAATAATATGGATGATATTAGCGCCGCACGGTTACTACACCAAGCAACAATGGGACCTAAGCTTAGTGAAATACAAAACGCACAAGGTTTAAGCGAGCAGCAATGGCTTGATAAGCAAGTAGCGCTACCTATTAATTATCACCGTGATTATTTAGTAAAGTTAAATGACGATGACGACTTTAAATACATAAGCCGCATAGACGCATGGTGGAAGGCAGTAATGCAAAGTGACGATCAACTCCGTCAACGTGTTGCATTTGCGTTAAGTGAAATATTAGTAGTGTCGGATGAAAACAGTGCCTTAAGAGGCCAACCTGAGGGCATGATCACTTATTACGATTTGCTACTAAAGCATGCCTTTGGTAATTATCGTGACTTACTCGAAGATGTCACGCTTTCGCCTATTATGGGAACTTACTTAAGCCATTTGGGTAACGAAAAAGCAGACGATGCACTTAATATTCGCCCAGATGAAAATTACGCACGTGAAGTAATGCAGTTATTTACTATTGGCCTTGAAGAGCTAAACCTAGATGGCAGCGCTAAGCTTGATGCACAAGGTAATACTATTGCCACTTACGGACAGGTCGAAATAGAGGGTTTTGCACGCGTATTTACTGGTTGGACGTTTGCCGATAGTGAAACATTTAAGCGTAAAAGTCGTGACTATATTAAACCAATGGAAGCATTTGACGAGTACCATTCTAGTAAACAAAAAACCTTACTAAATGGCGAAGTTATACCACAAGGTTATGCAGCAGAAGAGTCATTGCAAATAGCGCTCGATAACTTATTTAGCCATCAAAATGTTGCGCCATTTATTAGCAAACAACTTATTCAGCGATTAATTACCTCAAACCCAACCCCCCAATATGTTGAGCGAGTAGCTAATGTATTTATTGACAATGGCGCCGGTGTACGCGGCGATTTAGCGGCTGTAGTAAAGGCTATTTATTTAGATGATGAAGCGCGGCATTTTGGTTCAGTGCTTAATTACCAAGGGAAAATTAAAGAGCCTATTTTAAAAACTGTACAGTTTTGGCGAAATCTCGATGCTAAATCTTTGGCTGGTTATTATAAAACGTGGAATTTAATAAATAGCTATGGGCAAGGGCCAATGCAGTCGGCTTCGGTATTTAACTTTTTTAGGCCTGATTATCAAACCGCAGCTTTACGAAATGAAGGTATTGTTGCGCCAGAATTACAAATAGCAAACGATACAACACTAATTGGCACCATGAACGCGCTTTACGCAAGTTTAGTGTGGAGTACCGCAGAAGCGCACAGTGATTTAAATTCAAATGGTATTTATGTTTATATTCAAGACGACATGAATGTTTTAGAGAAAAAAGGTGTTAGCGCGCTATTAACTCAGTACAACACGCTATATTTTGCAGGCGCAATGAGCAGTGACATACGCCAAGCATTACTTGATTTAGATGCCTACTTTAATGAAGAGCAATACCGTGAACGGGTTTCGTATTTATTATATATGATTGCTATTTCACCTGAATTCAACGTGCAGTATTAGGAGCGCATAATGAGCATTAATAGAAGAGAGTTTCTGTCGTTATGTGTAAAAGGCAGCGTATCGGCTGCCGCGTTAACGAGCCTGCAATTACAAGCATTAACTGGAGCGACTAATGCCGTTGAGCTAGGTGATTACAAAGCATTAGTGTGTGTGTATTTATACGGGGGGAATGATTCGTTAAATATGCTCGTTCCGCTTGAAGGCGAGCAACGGAGTTTGTACGAGCAAAGCAGGCAAAACCTAGCGGTACAGAGCCCTATTGAGCTAAGCATTAAAAGCCAGTTTGCAGGTGGCGTCGGTATTCACCCTTCACTTGAACCGATACAAAATGTGTTTGAATCTCAAAATTTAGCATTTATAGGCGGGGTAGGTACTTTACTCGCTCCCACAACATTGAGTGACTATAAAAATAAAACAATAGGTTTGCCTAAGCATTTGTTTTCGCATAACGATCAGCAAGCTGCATGGATGTATGGCCGAGAAAAACAATCGCTTAACAGTGGCTGGGGTGCACGACTTTTAGAACGCTTAGAATTACAGGATGAATTTGCGGCTAACATATCACTCGACGGTACTAATTTATGGCAAACGGGAAGTGCTACTAATGCATTTGCGCTTAACAAAAGCGGCATTAGTAATATTAACGCGTTTGGCGGGTACCAACCTCGTAGCGAGCACGTAACTTCTATTATGAACCGCTTACTAGGCAATACGAATCATCCGTTAAGTACAGCTTATGCCAATGGCTTAACAAGTGCGATAAATAACACTCAAGCAATGAACCGCGCGTTAGAAAGCGCGCCTGCACTTATTACCCCATTTAGCGATAATAGCCTCAGTGAGCAATTTGCAGCAGTCGCTAAAACAATTAGCGTACAGGCAAAGTTGAGTACTCAACGCCAAGTGTTTTTTGTTTCTATGGGGGGGTATGATACCCACGACAACCAATTAACAACGCACCCTGCTTTATTAAATACGTTAGCTCAAGGGTTAAGTGAATTTGATAGTGCGATGAAAGAGCTTGATATGGCTGATAAAGTGACTACGTTTACTATGTCTGATTTTGGTCGCACGTTGACCTCAAATGGCGATGGCACTGACCATGGTTGGGCAGGGAACCAAATAGTAATGGGCGGCGCAGTAAAAGGCGGCAATATATATGGCGAGCTATTAACTCAACATTTGGATGGCGCACAAGATACCGGTGGCGGGCGTTTAATTCCAAGTGTTGCTAATGAGCAGTACTTTGCCACACTGGCTCATTGGTTTGGTGTGCCAAGCTCTGAGCTTGTTGATATTTTTCCAAACTTGAGTAACTTTGATCACACAACATTGGACTTTTTTGTGTAATTAGTCGCTAATAGTAATCTAAAAGCACTTGTTAGTAGTATAAGCTACCGGTTGATAGTGCTTATCTGTTTTAATAATAAAAATCACACAATATAGGAATCATAAAATGAAAGTTTTAGTGAGCTTAGTTAGTCTAATCGCCTTTTTACTCGTCATACTGCCAGGGCCTTTGTATAAATATGGTATTGTAGAGCTAAAGGTTGCGTTTACGGGATTTAGATTTGGCGTTTACGCTGGTGGCGCTGCATTGGTGCTACTTATAATACAAGCGTTATTTATGCGTAAAACGTTAACGCTAAGCAGTGGTGTTATTGCGCTTGTGTTTTCGGTTGTGGCTATTGCTATGCCACTTAATATGATGAACAAAGCTAAAAGCGTACCGGCAATTCATGATATTTCAACAGATTTAGTTAACCCACCAAAATTTGTAGCAATTGCGTCACTGCGTGCTGAAGCACCAAACCCAGTAGAGTACGCGGGTGAAAAAACGGCAGTACAGCAACGCAAAGCATACCCAGAACTGGCAACGTTAAGCTTTGCACAGTCTAAAGCCGATTTGATGGCAGCAAGCGAACAAGCAGTAAAAAATCTTGGTTTTGCAGTAGTAAGTGCAAACACGGCTACAGGTATTGTAGAAGCTACTGATACAACCACATGGTTTGGTTTTAAAGACGATGTGGTAATTCGTATTAAAGATGAAGGCAGCCAGCGTTTTGTTGATATTCGTAGTAAATCGCGAGTAGGGCGTAGTGATTTAGGAAAAAATGCAGAGCGCATTCATTCAATTATTAATGAACTAAACAGCTTACTTGCAAAATAATTAAATTTAGCGCCCTAGTACTAACGATTGAGCCCAAACACTGTTTGGGCTTTTTTGTGCCTATTTTATATTGTCAGGTTCTATTCACGGGCTATGGACTATGCTGTTGATGATTTAAATTTTTAACCACTATGGAGTTATTATGAAAACAGTAGGATATGCAGCAAAAAGCCAAGGTTCTGAATTGACAGAGTTTTCTTTTGAGCGCCGCGATTTACGAAATAACGATGTAGAAATTGAAATTTTATACTGTGGTGTGTGCCATTCAGATTTACACGCCGTACGAAATGATTGGGGTGGCAGTGACTACCCATTAGTACCTGGGCACGAAATTGTTGGTAAAGTTGTTTCGGTAGGCAGCGACGTTAAAAAATATAAGCAAGGTGATACTGTTGGCGTGGGCTGCATGGTTGATTCATGCAAAAGTTGCGATCAATGTGATAACGACGAAGAACAATTTTGTCGAGAGGGTATGGTTGGCACTTATGCAGGTAAAGATAGAGAAACCGGCGAAATGACCCAAGGTGGGTATTCTAAACATGTTGTTGTACGAGAAGAGTTCGTACTTTCAATACCAGAGAGTTTAGAGCTTTCACGCGTTGCACCTCTATTATGTGCAGGTATTACTACGTATTCTCCACTTCATAAATGGGGCGTTAAAAAAGGCAGCCGTGTTGCAGTTGTTGGCCTCGGTGGGCTTGGCCACATGGCAGTTAAAAATGCCGTAGCGATGGGTGCAATTGTTACTGTTGTTGGGCGTAGTGAGTCGAAAAAAGAAGACGCCGTTAAATTGGGTGCCCAGCATTACTTAGTGTCATCTAATGATGACGAAATGAAAGACTCGCAGTCGGCTTTTGATGTAATTATTGATACAGTGCCTGTTAAGCATGACCTTTCAATCTACACGCCTTTATTAGACATAGACGGCGCACTAATCATCGTTGGACAGGTTGGCCCTGTAGAAGAGCTAAGCACGGTGCCGCTGTTAATGGGTCGCCGTCGTATTGCAGGGTCACTCATTGGTGGTATTGCAGAAACACAGCAAATGCTCGATTTTTGTGGTGAAAATAACGTGCTACCAGAGTGCGAAATGATCAACATTGACGAAATTAACACGGCATACGAGCGTATGGAAAAATCTGACGTACGATACCGCTTTGTTATTGATATGGCATCGTTAAACGCTTAATTTACTAGGTAAATTAAAAATAAAAGAGCCGCTAATTAGCGGCTCTTTTTATGTTTTAAATTAACCAGGACTCAGTTAATTAGTAGCTTGCGCTGTTGGTTGCTGTTTGTTTAGTTGTAAGTAACTTAATAGCCACATACCCAAACCACCTAAAAACAATGCAGCTGCTACGTAACCTGTTTGATTAGGTGCAGCACCTTGCGCTATTGCAATTCCGCCAACCCAAGGACCTATAGCATTGGCAGTATTAAATGCGCACTGTACTAAGGCACCAATCATAGCGTGGCCTTCGGGCGCAACGTCCATTAAAAGCGTTTGAATCAGCGTAGCCAAGCCCACACTGCAACCAATAAAGAAGATCACCGCGTAAAGAGCCCAAATATTATGGCTTGCCGTTACATATGCAAAGGCAAATACAATAGTACATACAAGCGCAAGGCCAGTCGTTTTAATTGCTGATTTATCGGCAGCTTTACCCAGTACATAGTTACCGAGTGTACAACCGATACCAAACATTACCATTGCGATAGAAATAGTATACGGAGCTGTTTTTGTTACCACTAATATGGTGTCGGCAATATAAGTATAAATACAAAACACTCCGCCAAAGCCAATAATTACAATACCCAAAATGGACCAAACCAGTTTATTTTTAAGTACGCCAAACTCGTTTAGTAAGTTAGAAGGCTTAGCGTTATCGATACTAGGCACTACTTTATAAACAAAAACAAAAGCAATAAAGGCCAGTACTGCAGCGCCAGCTAAACAATAACGCCAACTTAAATTTTGACCTACAAGTGTAACTATAGGCACGCCAACAATAGTAGCCACAGTTAAACCCATAAACACCTTAGACATAAAGCTTGCACGCTTACCTTTTGGGGCAATATCTGATGCTAATAAAATAGCAGCACCAAAATATGCACCATGAGGTAAGCCACTTAAAAATCTAAATATTACAAGCTGCTCAAGCGACGTTGCCATCGCGCTTAACCCGTTTGAGATAAACATTAAGCTTATAAAAATGAGCAATGCTTTGCGCTTTCTCATATTAGCAGTGGTAAGCATTAAAATAGGCGCACCCACTACAACACCAATGGCGTAAGCACTAATTGCGTAACCACTTTGTGAGGGCGTTGAGCCAAATGTTTCGCTAATTAGTGGCAGCATAGGCATCATCGAAAACTCAGATAATCCTAAAATAAATGTGCCAAGTGCTAATACGAGTAAAATAGCGGTTCTGTTAAGTTGACTAGATGCCGACGTTACATCTGATGTCATAGATGATCCCTTAAGATTTAATTTTAAAAGTGAAACAGCACAATAAATTCTGAATAGAAAATATTATATGTATGCTTAAATTTTGGTGTGAGAGGGTAGTCTGTGAAAGTGCTATTTTAAGTTAAAAAAAGTACAGAGTCATGCATAAATTAGTGTTTTTGTTAGGTTTTTAAAATGTTAATTAGAAGAAAATACTACTTAAAATTCATAAAATAAAAAAACTATTTATAAAGCATGCATCTATAAGGTGTTAAATATTCGCCGAAAGGTTATTTAGAGCTTATATTTACAGTACAGTTACATGTTGATATCACATTAATTTGCTAATGTTTTTACTAATTTACTCCTTAAGGTTTTTATATGTTTGGTATTTCTAAAAGAAACGCAAAAATTGAAGAAATGGAGCTTCAATTAATTCAAAAACAGTCTATCTTGTCGGCAATTAACAAGCATGTGGCTTATATAGAGTTTACACCTGAAGGAATAATATTAGACGCAAATCAGTTATTTCTAGCTACTGTAGGCTACAGCAAAGAGCAAATAATTGGCAAACATCATCGCATGTTTTGCGAACCTGAATATGCAAAGTCAGACGAATATAGCCAATTTTGGCAAGCATTAAAAACCGGAGATTCTAAATCAGGATCGTTTTTAAGATACAAAGCTAATGGCGATAAGCTTTGGCTTGAGGCAACTTACTTTCCTGTAGAAGAGCATGGCGTAGTCACTAAAGTGATTAAAATAGCCTCTGATATTACGACTAGTTATATACAACGAAAGGCACAAGAAGCGATAGCTACTGCACTCGATAAAGCATTGGCTACAATAGAGTTTACCCCACAAGGTAATATTTTAAGCGCAAATCAAAACTTTTTAGCAACAGTAGGCTACAGCTTAAAAGATATTGTAGGTAAACATCATAAAATGTTTTGTACTGAAGTGTTTTATGAGAAAAACCCACACTTTTGGAATGAATTAGCGCAGGGGCAGTTTAAGTCAGGAAAATTTAAACGTATTGCCGCCGACGGTTCAGAAATTTGGCTAGAAGCTACTTATAACCCAATATTAGATAGCAAAGGTAATGTAATTAAAATAATTAAGTTTGCATCAAATATTACTGATCGTATACACAATAATAATGCAGTGACTGAAGCCGCTGCAATCGCGTATGAATCGGCGGTAGCTACAGCGCAAACCGCTAAAAAAGGTTCTGAGATACTACAAAGTTCTGTTGCAAACTCAGATGCCATTGTAAGCCAAGTTCTTAAGTCAGTTGATTTAATTAAAAATCTTAATGAACAATCAGCTGTAATAGGCTCCATTGTTTCTACAATTAGCAGCATTGCTGATCAAACTAATTTACTTGCACTCAATGCTGCTATTGAAGCTGCACGTGCTGGTGAATACGGTCGAGGTTTTGCTGTAGTAGCTGACGAAGTAAGGCAACTTGCAGCCAGTACGAGTAGTTCAACTAATGAAATAGCGACCGTTGTTAAAAATAACCAAGAGCTCACTAATGATATATCAAGGCAAATTACGTCGGTTTCAGACTCTTCAGAGCAAGGCCGAGAGCTTATTGCGAATGTATCTGAAGTTATTAAAGAGATTGAGCGAGGGGCTGATATTGTTTCTCAAACAGTCGCTGAGTTAAATACTTAATTTATTATATGACCTTTTAGATTAAACACGCCTAACAACATTCAAAATTGATAAAGTGCGACAATATGTCGCGCTTTTGCTTTTGCAGTTCACACTATAATTACGCCAATTATTACAGTGGCATAAATTAACAATGGTTTATAAAAGCAAAACTCAAAAAACTTACTTACTTTCCCCTGTCGCACTTTTTATTAGCTGTGTGCTATCTACTTTTGCATTTGCCGACGATACGTCTTTAGAAGTAATTGAAGTACACGGACATGCTCAAAATAAGCATTTAGCACTTGGTTCGTCAGAATCGTTATTAAGTGATTTAGGTGTCGACTTTTCAGCTGCGGGCGGCGTATCTGACCTCCCTATTTTAAATGGTTTAATGGGCGACAGAGTTAAAGTGTTAATTGATGGCGCAGATGTAACCGCTGCATGCGCTAATCATATGAACCCGCCACTTTCGTATATCTCGGCTAATCAAATTACGTCTTATAATGTGGTTGCAGGCGTGTCGCCAGTGAGTGCGGGCGGCGATAATATTGCTGGCGTAATAAACGTTAATTCTATTTCACCACAGTATAGCGATAGCAATGAATTAGGTTGGCACTCAGGTTATGTGTCAGCAAAGTACAGTAGCGTTGATAACGGACGTAAACTTGGCGTTGGTGCACGTTTAGCAAGTGACACGCTTAGCCTTAATTATCAGGGTTCGTTTAGTGACGCAGATAGTTATGAAGACGGTAACGGCGATGTAGTATTAGATACATTGTATCGAGCACAAAATCATAGTTTAACCGCAGCTATGCGCGATGATAAACAGCAATTAGTTATAAAGCTAACGCATCAAAAAATCCCATATCAGGGATTTGCAAATCAGTATATGGATATGACCGATAACACCAGCTACGGTGCAATAGCTCAATACAAACGCTCCTTTGAAAACAGCGAGCTTGAAGGGCAAGTTAACTGGCATAGCGTAAAGCACGAAATGGGTTTTTTTAGCCAAGAAAAAACAGGCATGATGCCAATGAAAACCGATGCACAAGATATAACTACGCAGCTTAAATGGCGTATTGCGCTTAATAAAAACAGCAGTATTTTACTCGCTCAAGAATATTACAATTACAGCATTGATGATTGGTGGCCAGGTATTGAAGGCTCAACCATGATGGGACCAGACGATTACGTAAATATAAATAACGGTAAACGAGAGCGCATAGCGGCATTTGCTGAATTTGAGAGCCAAATAAATACCAAGTTATGGTTAAATGCAGGCGTACGTATTGAAAGTGTTAATACCCAAGTAGGTGAGGTTCAGCCTTACCACGACGGTATGAGCATGATGGATATGGGCGATATGAGCGACATGGGGGGTATGGAAATTATGACCATGAGCGATACGTCTACAGATAATAGCATTGCTGCACAGAACTTTAATGCTGGCGACAGAGATAAAACCGACACTGTAGTTGATGCTAACTTTTTAATTAACTACCAAATAACAAATTATGATGAGCTGCAATTTGGTCTTGCCCGTAAAAACCGCGCACCTAATTTATACGAGCGATACAGCTGGGGTATAAGTACCATGGCAACCACCATGATTGGTTGGTATGGCGATGGTAATGGCTATATTGGTAACCCTGATTTAGACGTTGAAACAGCGCATACTTTAAGTGCTACTTATATTAAGCAGGCTAAAGATGACCGTTGGCGATTAAGCACCAATGTTTGGTATACAGATGTGAATGATTATATTGATGCTGATATTGTAAGAAGCTTCAATAGTTATGACTTGGACAACACAGCGCGTAACATTTTGCAGTTTACTAATGTAGATGCCATTTTATATGGTGCAAAAATAGATTTAACAGCCAACATTTATGAATCTAAGCAATTAGGTAACTGGCAGTTACACGCTAATGTTACAAATACCAGAGGTAAGCGAGACGATACTAACCAACCGCTTTATCAAATTAAACCACTGCAAACCCAGCTAGGTATTAGCCAGCAAATGGGTCGATTTGAAAATGCGTTATCTTGGCAGTGGGTAGATACTAAAACCCGTGTAGATAATAATCGTTTTGAAAACCAAACAGACAGCTACAGCTTGGTTAATTTAAGCTCTAAAGCCACATGGGATTCATTAACGCTAAGCGCAGAAGTGAGTAACGTGTTTGATGAATATTACCAACTCCCACTAGGCGGCGTAAGTATTGCAGCACTTAAACAAGATAGCAGCAACGGGTTTGAACAACTTGCTGGGCAGGGTCGTTCATTTAATGTAAGCATTAGTTACGCGTTTTAACTAAATTAAATTTTAAAATAAAGTAAAAGCCATAACTGTGTTATGGCTTTTTTCATACGCTTTAATATGTAAGCCGTAAACTTATTTTTATGAAATATTTGTACGCAAAAAGCGTTCTATTAAGCACGCTTGTACTAATTTTACAGCGTTATTTTAAGGCAATGCAGTAAAAAGCAGTAACTTGTTCATCACCCAATGATTAGGAAATACAGTGTTTAAGCAATTTAAAAATAAAGTGATGGGTGCGCCAACAGCTATGGCTGGTTTAGCTTTGGGTATTGCCTGTATGGGGTGGACATGGGAAAACGTTTTTAATTTAAACTCCCAAGGGCAATTTTTGGGAGCTGTATTAGCTGGCGTATTAGTTTTACTTTTGGCTGCTAAGTTTTTACTACACCCTCATTTATTAAAAGCCGATTTAGCACACCCAGTTGCAGGAAGTGTGATCCCTACATTTGCAATGGCTAATCTTGTTATTTCAAACTCAATTGGGCAATTTCACTCATTAGCTGGCGACATTATGTGGGTTTTAGCTTTTGTGTTGCATCTCACATTTTTGGTGAGCTTTTTATACCAGCGAGTAAAAAAGTTTAACTTTGAGGATATGGCGCCCAGCTGGTTTGTGCCACCTGTGGGGATAATTATTGCAGATGTTACTTTTTCGGGAAATTCGACATTAGCGTGGTTAGCTCATAGTGCGTTAGTTATTGGTATATCAACGTACGCTATAATGCTGCCAATTATGTTTTATCGTTTTTTATTAGCATTAAAAAGTGACTACGAAATACAGCCAACACTCGCCATTTTAGCAGCGCCTGCCAGTTTAACATTAGCGGGGTATTTTCATATTGTAGCTAATCTGTCACTTATTATAGTGGGGGCATTATTTATATTATCGATAATAAAAACACTGATTGTTTACGTGTTATTTATAAAGTTATTAAGCAGACCTTTTACACCGAGCTACGCTGCTTTTACATTTCCAATGGTTATTGGGGCAACTGCATTATTTAAAATGGCTGATTGGATGCAAAGTATAAACCTCGCAATGCCATATGTAGATACAGTTAATTACTTAGCTACGTTTGAACTTATAGTTGCCACGGCAGTGGTATGTTATGTAAGTGGTCGGTACTTTTGCCACTTTAAATTATCAAAGCAACAGGTAACATAAAACTACTCTTGGATTACCTGTGGCTCATTACTTTCTTGTTCAGCTAGTTTTTCGCGCTCAGCTTTTGATACATAAGACGGTTTGTTGCTTTTATGCAATTTAGCGTTAGTGCGTTTATCTTTCTTTTGAAATTTAGTGACGATTTTTTTACGACGGTTCACAATTAAATACTCTCTTAATTTTAAGTCGCGCATTATACAGTCATCCTCATAAAAGCTGCTATATAAATATTTAACATGAACTCTGGGCAAGAGATTTACTTGGCCTATTGCAAGTAAGTTCAACGCAGTTAGCGCTGAAAATAGCTGCTTGAGATAGATTTATTATCCAGAGTTTCGGTTATTTACCTTAAGTTACCTATGTGCTGGCGTAAAGAGCTATAAGTAGGCACTTCATAGCGTTATAATTACCGCTCTTAGTTATTAATTAAATGGGAATTGTTTTGAAAAAGTTAGCTTTAGCCAGTATTGCTTTATTTGCATTTAGCGCACATGCGCAGTTAAATAAAAATATTGATAGCGTTGCCGATTACGCAGTAAATACCTACCAAAATGCTCAAATACACACACTAACTAACTTAGTGGCTTTTCCGACGGTTAATAAAAGCGACATTAGCACTCCTCAAAATCCCGATTTTATTGGCTTTAAAGCACTTTTAAAAATGAAAGCCGCAGAGCTTGGTTTTGACTATCAAGATTTAGGGTACACCGTATTAATTGGTATGGGCGAGCAAAGCGAAAAAGTAACGGTAGTAACCCACGGCGACGTGCAACCTGCTAATGCTAGCAAATGGAAACAAAGTCCTTTTATTATTGATACATCTGAACCGGGTAAATTAGTTGGTCGTGGTACGGAAGACGATAAAGGTGCAATAGCAACAGCGCTTTACGCCATGAAAGCAATTAAAGATAAAGGCATAGAGCTTGATAACCGCATAGAGCTTATGATTTACCTTGCAGAGGAGTCTGATTGGGGTCCGCTTACTCAATTTATGAAAACGTATGAGCAACCCAAATATGCAGTAACGATTGATGCATCATACCCTGTAGTGGTTGCCGAGAAAGGCTGGAGCTTAATTGCACCTACTTTTAATGCAACATCACCACAAACGGGTTTATATGTAAAGGATGTAACTGGCGGTGCGTTTAGAAGCCAAATTCCAGAAGATGCAAGCTTAGTTTTGCACAATGCAGACGCGGCACTTATTAATACATTAAAAGCAAAAGCTAAAACATTAAATAAAGTTGAATTTAACTTTAGTGAAAAAAGTAATGGCTTAGCAATAAGCGTTAAAGGTATGTCGGCGCATTCATCTGAGCCGGAGTCGGGTATAAATGCTATTGCTTATTTAGCTGAGTTATTTAAAGGTGTGGAGCTTGAAAATAACAGTGACGGCGAGCTAATCGACTTTGTGAATCAGTTAATTGGTTTAGACATTCACGGTAAACAATTTGGCGAAATAGCTTACAAGCACGACTTTATGGGCCCAATGACAGTGGCACCAACAGTTATTGAGCGCGATGGTAATGCGCTAACACTTGCTGTAAATGCACGTCGTCCAATGGGTAAAGACGAAGCCGTATTACAAAAGCAAATTGATGATGCACTCGCTAATTGGCAAGCTACTAACAATGTAACACTTGCTAACATAGAAACAATTATTGGCACACCTATGCTACTTGATGGCGCGCCACACGCGCAAAAGCTGCTTGATATTTTCAAGCATTTTACGGGCGACGAAAAAGCTGACTTTGTATCAATAGGTGGTGGCACTAACGCAAAGCTGTTTGATAATGCGGTATCGTTTGGCCCTTCAATGCCAGGTAAGCGCTATACAGGTCACTCCGAGCATGAATTTATGACCATTGAGCAACTTGAACTGAATTTACGTATGTACACAGCAATGATGATAGAGCTAGGTAATATGTAGTTTAAGCCTTACTTAAATTCAATAAGGTTTAATAATAGGTGTTGAGTACTAATCAGCACCTATGTCCTTAAAATTTACCTCAGGCAAGTTTTCAAAGCTTGGTTTGGCAAATAAATACCCTTGCATAAGCTCAACACCTGCGTTTTTAAGCCACTTATATTCTTCTACTGTTTCAATGCCTTCAGCTAGTGCGGTTATGTTTAAATCGCGAAACATATTTAAGCAATGAGTTACTATTAGTTGGCGTTTTTTGTCGTTGTTAATATCGCGTATGAGCGCCATATCAAGCTTGATAATATCTGTTTGAAAGTCAGCCAATAGATTTAAACCAGAATAACCTGCACCAAAGTCATCAGTGGCGGTTTTAAATCCAAGAGACTGATAGTAATCAACAATGCGTTTAATGTGTGCGGTGTCTTCAATTTTTTCAACTTCAGTAAATTCAAACATAATATTTTGAATTGGGAAGTTATACTTTTTTGCAGCTTCTAGTGTGGTGCGTATACATCGCTCTGGTTTATAAATAGCATTAGGTAAAAAGTTAATGCTTAGCATTGATGTTATGCCCAGCTTTGCGGCTAGTTGAATGGCTTTAATACGACAAAGCTGATCAAATGCATAGCGGTTGTCTTCATTCACTTTTGAAATAATTGAATAAGCAGACTCGCCATTTAAACCTCTAACCAATGCTTCATAGCCATAAATTAGGCGAGTTTTACAGTTTATAATCGGTTGAAAAGCCATAGAAAAATCAAATTCAAGATCGT
Source organism: Pseudoalteromonas sp. SG43-8 (assembly GCF_014164245.1). Taxonomy (NCBI): domain Bacteria; kingdom Pseudomonadati; phylum Pseudomonadota; class Gammaproteobacteria; order Alteromonadales; family Pseudoalteromonadaceae; genus Pseudoalteromonas; species Pseudoalteromonas sp. SG43-8. The sequence goes on along the minus strand of NZ_JACJEX010000005.1, from coordinate 99,603 downwards.
TGGCGTCAGCACAATTACTACATGTCACTTTTTCACAATCTTTTGATTTTTCGATCACTTAGTTCATCCTCTTATGTTTATTTTTAAAGTTAGTTGAGGGTAGATCCTAACACAAGCAGATTAAAGTATTAGTTTATATTTTTTTTAACGTAATAAGTAATTATTTATATGTGAGTAGTATGATGACTAATGTCATGCTATTTAATGACATTTGGCAGGGGTTTGTATTTCTTTTTTATATAAAAATAGATTTATACATTAACAGGAGGATAAACATGAATACATCAACAACAATATTTCAAAGTTTTAAACAGTATGCAGTTGCTTTAGTGTTTTTAGGATTAATTAATTTAATTACATCACCAAACACCTTATGGGTGATTTGGCCCGCGCTTGGCATGGGGATCGCTTTATTATCTGAAGTCTTAGGTATAAGCAGCTCTAAAAAGGTATCTTGATGATTAGTAAGCCAAGTAATAATTTACTTGGCTTTAATTTAATGTGCTTTATTTACAGTAATCTAAACCTAAATATTTAAAATGCTGATTGAAGCGTCGCATCTAGTGATATTTCGGTATTTAAGAGTTTTGAAATAGGGCAGCTCTTTTTGGTTTGCTCACATAAGGCTTGAAACTGCTCGTTTTGAATATCATCAATACGCGCTTTTACCTCAAGGGCAATATGCGTCACCGAAAAACCGTCATCTACTTCATCAAGGCTTACAGTGGCTTTAGTATCAATTTTATCTGCGGTAAAGCCTGCATCACCTAATGCAAGTGAAAGCGCCATACTAAAACATGCACTGTGCGCTGCACCTACTAATTCTTCAGGGTTTGAGCCTGCCTTATCTTCAAAGCGGGTATTAAAACCATAAGGTTGTTTATTAAGCGCGCCACTTTGAGTTGATATGCTACCTTTGCCTGTTTTAATGTCGCCAGACCATGTTGAACTTGCCGTTTTTTTAATCGTCATCATCTTCTCCTTGCTAGAGTGTAAGCTTTTCAGGCTAGCTAAGCGTTATTTACAAAATAAACTTATATAAAGCCTCAAAAGCACTAATTACAGATGATGCTGCAAAATAGGCGCCAGTTAATTGTTATCCCTGTTTATTTCGCTTACAGCGCTCTGAGCAGTAAATAACGTTATCCCAGTCGCGCTGCCATTTTTTACGCCACGTAAAAGGTTTATTACAAATAGGACACATTTTTTGAGGTAAGTTTAGTTTTTTGTGCGCCATGCTTACTTAGCCTTACTGTTATTTTTAGTATCCGTTTTACTTTTTGTTCGAGTAACTTTTTGAGTACCCCCAACGTGTTTTTTAAGAATCCTCCCTATGGCGCGTTTAACATCAGCTCGCTCACGGTATTGCCATAAGCGCTCGCGTGCTTCTTTTGAGGCGGCTGTTAAATCAAGCATGGGTTCAGGGTAATCATCCCCTAACTTAAAGTCGTTAAAGAGAGCTTCCATTGGAGTTTGCTCCCAAGGCTGATGTAAATATTCAATAGGGAGTTTTTCAAGCTCGGGGCACCACTTTTTAATAAACGAACCTGTTGGGTCTTGATCCTCCGATTGTTTAATTGGGTTGTAGTGCCTAATGGTGTTAATGCCTGTTACCGAGGCTTGCATTTGAATTTGCGGATAATGAATCCCGGGCTCAAAATCTAAAAAGTAATTAGCGAGAGGAAAGCTTGCTTGCTGCCAGCTTATATTTAAATGATGCGTTACAAAGCTTACAAGCATGGCGCGCATTCTAAAGTTTATATAACCGGTGGCTTTTAAGCAGCGCATGCAAGCGTCAATAATTGGAATACCAGTTTGACCTTGCGCCCAGCGTTCAATATCGTTTTTCACACGTTCATCATCACGATACGGAAATACGTGGTAACCCGGATTTAGGGCTAAAAACTCCATGGAGCACTCGCTTTCAAACTTTTGCATAAAGTGGCAGTGCCAATGCAAGCGCGATACAAACGCTGCTAGTGGGCGTTTCCAACCTCTTTTGTCAGGGTGTTTTGAATGATATTCATCAATGGCCATTTGATACACTTGCCTAAGGCTAATGTTCCCCCATGCTAGGTAGGGCGAAAGCCGAGAGCAGTGGGTTTGGCTTAAACTTGGGCTCGATATTCCCTTTTGATAACCTTTACCGCGTTCGGCAAAAAAGCTCTGCATTACAGTTCGCGCATGCAGTGGGCCACCTTTTTGAAAGCTGTCATGATCTTGAGTGTAAGCGCTTGGCAGCTCAGGTGCTTGATAGTTATTGAGGGTAATTGTTTTTATGCTCTTCCAATTAGGAACAGCAATAGGTGCTTGCATTGTTTGCTGCCAGCGTTCGTTCCAATTATTACGATTTTTTTTGCCGCGAATTACCGCGCCTGTTTGCGACTCTTGCCAATTAATGTGGTTATGCTGGCACCATGCTTTTATTGCCTTATCGCGCTCAAAAGTGTTGTTTAAGCCGATTTCTTGATGGCTAAAAATATTAACTATTTCAAACTGCATCTTTAACGATTCAAGTAAGTCGTTCATATTTAAATTAAATATATAAACACAGGCGTTAAAACGCGCTAGCTGATTATTTAACTCAACTATTGATTGATACACAAAGCGCCAGTGCCGCTCATTGTAGTGTGCATCTTCGAGCAGTAATGGCTCAAAGTTATAAAGTAACAGGGTCGGTAAGCCATTACTAAATGCATTTTTTAATGGTTGATGATCGCTTAGACGTAAATCACGTTTAAACCACACGATGTTTATTTTTTCTTTCATACTGGCAATATTAAAACCGTGGCATTATAAATAATAAGACAAAACCAATACGTATTAAATGTAAAAGAAGACTAGTGTAAAAACGATTTTGATATAGGCAACTCATGTTAAGGTGATACTAAAATGAGTCGCCAATAAAAGAAGTATTATAAATAGGGAGAATTACCGTGATACTTAAGCAATTTTGGCACTTGCAGTCATGTGAGAGTACACCTATTAAAGCTTCACCAATTGCAACTACTTCCATTGTCTTTTCCTAAAACTTGCGGGGGTATCGCTTTGTATGACGATACCCTCAGTTAGGGTGAAATTAAAAACGCTTACCAATAGTAAAGCTAAAGACACGAGATAAGACAACGCGCGCATTAAATATAGTTGATTGATCTGCTACCGTTTCACCTGAGTGAAACTTCCCTCTGATAAGTTTCCTGAGTTATTTAGGTTTTTAACATCGACACGAAGATTTAAGGGTACTCGCCGAGATATCATGGAATGTAGGTAGGGCATCAAAGGCTCCAAACGTTGCTACTGTTTTGGCTCCGCACTTAGTAGCAAAGTCGATAGCCTTTGAAACGTTAGTAAAGTTACTTGCCCAGTCAGTAAATTCTGTTTTATTACTCACTAGCGAAGATATTTGATATAAAAAACCACCTACAAACGCATCGCCTGCAGCTGTGGTATCCACAACATATGCCTGAGGGCAAGGATAAGTACCACTAAATGAGCTAGATGAAAAAGTAATAGGCTCGCCACCATCGGTCATTAAAACTAAAGCTACGCCACTATCTACCCAACTTCTAATGGTGGTATCAATATGCTCTATTCCATAAAGCGAGATCAGCTCATCTTTACTCGCTTTAATAACATCAACTGTTTTAGCAACATCCTCAATAACAGATTTAGCTGTGAGTGGTTCATCCCAGAAGGCTGAACGAAAGTTAATGTCAAAGCATGTAACCGAGCCTGATTCTTTAAAGTGTTTTAGCGCATGTAAGGTTGTATTTAATACTAAAGGTTTTGCAAAAGAGCCTGAACAAAAACTCACAATTTTAGGTGTTGAAAATAAAGAGGGCTCTAAATCGGTTATTTGTAAATCGTAATGTGCAGCATCTTTATCGTAAAATTCAAATGTACGTTCACCGTTTTCATCAAACGATACGAACGCGAGTGCCGTCTTCCCTTTTTTTGAAAAGCCAACATAAGATGTGTTTACATTATACATTTTGAGTGCATTTATTAAAAAGCGACCAAATTTATCATTGCCTACTTTACCAAGCAAATAACTTGAACCACCAAGCTTTGCTACGGCTACAGCAACATTAGCGGGTGCGCCTCCGGCAAACTGTGTGAAGTCTAGTTCGCTATTTGATGCCTTATTGTGCATGCAGTCATGTGAGAGTATATCTATTAAAGCTTCACCAATTGCAACTACTTCCATTATATTTTCCTAAAAATTGCGAGGGTATCGCTTTGCATGACGATACCCTAGATTAGAGTAAAATTAAAAACGCTTACCAATAGTAAGGCTAAAGGTACGAGGTAAGACAACGCGCGCATTAAATGTAGTTGCTTGACCTGCTACCGTTTCACCTGCGCGAGGATCTCCCTCTGATAAGCCTTCTGAGTTATTAAGGTTTTTAACATCGGCACGAAGGTAATAACCGTCTTCGTTTTCAAGGGATAAACCAAGGTTTAACATGCCATACATAGGCAGTTCTGCTGTGTTGGCGTCGTCGGCATAACGTTTACCGCTCCAAGAGTAGCTACCATGAATAGCTGCCATACCCCACGAAAAATCTTCAAACTGATAGCTACTAGTTAATTGGCCAAAGTGCTTAGGCACACGTACAGGTAAGTTGCCGTTTATATCAATAGAGGCAGAGCTTCCATTAGCATCTAAGTATTGCGCCGCTGGTGTGTTTACAAATTCGGGTGATTGGTACGTTGCAGATACACCAATGCGCCAGTCTTGAGTGATTTGCAGGTTAAATTCGGCTTCTACACCTAAGGTTTCTGTGTTTCTAAAGGCTTGACGTTGCACTACTTGACCATTTTCAACAGTAGGTACATTAAAGAATAAATCATCCGCAGCGGCGAAGTAACCGGTTACAAATGCTGCGACATCACCTTCGTTATATTTAATGCCCACTTCGGCCATTACCGTTGAAGCTGGTTGTGTTTCGCGCCTCTCAGAGTTATTAAATTGATTAATTTCCTCTTGACTAGTTAGGTTGGTAATCGCCATGTATTTATCTACATCAGGCATACGAAAACCATCTGCATATCGAGTGAATACCGCTAAGTCGTCGTTAAATTTGTAGTTAGCTGCAACTGTCCATGCCATTTCGTTGTATTCAACATCAAAGTTTCGGTAAGTCCCATCACCAAAGGGCAGGGTAATATTCCCATTGACGGTATCAGTATCGCTGGCAAAACTGTCAATTGTGTAATTAGCTTGGTTTTGCGCTTCCCCATCTGCTTTGAGGGTTTCGTACCTTAGGCCCAGATTAAACGACACATCTTCAAGCTCGTATTCAAAGTCAGCAAAGGGCGCCAGGGTATTTTCACTATAAACAATATCGGCAAAACCATGTGATCCAGACTGAATACCTTTGTAAGTACCGCTGGCAATGTCAAGACCTTGTGCATCTGTAAATACAACATCTAAGCGCTGCGGCAGGGGCTCTACTGATTGCAGTGTATTAATTCGATAGTCGGTAACATGGCCATTAATATTAGAGAAGAATAAGCCAAAATTAGCATAAAGAGTCCCTTCGCCTACATCATCAAAGGTGTAGTTGAATCTGGTTTCGTTTTGAAAGTTATCGCCTTCAAAACGTCTATGCCAAAAGCCTGCGTTTATTCCGTATCCATTGGTGTTGTAGGTATTTACGTTGCTTGAATCAGCCAATACAAAGCCGCTTCCTGCATCGCGTATATCGTAACTTAGGTTACCATCAACCATGGCACCTGCAAGGACATCAGTATTTGCAGCATATATAGCTTGTGCTTTACTAGCTAACGATTCGGCGTTACCTACGTTAATGATGCCGGTAAAGGTTGTTAGCATATCGGTATAACGCATTTGATTTGAAAAGACTAAGTTTTCGTTGATTTCAATTTCGGTTGTATTGCCAAAGTAGGTCACATTAGCGTAGTTACCATCTGCAATATCCAAATCAATGTCGCCGCTTGGGGTGTTATTAAGAGTTAATAAACGCGCACCTGCTGAGTTACCGGTGGTGCCATCTCTGATATCCATCCCGCCTGGGATTGTTTTAGCATTGGTGGTTGAGCCTATTAATGGCTGAGGAATAAAAAAGAATGATCTATCGTTTTGTTTATTAAACTCAAAGCGGGTAAAGCCGCTGCCATCTTTAAAAAAGTGCTTAATATTGCCATTAAGCTCACCACCTTGGTTAGCTGTATACCCCGGATCGCGTGCGGAGTCATCCTTGCGATACCAAGCGCCAACAGCATAGGTTGTCTGATCGTCTATTGATCCGCTAACCCAACCTTGTCCACCTAGGCGGTTGTTGCTGTTGGTTTCAAAAAACACATCACCTTGGGTATCATCGGAGCCTTCACGAGAAATAAAATTAATAAACCCAGCTGGCGCGCTACCAACAAAGATTGACGAGGCACCACCACGAATAGCTTCAACGTTGCCAACAAAATTAGACAAACGGGTAAAGCGATCATTTTGAGTAAATAAAATATCTTGATTATAAAACACGGTCATACCATCACGAAGTAGTGCTGTAAACTCTGTTTGCGTTGATAACGGAAAGCCTCGTGGGGCTACGTTGTTACCGGTTTCTCCACCGGTGTCTTCGGCATGAAAACCAGGAATACTTCGCACTAATTCAGCAACACTGTGCGGAGCCAATTGCTCTAACTTTGCTTCGTTAAAGGTAGTTATTGCATTAGTTGATTCGATTTTCTCTTTTGGCCGAGATGTTCCCGTTACAATGATGCGCTCAAACCCTAAATCACTTTTTGCTTCTTGTTGCTCTTGTGACAAGACGCTAGGGGATATGGATAGACCTACAGCGACTGCAATTAGAGTCATTTTTGCTGATACTTTCATTTTTCTGTTCTCTCTTTGTTGTGTGTGTATACAAATTTGCGGTTTTATTAATCAAACATGTCAGTGTTATCAAATTTGTAAATAGAATGTAGAGAACTTAAAATAATAAATCAACTATTATTATTTATTATTTTTTGTACAGCTTTTTGATTGTTTAAGTGAATTTTTTACCTCTGATAAAAAATGAATAAGCAGCCAACGTTACCGATGGCTGCTTTTTAACTTTAAAGTATATTAGTGGTGTGAAAGGCTTGCGTGATCTTGAGAAAAGTTGATAAGTAACGGAAGGTTAGCGCAGCCTACTGATTGAGCCTTGGCGCCAATAGAGCCACTTTGTACTTCACAGCGATTAATACCGCGATGATCAGCCTGGCTCAATTTTAACTTTGTTGCCAAAACTATTTTTTCTCTGACATTGATAGGAATGGCGCCATCAATGACAATCGCCTCAAAATCAAAAATAGCTAAAGAACACAATGCCGCGTAGGCGAGACCATCTGCAACTTGGTCTATCCACTTATCGAGTACGGGGCCTAAGTCTCCCCAATACTCTTTTGAACTCCACAGTATGTCAGTATTGTAGCCATCACCTTTGAGCATTTTTTCGAGAATATACAGTGATGATTGCATAATAAGTTGTTGGGAGGTTAGTTGACCTTCACTATTAAGCATAGGCCTAGGTAATGAGCCTATAGCGCCGGCATTACCTTTTTTACCGGTAAATAAGGTTTCGTTTATAACAACTCCACCACCAATAAAAGTACCAATAAAAATATATAAAAAATCGCTAAAACGAGCAGGATTACCAAAGCTTAATTCAGCTGAACAAGCCGCGGTATCATCATTACATACATACACGGGAAGGTGTACAATTTGATTTATTTTTTCTTTAAAATCAAAAGACTTCCATTCATTCAATACTGCTTTTGGAGCGCCGGCTTCTTCTGTCCAGTTCCAAATTTCGTAAGGGGTTGCAACACCCACACCTAAGATACGCTTGGCTAATTCGTCACTTAAGCTCATTTTAAGTACGCTGATCCCTTTCTCTAAAAAGGTTAGCAAGCTCTGTACTGTGGGGTAAGCGCAGTTTTCGTGCAAAGTTGCGCGTATATTTCCTACTAAGTCAATCAAGGTTAAATCAAAACTGCGACGACCTACTTTTAAGCCAATTCCAAATGCACCATCTGGATTTAACGCAAATGGGATGGTTGGTTGGCCAACCTTGCCACGCTGAGGGTCTTTCCGTATTAATAACGATTCGGCTTCTAAACTATTGATAATTACTGTGACGGCCTGTGCTGAAAGCCCTGTTTTTTGTGCTATTTCAGCTTTTGGAGCACTACCGTGTTGGCGAATTAATGACATAATTCGGCGTTCATTATGAGCACGCAGGCCAGATTGGCTTCGGCCTTCTTGTAAAGAGAGTCGAGGGTTTTTAGATTTGATAATTATTCCTACCTAGTTGTTATTATCTTGAATAACCTGATTAATTGTACACCGAGTGTGTGTAATTGGCGACTATATTAGCTTTATTGCCGGGTTCATTTCTTATTATTAAATTTACGACAGAGTATAAATAAGTCACAGGAGGTTAATAAATAACTATAGTTGATTTATTGACGGAATGATATTTAACTGGTTAAATGCTTTACTTAACATTAACAACTGAGACACGGCAATGACCACACACACACACACACAAACACCTCTTGTCTCCAAGGAGATGGTGGTTCCCTTTATTTTACTTGTTCTGTGCTTTGCTGCATGGGGAGCTGCGGCAAACATGACTGATCCGCTAGTAAAAGTGTTTAGTAAAATTTTTACTATGTCGTCAGTGCAGTCTGCATTGGTACAATTTAGCTACTATGGAGCTTACTTTTGCTTAGCTATTCCGGCGGCATATATCAATAAACGCTTTTCGTATAAAACAGGTGTGTTAACCGGTTTAGGGATGGCTGCAATCGGAGCATTTTTGTTTTATCCCGCCAGCCAAGCAATGACTTATGGTTTTTTTTTAGTGGCTTTGTTTGTGTTAGCTGGAGGCTTATCTATTTTAGAGACATCAGCAAACCCTTATGTAATGGGAATGGGCACCCAACAAGGTGCAACTCGCAGGTTGAATTTGGCGCAATCATTTAACCCTGTCGGTACTAACATTGGTGTTTTTTTAGCCGCTACCCTTATTTTACCAAAGCTCAATACTGCAACCTCTGGTGAGCGCACAAATATGAATAGTGAGCAATTAACTAGCATTATAAGCGCAGAACTTGATGCAGTTATGGTGCCTTATGTTGGTATGGCTTGTGTGTTGGTTTTTATTTGGTTGGCAATTGCGTTTACTAAAACACCTAATTTTTGTAAGCAAAAAAAAGTCTCTAAGCATGTAGAATTTAGTGCAACGTTTAAGCGCTTGTTTAAAAATACCCATTACCGCTTTGGTGTTATCGCCCAGTTTTTTAATGTTGCGGCGCAAACTTGTGTATGGACATTTACCATCCAGTACGTAATGGAGGCACTCGATACAAATGAAGTTACCGGGGGAAGTATTTTACAATACAGTATGATCACCTTTTTAGTTTCTCGATTTGTAATGACCTGGCTTATGGGATTTATTCGTCCTGCCAAACTGTTAATGGCAACCTCTATTATTGCAATGCTGCTGTGTTTTTATATGGTGAAAATGCCAAATATAAGTGGCGTATGGGCGCTGGTAAGTATATCGGCTTGCTTATCATTAATGTTTCCAACTATTTACGCGATTTCACTACATGGGTTAGGCGATGATGCAAAACTAGGTGCTGCTGGTTTAGTAATGGCTATTTTAGGTGGAGCGATAGTTCCTGTATTCCAAGCTGTGTTTATTGATACATACAGTGTCGCGTTTTCTTATGTTGTGCCTGCGGGGTGTTTTATTATTGTTGCAGCTTATGCTGCATTTGATTTAAAAACAAAAGTCAGAGTATTCAATAATGTAGCGCCTTGCTAAATGGATTGAAAACCGAGCCTGAAGGCTCGGTTTTACTTTTTAACTTTTCTCATTTGTAAATCTTCTTTAACCCCAACCTTCATCGGATTAAGATATTAGGCATGTTGATATTCTTATTTAGTTGAAAAAATATGTTTTTAGATCTCACCGAAAATACCAACCAAAATGTTTACTCTTACTTAGTAGGCAGTATCAGCCCAAGGCCTATCGCATGGATAAGTACATTAAATAGCGAAGGTATTGCAAATATTGCGCCTTATTCATTTTTTACTGTGGCTAGTTGCAAGCCAGCTGTTTTAAGTGTTACGCAAGTAAACCCTAGTGATAAAACGAATAAAGATACGCTCAGTAATCTAATGGCAACTAAAGAATGTGTGGTTAACATTGTCAGCCAAGAGTTAGTTGAAAAAATGAACCAAAGTTGTGCAAATTATCCTAGTGATATAAGCGAGTTTGATGCAGCTAACATTGCCCAAGCTCCAAGTAAGTTAGTTAACGCGCCAAGCGTTGCCGATTCAAAAGTACGGTTTGAATGTAAGTTACGCGAAGTTATTAGTATTTCAAATGAGCCTGGCGGTGGAAAAATGATGTTGCTGGATGTAGTGGGTATTTGTATAGACGATGAAGTGATGAGTGGTGGCTATATTGACCCTGAATTATTAAATGCAGTGGGCAAAATGGGCGGCGATTACTTTAGTACAACCAAAGATAAGTTTTTGCTTAAAAGGCCACAGTTGTAATTTTAATATAGATTCTTCCTTTGTTTGTGCACATTGTTTGCACTTTTACTTGTTAACTTTGTTTTATTAAACGTTAAAGTAAAGGTTCAAGCATTGAAAACACTTCTTAAAACAAAAGCCGTTAATGCCACTAAGTTATTTGCGTTAAGCGCGCTTTGCATCGCTTTAAGTGCATGTAATAGCGATTCAACAAGTACTGCAACAGACGGCGATACAGTCAGTAATAGTGCTCCAACGGTTGATGCTGGTATTGACCAAACTGTTAATGCGGGCGATACCGTTTATTTAAGTTCAGCGGTTGAAGATGACGGTGAAGTATCGGTTAGTTGGTCGCAAACATCAGGCACTACCGTTAGTTTATCTTCAAGTACTGCGGCGTCTACTGAGTTTGTTGCACCTGAAGTTTTAACCGATGAAGCACTTGTATTTGAAATCAGTGCAGATGATGGCACAAACGATGTCGTTGTAGATACAGTTATAGTTAATGTGATTGCTTCATCAGACTCAGATACAGTTGATAATAGTGCAAAACTTACCAGCTGGTTAATTAACAACGATACAACTTCTACATACATACAAAATAATGGTGCAGTGGTTGAAGATGTTCAATCGGTTGAGGTTGTTAGCGTTACTGAAGAAGATGCTGACGTTGAATACATGTACGTGCAAACTACTGACATTCCTAAATATGATGTAACGCTTACACAAGACCAAGTAGACGCGTTAAATAACCGCCCGCGTGCAGCTACCGATTTTTATAACGGTGTAACTTCTGCAGCAGTAGGCCAAACCATTTCTTTTGGTGAAGATATTGGCTATAACAGCAGCACTGAAAACTGTGATGACACAGGCGGTGCAGGCTATTGGCCTCCTGGACCAGGTTGCCCGACAGAACAAACAGTTGAAGCGTATTTACCGATAACACCTACCGATTTATCTGACACTGGAACTTGCGAAACAGGTTTAGGTACAGTTGGCTTAATGGTTAATGGCACCAGTATATTTAACTGGGGCGATGGTATGAGCTACGGTAATAATATTTGGTATACATTAGCGCCCATTGCTGAGCAATACGATGTTGATGTGTGCGGCGGACATGCTGCTAACGGTGAATATCATCACCATTTTTATACTAGTTGCTTAGCTGATTTACTTGAAGATGATGGCGATGCGCATTCACCTATTTATGGGTTTGCAGCTGATGGCTATCCGCTTTACGGTCCTTATGAAAGTAACGGACAACTAGCATTAAGCGGCTGGGAAATGCGAGATTACGGTGCACCTACAAGTGAAGGGGGTTGTGGTACTGAGGGTGAGCGAAGCTGTACCTTAGTTGATCAATACGATGTTAGCCAAGGTACACAAACAAGTGATGCAGGTCCTGCTATTGGTGCACAAGTAGCGACGCTCTCTGGTAATACATTAAATGCCGACGATGGTTACTACTTTGAAGATTATTACTACGCACAAAAAACAGTAACCGGTGCTCAATTAGATGAGCATAACGGCCACGATACTAACGATGGCAAGGGTTATCACTACCATATAACACTAACGTTAGGCAGCGATGGTAAATTACAGCCTTCTTTTCCTTATCAAATAGGGCCTCGTTTTAAAGGTCAATTAGCCGATAATTCAATTGGTCGCTGTGATACGGGCGAAACAATGGGTCCACCACCGGGAATGTAGGAGTAACTATGCGTTATTTTAAATACGCATTGATCCTAACTACTGCTGTGCTATTGAGTTTTAAGCTCTTTGCGCAGCAGGAAATGATGGATCATAGCCATATGCCTATAGCTGTGCCAAATGACACGCCAATCCCGGCATTAAGCCTTAAGTTATTAAAAGATAGTATGTCGGGTTATAATTTAATTTTAGATACACAGCGTTATGATTTGTCTGTGCCGCCAGAGGGCACGATGAACATGCAACAAATGATGGGCGTGACAACAAACCAAGACACCGGTTTTTTACAAGGTCATGCTCATTTATACATTAATGGGGTTAAAATACAGCGAATTTACGGACAAGCGTTGCATATACCTGCTAACTTATTTAAAACTGGTATAAATACCGTATCGGTTACTTTAAATAATCATGGTCATATGTATTGGACCGCTCAAGGTAAAAAAATAGTTGCTACGCTGTATGTTAACGACCAAACCAAAGAGTTTATAACATACCGATTTGAAAGCTTTCCTAGCAAGGTTGAAAACACGCATTAATGAAAATTCATAATAAACTTTTTTTAATACTATTTAGTTTTACCTTTAGTGTTATTGCAGGGCTGGTGGTTCTTATACAGTGGAGCATAGGGCAGGGCGTAATTGATTTTGTTAATGCAAAAGAAGTAAAAGCGCTTGAACCACTTGTTGTGCAACTTGCAAAGCAATACGAACAAAACCCCTCATGGGAACGTGTTGTCGGCAATGGCGAAAATTTTAGAAAACTTATTGAATCGCAGCTAGAAAATAGCCAGTTTTTACCTAGGCCACCAGAAGGTCCAGGCCCCAGAGGGGGAATGATGCGACGGCCGCCACCCGATCATATTCGTTTAGGGGGAGAGCGCCGCCTACCACCTGAAAATATTGCTCACTACGCTTTGCTTGACGAAAATAAGCAGCGAGTAGTGGGTAAATACCTTAGCGATTTAAAATATATAACAACCCCAATTATTGTTATCGATAAAGTAGTGGGCTACTTAGCTGTTTCCAAAAGAGATAGCTTGGTTGATGGCTATGAGCTTGATTTTTTACAGCAGCAAACTAACTACTTATGGTTTATTGCTTTAGCTGCGGTATTGCTAACATTAATGGTTACTTTTTTATTGTCTCGTCACCTAGTAAGCCCTGTAAAGCAAATTGCTAATGGTATGCATCGCTTAACGCAAGGTAATTACGAGACCAAACTCACGCTTGAGCGAAAAGACGAGCTAGGACAGTTGAGCGAAGATTTTAATACGCTTGCATTTACACTCGCTAAAGATGAGCAAGTACGTAAGCGTTGGCTTGCTAATATTTCTCATGAGCTTAGGACGCCAATGAGTATTTTACTCGGTGAACTTGAAGCTATGTTACTTGGTATACGAGAACCGAACGCAAAAAATATAAGTTCGGCTAACGATGAAGCTTTGCATTTAAAACGCTTAATAGACGACTTGCATATGCTCAATAGCGCAGAGTTAGGAGGTATGCACTACACTATGCAACCTACTGATATGGCGTTATTATTAAATACTATTGAGCAAAAGTATCAGGTTTTGCTTGAACAACATAATATAAAAATATACCTACTAAATAGCGCTAAACACATAACTGTACAAGCAGATAAAACACGCCTTTTGCAGCTACTCGATAATATTCTAATGAACGCAGTACACTATGCACAATGTACAACTATTTCTTTAACGGCTAATAATATAAGCATTAAAGGGCAAACTTATTTAGAGCTTATAATCGAAGATAATGGCGTCGGTGTAGAGCAGTCGCATTTATCGCATTTATTTGAATATTTATACCGAATAGATAGTTCGCGTAATCGCCAAGAGGGCGGTTCTGGCTTAGGTTTATCTATTTGCCAGCATATAGTTAAAGGTCATAAAGGTGAAATAGCTGCAGAAAAAGCCAGCTTAGGCGGTCTTGCTATTATTATTAGATTGCCAACTATTTAGTTTATAAAAATAAAGTTAAGGTTACTTACAGAGATGCCTATGAGTGAACAAATACTAATTGTGGAAGATGAAGTAAAGCTAGCTAACTTAATGAGTGACTTTTTAAGCAGCCATCACTTTATTACTCATCAAATACATCAGGGGAATGAAGTATTACCTTGGCTTGAAATTAACAGGCCGAGTGTAATCTTGCTAGACATAATGTTACCAGGGCAAAGTGGTATTGAACTGTGTAAAGCAATCAGGCGCTTTTCAAACGTGCCTATTATTATGGTATCGGCAAAAGTAGAAGAAATAGATAGGCTGCTTGGGCTGGAATTAGGTGCAGATGATTATATTTGTAAGCCGTTTAGTTATGCTGAGCTGGTGGCACGCGTAAAAGCTATTTTAAGGCGATTAAATAACGCAAGTGACGTTACAGAGTCAACAATGAAGCTTGAGGAAAGCAGCTATAGCGTAAAATATAAATCAAGCAGTATAGAATTGACGAACTTTGAATTTCAGCTATTTAAACCTTTGTTTAACAACCCAAATCGTATTTATTCGCGCGATAGCTTAATGGACACTATGTACGCCGATCAGCGTATTGTGAGCCACCGTACAATTGATAGCCATATTAAAAAGTTGCGTAAAAAACTAGATGAAGTGACACAAACTGAAAGTGTTATCCAGTCTGTTTATGGGGTTGGCTACCGGTTTGTGCATCCACAGTAAGGTGGAATGAGCTATGACGATGAGTTACTCATCGTCGTCAGCATTTTTAATTCGCTCTAAACGGTCAAACTCTTCGTATTCGGCAGCTTGGATTTCATCAAGAATAGAATCTACATCAGCAAGTTCGTCGCTGTCTTCAAATTCACCTGTAAGCGTTGAATTAGGCGTTAAATTGGCCTCTTCAAATAGTGCCCACATTTCTTTAGCGTATTGAGTTTTTAGTATGCTTGGCGCAAATTCACCATAGTAGCGGCGTATGTTATTTACATCGCGTGCAAACATAGCTTGTGCACTGTTATTTGCTGATGCGTTAACGGCTTGCGGTAAATCTATAATGACAGGGCCGTTATTATCTACAAGTACATTAAATTCAGATAAATCGCCGTGTATTATACCTGCGCAAAGCATAAGCTTAATGTAATGTATCATGAGTTTATACTGCTCAATCGCTTGCTCTTCACTAAAAACGACATGTCCAAGTTGAGGGGCAACGTTACCGTCCTCACCCGCCACTAACTCCATAAGCAACACGCCATCAATACAAAAATAAGTGTCAGGTACACGTACACCAACACTCGCTAAGCGAGATAACGCGTCAACTTCAGCGTTTTGCCAAATTTCTTCTTCTAATTGGCGGCCATAGCTAGAGCGTTTACCCATTGCACGCGCTTGGCGTCCACCACGTACTTTTCGGCCTTCTTGATATTGTGCCGCTTTTTTAAAACTACGTTTAACCGCATCTTTATACACTTTCGCACAGCGAATATGTTCACCACAACGCACAATAAATACATCGGCTTCTTTACCGCTCATTAGTCGGCTTATTACTTCGTCAATAAGGCCATCATCAACAAGAGGTTGTAGGCGTTTAGGTATTTTCACAGATTGCCTGCTAAGTAGGGTTGGTTATTAATCATTATTTATGAAAGTGCTCTGTATTTGTTTGTTTAATTGGCTCAAGCAGTATATCAGCTTTGAGAATTAAGGGCAGTAACACTACTGCCAGAGAGTAATTAATCGTATTATTTTATTAGCTTATATATTGATTGCAAAGCAATCAACCAGAACTTTTTTTGAATCATCAGTTTTTATTAAAAATAATTTATTACTTCCTCATTATTTGCACATTGTTTGCGTTTTTAAAGCGTAAGCTTAGTTTAATTCTTAAATACGAGGTTATTACTATGAAGCATTTTTCAACTCTTGCCACTGTGGCAATATTATCTATTGCTTTTTCAGCTAATGTAGTTGCTCGAGGCGGTGACAATCCTCCTGAAAAACCTGACTTTTCAACTATTGATACTGATGGTGATGGCGTAATTAGCTTTGAAGAGTTTAGTGCTAAAAAACCACCGCACGGTGATGCACAAACAATTTTTGATTCTATAGATGCCGATGGTAATGGCGAAATTAGTGAACAAGAGCTTAGCGATCATAAACCACCTCGTCGTGAACGTTGAAAGGATACTAAAATGATTAATAATATTGGCAGCAGCTCTGCGAGTTTTGTGCCGCAACAAAGTAGTCAAGCTGCAAAATTAACAACAGAGCAAAGTGATTTTGTTAAAGAAACGCTTGCACAGTTTGATGCAGGAAACTTAACTAGCGACGATGCGCAAAGTATTCAAGCGGCATTTAAAGAACAAGGTATTGAACCAACAAAAGAGCTTGCTGATTTAATGGGCGAACTCGAGTTTGATGCTAAAAGCATTGGTGATGCAGGAAGAGCAGAGGGTCAAAGACCGCCGCCACCGCCACAAAACTCATTAGAATCAGTCGATACAGACGAGGTAGTGAGCTACTTAGATGAGCTCTTAACTGAGTATTCAAACCAGTTGTCTGATGAAGATAAAGAATCAATCCTTGCATCAGTGCAAGAGAAGTTTGGTTTAAGTGAAGGCGATTCACTGCTAAATGTAACTGCTTAGGTGTTATAACTTAGAGTAAAGCTGACTGTTACTCGAAAGTCTTAAGTCCAAAGCCCAACGGTTAATTCTGTTGGGCTTTTTTGTTGGCTTAATTTAACCGTGTTTCTATTTTACTGGTGCCATCTTCTTCGGTAAATTTAAATACAAAATCTTTTTTACCGTCTTGGTTTATATCTACTAGAAGAATATCTTTATTATTTTTAGGCAGCGTTAGCTTTAATTTTTTGCGTTTATCATTTAGCAGTGAGTCTTGCTCTCCATAATAAATATACAGCGTTTTTTTACTGTATTTGTATACCGCATCAATATAGCTATCGCCGTTAATGTCACCTAAATAGAGAGCCGGTTCTGATTCATCGCCATTCATCCCCACTTCCATTTCTAAATCAAGCTTAATACTCGATTTATTGGCAAATGAGCCGTCGGGTTGCTGCTTATAAAGATTCATTTCTACATCTACATCAGTACTGCCACCGCCTAATGCCATAGATGCGATAGTACCTAAGCCAATATCTAAGTCCATTTTTTGTAAATCAATTAAGCCATCATTATTAAAATCAGTTTTGAGCAATAACTCACTAGGGCCCTGTGTTTCAAATAAGGTAATGGGCGTATTACTAAAGCCTTTAGCACTCCCTAGGTACAAAGTATGTGCTATTTTTATATCTAACGAGTCCATACCTTGCGTAGGTTTAAACTGTCTAGTTGTAAAATCTAGGAATCCGTCGTTATTAATATCAATAATTTGCTTTATTTTACGAGTCTCGCCATTGCTTAGCTCGCCTAGCTCAATGTTAAAATCAATTGAGGTGAGCTTTTGCTCAAAGCCCTCTGAATTAGCAAGTAGTACATCTGCTCCAAAGTCATTTGAAAAAACCAGGTCGTTTAATCCGTCGTGGTTAAAATCGATAACCACAGGTTTATTGTTAATATTAACTTCTAGAGAAAGCCCTTTTCCTGAAAAGCGGCCTTCATACTTAGGCGTTTGTTTAAATTTGTTAGGCTTAAAGCTGCCATCTTTATTTTGAATGTATAAAGTACTGCTTGCTAACCCAGGGATAAAAATATCGCTTAGACCGTCATTGTTAGCATCGAAAACAAAGTCTACTTTTTTAAATTTATCTATTTTTAATTGATTAAGAACCGACTCATAATTAAACAACAATGTTGGTTTACCTGTTTGGGCTTTATATACGCCATCACTTGTTAGTACGAGTGCTTGTTTATCGGTGATGTTAGCAAGTGTTGCCACATCAAACCCGATGGCGTTTTTTGGTAAAGCAAGTTCACTACTAAGTGATGTAAGTAAATTGATGGCTTCTAATTGTTTTGATTCTTTATTATATGCAAATAAAATCTCTGAATCGGTTGATACTAATTCATCCGTTGTTTTTATTGCCATTGTTTGAGCTATAACGCTTATGGGGGTAAGTAAAGTGATGAGTGAATAGCAAAGTGGTTTTATCATGCAAATTCCTTTTTTATATTTAGTTGTATCGTTAAAGCTTTTATTATTTAAGCAGCGTCAGCGCATAATTATCCAGCGCTGGGGCTTTTTCGTTTAAACGTAATATACATATGTAAGTTGGATTATATTTAGCCTACGCTAATTACTATTTACTGGGTGTAAGCAATTGTAAGATTATGTTTTAGGAAGGGGCTGTTGACCTTTAAGGATTGAAACTTGTTCAATCTAAGGACGATTTAATCGCGGCGCGAGGTTTGTAACCTAGTAACAAAGAGTCAATCACCTGCAAAGATAAGCAAGCCCTAATAAAAAAGGTAGCGCAAAACTAGTATGGTAGCTAAGCGCTTTTAGAAGGAGGGGGTTAACTACACAGCTTATTTTGCCCGTGCAGATAAGCGTCTACAGAATCTACTTCCATCGGTTTTGAAAAGTAATAACCTTGTAGGTGAGATACACCAATTTTAGTGAGTGTGTTTGCTTGCTCAATAGTTTCAACGCCTTCTGCAACAACAGTAAAATCTAAAGTAGAGGCCATTTGTACAATTGCATGAATAATACTTAACCCTCTTTTATCCATATTTTGAATAAAGCTTCTGTCTATTTTTACTATATCTACACCAATATCAAGCATGCTTGATAGTGATGAGTAGCCTGTACCAAAATCATCAATTGAAATACAAAAGCCTTGTTTTTGTAGTGCTTTAACGGCTGTCAAAAATGTGAGTTTATCCTCGGCAAATACTGACTCAGTAATTTCTATGTGTAGGTTTTTAGGTTCTACCTGGTGGCGATTTACTATTTTTAATACCTTAGATACAAAATCAGGATCTTGTAGCTGAATAACGGATACGTTTACGCTTATAGCAATTTGTGGTTGTAAGTGACTTAATTTTGTTGCTTGTATACATGCCTGTTCTATTACCCAAATACCTAACTCGGTTATTAAACCGTATTGCTCGGCAATAGCTATAAATTCATCAGGGAAAATATTTTCACCATCTAGTTGCCAGCGTAATAATGATTCAAAAGAGGTTACTTTTGAGGTTTTGCTATCAACAATTGGTTGAAATACTAGCCTTAAACTATTTTCTTCTATGGCACTGGCTAAGCGTTGACTCAAAAGATACTCTCTTTCTTGTATTAATTTGAGTGAATCGTTATAAATATTGATATTACCTTTCGCGATGCGTTTTTGGTGATACATTGCAGTATCAGCAGAGCGAATTAAAGTATTAAAATCACTCCCGTGCTCAGGATACATGGCAATACCAATAGTTGCAGATACCCATTTTTGATATTTATATGTTTCATGCTCGGCACCAATGCTTTGAAGTACTTTATCTGCAAACTCGATAAGCTCAGCTTGTTTTTGATACGTTGCTAAAATTAAAAACTCATCCCCGCCCCATCGGCATTTAAATAGCTGTTGATTGCATACATTACTAATTCTTCGTGCTATTTCTTTTAATACTTTATCGCCTACTTTATGACCCAACGAATCATTTATTTGTTTAAACCCATCTAAATCTACGAATAATAAAGCAAAGGGTTCTTGAGGGTTGTCTGCTAGTTGTCTGTTTGCATTTTTTAAAAATGCGGTTCGGTTTAATAGATTTGTAAGTGGATCGGTATTCGATAAACGGTAAATTTCTTCTGTGCGTTGCTCAACCTTGTTTTCCATTTCATTAAGCAGCTCTCTGTTTTGGTTTTTGAGCTTGATTGCGCTGTGTGTAAATGTGGCTGATTTGTACGATGAAGCCACCATAATAGCAGTAAATGCTAGGCCTAAAATACCGAGGACAGAGTTGTAGTTTTCGTTAGAAAAGGTTAATAAAAAAGAGTAGGGCGCCAGTAAAATAATGCTATAGAGTACAGCGGTTACTCGACTTCCTGAAAGCAGATTTGCAGAGCCTCCTGCAAAGGCAGATAAAATAGCAATCGTGGTTGTCGTCTCTATTGCTGATGAGGTGCTATGAAACCAAAGTGCATACCCACACCACGATAGCGCAGTTAAAATACACCCCGTTGAAAATCTTTTTGAGTATGTGTCAGCATTAAATAGCGGGCTATCCTTTTTGGTTTTATAAAACCATATTACATCAATAGCGCGAGCTGCTAATAAGACAACCATAATGCTTAGCCAAATACTTTTTTCGTAGGATATTTTCTGGTTATTTAAATCAAAAGCAAACACTAATATAAAACTGACTACAGTCGAAATGGCAATGCCAGAGATGGCATTAGAGTATAAAATTTTAATGGATTCTCTGCGTTCTTCACTATTTAGATTTTTATATGGCACTAAGTAAAACCTTATACAAAAGTCACTCCAACTAGCGATGGAGAAACGTTCAAGAAATACTGCAAATATTCCAGATGAACAAAAGCGTATTAAACATCGATTAGTTAGGCTCTAATCCTGAGTATAAGAATAAATATAGTTTATGAAAGCAAAAAAAAAAGTTAGCACAGTAAAAAGGCTCATAATAAATAATTATTATGAGCCTTAAAATTATTAAGCAGGTTAAAGTGTTAACGACTTTACTTGCTGTTTAGTAGATTTAACCTTCGAAATCACTATCGTTATGGCGCTCTGCCATTTGATCTTCTTCAGGGCCCCATGTGCGATTTACGCGGCGGCCGCGCTTTACAGCAGGGCGATCAGCAACTTGTTTTGCCCAACGAACAACATGAGTGTATGAGGCAACATCTAAAAATTCAGCTGCGTCATATAAGTCGCCTAAAACAAGCGAGCCATACCAAGGCCAAATTGCAATATCGGCAATTGAGTATTCATCACCCGCCATGTATTCATTTTCGCTTAAATGACGATTTAACACGTCAAGTTGGCGTTTAGTTTCCATGGTAAAACGATCAATAGGGTATTGCATTTTACTTGGTGCGTAACTATAAAAGTGACCAAACCCACCACCTAAGTATGGCGCTGATCCCATTTGCCAAAATAGCCAGTTACGACACTCTGTTTTAGCTTTTAAATCCTTAGGGATGAGTACATCAAATTTTTCAGCCAAATATTGTAAAATAGAACCCGATTCAAAAACGCGAGTAGGTGGGGTGGTTGAATGATCCATTAGCGCTGGGATTTTTGAGTTTGGATTAATATCAACAAAGTCAGATCCAAACTGATCGCCATCACCTATGTTTATTAAATATGCGTCATAGTCTGCATCGGTGCAACCAAGCTGTAAAAGCTCTTCAAACATGATTGTAGCTTTTTGGCCATTTGGTGTAGCAAGAGAATAAAGCTGAAATGCGTGCTCACCAATAGGTAGGGTTTTGTCATGAGTCGCGCCTGCAATTGGGCGGTTAATGCTGGCAAATTTACCGCCACTTTCACTTTCCCACGTCCATACTTTTGGTGGCGTGTATTCGTTTTGATCACTCATAAATAACCTCAATGTTAAATGGAAATGTTTAATACTTACTCATAAATGTGGCCATAAAAAATTAATTAAAGGCCCTAAATATTTAATTTACCGACCTTTTAATTTATCGGCTTTTGCTAATCTATAACCTAAAAACAATCCGCTTAGCGCTCCAAATAAATGGCTTTCAAACGATACATGATAGCGCTGAGGTAAAACACCCCATATAAAACCGCTATAAAGTATAGCCACTACAACTGCAATTATAATTGATTTTAATGAGCGTCTTACTAAGCCGTAGCATAGAATAAAGCCCCATAAACCATATATAACACCGCTTAAACCAACATGTATGTTACTGCGCCCAAATGCCCAAACTAAAAGTCCACCGATTAGAGCGGTAAAAATAAATACGTTATAAAAACGTTTTACGCTGTACTGGCAAATTAGCCAACTTAATACTACAAATGGGATCATATTACTGGCAAAGTGCCACCAGCTACCATGTAAAAAAGGTGCGCATAGTATGCCAATTAATCCTTGGATACTGCGTGGATATATGCCTAAACCATTAAGATTTATGCCAGGTAGACTATTGATCACCTGTAGTACGAAGCAAATAACAACAATACTAAATATTGCGAAACGGGTACTAGTTAGTAATGACAGTGTGGTTGGCTTGGTTGCCATATAATCGCCCTAATTGACTTTAAGAGTTGCCAGTATAGGAATTGTATTTGCTAATGAAAAGCAATTAAAAAAGCACAGCATAAAATGCTGTGCTTAATTTT
Organism: Pseudoalteromonas sp. SG43-8; assembly: GCF_014164245.1. Classification (NCBI taxonomy): domain Bacteria; kingdom Pseudomonadati; phylum Pseudomonadota; class Gammaproteobacteria; order Alteromonadales; family Pseudoalteromonadaceae; genus Pseudoalteromonas; species Pseudoalteromonas sp. SG43-8. The sequence continues at coordinate 77,058 of NZ_JACJEX010000005.1, read as the reverse complement.
AATTATTACTCACTATTAACCTAATTTAGTTAATAGTTTTTTTGCAGCTAGTTCAGAGCTTGCTGGGTTTTGCCCGGTAATTACTAAACCGTCTTCTAGTGCTAATACACCCCAGTCGTCAGTTTTTTGATAATCGCCACCTTTTTTAATTAGCTCGTCTTCAACTAAAAATGGCACGATATCGGTAAGTTGGACTGCAGCTTCTTCAGAGTTAGTAAAACCAGTTACTTTTTTACCCGCTACTAGTGCATTGCCATCGGCATCTTTAACATTTAAAAATGCAGCACTTGCATGGCATACCGCAGCAACAGGTTTTTGCTCTTTTACAAAGCTTTCGATAAGAGAGATTGAATCTGTGTTATCAACTAAGTCCCATAATGGACCGTGACCGCCTGGGTAAAATACAGCGTCAAAATCGCTAGATTTTACTTCACTCAACACTTTAGTGTTTGCCATTAATGTTTGTGCTGCGCTATCGGCGTCGTAACGTTTAGTTGCATCTGTTTGAAAATCAGAAAGTGTACTTGTCGGATCAATGGGTGGTTGGCCGCCAGCTGGAGACGCTAATGTTACTTCAACGCCTGCATCAACGAAGGCGTAATAAGGGGCTGCAAATTCTTCTACCCAAAAACCTGTTTTTTCGCCAGTGTTACCAAGTTCTGCGTGAGATGTAAGAACCATAAGTATTTTTTTAGACATTGAATATATTCCTTCTGATGATTTGAATTAGTTTATCTTGCTTACCAATTACTATATGCACTAACACTGCTTTAAACAACGATGATAAATTTAACTTTATTGGTTTAATTATTGATACAATAAAACGGTTGAATTTAAAACACACTACGGAGCATTTATGAAAGTGTCGTTTGAGCAGTTAAAGAGCATGGTTGTATTTGCACAAATTGTAGAGCAGGGCAGCTTAACCGCTGCTGCTAAACAGCTAGGGCTTACGCGAGCAGTTGCAAGTTATCATTTAAAAAAATTAGAAACGCAGCTTGAAGTTACTTTACTAAATCGCTCAACCCGTACCATGGCGCTCACTGAAGCGGGCATTGCTTATTATGAGCGTTGTAGAATAATTACCGAACAAGCTAATGCGGCTAATCAGCAAATAGAAAATATAAAGAGCGAGCCACAAGGTTTACTTAAAATTAGTTGCCCAGTAAATGTGGGAATGCAGTTAATTGTGCCTGCTATAAATACGTTTAAGCGCCAATATCCTAAAATTCAAATAGACATACAGCTTACTGACGATGTGGTTGATATTATTAAAAATGGGTTTGATTTTGCAATTAGGGGCGTGGCACTGAGTGACTCCAACTTGCAGGCAACCAAGCTGACTACAATGAGCACTTGTATTTGTGGCGCGCCTGAATACTTTGCACATTTTGGTAAACCTAAAACGCCTTTAGAGTTAGCAGAGCACCAATGGGTCGTTTATCAATTGGGCAGTAAAACATTAACACTTCAAAAAGATGGCAAAAAACACGATATTACAATGCAAGGCGCCTTAAGCACCAATAATGCCGCTGCTCGTACTGCTTTTGTTGAAGCAGGGCATGGCATTGGGCGTATTCCGCTTTACGATGCGTGGCCAAAAGTGCAAGCTGGACTGCTTGAAATAATATTAGATGATTATAAAAGCAAAGATATTGAGCTTTACGGGGTATTTCCGCCAGGGGCTGCAAGCTCTAAAAAGCTACGATTGTTTATTGATTACTTAAAAGCATACTTTGTAAAACAGCATACCGCTTTAGGTATGCTGAAAAGTGCTTAATGAGTAGTTTTTACAGCATTTATAAAGTTCGGCTAAATAATGCCACCGCTTGTTGATACATATTTATCGCAAGGGCTGCATCGTATCGCTCACCTTCATCACGCATAAAGGCATGCTGTGCGTTAACTTCCTGCCACTGGTAATTTATGCCCGTGCTTACACATTGTTGGTATATTTTAGCGCGGCCTTCCTGTGGCACATGCGGGTCTTGTTTACCCCATATAAAGTGAATTTCGCCTTGTATATCAGCCATACGCTCGAATGAGTTATTTCCAGGTTGCGCAGGTAATGTATTGCTGTGAATATCAGTTGCGTATAAACAAAAAGCCGCATTAATTTCAGGATTTAGTGCCGCTCTGTAAGCTAAGTGACCGCCAATACATACGCCCATTGCGCCGACGGTGCCTGTGCAATAGCTTTGTAATCTAATGAAGTCGATCATAGTTTGTGTGTCACTGTCGTGGTGCTCAAGTGGCTTTGCCCATTTGTCGGCATTGCCTTTGTCTTTACCTGTATCATCATAAGCAAGCACAGTGCCTATAGGGTTTAACTCATGAAACACTTCAGGCACTAACACTGCAAAGCCATGGCTTGCTAAAATAGCTGCGCTGCGTGCGATGGGGGCAGTTTGCTGAAATATTTCAGAATAAAAAATGATAGCAGGAAACTGTCCTTGCGCTTGAGGGCGATATACAGTTGTTCGCATTAAACCTGTCGGTGTTGGCAAGTCAGCATTATGTTGTTGGATTATCATAAAAAGCGCTCAGTAAAATAAAATTATATATGCTGATATGGTAACTGAGCGCGATAAAATAAACGACTTTTGTAGTCTGTTTTTAAATACTTGCAGGCATTTTATTACAACTGGCGTAGTAACTTACCGTAGCCGGCCAATCTGAAAAAATACCCATTACCCCCACGTCCTTTGCGAGTACGTCGACTACTGTCATCATGTCGCCATCGTTATCTATAACATCAGCAATTGATTGATAGTAATAACCTCCACCTTCATTAAGCGGGCCCGAGCGCTCAAGGCTCCATGCAATAAGCTTTAAACCTGCTGCTTTTGCGTCAATAGCGTATTGCGATGGCACAATATTGCTTTCGTTATCTATTGTTAGCATCATCCAAATTGGAGGAGCTAAAATTTTCACCCCGTCAGCCACTAACTCATCCATACCCGGTTGCCATGTTAGTGGGTTACTTGGATCGAATCCGGCTTCACTGTCGCGACCATCTAGGTAAACGCTTTTATCTGCAAAGTCAGGGTTATTGTTAATCCAGTATTTTACGTCTTCAAGGTTAAATGATTGCGGATAAACTTTTGAGGCTGGCACACCCATTTGCGTGTACTCGTCTAGCATTTTTTGCGCATATTGTTCTTGTGTCATTCCATCAAATGGCATACTTACTTGTGGCGATTTTAGCTCTGGTGTCATTTTTACACCTAGCTCATTAAACAGTGCAATGCTTTGTTTATGGGTCATCAATGTGCCGTTGGTGGCATATAAATCAGTGCGCCAACTTGGTGTGCCATCCATGTAATCGGCAACGGTCGTTGCATTAGTGTTTGCACCATCCATTTTACCTTCAAGGGTTAAAAACTCCGCTAAGCTTATATCGCTGGTACAACATTTTGCAGAAGCGGCAATGCCATTAGCAGGGTCGGCTGGTGTAAATGGCACACTGCATTTAGCTGCAAGTTCAGGAATGGCTAAAATATTAGTTGTGGTATGTAAATCGCATTGAGAGTGGCGACAAACAAGCTCTTTGTCGTTTGTAAATGTAACATCGCATTCAACAATGCCAGCGCCCATTCTCGCTGCCGCAATGTAGGCTTCTTTAGTGTGTTCTGGGTATTGCATTGATGCACCGCGATGACCAATAGAAAAATCGGTGCGGTAAAAAGGACCTTCGCTGCATGACTCTAATTTTGTTTTTAGTGTGCTTTGCGCCATATCGTTAATTAAATAGTCAGGGCGAGTCCCTAGCTGAATATTTACTCCTTCAGCAACCTCTACAACAATGGGCGTAGGTACTTCAACAATTTCCACTTCGGTGTTGGTAACAACCACTTCTTTTTCTACTATTTCTACATCGTCATCGCAGCCAGCAAGTGTGGCTAACAATATACAGCTTGTCAGTAGGGTAATACGTTTCATTGTTTATCCTTAAAAGTAAAATTTGTACTACCTTAATGATTATTAGTGACAATTTTGCTACAAGCTTATTAATTTACTTTTTTATTAAGCATTTGATTGACCAATAATGCACCTAACATTATAGCAGCCCCAATACTTAACCGAACTATATCGGCATCTCGGTTCCAGATCAGCACGTTAATTATAATCCCAGCTGGGATAAGCAAGTTATTCATAACTGCCAAAGCACCTACGTTGACAAGGGTTGCGCCTTTATTCCACATAAAGTAACCAAGTCCTGATGCAACCAACCCTAAATAAATTAGTATGCCCCACTGTGTGATAGTGGTTGGTAATTTGTTTGAGTTACCAAATAATGCATAGCAAATTGTGGCAATAATAAGTGCGCCTATAAAAAACCATCCAAATACGGCTTTGTCATCAAGCTGATTGTTATTCATTAAGCGTTTGTAGGTAACTTGGCCTACAGCAAAACTTATATTCGCCCCTTGAACGATTAATAAGCCGATTATGAAGTCGCTATTTAGGTTTTCGTAACGAATAGTAATTGCACCGATTACAGCAATAAGTGCGACTAAAAAAAAGCGTGGGTTAAAGCATCTGTTCAATCCATCATTTAGCAGGGTAATGTACAAAGGAGTCATTACAGTAAATAGCAGAACTTCGGGAACGGTTAAAAATAAAAATGAGTGGTAGTAAAAGCTATACATAACACCAAGTTGTATAGCGCCAATCAGCATAAGCTTTAAGGCTAAAGGTTTAGGCGTTTGTTTGAGCTTTAAAAAAGGTAAAAAAATCAGTGTTGCCAGTGCTATGCGTATTAATACGCTAAACCAAGCGTCAACTTGGCCTGCTAAATACACACCAATTAAACTAAACGAAAACGCCCAAAGCAAAGTGACTGCAAATAAGTACTGCATAACCATCATCTTTTAATAAATATTGAGCTAAGTTTATCTGTTATATGTGAGGGTATAAACAATAAAAGCCCGCAAGCGGGCTTTTATAAAAGTGAGCTCAATAAATTAAGTTATTTACTCAACTAAACCACGGCGCTTAAGTAATGCGTCGGTAGTTGGTTTTTGACCCCTAAACTCAATGTAACTTTGCATTAAGTCGCGGCTGTTACCTCTAGATAGGATTTCTTTACGGAACTTATCACCATTTTTACGTGTTAAGCCGCCGTTGTTTTCCATGTGTGCAAAGGCATCGGCTGCAAATACTTCAGTCCAAAGGTATGCGTAGTAACCCGCAGAGTAACCACCGGCAAATGTATGGCTAAAGTAGTTTGATTTATAACGCGGTGGTACAGGGTAGTAATCAATACCGTGTGCTTTTAGTGCATCGCTTTCAAACTTTTGAACATCAGTAATTTTTTTATCTGAGCCAAACGAGTGCCATTCCATATCAAGTAAAGCAGCTGCTAAATATTCAGTGGTACCAAAACCTTGGTTGAATTTTTGCGATGCAAGTACTTTATCAAGTAAAGCTTGTGGAATTGGCTCACCTGTTTTGTAGTGTTTGGCGTAGTTAGCAAGTACCGTAGGTTCAATCATCCAATCTTCATTCGCTTGCGACGGAAACTCAACAAAGTCACGCGCTGTAGCAGTACCTGCTAAGCTTGGGTATTTAACGTCAGAGAATAAACCGTGCGCCGCATGACCAAACTCATGGAACATAGTTGACACTTCGTCAAACGTCATTAACGTTGGCTCGCCTGCAGCAGGTTTTGGAATGTTTTGGGCATTGTAAATTACAGGTTTAGTGCCTTTTAAGCCGCTTTGACTTACGTAAGCGCTCATCCATGCACCGCCACGCTTACCTTCACGTGCGTATGGGTCTAGGTAAAATAAACCGATGGCGCTGCCGTCAGCGTTGAATACTTCGTAGGCTGTAACATCTTCATGATAAACCGGTAAATCTTTACGCTCTTTAAATGTAATACCGTATAGCTTGTTCATTGCAAAGAATAAACCATCGTGAATTACAGAATCCATTTCAAAGTAAGGCTTAACAAGGGCAGGATCTAAGTCGTACTTTTCAGCACGCACTTTTTCTGCGTAAAAAGCCCAATCCCATGGTTTAAGCTCAAAGCTTTCACCTGAATCGTTAATTACTTTTTGAATAGCAGCTGCTTCAATTTTAGCTTTTTCAACTGCTTTTGGTGCTAAGTCATCTAAAATGCCATACACGTTGTCAGTTGTTTGTGCCATACGCGAAGTCATTACATACGATGCCCAATCTTTAAACCCTAGTAGCTCTGCTTTTTGAGCGCGTAGGTTTGTTTCTTCAATAATAATTGGGCCGTTAGTTTTTGCTGCACGGTTAGCAGAGGCTTTAAATATTTGCTCACGAAGGTCGCGGTTTTCAAGGCTTGATAAAATTGGCTGTTGAGTCGTATTTACTAGCGTGATCATGTAGCCGTCTTTACCTGCTTTTTTAGCAGCGGCCGCAAGGCCTGCAATTTCACCTTCAGAAAGGCCAGCAAGTTTAGATTTATCGGTAACTACAATGACATCTTCTTTAAACGATTTTAAAATGTTTTGAGAAAACGCAGTAGAAAGCTCTGCAAGTTGTGAGTTGATTTCACGCATTTTTGCTTTTTCAGCGTCATTTAATTTAGCGCCTGCTTTTACAAATTGCTTATAGTAAAAATCCACAAGGCGTTGATCTTCAGCATTAAGCGAGTCTTTGTTGTCGTAAATAGTTTGTACGCGCTTGAATAATGCACCATTTAAGTAAATGTCGTCAGAGTGAGCAGATAATACCGGCGCCATTTTTTTACTTATACGTTGGTATTCGTCATCAGAAATCAAACCTGAAAGGTTATAAAAAGCAGCTGATACACGGTTTAGTAGCTCGCCAGACATTTCCATTTCAACTAATGTATTTTTAAAAGTTGCAGGAGCTGGGTTGTTAGCAATAGCTTGTATTTGCGCAGTATGCTGAGCAATACCAGCATCAAAGCCGGCTTCGTAGTCTTTTGTACCAAACTTATCAAACTCAGGTGCCATGTATTGTAATGGGCTTGGTTTGAATAAAACATTGTTTGCGTTCATGTCTTGCACTTGTGCTGCGCTCTCTTTTGCCATGTCTTGAGGTTCGTTAGAAGAACAAGCCGATAGGATTAGGGCACTAGCAATAGTAGTGGCGATCAGGGTTTTACGCATAATAACTCCATAAAAAGATTAGCCGAAATAGGCTTTGCGAGTCGAAAAACCTAGTTAACTTATCAAATTTGTGGGTTTATACAATAAAGTTTATCGGTATTAAGGGGGATTTGAACGCAAATTAGCTAATAATTAGTTTTAAGGTGGGTAAAAGTAGCTCTAAAATTAAACGTTAAAGCTACTTAATTATACGATTGTGTGCTTGAGAGGGGGTTAGTTATAACCTAAAACAAATTTTTTCTCTGAGCCAAAGCTATTAGATTGCTGCCCAAACTCTTTATTAATAGTTGCTAGAGTTTGCTCTTGTTCGGCCAGCAAGCACAAAACTTTATTTCGGTAATCTAGGCTGCTTTCAAACAATTTTAAATCTACCTGCGGCTGCAAAGTAGCGAGTCTTTGATTTAGAGTAAGTTGTGTCATATGTGATCTCCAGTGCTTGTACACTATTTATATAGCACTCGGTGCAATAAAGAGTTAATAAATTGTTTATAAAATTCATATTGAACTTATTAACTTGGCGTTTTAGTTATATTATGACGTGCTAAGCTTAGCGAAAACTGAACCACACTTATTTTTAGTGAACAAATAATAATCAAAAAAAGATATTGGGAACACTTATGACCCTCGAACAAATAAATCAATACTTAGCCTTTGTAATATTCACTTATAACGATGTGAATATTACGGTAGCAAAAGTAATTCAAGTGCCACTTATATTGTTTGCTATGTGGTTTGTAGTCACACGTATTGGCAAGCTTATTAAAAAAACATTACTCGCTAAAAAAATAAGCCAAGATGCAGTGCATTTGTTTACTCGAATTTACTTTATTTTAAGTATCGCAATTTTAATTTTTACATCGCTTGAAGTGCTCAGCATCCCGCTTACGGCATTTGCTTTCGTATCCGGTGCAATAGCCATTGGTGTAGGTTTTGGTGCGCAAAATATTATTAATAACTTTATCAGCGGTTGGATATTGATGTGGGAGCGCCCAATTCGCATTGGTGACTTTTTAGAGGTAGGTAACGCAAAGGGCGTAGTTGAAACTATTAATACGCGTTCTACACGTATTCGCCGAAATGACGGCGTACATATGCTTATACCTAATTCTCAATTGCTCGAAAATACAGTAACAAACTGGACGCTGATAGATGGTAATGCACGCTCATCGGTCAGTGTCGGCGTTGCGTATGGTTCAGACGTTATACTGGTTAAAAAGCTTATCCAGCAAGTGCTTGATGATCATGATGCAATATTGGTTAATCCAAAGTCATCAGTGTTATTTGATGACTTTGCAGATAGCTCGCTTGTATTTAATGCTATTTTTTGGGTATGCGCCGAGTCTGAAACCATGCTTAGAAAAGTGCGCAGTGATATTCGTTTTAGTATTTATGCTGTATTTGAAGAGCATGATGTAGTGATTGCGTTTCCACAGCGCGATATTCATATAGATGGTGAAATTGCTTTTAAAAGGTCGTAGTTTTAATAAAAAAGTCGCTTGCGGGTGACTTTTTTTATGAGTAATCACAACGTTTCTATTTTGGGTTAATATGGAAGGTAATCCATTTTTCTTACTTTACTTCGCGATCTTCAATAAAGGACATATGTCCTCATTATTAGGTTTTTGCATCTAAATATTGATAAAAACACGTAATCTTGTAGTTAAATGTTGCAAAAAAGTTTCCATTTATGTTCATATTTATGCAGTAAAATTATTACACAATGGTATAATCTTAATCGTTCGTTCAGCCTTGTTACTCCGTTTTGTACTCTCGGTGATGAGGTCCGCGCGCCATATAGCAAGTCGCGAAAAATTGTACGAGCCCGCAATGAATACATTGCGCAACACAAAAAACCGTTGAACAAGAGTGCATACTAAAGGTTAATACCCGACATGAAATCATTAAAGAAATCTGCAATAGCGACAATTATTAACGCTGCACTACTATCTGCTGCTGGCACATCTATTTCAGCATTCGCCGCTGAAGAAGAAACGGCTAAAAAAAGCAATCAACTAGAAGTTATTCAAGTTACCGCCCGTAAACGCGTAGAAAATGCACAAGAAGTACCTGTAGCTGTATCTGCATTACAAGGTGATAACCTTGATGCATATAGCTCTGCAGGTATGGATATTCGCTTTTTAAATGCGAAAATTCCAAGTTTATCTATTGAGTCTTCATTTGGTCGTTCATTCCCACGCTTTTACGTTCGTGGTTTAGGTAATACCGATTTCGATTTGAATGCATCACAGCCAGTATCACTTGTTGTTGATGAAGTAGTTCAAGAAAATGCAATTTTAAAAGGTTTCCCAGTATTTGATGTTGAACGCGTAGAAGTATTACGTGGTCCTCAAGGAACGCTATTTGGACGTAACACGCCAGCTGGCCTTGTTAAGTTTGATACTGTTAAACCAAGCCAAGAATTTGATGGTTATGGCTCTGTTTCATACGGTAGCCGTGGCGCTGTAGACACAAGTGGTGCTGTAGGTGGTGCTTTAACTGACCGTTTATCTGCTCGTGTTTCATTATTATGGCAAGATAAAGACGATTACATTGATAACCAAGCGCCAGGCTTTGAAGCTAAAGACGAGCAAGGTGGTTACACTGAAAAAGCGGCACGTGTTCAGTTTTTATATGAAGGCGATGATTTTACTGCTTTATTAAACTATCACACACGTGACTTAGATGGCTCACCAATTGCATTTCGTGCAAATGTAATTAAAGCGGGTACTAATGAGCTAGTAGATAACTACGAAAATGATGTTGTTTATCAAGATGCGGCATCTCGCTCTACTCAACAAGTAGAATCGGAAGGTGCAAGCTTAAAGCTTGAGTGGGAACTTGAAAACCACACAATCACTTCTATTTCTGCATGGGAAAGTGCTGAAATATACTCGCGTGCTGATATTGACGGCGGTTACGGCGCAGCATTTATTGATGACGGTAACTTTCAAGGTCCTGGTATAATCCCATTTGCTTCAGAAAGTGCTGATGGTATTCCAGATCACGACCAGTTAACGCAAGAGCTACGTTTATCTAGTAACTTTGATGGTGATTTAAATTATCAAGTGGGTGTTTTTTACTTTGATGAAGAGCTTACAATTGAAAACTACAGCTACAATACATTTTCGTCACCTGCTGGTGAGTTAGATGGTTTTGTGCGTCAACAACAAGACACAACTGCTTGGGCTGTATTTGGCTCAGTAGATTATACTTTTTCAGATGATTTAAAAGTAACAGCGGGACTTCGTTACTCTGATGATGATAAAGATTTTGTAGCAAACCGTACTCTTAGCCCAATTGGTGGTGGCGCATTACTTGTAGAGCGTGATGTTAGTGACGACCATGTTAGCTGGGATTTATCTGCAAATTATAAAGTAAACGATGATGTTAACTGGTACGGCCGTGTAGCAAACAGTTTCCGCGCACCTAGTTTACAAGGTCGTATTTTGTTTGGTGATGATGTAACAACAGCTGAATCAGAAACGGTAACATCGTACGAAACGGGTATTAAATCAGACGTGTTAGATGGCCAAGGTCGTGTTAACGCGACTGTGTTTTATTACACAATGGACGACCAGCAACTTACCGCTGTAGGCGGTGGTGCTAACTTTAACCGTTTAGTTAATGCTGATAAAACGACTGGCTATGGTTTTGAGTTAGATACGCAGTGGGTATTAAGCGATGAATTTAATGCGACGTTTAACTTAAGCTACAATAAAACTGAAATCAAAGATAGTAATCTAAGTATTGCAGCTCCTGACCGTTCAACGTTAAATATTACAGACCCAGTAGTAGACGGTAAAGTATTCCTTGATGGTAATAGCTTACCGCATGCTCCTGAGTGGATCTCTAACTTTACGCTTCGCTACACTAAAGAACTTGCCGATGGTAACTTCTTCGCAAGCGGTGATATTTCTTATCGTAGTAAAATCAATATGTTCCTTTACGAATCAGTAGAGTTTGAAGGTAAAGAGCTTATTGAAACAGGTCTTCGTACAGGTTACACATGGTCTGAAGGCGATTACGAATACGAAGTTGCTGCTTTTGTCCGTAACTTATTTGACGAGCAACAAGTTATTGGCGCTGTAGACTTTAATAACAACACAGGTATTGTTAACGAAGAGCGTTATGTTGGTGCTGAATTTAAAGTTAACTTTTTCTAAAGATAACCTTAAATTATATTAATTTTTAAAAGCCTGCCTTGTGCAGGCTTTTATGTTTTTATAAAGCTGGTAAAGTAGCGTTAATTAATTTAAAGAGATAAAAAAATGGCTGGATTTTGGAATTACCGTGTAATTTTTTGTGAAGCAACGAAAGACGAAGCAGCGCAATATCAAATACACGAAGTAGAATATAACCTAAATGGTAAAGTAACTAACTGGTCAGAAACTGGCGCAGCCCCTTTTGGAACAACCTTAGATGAGTTAAAAGATGACTCGGAGCGCTTAAAAACAGCATTTGATAAGCCAGTACTTAAAGTTGTACGTAAAACGCGTGGCTACGCGCTTGTTGATGTTGAAACGGGTGAGGAAGCAACGGGTGAGCCGCCAGCAGGCTTAACGCAATAACTGTATTTATATAAAAGGTGCTTAAGGCGCCTTTTTTATTGTATAAATTTAGCACAAGTTAAATAAGGAATGAGGATGACTTTAAAAGCAATATTATTTGATATGGATGGCACATTAGTTGATTCAGAAAGCATGCACTTTGTATGCTGGAGTAAATTACTTAAACCCTACGGTGTTAGTTATTTAGAAAATGATTTTTGTCAGCGTTTTTCGGGACGACCCACTTTAGAAGCTGCAATCGAAATTAAGCAAGAGCATAACTTATCAGTAAGCGCACAGTTTTTAGCGGATGAAAAATACCGTTTATTTGGCGAATATGTAATAACACATTTACCACCACTAATGCCATTTACAGAGCAAACGTTGAAAGCTGTAAAAGCGAGTGGCTTAAAAATGGCGCTAGTAACGGGCAGTGCTAAAAGTGAAGCCATGCCAATACTTAAAGGTTTAGGATTTTATGAGTTGTTTGACACAGTTGTTACAAAAGACGACGTAACTAATCCTAAACCTGCAGGAGATCCATATTTACTGGCACTTGAGCAGATAAATATACAGGCAGGCAATGCAATTGCTGTTGAGGATACATTTACCGGCGTTACTGCGGCCAACAATGCTTTGTTACGTGTTGTAGCCATTGCCAATAGCCATACTAAAGATCACGACTTTAGCCAAGCTACCTATCAAATGAGCAACTTAGATGAGTTTTGGCAATGGGCGCAATCTCAACTATAGTTTAAGCCAACTTTTACGTGCTTGGATGCGCCAATGTTTACTATTAAACACCTGCTTTTAATTGTTATTGTACTTTTTACGCAATGCATAAGTGCAGCACAACCGTCTGTTTTACTGGCTAAAGTATATGATGAAACGAAGCATTATGATGTAAGTAAATATTTAGTCAGTGAAAAATATGATGGCGTAAGAGCTATCTGGACCGGCACGCAGTTTGTCACTCGTAAGGGTAATATTATCAATGCGCCAAGTTGGTTTACAGTGCCATTGCCAAATGTTTGGCTTGATGGTGAGCTGTGGACTAAACGTGAGCACTTTTCTGCGCTTAGTGGCATAGTCAGAACTAAAAAACCTAATAATCATGATTGGCAAACTATTACTTATAAAGTATTTGATATGCCAGATAAAAATCTGCCTTTTAGCACTCGCTATAAAAACTATAATGAGCTTATTACTAGCCTAAACTCGCCGCACATTAGTGCTGTAGTTCAATATAGCTTTACAAATAATGAGCAGCTTACAGAGTATTTTGAGAACATAACTAAGCAGGGCGGCGAGGGCGTAATGCTTCATTTGGCCAGCGCTAAGCACAGCAATGGAAGGAGTAATGCATTACTAAAATTAAAACCTTATTTAGATGCAGAAGCGGTTGTAATTGCACACTTACCAGGCAAAGGTAAATATCAAGGTATGTTAGGGGCATTAAGGGTAAAAACAGCGCAGGGGCAGGTATTTTCTATTGGTACTGGGTTTAATGATGCACAGCGCTCCATCCCACCGGAGATTGGTAGTACTGTAACGTACCGATTTCATGGCTTAACAAAAAATGGGTTACCGCGTTTTGCCAGTTTTTTACGGGTCAGAGATAGTTTATAACATTTATAAATTTTACAAAGTGTGCTAAATTGCGCGGCCTTTTTGGTAATGTGTGGTGAAGTATGTTTGTAGGTTTTGATTACGGTAGTTCTAATTGTGCTATGGGTGTAATGAGCGAGGGTAATGTTCAATTAGTACCGCTAGAGCAAGGAAAACATTACTTACCATCTACACTTTACACTCATCACAGCGCGTTGGTTGTTGATTTTGTTGCTAAGCATTTACATGGCACAGCCCATGAGCATGACTTTTTAACGCAGCGCCAAGCATTATTAAATACCTTACCTCGTATTAAGTCAGACCTTGATTTACAACCTTCAGATGAAACCCTATTTATTGGTCGTGAAGCGATTCGCGAGTACGTGCAGTTTCCTGAAGAAGGCTATTTTGTTAAGTCTCCTAAATCATTTTTTGGTGCAACAGGTTTAAAGCAAGGTCAAATTAACTTTTTTGAAGATATCGCAACCGCGATGATCTTAAAAATTAAGCAACGCGCTGAGCTCTCTTTAGGTAAAACACTTACACAAACAGTAATTGGTCGCCCAGTAAACTTTCAAGCTGTGGGTGGTGAGCAATCAAATCAACAAGCGGTCGGTATTTTAGAGCGTGCTGCTAAACGTGCTGGTTTTAAAGACGTAGAGTTTTTATATGAGCCACTTGCTGCGGGTATCGACTACGAGAGTGATTTAACTCAGGATCAAAAAGTACTCGTTATTGATATTGGTGGTGGTACAAGTGACTGCTCATTTGTACAAATGGGCCCAAGCTTTAGAGGAAATAGTCAGCGCGATAGCGATTTTTTATCTCACAGTGGTAAACGTGTTGGCGGAAACGATTTAGATATTGCTTTGAGCTTTCATGGTTTAATGCCGTTATTGGGTTTAGGTAGTACGTTTAAATCGGGTTTGCCTTTGCCTAATCAAGCGTTTTGGCAAGCGTGTAAAATTAACGATGTAAACTTACAAAGCCAATTTTATAGTGAAAGCCATACCCGAGAGCTAAATGCACAATTACGTGATGTAAGTGCACCTGAGCTTTATAAGCGTTTAATACATTTACAGCAAAACAAGCAAGGCCATCAATTAGTGCAACAAGGTGAAGCGGCTAAAATAGCACTTTCGTCAGCTAGTGCGTTTGATTGTGATTTAAGCTTTTTAGATAGTGGGCTGTATAAAAATGTATCGGTAAGCGATTTAGCTGTTGCCGTTGAGAGTAGTATTAGCCAAATAGTTACTTTAGCAAAACAAGCAATCAGTGACGCTGCGACCACGCCAGACATTATCTATTTAACAGGCGGAAGTGCACAATCACCATTGATTAAAGCGGCTTTAAGTGAGCACTTAGGCAATATAAAAATGGTTAACGGGGATCACTTTGGTAGTGTAACCGCTGGCCTGACTAAATGGGCCAGCATGCTTTATAAATAACCTAGATTACAATTGAGGTTTAAAGATCTATTTGTCGGGTTGCGAGGTATTTTTCGTAATCTGGCAATGTACGTTCAAGCTCTACGTCCATAAGCGGTGAGCTTAATAACATATCTGCACTCACTTCATTACACGCCACCGGAATATTCCAAACAGCGGCTAAACGCAGCAGCGCTTTAACATCAGGGTCATGAGGCTGTGATGCCAATGGGTCCCAAAAAAATATTAAAACATGTATCTCATGTTCTGCTATTTTTGCGCCAAGTTGTTGATCGCCGCCCATAGGACCACTTAAAAGCTGAACTACATCAAGCCCCGTGGTTTTTTGAATTAAATGCCCCGTAGTACCTGTGCCATATAAAGTGTGCTTACTTAGTATTTGTTTGTGCTTTTCACACCATAATTTTAGTGCTGCTTTTTTACCATCGTGTGCCACTAAAGCAATATTTTTTTGTGCGGGAAGAGATTGTGTTTTTTGTTCCATGCTAATTCTTTTTATTGGTGAACCTAAACTCGGAAGAATAAATCTCTTAACCAAAGTGCAGGTTAGTTAAAATAATAGATTGATAGCAAGGGCAATAAATACAATGCCAGTGATCCTATCAATCCAAAGTTGGCTATTTGGGTTACGTCTAAAAAACTGTGCAATTTTGTCGCCAAAATAAATATACGTGCAGTCAATCGGAAAAGCAAAAAGAGGGTAAAGTAAGCCAAAAAACGCGAGCTGAAAAGTAGCCGATGAAAGCGTTGGATCTACAAATTGTGGAATAAATGCAATAAAGAATAATGCTACTTTAGGGTTTAATACTTCAGTCATCATGGCCTGAAACATGACATTATTTTTTTTACTGGTACTTATATGCGGTTTATCGGTTTGATTGTCATCAGATGTCGGCTCTGGCTGCTTTAGCGTGCCTTTAATCATCATAAACCCTAAATAGCATAAGTATGCTGCGCCTGTATATTGCACTGCGGCATAGGCACTAGGGGAAGCTTTCAGTACTGCGCTTAGGCCTACAACAGCAAATAGCGTATGAACAACCCCACCTAATGCAAAACCAAAAGCACTTTGCATACCAGCACTTCGACCATTAGCAAATGTTTGCGCCATCAAAAATGCATTTGATGGCCCAGGCGCTACTGCCATTAAAAAGCTGGCTAATAAAAATGAGACTAGAAAGTCAGGATTGATCATTGAGTACTTTTAGCCGGGTGTAAAGTATGTGCTTTTTTGCTCATTAAAATAAGCCAAAGCGGAACTAGCAATAATAAGTGAAAAGCAATCAACCACGGTGTGCTTAGCCCTAAATATTGGGTTAAAACAACAAGTATACTCGCGCCACTCATTTGCATAGCACCGAGTAATGCAGAGGCTGTGCCTGCTTGTTTAGGAAAGCTAGACAGAGACATTCCTGCAGCAGAGCCTAAACTTAAAGCAAACCCTAATGCAGCAATTAAGATAGGTAGCATAAGCGCAAATGCTGTTTCTATATGACTCAAGGCTAGCATTAAAATACCTGAGAAAACCAGTACACTCACACCGACACGCAAAGCACGTTGGCTATTTCGTTTAATGTAGGTTGGTAAAATAAAACTTGCGACAATACTTATTATGGCATTTAACGTAAACCAAAAAGTAAAGTCGGCTACGGTGCCGCCTAAATGTGTAATAAGCCAGCCTGGTGCGAGCGTTACATACACTAATATGGCCGACATTGAGACCATACAAATTAGGCTATTAAACAAAAATACCGGTGTTTTAATAATCGGTGTAAAGCGACGTAAATCTAAAATATGCCCCTGATAATGACTATCAGCAGGACGAGTTTCTCTAAAAAAGAATAGGGTAACAATAAGGCCAAAAATAGCAAACGCGGTTAAAAACATAAAGTTCATACGCCAGCCAAACTGTACGGTAAGCCAAGCCCCTAAAATAGGTGCCATTGCCGGAATAAAGCACACAATCCCGTTAAGGTAGGTAATCATTTGTCCGCTTCGTTCACTACCATATTTATCACGCACTATCGCAAATGCGACAACAAATGTGGCACAGGCTCCAAATCCCTGAAAAGCACGTGCTATTAGTAATATCTCAAAAGAAGGCGAGTAGTATGCGAGTAATGCAGAGCTTGCATACAAACTAATGCCCACTACTGCCACTGGTTTTCGGCCAAATCTATCAGCCAAAGGGCCCGCAATTAATTGGCCTAAACCCACTGTAAGCATAAAAATAGCAACGGTTTGCTGTACTTGTTGTTCAGTAACTGCAAATTGTTCTGCAATAGTAGGGAAAGCAGGTAGGTAAATATCGATTGCCATAGGGCAAAATATAACGAGTAACGCTAAGATAAGTAACAAAGTCATATTAGGTTTAGCGGGCTGTGTTTGCATTGAGTCTCCTTTTGTCGAGTATTTTAGGTGGGCACTCATAAAAAAGAAAGGGCTTATGACCCCTGCATAGGTCGTCATTCTTACTTTTTGATTGGATTAAGCGAAAAAGCCAGCATAAATGCACTTTTTAAAACTGGTCTGATGTGTTAATTTTAAAAAAGTAACTGTTGATGGAAAATAATAATGAGTAATAAATCTGCACTTGTACAAACATGGCATAAATTTAAGCGCCTACCTTTTGGGAATTGGCTTTTTACTAAAGCTGTTTGCTTTAAAGCGCCATATTTTGGTTCGATGAAACCTTACGTACTCGATTTGAGAGAGGGCCATTGTAGTGCGGTGGTTAAAAACCGCCGAAGCGTTCATAATCATATTGGAACTATTCATGCTATTGCGCAGTGTAACTTAGCTGAATTGTGTGCAGGTGTAATGGTTGATGCAACAGTGCCAGTTAAAACGCATCGTTGGATCCCAAAAGGGATGACAGTTAGGTATTTGGCTAAAGTAGATACAGATGTACGAGCAGTCGCTGAAATTGATTTACCACATAAGTGGATTGATAAAGAAGACTTAGTAGTACCGGTTAAACTGTATAATACCCGCAATGAGCTTGTTTTCACTGCAGATATTACTATGTACATTACTGAGAAAAATTAATTTACGTAAAGCTAATTTGACTTAGCTTTTATCAGCGGCTTGTTTATTTACAAATGATAAGTCGCTGCCATCTTCTTTCAATAATGCTTTAACTTCTTTTGCGGGTTTTAGTTCTTTCGAAATTAGTTCCGGCTCTTCTTTTTCAAAGCGTTGCTTTAAACTGCCTTCAATTACTGCGCCTGCATCAATACTCAATGTATCGTGAAATACATCGCCATGAACATGAGCGCCACTTTGTACTTTTACTTCACTGGCATTAATTGACCCAATAACTTTACCTTTAACAATAACGCTTTTAGCTTCAACAATACCTTCAACAACTCCCGCTGAGCCAATAACTAAATGCTCCACTTTTATGTCACCATCAATACGGCCATCAAGCTGTACTTCACCTTGGCTAACTAAAGTGCCTGTAAGGCGTACGTCTTGTGAAATAATAGACGGTGTGTGATTCACTCTTTTTAAATTAGAGCTAACTGTTTTTTGTTTTTTTCTACCAAACACGAGAAAGCGCCTTTGTTATTTTTAGAGGATTGACTTGTTTACCATTAAGTAATACTTCGTAGTGTAAATGCGTGCCTGTGCTTCGGCCGGTGCTGCCCATTAGGCCGATTACATCATGTTTAGTGATTGATTGACCTTTCTTTACTTTAATTTTATTTAAGTGTCCAAATCGAGTCACTAAGCCATTTTTATGTTCAAGCTCAATAAAGTTACCATAACCACCATTACGACCGGCACGAAGCACTACAGCGTCTGCTGGAGCGAATATTTCGGTTTTATGCCAACCGGCTAAATCAATTCCTTTATGAAAGGCATGATTACTATTCATGGGATCTTTTCTAAGGCCAAAATTACTCGAAATATAGTATTTAGCTTTAGCTAAAGGCAGGGTATTTGGTAGCTCAGTTAAAAAGTTTTCTAAATTATTTAATATTAATAACTTATCAACGATGGCTAAAAAGTGGCTCGGAATTTTTGTTTCGTTAAATATATCAAGTGGCCCACCTTGCGCAGTTGTCTGGGCGCTTAATATTAGGTGTTGCTCAAGCGCAGACTCAATTCCTGCGCCTTTGACCATAGCTAAAATGGCTTGGTGACGTTCACTAATTTGGTTATCTAAATAGGTAAAGCTTTGCTCATACTGATTATTTAAGTTGGCCACTCTTGTTGCGAATGTGATTGGAGCGATTAACTGTGCTTGTTTACCTTTTTGATTTTCATCGACTAATGGCTCATGAAATTCATTGCCATTTTCATTAATTGGTACATCAAGTTCTGTATCAAGCTTAATAACATCTTTGCTAATTGAAGCAGGAAGGGATTCTATCATGCTTTGCAGTAGCGCCTGCTTTTGTTCAAGTATTGCAAGTTGCTCTAGCTGCGTTGCTTGAAGGGCTTGTTGCTCACTGACTTTTTGTTGCCACAGCGTTTGCTCGGTTATTTGATTTTGTTTTATGTCAGAGATTTTATTTGTTTGTGTATAAACACGAAAGCTTGAAATACTCAGCCAAGTAAAAGTGACTAAAATAAGCAACGCTACAAGAAGTTGAAACCAAGAGGCTAAAACAACATGCTTAACTTCGCCATTTTGACGAATAAGTAGCTGACGAGCAGGGAAAAATTTATGATAAAAAGACTTTATAAATACTGACATGGCATATAAACACTGGCTATTAACCGAATTAAGATAGCAATTTGAGTTAAAAAAGCTAGAAAAAAATTGTAACTGTTCAAAAATTAATAAAAAAGGGCTGCTTTTAGTAAGCAGCCCTTTTAATAAATTTTTTAATATGCGTATTATTTTGCCGGCAGTACAGTACTCTCTACAGAGCCAAAACCTATACGTGCATAGCCTTCTTTTTCACACCAGCCACGCATAATAACGTTATCGCCATCTTCTAAAAAGCTACGTTGTTCGCCATTACTTAGCGTGATTTTTTCTTTACCGCCACGAGAAAGCTCAAGTAATGAACCTGCTTCTTCATGCGTTGGACCCGACTGAGTGCCCGAACCTAGCATGTCACCTGGCATAAAGTTACAGCCATTTACTGTGTGATGAGTAACCATTTGTGCCACAGTCCAGTAAGAGTGCTTAAAGCTAGATGTTGATACGCGCGTTGGGTTATGGCCTTCGCTACGCATTTTTTGCGTTTGAATTTTAACATCCATTTGAATATCAAAAGCACCTTGGTCGCGATTTGCTTTTGATTCTAAATAGTCCATAGGCTGTGGATCGTTTTCATCACGTGTCCAGCTTGTTCTATAAGGCGCTAATGCTTCGGTTGTTACAATCCAAGGCGATACCGTTGAGGCAAAGTTTTTAGCTAAAAATGGACCAAGCGGTTGATATTCCCACGCTTGCAAGTCACGTGCTGACCAATCGTTAAATACACAAAAGCCAAATACGTGGTTTTCAGCATTTTCGATAGCGATTGCATCGCCCAGTGCATTGCCTTTACCTAAGTAAATACCGACTTCTAGTTCGTAATCAAGGCGCTTACACGGACCAAATGATGGTACTTCTGCATCTGGCGCTTTAGTTTGACCTTTAGGGCGATGAAATGTTTGACCCGATACGTCAATAGATGAAGATCGACCATGATAACCAATAGGTACCCATTTATAGTTAGGTAGTAATGGGTTATCAGGGCGAAATAAACTGCCCACAGCGGTAGCATGATAAATAGAAGTGTAAAAGTCGGTGTAATCACCGATACGACAAGGTAGTGAAAACTCTATATCAGACTGTGCAATTAATGTATCGCTAAGCGCTTGTTGGTGATCAGAGCCTGCTCGTAGTGCTTTTGAAAGGGCTAAACGAAGGGCTGACCAATACTGCTTCCCTAAACCCATAAATGTATTTAAGGTTGCTTCACTTGCTGCATCTGCGGCTGTTTTAGCGTCACCTGTTAAAACGTTTAATTTACTTAGTTTTGCTAAATCGATTACTTGGTCACCAATTGCAACACCACCACGAAAGGCCTCATCAGATCCTTTACGACGAAATTCTGCAAACGGTAAGTTTTGAATCGGGAAGTCGCAATTATCAACATTAGCTGATTCTACCCAGCTGGTTAAATTAATATCGTGGGTTTCGTTAATTAGGCTCATTACATTTCCTTTGGATTTTACTGTATGGCGACAAGGTATAGTTTATTTAATCACACTTGTACTTGGCGCCATACTTTTTAAATATTAAAACGACAAAAAGCAGCGAAGTTCGCTGCTTTTAATTTACTCAAATATTTTATAA
This sequence comes from Pseudoalteromonas sp. SG43-8, assembly GCF_014164245.1. Lineage (NCBI taxonomy): Bacteria > Pseudomonadati > Pseudomonadota > Gammaproteobacteria > Alteromonadales > Pseudoalteromonadaceae > Pseudoalteromonas > Pseudoalteromonas sp. SG43-8. The sequence goes on along the minus strand of NZ_JACJEX010000005.1, from coordinate 56,039 downwards.
AACGCCGCGACGCTCTTGGTCACGTTCGATTGATTCAAATAATGCTTGGAAGTTACCTTCACCAAAGCCACCATCATCAACGCGCTGGATCATTTCTATAAAGATTGGACCAAATAAGTTTTTAGAGAAAATTTGTAATAAATAACAATTTTCACTTTGGCTATCTACGAGTATTTGATGCTGACGAATTTTTTCTTTATCTTCAGCAACCCAAGGTACACGGTCAAAAATAGTATCGTAGTACTCTGGGATAATATCTAAAGTGGCAATTGTTGATTTATCAAGCTTATCAAGAGAGCTTACTAAGTCATCTGTTAAAAACGCTAAATGTTGAACGCCTGGGCCGTTGTACTCACCAAGGTATTCATCAATTTGGTTGTTATCGTTACCTTTACCTTCGTTTATTGGAATAGAGAAGGTGCCACAAGGTGATTTTAGTGCATACGAAATAAGCGCTGTTTTTTGACCTTTAATGTCAAAGTAGCGTACTTCAGTAAAACCAAATACGTCTTTATAAAAGTTAGCCCATTTTTCCATGGTGCCTTTATAAACGTTATTGGTTAAGTGATCGATTCGGATAAAGCCTTTATCTTCTACAACATTTTGCGTTTCTAAGTCTTCAAAATCACTTTCGTAAATAGTGCCTTTGTCGCCAAATTGTTCAATAAAGTAAATTAGGCTGTCGCCAATACCATAGATTGCAGGGTAAGGCATATTTTTATGCGTTGAGTCTGTCGCTGGTTTTGCACCACGTTCTACTGCAGTTTCAAATGCTTTTTGCGCATTCTCAACACGCCAACCCATTGAACAAATAGCAGGGCCATGGCTTTTAGCAAATTCTGCAGAAAAACCTTCACGCTCGTTATTCAGTAAAAAGTGAATATCGTTTTGGTTGTAATAAACAATGTCTTTACCTTTGAATTTTTTAAGCTTAGAGAAGCCAAAATCAGTAAATACTTTATCCATATAATCAGCATCAGGTGTTGCGTACTCGGTAAATTCAATACCGACTAAACCTAAATAGTTATTTACTTCACTCATTATTATTACTCCCGCAATTAAGCACTGCGATTATGTGTTGTTGTCATATTGCAGTAGATAATCAACCAGATTTTTGATTTGGGGAAGGGGGAGGCACTATTTAGTGTGTAGTGTATGTGTAAATTTTATAGGACGGTTATTATAAAGTTACGTGTTTGTAATACAGTTAAGTAAAATGAAGTTATATGTTATAAATTAAAGTGGGAGTGCTTGTTTTTAAGTTGTTGTATTTAAATACTAAAAAGGAGGTTTAACCTGCGTTAAACCTCCTTTTAGAATTAATAATCAAAAGCCTTTTTGTATGTAATTATTTACACTTTAAGAGCCGTTACCGAAGAACTTGTTTCGCTGCTCTATCCATAAATTAGTTTTTATTGCTGGAGCTGCTTTGTAGTGACGTTCAATCGTTTGATTTAACACACGCATCGGTTGTTCAAATGTCAATTTTTTTTGCGCAGCGCCCATGCTTTTAATTTCATCTCTGGTCATAGCGCGGCCCGCATAGAGTAAGGCATTTAAATAACCAGGTACTGTTTCGTAGCCATTATCAGTAAATAAGAGCACTGCTTTGTTTAGAGCCCAACGTTGGTCTATTTCTCCAAACTCTTTTACACCCGCTAACTCACCATCAATATATACTTCAAACACGCCATTTTTTGGTGCTGTGTAAAACACAAACGCTACACGATGCCATGCCTCTGGTTTAGTATCACCAAAATATCCACTTTTAAACGTTGCTTCACCATAACCGCCACTGGGATCAATAAATATATCTGCATCATCTTCTAAATAATCTACTGTTTCAGTTTGGATTATTGCACGATAAGAATCGCTATCTTCTGATGGCCAATATAAATCCATTATTAGAGTATAGTCAGATACCATACCGTCATCTTTAAAATCACCATTTGCAGCTGTGTTTAACGTAATTAATAGGCCTTCTGTTGGAGAGTGACGAGTAAAAGCCATTACACCAGAAGGGCCATCAGTTAAATCGGCAATATTAAGATCAGTGGTTGTCTCATAGCGTGTATCTTCTGGGCCCCAACCATCATTTTCTGGGTCAAAGTAGCTTAAAACCGATGGACCTGAGTCTGGAATTAGTGGGTTTGTTGGATCGTCAAAGTTCCAAGTTGTTATATTTGCAACATTTTGGCAAGCATTAAGCTGTGTGTCTGTATCAAGGTGAAGACATTGAGTTGTTCTAAAGCGTGCGTACTGATCAAGTAGCCACCATGCTTCGGCAATTGGCTTTACATCATTAAAAGTAACACTGCTAAAAAATAAATCTGGATTAAGTGCCGCACCTTTAAATAAAGCGACATTATAATTTGTCGTTACTTGAATATCTTCTGGCTTTAACACAAACCAATCGGGTTGGCTGGCAATCATCGTGTTTAAATCATTGCCTGTAACGGTTACTTGATACAGTGAATTAAAGCCAGGTGTGTTTGAAGGCTGTCTTTCAACATAAAATGCTTTGTGAAAATCTTCTTGTGTAACAGTTCCTGGCGTCCATCTTTTTTGTACAAGTTCAGGGTTAAGCAGCGCTGCGTTAATTGAGCTTGAATGTTTAGTTGCAAGTGCTGTTATTTCTGCAACTTCAAAGCTACTTGGGTAGTTTTCTGAAATGGCAATTTCTGTATCAGCATCGGGTGCATATCTGCCCATTATTTCATCGATAGCGAGCTTGGTTTCTTCGTCAGGTACTATAGATGTTCGCGTATCCACATGTTGATAATCGTAACGACTTAGTGTTTTATCGGCTGTATCAAATACTAAATTTAAGTCGGTGACTCCGCGTGCATAAAAGTCGGGCTGAATAACTAAAGCATTATTCTCAAGCTCTATAAAATCCTCACCACCATGAGTATGCCCGCCAAGTACTAAGTCTATGCCGGGTACATTGGTTGCTATCTCAACATCAGTTCCTTTGCCTAAATGGCTTAGCATAATCATGTAGTCAACTTCATCGCGGTATTGGCTTACAATACTTTGTGCGATTTGTTGCCATTGCCAACTCATTTTAAATTGTTTTATAAAGTCAGGAATAGGGTCATTTTCAATCGGCTCGTCAAGTTCATTCCATGGTACTGAAGTCATCCCAAACACACCCAATTTTATGCAGCCAACCTGTACTTTAGCAAAGTCGACACCGCCAAAGCTTTTATTTTGCTCTCCCTCAAAGCGGGTATTACTTGCAAGTACAATGGCATTATCGTCTTGTGAAAACTCAATTAGCCTTTCAGGGCCCCACGCATAGTCATGGTTCCCTAAAACACGTAAATCAAAAGCCATTAGCTTTACGGTTTCATCAGAGGCTAAGCCTTGTGATATTTGCTCTGCAACGGTCCCTTTTTCGTAATCATCGCCACCATCGGTGAATAATGTATGCGGTGATTCGCTTAGCGCTTTTTTATAATAGGCCTTAATGCGGCTAAAATATTGTTCTTGATACCCAAAGCGAGAATGCATGTCGGCAACGTGAACAAACCGCACAGATTGCTCTGTTGCATTAGCATCACAGGTTGGGCCAATATCAGAAAATGCAACAGTACGTTGCACTTCTATTGCATAGCTACCTAGTTGGTTTACTTGTGCGCTGACAAAGCCTTGAGATACCGTTGAATTAGTAATACTTGACCAAGAGTCTCCGCTTAAACGAGCAAGAGTTAATTGGCCGCCTAATACATAGTCGTCAGGTATTTTTATAGTAATTGTCATTGGACTAGAAAGTTGAACTGTACTTGGGGTAAGCGTATGTATATCTGAAATGATATTTTTTGCTTGATTACTCTCATCAAGGACTAATTTTTCGTAGGTTATGTCAGTATCGTTGGTCACGGCTTGCCCAGGGGCATTGATAGTAAAGTTACCTTCATCTAATGACGTTTGTAAGCCATTAGCGTTGGTAATAATTAAACCACTAGGCTCAGGCTCTACAGGATCATTTGGATTTACTGTTACTTCATCACCGCCACCACAGGCAGATAAAAAAATGAGGAGAAATGCTAGTCGAGCGGCACGTGATAACGTTAATAAATGCATATACTGCTATCCCTGAGTCTATTCAATAATCAATCAGGACATATTATCAGTTAACGAGAGTGGGGCAAAGTTGAATAAAAAAAATTCCCCCATAGGCGCTATGGAGGAATATATCGGTTATGTTGTTATATTTAAAATAAACAACAATTAAGAGACTCTCTCTTCTAACCCTTGTTTTTCCCATACTTTAGCTTTAAAGGTCATTAGTACTAAAACAACACCAACACCAATGCTAAATAATGCAATTTGTAAGTATAAGTTAGGGATTTCTTCAACATTATTCGGATCGAAATTACCAGCAAGTAAACCTGCGATAATGTTACCGATTGAGTAAGTTAATACAAACACACCCATCATTTGACCTGTATAACGTTTAGGCGATAACTTACTTACCGCACTTAATGCTACAGGGCTTAAACAAAGCTCACCTACAGTATGTAAAAAGTAGGTAGTAACAAGCCAGTAAGGCGCTACTTTTAAGCCTTCAGCTGCGTAATGAGCCGCCATAAACATAACTAAAAAGCCTGATGCCATGATAATTAAGCCAATTGCACACTTAACGCTATAGCTAGGTGATACTAAGCTTTTAGATAAGTTAATCCAAAGCGCTGCAAAAAATGGCGATAAAGCAATAATAAACAGTGAGTTTAATGATTGAAACCACGTTGTAGGGATTTCAAAAGTACCAATAAGGCGATCAGTATAGTCGCGAGCAAATAAGTTTAATGATGAACCAGCTTGTTCAAAGCCAGACCAAAAACATGCTGATGCAATACAGACTAAAAATAGTGCCCACATTCTTTGTTTTTCGGCATCGGTTAAATTACCTGTAAAGTAAATAACACCAAAATAAACAAAAAAGATAATAGTAAATACAATAGCTACGTACCCTGCAACCACTGTTGGATTAATAACAATAGCGCCGGTCATTGCAGCCGTAGTAACTGCAGCAGCTGCAATTATAAATACAGCAATACCACCCCAAGCGCGTGAAGTGCCTTTAGGACCTAATGGATTAGCAGGTAGTGCGCCGTGCTCTGGTAAGTTATTAAGTGTGAGTTTGTACTGCACTAAACCAATAGCCATACCTACAGCTGCTGCACCAAATGCCCAGTGCCAGCCTACGTTCTCCATAAAGTAACCACATACGTAGTAACCTATTAAAGAACCCATGTTAATACCCATGTAATAAATAGCGTAACCGCCATCACGACGCTCATCAGCATCGCTATATAATTGGCCTACCATTGCACTGATATTTGGTTTTAGTAAACCAGTACCTGTTGCTACAAATATTAAGCCAATAAAGAAAGAATAATCATGTGGAATAGCCAAAATAATATGGCCAATCATAATAATTATGCCGCCATACCAAACTGCTTTTTGACCACCAAACAATCTATCAGCTAGCCAACCACCTGGTAAGCCTAAAAAGTATACTGCGCCTGTGTACAAACCATAGATTGCAGCAGCTGATGCAACAGTAAAGGCAAGGCCTTCTTCTTGTAAGCTTGCTGTCATGAATAATACGAGCATAGCTCGCATACCGTAATAACTCATTCGTTCCCACATTTCAGTGAAGAACAATGTCGAAAGTCCTTTAGGGTGGCCAAACCAACCACTATCTGGAGCTGAACTCATATTTACTTCCTAACTTTAAGAATTGTTGTAATGGCCTTATAATTTTTTGCTTTAGCTATCTTAATATTTAGTCATACTAAAATGCTCGACCATCAGTTTATTATTTGTAGCTAAGATAATGATTTGCTATATGGTAGTAACACCAGAAGGTAAGAGACACACCCTTATCCTAGTTACAATTGGGCACAAGTATACATATACCTTAGTGCTAGGGGAAGTATTGCGCGGTGTATCACCTTATGCCAAGTTAGAACTCAGCATAAGGAACAATAGGGGTACCTGGGAACTCAAGTGTTCCGTACACAGGGTTAAAATAGTAACGTATGTAAAGTTGACCAAAGTTTGGTTCGTAAAAGTCAGAACGATCGATGGCTAAGTAGCCACCAAAAAACCAATTCGGCGTTATTCTATACTCAAAACTACCTTCAAGATTATATGAAACACCAGAACTTGTTTCACCTTCAAAAACAGGATCAACACCTGTTATTGACTCTCTATCATATGCAGCTATTTGCAAATCGCTATCGTTAGGGAAGAAATCAATAGATTGAGTTTTTGTTTGCGAGTAAGAAATACCTGTTTTTAATCGATAGACAAAATCATCGCCCCAACGCGCGTCATAAGTGAGTGGCACAGATAAGCCTACATAGTTTTGTGGACTGTAATAACCACCATGGCCCCATGTTTCTTCACTTAAATTATACTTGTATGCCCAATGTAATAAGCTAGCGCCTACGGTAAATTCACGCTCTTGATTGCTAATTACACGGTAATAAGTACCGCCCATCATACGGTAGCGTTGGTTGTCTTTTACATTTTGGCCTTTATAAAGGGTAAAGTCGGCGCTTGACCAAAAACCCCATTTTCCACCTAAGTCATGCGATACATTAGCAGTTAGACCTGTAGAGCGTACACCACCCCAAACTTCACCTGTATTTACATCTTTTAAGCCTGCATAAGAAAGTACTGAGCTCGTAACTGGGCGTTTTTCAAGTTCTAGGCTATATCCAAAGTCGCCAAAACTGTCTGCGTAATTTACGCCCCACACAAAGTCTTCAATTAAAAAGCCAAGTGGGGTAGTGCCTACATCTACACGCCAGTTTTCGTTTTGCCAACCAATACCTATATCTACACCATTTTCCTCTGGTGTCACTTCATCGACTGAACAAGTGAAAATACATAAAGCACCTTGTCCGTAGCGACTACCAGCGAACTGCTCATCAAAGCGAGTTGTTTGTGCGCTAATAGTAGTCGGGTCTACTTTAATAAACCCTTGGCCTTGCCAAAGCGGAAAGTAAGCTTCAATCGGGACTAAGCCTGCCCCAAGTGTTGCTTCACTTTCGGTACTTGTTTGCCCACTAAAGTTAACACCAATAGCAATGTAGGCTTGGTTTTTATTTTGCTCGTTTATTAGCTCACGTTTAGCACCGTTTACATACCATTCATCGCTTTCATTTATTTTTAAAAGCGCTCCGTAAAGCTCTTTTTCATTCAATGTACGATTAGGTGACAGGGTTTGTGCATACCAAAATTGTGCTTGTTCGGTTTCATTAAACTTACTGGCTACTTGAGCGCCTAAATAACGTAACTCTTGATCGTTTGGTGACTTTTCAATAAGTTGTTTAGCTAAATAAAGTGCATCCCCTGAGTAATTAAACTCATTAAGAGATGACATGATTTGGCGTTGTAAGTAACCATCTTGCGGCGTGGTTTGCGTAATCGCTTTTTGCGTAACTTCTTTTGCTTGAAAGTCGTCTCCAAGTTCTATGTATGCATTAGCAATAGCGAGAAGCGCTTGAGGCTCTATGGTTTGTTTGTTTTGAACTTTTTGTTGATACAAAATAACCGCTGCTTCGCGCTGTTCAAGTGCTAAGTTTGCATTAATAAGGGCAGTTGTTGTTGCTGGAGTATTTTTATATTTTTGATCCAGCTGGTTAAGCTTAGCGATTAAATCACTGCCATTATAATACTCGGTAATATAGCTATTTTGTAGCTGTACATATTGAGTTTTTTCGTTTTCAGTAGCGCTCTCTGGTAACGTGTAATTTTCAAACCATTGCTTCGTTTTATTTTCATCTCCTTGATCTAAAAGCCATTCACCATAAAGTGTATGCCAATAAGGAGAAAGCGAAGGCTCAGCTTTCAGTGCTTTGTTTATAAGTCTTATAGCGTGTTTTTTTTCGTCGATTCGATACCAGCTTCGCGATAACTCAGCCTGCATGGCAGGTGTTAAGCTTTGTGCTTCTAAGTTACTTAAATGATAGATTGCAGTGGCTTTATCTTTAGCGTCAAGGTGGCGCTCACTTTGTGTTAAAGACTCATTAAGTTGCAGCTGTTGTTCAAGCGCAATAATATCTTTATCTCTGGATTTAAATGGAATGTACTGCAATGTTTTAATAGCACCTTGATAATCATCAAGGGATCGTAAAAAAAGCGCGTGGCTATAACGAATTTGAGGATTTAGCGGAAACTGCCACAGCACATTATTAAATAAAGTACGGGCCTCTTCTGTGAGTCCTTTTTGTTGATATATAAAGGCTAAATCGTAATATAACCAAGGCTGCTCAGGCGCTATTTCAATTGCATCTTTTAATACTTTTTCGGCTAGCTCTAAGTCGCCTGACTGCGTTAATGCATCAGCTTTTGCGCGGTACTGACTGCTTAAAGAGACAGAATATGAATCTTTAACTAATTTTTTTTGATTAAACGATAAGCTGTTATAAAAAGAAGTTAAGGCTTGTTCATTTTGTTCTAATTCAGCTATTTCAAGCAGACCAATTAAAGCGCTCCTATTAAGTGGATCACTTTTTAAAACAATTTGATATGTAAGAGCAGCTTGTGAATATTGCCCTTGAGCAAATTGTAATAAACCTTTGTTATATATTACTGTATTAGTTTCTTGCCCTAAGGTAGCGGCTAAATCTAGCTTAAGTTTAGCAGTTTTAAACTCTTTATTATTAATAGCATTTTTAGCTTCGCGAATATAAAGCCAAAGCTTAGCTGTTTTTGCCAATTCTTGCAGTGTTTCACGCTCGGCGAACTCAGCTGTAAATTTTTGCGCACGAGTAAAATATTGATACGACTTTTGGTTTTCACCAAGCCGTAAATAGAGTGTGCCAAGGCTTCGCATTATAGCGCCGTCTTGCGGACGACCTCTTAAGGCTTTTAAAAGCAGAGGCTCTGCGGCGGCAAGTTTATTTTTCTCAAGTAATCTATCGCCCCTAACCCAAAGCTGATAGGCAGGATCGGCAAGCAGTGTTTGGCGTTTTTTATAATCTTTTAGAAAATCTTGATATTGTAATTCGCCCTTACTACTAAAAGGGTAAAGCGTGAAATAGCGTTGATACTGCTTAACTGTATCATCTGTTAAGGGCATTTCTAGCAAAGCACTAAGCCAAATATATTCTACTTCATTAATAAAAGTAGGGCCTGCGCCATATTTACTTAAAATATCAATCGCTTTTTTATCTGTCAGATTACGCCTAAGTAAGTGGCGTGCATAAGCGACTTCTATTTGCGCGATACTTGGGTAGTATTGAGCTAATTTTTCATAGCCTTTTTTAACGCTTTCCCATTGGCCGCTGTCTTGCCCATACCAACTTAAATGCTCAAGCTCGTAATCTAATGTAGGGTAAACGTTTTTAAAAATATTATTATAGATTTCGCGAGCTTGTTTATAACGACCCGCACGAGCCAGTAATTTAGCTTCTTGAATTGAAGATTTATCTTTACCTTCAGTACGAGAAAGTACTTTTAGTTTTTCAACGCACGGGGTTTGTTTGGTAAGCCCATTATCTATTTTATTTAATAACTGGTTGGCTTTCGCAGATTCGCCATTGGCAAAATCATAACGCGCTACTGCGCACTGTGTTTCTATCCGGGCAGGGGCAATGGCGACTAGCTTTCGTAAGCTATCTTCAACTAGTTTTTTATTTTGCTGTGCTTCACCAATACTTATTTGGCTTAATAACCAATCAACAGATTGCGTATCAATATCGTTGGCTGTGTTAGCGCTCAATCCAGAGCTAAGCGCTAATGTGCAAGCGAGGGCAAACCTTAACGGCATTCAGTGCTCCATACCGGTTGTAGCGTCCCATCTGCTGTAATTGAAAAACGCTTATTTAAAGCACTTGTACCAAACAAGTTAAGCACGCTGTCGTAATAACGAGTCTGGGTAAATGATTTATCAATCATTAGTTTTTGCTGAATCGCCATTACCGTAGAGTTATCGTTATTAGTCGCCAGTAAAGGTAACAAAGCTGAATTAAAGCCTAAAGGGCCTCTTTTTTCAGATTTTCCAGATTTAGCAAAGGTATTTAAAGGCACGTAACCACGTTTATTAATTGTTTCTATAAAAGGGTTGAATTGCGCTAATAGCTCTTTTTTATAAGGTGCGTTGTCTGCCATCATACTTGCCCATAAATACACTCTAATAGCGTTATAACTGCCCAAGTCGCTCGTTTTTTTATCGTAGTAAAAGCCATTATTCGCATCAAACATTACCCAGTCAGGGCTAACACCTTGCTTTGCTGTATCTAAAATTAGCTTTGCTGAGCCTTCGTGTAATTGATGCCAAGGCGAGTGTGGGTAGAGCTTTTTAAACTGCTGGTAAATAAATAATGGTGAGTAGCTCGGGTTTAACTTAAAACGTTTATTATCAAATTCAAAACCTGTAGGAGCGGGTAGTAATGATAAACCTAGGCCCGAGATATAAGCGGTTTCTTCACGCATTATTCGCTGTGCAAGTACAGCTGCTAATATGCTGTAGCGGCGCTCATCCCAAAGAATAGCAGCTTGCGATAAGCTGTATGCTATCCATAAGTCTGAATCAGACGCAGGGTTTGAATCTAAAATTCCGCCAACATTTTGATTATTAACACCCCATTGCCATGCCGGTAAACGAGTGCTTAAATCACCTTCTGATAAATGTTCTTGCGTCCAATCAAGCACTAAGTCAAACATTGCTTTGTCATTTGCTACAACAGCAAAAAATAAGGCATAAGATTGGCCTTCAGAGGTTGTGACTTTTTGCTCACTCCCCAAATCAATAACGCGACCATCTTGGCTTATAAAGTTACTTTTAAACGTTTGCCATGCATCCCATGGTTGGCATTGCTCTATTTGTGCATTGGCATTAAAGGTAAATAATGCAATCACGGTAAAAAATACATTAATGAGTGACTTCATTACTTATCTCCTTCAGCTAATCGCTTGTATGTTAATGCTTGCAGTAATCGCCATATTATAAATGAGATCAACAGTAGTGTTAAAATAGACAATAGTGCCAGTACAAATGGGTGATCCGATAAATGGAACCAAATTAGGGTATGCACAGGAATGTGACCAACAAAATATTGCTCATCAGTTTTAATTGTTTTAATGCCTTGAGAATTTATGACCGCAGCACTGCCTTTAATTTGCGCAAGAGCTTCTGAACTCATTAACGCATCATCAAGTAGAGTAAAGGCTTTTTGTGATGTTGCACTAAGCGATACAATTGAACGCTCTGAATCAAACGGTGATTGAAAGCCAGTAATAACGGCCATATCACCACTACTTTTTATACTTACTTGGACTTTATCTGTTGTCTGCTCATCGTAAGCACCATTGTATATGGCTTGTTTTATAGCGCGCTGATTATTATCAAGCAGGATATTGGTTTGCGCATCTTCATCTAAGTTATTAGCAATGCTATTAGGTTTTGCGATTACTAAGATGTCTTTATCATCTAAGTTGGCATCTTCGTTTAAATGAGCAACACTTATTCTATGAGCGGGGTAGCCTGTAATAGCACCAAAGTGGCCTGTTAAATTAAACAATACAGATAGTGCTTTAGGTGATGGAACTTCATCTATCAATACTAAAGTTTGTTGTAAGTCTGCGTATTTTGTAAATGGGAATCCGCTGTTTGCAAATACATTTAAATCAGGTAAAGCCATGTAATGATCAAACCCACTTACATCAATGTTAGAGTTTCCATCAATTACCCCGTACTCGCCACCAGGTGGAGCAACGGCACATTCGCCTTTTTTAAGTACTGCAAATCTAAAGTCAAAATTTAACTCATTTCGGCTGGCAAGATTAATACCGTCTAATGAAAAGTCTTCAGCGCTTTGCGTTGTGTCTGTATTAGCAATTAAAGGCAGCAACGTTTTAGCGGTAGTTAACGATGTGTCTTTTTTATCAAGTAAAAAACCACTTATAAATTCTTGGTTTATTAGCATGTTCAAACGTGAATTTAATGTTTCGCTCTCTGGGGTATTACGGTATTGCAAAGTAATAGGAATCCCTTTTTCACGCCAAGTAAATAAATCCGGTGCAAAACGAACATTTAATTTTATAGGGCCGTTGTTAAGACCCTCAGCTTGTAACTGAGTCGGGTAGTCAATAAGCTCGTCAAAGTGCACGGGACGATCGTTTCTGAGCCATCTCGGCGCATCATAAGCTTTACGCAGTGGGAGTTTGTTAATTGCTTCGATGCTTGCACTTCGGCCAGTCATAATTTTATGACCAAATACAAGACCAGTAACCGCTGTTTTTAAGTCTTTTTCGTCACGCCCCAAAATTAGCAGCATTTTATTGTATCTGTGAATCGGACTTGAAATTAGCTCGACGGTTGGCTTTTCAACATCTGGATAATCTTTTAAAAAATCAGGTTTTGAGTCATTAGTAATAAACACCACACTGTGCTGCTCTGGTGCTTTATTTAAAACTACGGGAAAGTTAGCGCCACGCCAGTCTGCTTGCGCGCCAAACCAACTAGATAAAGTGGCAGCAGCTTCTATAGCTTGTGTATTAGGTGTGCTTGCAAATACAAAAGGTAAGTTTAATTTGTTGTAATCTTTAGCATCAAAAAATGGTTCTGGTAAATATTCAAGGCGGCTATCAATCGCTAACTGTTTTTGATCAAGCGTGATGTGGCTTGATTTGTTTATTTCAGTCCAAATTGAGCGGCTAAAGTAATCTTGGCATCGTAAGTCGTAGTAGCCAACTAGTTCAAAGCGAATTTGGTTGTAGTCTTGAATGTATTTAGCATTTAGGTCTAGGCTATGACTTACCGTATTTTTTACAATACTTAATTGCTCATTAATAGGTAAAACAGTAACTAAGTTATCGTTAAAATAAACTTTTAAATGCGATACATTAGCCAGCAATGAAGGTGAGTTGGTGTACGAAAAGTTAAGCTTTAGATTAGTGCTTAATTTATCAATTCTATTTGTGAAATCGACTCGAGAATTATTATTCACGCCGTCGAGTTTATAGTCGTTGAACCCTAACTTTTCAAAGCTAAGACGTAAACTAGAAACCTGAGCGCTCTCAGGGTAGCCATTTACAAACATAGTTTTGTCGTGCATAGGCTCGATAGCGAGCACTTGATATGCGCTACTAATAAGTAACAATGTTAGAAATGTATTAAGTAACTTTTTAATCATAATTATTATGCACTATCGGTTTTTTTGGAGTAAATGAATTTATGTAAATGACAGTATTAGTCATAAACTTAATTATAGGTTGTAACGCTCTTGGGGCATGAAACAATAAATTACTAAAGCCCCGTAAACTGGTTTTTTGTACTTCTTTGAAGCTATACGATGGACGGTCATGTCTAAAGTTATTTTGCCAATCTAGCCAAGCATCTGCTCTTGAGAAGGTACATTGTATAAAAGCTCTCTGTTTTTCGAGAGATAAATCCTTAAGTGTAAGGCCAATTTGTTTTTTGCGGGTATTACATACATACGTTGTAAACGAAAACTGCTTATTACCGCGACTCATTAATAATTCAATTTTATCGTTAACACGGCATAAATGCGCGTGATCTGTCTCTATGCCCACGCCGTTATCTGAATAATCCGTTATTTTTACTTTCAAAGTATGACCATTTGCTAAACGAACGCCGGCAGGAAAGTTTGCCTTTATACGATGCGAGTGCCTCACTTGACGAGCTTCAGCTGCAACAGCAACCGCAGCACCTAAAATTATAATATTATAAAAAGCCCAACCCATACTTATTATAAGTACGCCAATCTGGCTTGGGTCACCTAAAAATAGACGTAATACACCCACTAATATACCAAGTAAATTAATAAGTAAGAGAATTAAATACGGTTTAGAAATACCCCAATCGTAATGCTCTTTATCATTTAAACCACCTTTTTCGGTTACGTTAAACTTACCCTTATTAGGATTAAATAAAGCAACGGTGGTTGGTTTTAATATGTACCAAGCAAGTACTGACTCATACACTTCACCCCAAAAGGAGTAACGGTATTTACCTTGAATACGTGAGTTAGTCGCTTTTATTTGAATTAATGTCGGCACTACATAAATAAAAATAGCTAAAAATGGGGCATAAATTATGTATGCATTAAAATATATTAGCGCTAAAGGGGCTGTTAAAAATACAATACGAGGAATACCCGATAAAAAGTGCAGCATTGCGTTTATGTAGCATAATCGTTGAGGAATGCTTAAACCCTTACCCATTAATGGATTATCAAGTCTAAATATCTGCGCCATACCACGCGCCCAGCGAATGCGTTGACCTATATGCGCTGACAGGCTATCGGTTGCAAGACCTGCTGCCTGTGGAATATTTATATAAGCAGTTTTATAACCAGCGCGCTGCATACGAAGTGCCGTGTGAGCATCCTCCGTTACTGTTTCAAATGCAAAACCGCCAATATCATCAAGCGCAGCTCGTTTTAATACGGCGCAAGAGCCACAAAAGAAGGTCGCATCCCACATGTCGTTTCCGTCTTGAATAAGCCCATAAAACAACATGTTTTCGTTAGGAATTTGACTATGGTTGTTAAGGTTGCGCTCAAACGGATCTGCAGAGAAAAAGTGATGCGGTGTTTGCACTAAACACACTTTACTATCTTTTAAAAACTGTCCCATCGTCATTTGCAAAAATGAGCGAGCAGGGACATGGTCACAATCAAAAATTGCGATATATTCGCCATCGGTATAACGCATAGCGCTATTCATATTGCCGGCTTTAGCATGATTGTTATCCGAACGAGCTAAATAGCCTACTCCAATTTCCTCTGCAAATTCCTTAAACTCTGGGCGCTTACCATCATCTAATATATAAACATTTAGTTTATCTGCAGGCCAATCGATACTTAAAGCAGCCAGAGTAGTGGGCCTTACAACGCTTAATGGCTCATTATAAGTTGGAATATATACATCTACTGTTGGCCATAAGTCAGTGTTTTTTGGTAAAGGCACTGGTTTTCGCTCAAGCGGGTTAATTGTTTGGAAAAAACCTAAAATCAGTACAAGCCAGGCATACGTTTCAGCAAGTAATAAGCCACCACCTAGTGCAAGTGCAAGTGGATCATCCCAATTTAAAGTCTCAGTGTAACGCCACCACAAGTAACGAGAAGACGTAGTTACTGACAGAGTAATCATGACAATGGTTGCCATTTGGCCTTTTACTCGTTTAAGCGCATACGCAACTAGTAAAATAAAGCTTATAAAAACGGCTTGAGCTTCCAAGCTAAAAGGAATTGTAATAAATATTGCTAATAAAAATAGAATAAACGCGATAATAACGTATTTGACTAGTTTATTTTGCCATACACGCGCATCCGCCATGGTTTTAAACGCACTTTTTTTAGGGCCTTTTTTGTTTTTTGATAGTAAGCGCTTTAACAATCTACCTAGCTTTAAATCAAACCAACGTAATTGCCTTAAAAGGTAGCTAACACCATCATAAAAATAATTAACAGCATCATCTTTTACAGAACTAGATTTAAGCTGGTTTTTAAAAAACACTAAAAAAACACTTTGTATAATAAAGCGTAATATATTTGAGTAAATGTAGGTTCGGTAAGGCAACCTTAAATGAGGGTAGTAGTCATAAAGGGTATATTCAAAGCTGATTTTGTGCTTTTTAATATTTATAAACAGTGAGCTTAAAAGCGTAATAAAAGGCATTAAAAAAGCTTCAATAACATTTACTTTATGTTGATTAAAGTAGCTATGAAACTTAAATAAAATGTACCGGACTAACTTATCAGTAAATAAAATGCTCAGCAGCAAGTATAAAGTGCTGTGAATAGGGCGCTGATAAAATAATGTAATGCTCATTTTATAAGGTCGCTTTACTAACTAGCCAACCAGCTAGTGTTTCAAAGTCATCGTTTGCGACACTATATGGCGCACAATTAAGCGCTACATTTCTGTATGCGGTTGACTCTTTAATAACTTCGTCACTGTTGATAAAAAACGGAGCCATAAGGGGGAGCGTAGATTGCCAAAGAGAAAACAAGTCAAATTCTAGCGTAGATGCAGAATTATAGCGGTTAACTAAAAAGTAATGCTTCCAATCAGTATCTGAATTTTTGAGTGTTTGTAGGCGTCTATAAATTAAGCTGTGACAAATAGCGTCGCAATTAACCAGTTCAATTACAATATCGTTTTTCTCTAACGGATAGTGGGGAAGGTTAATATGTGCAGGGCAGTCAAAAATTACCCACGCTTCTTGGCTATAATTTAGGTTTTTGCATCTATTTACCATTTTAGTGATGTTATCGATGCTAGTATCAGTGCTGTCACCATATGGTAAAAATATAATGCCATCGTCATCTTGATGAAAATGCACAAGTGCATCTTCAAAGCTCGCTTCATTACTCCAGCCTTTGGTATATTTCCATGGCAAGCCAAAATGTAAACCTAGGTCACTTTTTGCATCTAGATCGATTGCAATAACGTCAACATCAGACTTTTTTAGCACGCACGCTAAATTTGCAACCACAGAGGTAGTGCCTAAACCGCCTTTGATACCTTTAACGAAAACTCTTTGCAACGGATGTTTTACCTATCTTTAATTGAACTAACTTATATGTTTAGTTCGTTGTTTATTTCTTTAAGTAATGCGTACTTATTAATTGTATTATTATTTTGCTGCTTGTTTACAATTTCTATGTAGTCATCACTCTTTCCACCAAAACGTAGTGCAAGGTTTTCTATGTCACTTGATGTTAACGTTTGTGAGTTTTTAGGCGTCAAGTTATTCATTATTACCTTTACAGTTACTTTAATTATTTTGATTAAAAGTGGACAATATTTGGCTATTATATATAGAATAACGGTTAAAACTAGTAAAAAAGTATTTTTTATAGGGCGTTTTAAGTGCATAACTTTAACATAACGGGATTAGAGCCTGCTGCAAAAGAGTTAAAATCGGCTTCAAGTTATGCTGTTTTAGCCCCTTTAGACAATTTTGTAATCGAATTGGCGTTACATTCAATTAACCAAAGCTTGGTTAATGATATATATATAGTTTCCCAAGAGGTTGAATCATTTTTTGATTCTTCTTTTTCTGCATCGTTAAATTATGCTTATAAGCATAATAGAGTACACCCTTTTTCGTTGGCCTCAGAAACGCAGAATCATTCTATAGAGAAAATTAATTCAGGTATTATAAAAGAAATAAGTGCTTATAAACGCCTAAACAAAGCGCTTATTTTTGTTCATTTTAATACAGCACAGTTAAGCAGTACTGACGAGAAAAGCTTAGAGCTGATGATGAGGCAGTACAACGATTTTGTTCGTAGTACGGGAGCTACATTATTATTTTTAATTTCGGGACCTGATATTGCAAATTATCGCTTTTTATTTAGACGATTAAACAATGTATTTGATGGGCTGGTATTTGTTGATAACGACTCTGCGGTTCGAGTACTTGAATATGATTATTGGCGTCACAGTAGGGGGGTTATTGCTGGTGAACATTACCAATTATTATTAAGTGGTAATCAGTTTGTTGTTCAAACTGGAACGCCAAGCGAAAGTAAAACACTTAAACACTCAGACTTTTCCGATGAAGACGATGTCTGGCTCGTGCAAAGTGCTGTGCCCGAAGGTACTAAGTTACCGATGCATTATAAAAGCGTAAAAGATAATAATGATTTATTTAATAAAGGCCCAAAAGTAGAAGCAGCCACCTTAATTTTTGCAGTTACGCGTTACACCGATTTGGCGCTATTGGGTAAGCAGTGTTTTGAACTTAGAAAAAACTGCGGACGATGGTTAAAGCTTGTTATTCAAAATGTTGATGGTGTTATTCGCCATCAAGATGAGTGCTTATTTTTAACCTTGGGTGTAAATCTGATTTTGTATAGCTTTTCAGAGCCTTCGCGTTTGCTTTCACAAGTGCAATCTATTCAAGGTTTTAAGTTTTCAAGGCCTTTACCTTCCTCAGTTGAGGATGTTTTAAAATACACTGAAAATACCTTTTCGAAAGGATATTTACCTTTCATCGAGTTTACGAAACAAGTAGAAATTCATAGTGACTCAGCCGTTAATTTAGGTGTTAGTGGTGTGCTAGTGAAACTTGAGCTACTACCAAGAATTGACCCTATTCATCCTTTGCATTTATTTCATATTAAGCGCGAAGGTGATGTATTTAGCATTGCAGATAATACAGTTTATTTATATTTGCATGCTTGTAGAGAAAATGACGTTGATAATGCAATTAAGCATTTGTTTAAATTAAAAACGAGTGATTTTTTTGTACAGCAAAATATAATTTCTGACCACTTTTACATTCAACAAGAATGTAAACAGCTAAGGCGATTTTATAAAAGTAAGAGTGTTGTAGATTTCTCGCAAAAACTTGCTGAGAATGATAGCTATAAATTTGCACCTGATATAGCAAATAGCGTTACTGAAAATATTAACACCCCAGAATTTTCTAGTAAAAGCCGCCCAGATGCTAAGCCTTTTATAATGAA
This sequence comes from Pseudoalteromonas sp. SG43-8, assembly GCF_014164245.1. Taxonomy (NCBI): domain Bacteria; kingdom Pseudomonadati; phylum Pseudomonadota; class Gammaproteobacteria; order Alteromonadales; family Pseudoalteromonadaceae; genus Pseudoalteromonas; species Pseudoalteromonas sp. SG43-8. Next base: position 37,566 of record NZ_JACJEX010000005.1, on the reverse strand, counting down.
ACTAAGAGATAGCTTATGAGTATGAATCAGCTTTTAATTACCGTGTTTCTTGCAATGGTGCTTGGCGCGGTGCTTTGTATGCTAGGCAAATACATTTTATCTCAAATAACAAAATATTATTATAAGCTTACTTTTAAACATGAAGTACTAGAGCCTTATACACCAAATACAGTAAAAAAGGATAAGCAGTGAAATTATCAGGTTTAGGGGTTTGGAACCTTTATTTTTTAGTTAAGTTTGCTCTGTTTTATTACGGTGCAATTGATTTTAACGTACTAACTAATGCCGCTTTTGCTGCATTGCTTGCGATTAAATTTAAACAGCCAATAATAGAGAAGGCAAAACATATACTAGGTGCTGTGTTTGCTGTGGTATTACTTTATCAAGACTCATGGTTGCCACCAATAAATAGGTTGACTAAACAAGCAGGTAACGTTCAAGAGTTTAGTTTTGGTTATTTTATCGAGCTATTAACCCGAGTTATTAGCGTTGATATGTTGTTGGCTCTGTTCGTAATTAGTGTGTGTTTTTGGTATACATCGCAATGGATACGCTTTACCACCGTGACTATTGTTGGGCTGTTAGTTGTAGGGTGGCAAGGAAATAACTCTCAATCACAGTTCGTTAATAATGTGGCTAACCCTGAACCGGTTACTCAAAATCAAAGTAATCCTCAAACGCAAGTGATCACTCAGGCAGCGCAATCTCCTGATCAAAAATTAGCTGATTTTTACCAACAACAAAGCTTACTAATGAGCCACTTTCCAAACCAAGTGAATGGTGAGCTGTTTGATGTAATTATTTTGAACATATGCTCAATGGCTGTTGCTGATTTAAATGCTATTGGTGTAAGTGTTACTGATATGTATAAAGACTTTGATGTGGTGTTTTCAGACTTTAACTCGGCTACGTCATACAGTGGGCCCGCTGCGGTAAGACTGCTGCGCGCTAGTTGTGGGCAAACGAGTCAAACAGCATTATTTAAAGAGGCACCTGAACAATGTCACTTGTTTAAAAACCTAGAAAAACTAGGTTATCAAAACAATGTTGTGATGAATCATGACGGACATTTTGATGAGTTTAAAGGTTTAATAAATAAGTACGGTGGTCTAGATAGCACGCCATTTAATATAGATTCAATGCCAGTGGCGCTACGAGGTTTTGATAATAGTCCTATTTACTCAGATGAAGCTGTGCTGGATGGTTGGTTAGAGCAAGCTGAAGATTGTAAGCCGTGTGCGATGTACTACAACACCACAAGTTTACATGATGGTAATCAGCTAGAGAACCAACCAAGGGTTAATAGTAAAGAGACATACCCAATCAGACATAAAAACTTGTTTGCTGATATTAACCAATTTGTAAAAAAATTAGAAAAACGCGGTCGCAACGTTATGTTAATGATAGTGCCTGAACACGGCGCTAATTTAAAAGGTGACAAAGTACAGTTTGCAGGTTTACGTGAAATCCCAAGCCCAGCAATTGTGTCGGTACCTGTAGCAATTAAATTTATAGGCCCAGACGTACAAAACTACTCGCAAATTGTGGTTGATGATTCAACAAGTTACTTTGCGCTTTCAGAGCTGGTAAGTAAGGCGCTGCAAACTGATGTATTTGGTGGGAATAATAGTGTTGCTAATTTGCTTGAAAACCTACCTACAGCACCTAAGGTTGCTGAAAACGAAGGCACAATAATGATGTATGTTAACCAAAGACCATTTATACAATTAGATGGTGGTGATTGGTCTGCTTACCCACAAGGTAAGTAGTCACATAATAAGATTTAACAAATAGCACTGGTATAGTTAAATATCAGTGCTACTTTTCTTCATTTAATTACACTTCAACTTATCGCTTTCGCAGTCTGTTTCGTCCAAAAATGTTTACAATAAGCTACCTTCTCAAAGCGACTTAGCGTATTATTCAGCTAATATAGTTTTTCCTTCTTTGAGGATGTATGCGTCTAGATATTCACTGTGCTGATCGAATTGGTATTGCTCAAGAAATCCTTAATATATTAGTTAACTACAGCGTTGATCTAAAAGGAATTGAAGTTGATTCTGTAAATTGTCGTATGTACGTTAGTTTTCCCGAAATAGAATTTGAACAATTTCAAAAAATTATGCCATCGATACGTTTAATCGACGGCGTACATGACGTGCGTACCACTGCGTTTTTACCATCTGAGCGTGAACACAACGAATTAAATACTTTGCTACGCGCATTGCCTGATGGCGTTATCTCTATTGATGCTAAAGGTTGGGTACGCTTATGCAACGATGCAGCATGTAAGGACTTACAGTTAATTGAAAAAGAAGTTATTGGTGCAAATATTAATAATTTACTTAAAGGGTTTAACTTTACACGTTGGCTAGAAGGTAAAGAAGTGCTCGGGCAAACCACGCGCGTTGAAGTGGCGGGTGAGGATTTTATTGCAGACATTTTACCAATTGCAGTCCCCCAAGGTAGTGAGGGGGATGTGCTTGCGGGTGCGGTTATTAACATTAAATCGCAAAGCCGCTTAGGGCAGCAGGTCAGTGCATTTAGACGCTACGGGCAAGAAAGCTTTGCTACTATTCATAACTTTAGTACGGCAATGCGCCGAGTTGTGCGCGAAGCACGCAAAATGGCGCAACTAGAGGCCCCTATTTTGATTACTGGTGAAACTGGTACAGGTAAAGAGTTATTAGCTAGGGCGTGCCATTACGCATCTAATCGCTCTGTTAAGCCTTTTATTGCGCTATCGTGTGCTTCACTTCCTGATGATGTTGCTGAGTCTGAATTATTTGGTTATGCCGGGTACGAAGAAAACGCAGCGCCAAAGCGTGGTGTATTAGAGCAAGCTGATGGTGGAACTGTATTTTTAGATGAAGTTGGCGAAATGTCGACTCAACTACAAACTAAGTTACTGCGTTTTTTACAAGATGGTACGTTTAGAAAAGTAGGCGATGAGAACGAAGTTAAAGTAAATGTACGTATTGTTGCCGCTACTCAAAAAGACTTACCTGCAATGGTACAAGAAGGGGTTTTTAGAGAAGACTTATATTACCGTATAAACGTGCTTACTTTAGAAATAGCGCCACTAAGAGATAGAAAAGCAGATGTAGGGCCACTTGCAGAGCATTTTATTCAAAAATACGCACAACAAAATGGTCATGCAATTCCTGTTTTATCACAAGAATGTTTAAGCTTTTTACAAGAGTACCCGTGGCCTGGAAATGTACGTCAGCTGGAAAATGCAATTTACCGTGCAGTGTCGTTACTAGATGATAGCGAGCTTCGCGTAGAGCATTTGCAGTTACCAACTTTTACTCATGATTTAGGGTATTTAGAGTCTGATTTTGAAGGCTCACTAGATCAAGCTGTTAAACGTTTTGAGGCGACTTTACTTCGCAAACTCTACCCCGCTTACCCAAGCTCACGTCAGTTAGCTAAGCGATTGGGCCTAAGTCACACCGCTGTAGCTAATAAGTTACGTGATTACGGGATTAATCGAAAAACAGTAAAAGTGTAATTGACTTAAAGAAATTAAAATATGGGGACTAATTTTTAGTGCCCATATTTTTTGTTACCCCATCAATTGCAATCGTCTCAATACCTTCTTCGTTAAAGTTCATTACGATACTGGCGTTATTACGAGTGAAAAAATAGCTACGGCCATTTAGCTCAATAACATAGTCACCTTTCACCGGATCGCTAAACTGCTGCTTTTTTAGAGTGACTGTATGTTCGCCAATTTGCCATTCAAACTCCTCAATAAACCCATTATTAAATTCTTGAACCCATACTTGGCTGTCATCTTTTGAAAGCGTGATGGCGACAGAATAAGAGCTAGGAATTTGCTCCATATTGTAACTTTTAGATCCAATAGTGAATTTCTCAGCTTTTTGCTGCCATTCAAAACCAAATTTAAATTCTTTAACTACACCGGTAGGGTAAGTTACTGAGCCTTTACCTGGTAACGAGAAATCGGCAAAAGCATTGTAGCTAGGGGCTAATAGGGCCAGTGCAGCGATAATTTTTAGTTTTGATTTCATTAGCTATCTTTTTTATTGTAATAATGATTTAAGATTAAAGTAGAATATTCGTCTTCGCAAGGGGCTATGCTACACTCGAATAAATTTAACTGGTAAGACCTTTTTTGTGAACTTATATATTCGACTTTTATTATTATTTTTCAAAATTAAACGCAATAAGCAATATCAAAATCTACTTGATACAGTAGATATTGATTACAAAGCTTTGCCGACTGATTGTGATATTAATTTACATTTAACAAACTCACGTTATCTTGCGATGATGGATTTATCTCGCACGTGGATGACGGAGCGTGTTGGCTTACTAAAGCAAATAATGAAGCGTCGTTGGTTTCCGATTGTTAACGCAACTGCTATTACTTATATCCGCGATATTAAACCTATGCAGCGATATACAATAAGTACTAAGTTAGTTGGCTGGGATCATAAATACTTTTATATTGAGCAAAAGTTTCACTCAGAGCGAGGCTTACATGCTATTGCTTATGTACGCGGTGTATTTAAAAGTAAAAAGGGTATTATAAGCATTGAAGAAATGCTTGAAGTTGCTGGTTTTGATGGGCAAACACCTATATTGCCAAGTGAAGTAATGCACTGGAAAGAAATGTTAGAGCAGAAAAAGTTAAGTAACCTGCCCTAATCTCTACAAATGAAAAAAAAGGCCTTTCGGCCTTTTAACACACATTGTAATTGGGCAACTATGTACTACTTTATATATGCTTTAAAAGCTGTACCTAACACCAAACATAGCCACAACAGGATCAAGCTCAACAGTTGATGTAAGCGCTTTTGCACCATTAGCATGAACAGTGGCATCGGTATCAATATCCATAATTGATACCATGGCGTGTAAACCCCAGTTTTTATCAATTTTATAGTTAGCACCTACCTGAGCCATAAAGCCAAACGAATCATCTAACTTTACTTCTACATCGTCTGTTCCTAGTGTTGCTTTAAGTGCTTGAGAGGGTTGCTCATCAAAAAATGCAGTGTAGTTTATGCCTACGCCTATAAAAGGTCTTAGCGCATAGCTTGTATCTAAAAAGTGGTATTGTGCAACCAATGACGGTGGAAGTTGTTTTATATCTGCAATTTTATTGCCTGCTAAGCCGCCTGCGCCATTTACATCGTGTGAAAACGGTGTTGCTGCTATCAGTTCTAACACCCATTGATCGTTAAATGCATAATCTACGGTGATACCTAGTTGAGTATCTGAATCACCTTTAAGGCCTAGCGTAGGTGCTTCATTAATCGCTGAGCTACTGTTATCAGGGTTTACGTTAATAGCGCCAACATTTACGCTAAAGTTAGCGTGTGCAGCTGGAGAGAGTGCTAATAAAGAGGTTAATAATGCGATGCTAATTTGAGTTTTCATGTTGTTCTCCAAGAACTACTATTTAATTAGCGCTATTATTACCGAGCAATAAATATGAAAACCTGTTCTAGATCAAAGTTTAAAAAGCATTTGAAGCTTATAAAATGTTTTATTGATTTAGATTAATTTTAGTGTCGTTATGCTTTTGTAAAGATTGACATATTTATTTAATTAACAGTCACATGAATATATTAAGGCAGGCACTGCCTTGCCATAATCTCGTGTTTAATCAGGGCCTTAATAAACAAGAAAATATATTTTTAGCAGGGCTCAAAAATAATTAAAACACCCGACACTTAAAAAAGTATTGGAAGACTTAAATGCGATTGAGTCGGTATTTATAATTAAATATAAACCGAGTACTTTATAAGGCATAAAATACTCGGTTCACTGACTTTACTTATCAATAGTTATTCTAAATAACGTTTAGCTTTGTTTTCTTTAACACTTTTAAGATCGACTAATACCAATCCATCAATACAATTATTAAAATCGGGATCAATGCTAAAGCTTAAAAATTGTACGCCGCCAGGGTTGCAAAGCTCAGTGTATTGTTTAAATAAAGTAGGGACTTGAGCGCCCATATTAGCTAACACATGTTTTAACTCTACAAAATCTTCTTTAACATCGTTTCCATTAAAAAGAATATTGCATTGCGTTAGCTGTTGCTCAGTTAATTTGAGCTCATTATTGGGCGTAGCTAGTTCTATGCTGCTTTTATAATAATGTTGATAGTAATAAACGAGCATGGCTTTGGCTTGCTCAGGTAGGGCGTTGGACACGCTTACAGCCCCAAATAAATACCTATACTGTGGGTAGTTTTTTATAAAAGCACCAATACCGTACCATAAATAGTCGAGACTCTTACGTCCCCAATACTTAGGCTGTACAAAACTTCGACCAAGCTCAATTCCTTGTTTTAGATAGGGCGTCATAGCGTCGGTATAAGAAAATAAGCTATCAGTATACAAACCTTCGCGACCATGTTTTTGTATTATCTGTTGTGCGCAGGCTAATCGATAAGCACCTACTAGCTCTAGTTGCATAGGGTCCCACAGTACAAGGTGTTGGTAATCCATATCGTATTTATCTATATCACGACGCTTACCGCTTCCTTCACCTACTGCTCTAAATGCTATTTCTCTGAGGCGTCCTAGCTCTCTAAAAATAGGTGAACTACCTACATATTGATATAGATGAATGTGCATGCCATCGTGTGTTTTACCCAGAAGCTGACATTGCTCAATTGCTCTTTTTAGTTCTTTTCTACACTCAGGCACAGCAATAGGTGTTTGTGTTTTTAGCGGCAGTGTTTTTTTAGTTGTAAGCCTATAAAGCTGTTTACGTATGAGGTTTACAATTTCTTTATCTTTAAGGTTTTCTATTAAGTAGGACTCAGGAGGGATAGAAGCACCAATCTCAAACTCTAAAGATTTTTTGCGCTGCTTAAACATTTCTGTCACTAATAGTAAACTTGCCAGAGGCTTATAAATCATTGATGTGCCGTAAAAAAGTGGACTATTTTTGGCTTTAATAAAAATAGGTAAAATGGGGCAGTTGGCTTTTTTTGCCATACGTAAAAAACCGCTATTCCATTTGCAATCCTTAATACCGGTTGGTCCTAGACGCGACACTTCCCCTGCAGGAAATACAAGTAAGGCACCTCCACCTTTTAAATGGTTTTGTATATTACTAAGCTCTTGCTTTTTACTCATACCAGATAAGTTATCAACAGGGAGTAAAAGAGAATGCATTGCGCTGACCGACATTAACATGCGGTTTGCGACTACTTTTAAATCTTGCCTTACTGTAGAGAGTACTTTGATAAGTGCTAAAGCATCTAGTGAACCAATAGGGTGGTTAGCAACAATAACAAGTTTACCCTCGTTAGGAATATGTTCTATCTGCTTAGGTTTATAGCGTGTATCAAAATTGAGTTCATCAAGTACTTGCTCAACAAATTCTAACCCTTGTAGGTGAGGGTAGGTATTACCAAAGGTGATAAACTCTTGCTCATGCAATAAGTAACCTAAGCCCTTTTTTACTAAACCTTTTACTTTTGGAGAGTTCTCTAGTTGTGGTAAGTTTGCTGCAATTACTTTATCAACACTTATCATATTAACCTCATATTCCGTTTGGTCTATTCGCTATACATGTAAGATTAAAAAAAGGGTGTGACAGTTACTTTGCAGTAGTGTGACTTTTTAAAGTACTAAATTATAAACTGTGAATTGCTAGGAGAATTTATGTCGGTATTGGTGGCTATAACGGGGCGCAACAACGAAAAGCTAATAACGAAGTTACAAGAGCGATTACCAAATACATTGATAGAGCAATGGCCTGATTGCAAAAACGCAAATAATGTGGATTTTGTACTTGCGTGGAATGCTCCTGAGTCTCTGTGGCCGCAGCTGCCTAACTTAAAAGCTGTGTCGTCATTTGGTGCAGGCGTAGACAGTATCGATTTAACATTATTACCTGAACATGTCGAAGTAGTACGTATTGTTGACATGCAACTAGCTGAAGATATGGCGGAATATGTACTTACACATGTCTTAGCTCAAAAATTACGCTTAAAAGAGTATTACACTAAACAAACACAGCAAGCATGGAAGCCAAAACGAGCTTTTAGTAATAAACATGTTGGTATACTTGGATTTGGCGAATTAGGTAAAGCATGTGCGCAAAAACTTGTAACTAATGGTTTTAAAGTAAGTGCCTGGGCGCAAAGTAATAAAAACACGACTAATGTCGAGGTTTATTATGGCGATGAAGGACTTAGCGATATGCTTTCTGACGTTGACTACCTTGTATGTCTATTACCCCTTACGCAAGCAACTACAGGCATTATTGATCACTCAATGCTCGCTAAGCTACCTTCACATGCTGTTGTTATTAATGTGGCACGTGGCGCTCATGTGGTTGAGCAAGATTTATTAAATGCATTAAATAGCGATAGCTTACGCGCTGCTACCTTGGATGTTTTTGACCAAGAACCTTTAACGCAGAACCATCCTTACTGGGGAAACCCCAAAATAACACTTACACCACATTGTGCAGCGCTATCTGATTTAAGTAGCGTTATAGACCAAATAGCCGATAATATTGAACGTTCGAATATGGGCTTAGCACTCAATAATTCAGTGGATAGAACTAAAGGTTATTAGCTGATAGCTAATTAGTTTAAAAAACAGCTTGTTAACATTTGTAATTTTCATTAGTGTAAAAGATATTCTCACTAATAAAAATATAAAGAGGGTGTTATGAAATCCAGTCAAAGTGGGGCTAAATTAAGCCTCGTTGTTATTTCAATTATTGTGCTAGGTGTTTCAGCTTGGTTTAATCAGGCTAACGCTGAAGATAGTCCATCTAAAACACAAACCCAAAGTGAATTAACAATAGCAGATTAACCTAGCTTATTAGGTATTTTCGGTTTTCGTCTTTCTTCTCGTTTCTCTCAACAGTACATGCTCAGCACCATTATTGTAGTGGTGCTTTAGTGGCGTTTAATATTGTCCTGATCCAACGTGTTTCTAATATTTTAAAAATTCGCAATAAAAAAGCCCAGCAATGCTGGGCTATTAAATATTCTAAGGAAAAGTTGTTAACTTTGAGTTACATTAAATTGCCCGAATGTATAAACTTTAAACAAGTAAAAAGTGTTGATCAACACTAAACTCATATTTGAAATAACGCTCGACGACATAAGATCTAGGCTAAATGATAAGAACAATAAACCACATGCACTAATGGCGGCAACGCGCAGCAGTGTTATCTGGTTAATAAAGAATGCACCTAAACCTAGTGCAAGTAGTGTAGTATTTAAAAGCCAATCTAGCTCGTTTAGCATGGTCGTTTCAATAGTTCAGTTGTTGAAAAAAGGAGCGCCATTATGTTGATCTTTTGCACACCTTTCAACCAAGTAATTTTAAATTTTCAGATTAGTTTTTTTAATGCTAAAAGTAACTGCCAATTGCTGAAAACAAACCATTGTCAGCAATTACTTGATACTTTTGACAGCTCTGTGGTTTTTGTAAATCACTGCATAAATAAAGGGATTCACGGCTAGAGTCATAGTTGGGGTGCAAGTTGGAATCAATTAAAGTAGCTCCGTAACCTAAAAGTCCAGGCCAGTAAACACTCTCACTTACCATCCCTAATTTTTTATAGGTGAGCAAGGTTGGTTTTGGAAAAGCTAAAATTATTACAATAACAATGGCCAGAGATATAAATAGCCCCTTTTTTGACTTTGTTTTTTGGCTAGTGCCATTGTTTGTGTTTGTTTTTTCCTCTGCGGGTATAGAGCGCTGAGTAGGGCGTTGCGGCTTTCTTTTTTGCGCTGTTTTTTTTCTTGTTGGTGTTTTACCTAGCAACGACTGTTTATTTGGGGTTTTAGACATAAAGCAAATCTGGCCTTTTTTCCGTAGGTCTCTATAATTAAATGAGCAAATTTATATACTAAGCTAATTATTATGATAACTTAAAGTTAGCTTATAGCCTACGAGGAATAAAGATGAATACGCAGCTATCAATTTTAATTGTAGATGACGTTAGCACAGTGCGTAGTTTTTTGAGCCAAACGCTCATGCACTTAGGGATAGATAACGTAAAGGAAGCATCTACTGCCTCACAATGTATTAGTGAGTGCCAGGCTGCAAATTATAATATCATTTTTTTAGACATAGAACTGCCGGACGGCGATGGCAAAGATTTGATTGCACAAATCAATGAATTAAGCCCTGAGACAAATGTTGTAATGGTATCTGCGCATTCAGGTATTGAAAATGTTAAGGATGCAATTGATAAAGGCGCTAAAGGATTTGTAGTGAAGCCGTTTACACCTAAAAAAATAGCGGCAATGCTTAAGAAGTTTTATCCAGACTTGGAAAATGTATGACACTAATCTGTTTAAATATTTATGTCGACTGTTATTAAAGTACGAGATTAAATCTTAGATAAAAAAAAACCGGCAAAAGCCGGTTTTTTATATTCTGTCAAAAACAAATTATAGAGCTTTAATCTTAGCTGCTATACGGCTCTTATGACGAGCTGCTTTGTTTTTGTGAATTAGACCCTTAGTTGCGTAACGGTCTAGGATAGGTGTAGCAACAGAAAAAGCTTGCTGTGCAGCTTCTTTATCGCCCGCTTCAATAGCAACAATTACTTTTTTGAAGTAAGTGCGCATCATTGAACGACGGCTTGCGTTGTGCTGACGGTTTTTTTCGCTTGTGATAGCGCGTTTTTTTGCAGACTTGATGTTAGCCAAGGTTTGCTCCTAACAATCTTAAAATAAAGCTTAAATTAAAGGCCGTGGAATATGCCTGTTTCTATCATGGATGTCAATTTAAATTTAACAATCCAAGAAAAACTGCACCATATAACGAGCATCAATTTGCCGCTTTAGCAGTTAATATAGACATTGTAACAAAGCACAGACCCCCAGCCTAGTGCTTTAAAGCGATTTATAAAAAAGACTGTGGCATAATCGCCTATCTTGAGGATTTTTGAGTAGGTTTAAGGTGTCAAAAGGTTTATTTCGCTCTGGTATGATTGTTAGTTGTATGACTATGATATCGCGTATTTTAGGGCTCGTTCGAGATGCTGTCGTTGCCAATTTATTAGGCGCAAGTGCAGCGGCTGATGTTTTTTTATTTGCTAACCGTATTCCTAATTTTTTACGCCGTTTATTTGCAGAAGGTGCCTTCGCACAAGCATTCGTACCTGTGCTAAGTGAAATTAAAGAACAGCAAGGCGACGACAAGGTCAGACTTTTTGTTGCACAAGCAGCAGGCACATTAGGAACCATTTTACTAATTGTCACTATTATAGGTGTTGTTGCTTCCCCTGTTATTGCAGCACTATTTGGTACCGGTTGGTTTATAGATTGGTGGCAAGGCGGACCTAATGCCGAAAAATTTGAACTTGCAAGTTCACTACTTAAACTTACATTCCCTTATTTATTTTTTGTAAGCTTAGTTGCACTTAGTGGTGCGGTTATGAATGTGTATAACCGTTTCGCTGTTGCTGCATTTACACCAGTTTTGCTTAATGTTTCTATTATTACGTGTGCAATTTTTTTACATGATAAATTTTCAGTAGGTGCTTATGCACTTGCCATAGGTGTATTTTTCGGTGGTGTAGTGCAGCTACTATTTCAACTACCGTTCTTGTATCGCGCTAAAATGTTGGCGCGTCCGCGCTGGGCATGGCAAGACGAAAACGTAAAAAAAGTACGAAAACTTATGCTACCGGCTTTGTTTGGTGTCTCTATTAGTCAAATTAATTTGTTGCTAGATACCATGATTGCGTCATTACTGATGACGGGTTCAATTGCGTGGCTTTATTATTCAGACCGCTTAATTGAATTTCCGCTGGGATTATTTGGTATTGGTATTGCGACAGTTATTTTACCGGCGCTTTCTAAACTACATAGCAGTAAAAAAAGTAGCGATTTTCAGCATACTCTCGATTGGGGAGTTCGTTTTGTTATATTTTTAGGCCTACCAGCAATGATAGGTTTAATGATCATCAGTCCACTTATTATTACCGTATTGTTCGACCACGGTGCATTTAAAGAAGACAGTATTGATCATGTCAAAGCTGTAAGCTTAGGCGTAGTCGCATATTCGGTCGGACTTGTAAGCTTTATGCTAATAAAAGTACTCGCTCCTGGTTTTTATGCTCGTCAAGATACAAAAACACCGGTGCGTATTGGTATTATTACCTTAGTACTTAATATGGTGTTTAACATTATGCTGGCTCCTTTCATTGGTTATTTAGGGTTGGCACTTGCTACTTCGTTATCGGCTAGCTGCAATGCATTTTTATTATACAGACAGCTTAAAAAAGAAAATGTATACCAGTTCTCATCAATGAGTATGCTTTTTACACTTAAATGTGTTGTTGCAAGTATTGTTATGGGAGCTGTCACATGGTTTGTGAGCAGTTACTATTATTGGGCTACATGGGCCTTTACGCAGCAAGTAATATTATTAGTAGCGCTAGTGGCTTTGGCTGGTATTAGCTACTTTGCAATGCTATTTGTGATGGGCGTTAGACTAAATACGATAAAAAGTGTAGCAATTACTGAATCAAACTAAAAAAAAGATTATAATCGGCAACTCTGCGGCTTTAATCATTTTTTAGCCGTAATTAATAGCTCGCTAAACAAGGCATTAGGTGGCATGGAGTTAATTAGAGGTATACACAATATTCGCCCACACCATTTTGGTTGTGTGTTAACTATTGGTAATTTTGACGGCGTTCATTTAGGCCACGCAGAAGTGTTAAAAGGTTTACTTAGCGATGCTAAAGCGCATAGTTTGCCTAGCACTGTAATGCTGTTTGAACCCCAGCCACAAGAATTTTTTGCTAAAAACAATGCCCCTGCACGGTTAACGCGCTTACGAGATAAGTTACGTTTATTGAGTGATTTAGGTATTGAGCGAGTTATTTGCATTAGCTTTAATCAGCAATTTGCAAACATGCATGCTGAGCAATTCGTTAATGAGATTTTGATTAAAAAGTTAGGTGTTAAAGCACTTACTGTTGGTGATGATTTTAAGTTTGGAAAGCAACGCCAAGGTAACTTTAACTTACTTGCTAGCATGGGCAACCAAGCGGGCATGGATGTAAAAAGCACCGCGAGCTTTCGTCAATTAAATGCTAGAGTAAGCAGCACTTTAATACGAGATGCTTTAGCATCCGGTGACTTAGCGAGTGCTAAAATAATGCTTGGTCACGATTATGCTATTTCTGGGCGTGTTATACATGGCTGGAAAAGAGGACGTGAACTCGGTTTTAGAACGGCAAATATAGCCCTAAAACGCCAAGTGTGTCCTGTCAACGGAGTGTTTGCAGTGCAAGCAACGATTGCAGGAAAACAGATTTTTGGAGTTGCAAATGTAGGTAATAAGCCGACATTTAATGGAACTCGTGCATTATTAGAAGTTCACCTTTTTGATTTTGCACAGGATATTTACGGACAATTTATGCATGTGGAGTTAATAAAAAAACTTCGCGATGAGAAAAAATTCGAGACATTAACACAATTAACGGCGCAAATAGCAACTGATGTTGCTGCCGCTAAGCAGTGTTTTGGTTTAAATCAGGTAGCCGATAGAGACGGAATGTAGGATAAATGAGCGACTATAAACATACTTTGAACTTACCGGAAACACCGTTTCCAATGCGTGGCAATTTGGCACAACGTGAACCAAAAATGCTTAAAGCATGGTATGAGGACGACCTTTATGGTCAAATTCGCAGCGCTAAGAAAGGTAAAAAAACCTTTATTTTGCATGACGGCCCTCCGTATGCAAATGGCGATATCCATTTAGGCCACTCAGTTAATAAGATATTAAAAGATATTATTGTTAAGTCTAAAACATTATCTGACTTTGATTCACCATTAGTTCCAGGTTGGGATTGTCATGGTTTACCAATCGAGTTAATGGTTGAGAAAAAAGTAGGCAAGCCGGGTGTAAAAGTTACTGCGAGTGAGTTTCGTGAAAAATGCCGTGCATACGCTAAAAAACAAGTTGAAGGTCAAAAAGTTGATTTTAAACGTTTAGGCGTATTTGCAGATTGGGATAAGCCATATTTAACAATGAACTTTGACTTTGAAGCGAATGCAATTCGTGTGCTTGGTCGAATTATTGAAAAAGGTCATTTGCATAAAGGCGCCAAGCCTGTGCATTGGTGTACAGACTGTGGCTCTGCATTAGCAGAAGCAGAAGTTGAATACCAAGATAAGCAGTCACCAGCAATCGATGTGCGTTTTACATTTGTTGATCAAGATGCTGTTGTTAGTGCCTTTGATCTAGCTGATGGTCATAAAGGTGAAGGCAGTGTTGGTACTGTTATTTGGACAACAACACCGTGGACGCTTCCTGCAAACCGCGCTGTGGCTGTGCATGCCGATTTAGAGTATGCGTTAGTACAGGTTGAAGATGAAGGCGTACAACAACGCCTAATTTTAGGTTCTGAGCTTGTTAAAGATGCTATGGACCGTTTTGGTTTTAATCACTTTCACGTACTAGGGTATGTAAAAGGTGCAGCGCTTGAAAACTTGCAAGTAGCCCATCCTTTTTATGATTTTAATGTACCAGTGATTGTTGCAGAACACGTAACTACTGATTCAGGTACTGGTGTTGTACATACCGCCCCAGGCCATGGTCAAGAAGATTTCGTGGCAGGCTTAAATTACAACCTTGAAGTGGCTAACCCTGTTGGTGCAAATGGTGTTTATTTACCAGATACCGAACTTTTTGCAGGTCAGCACGTATTTAAGGCGAATGCGAGCGTAATTGAAGTGTTAAAAGAGCGTGGTGCGCTTATGCATCACCATGCGCTTACGCATAGTTACCCACATTGCTGGCGTCATAAAACACCAATCATTTTCCGTGCTACACCACAATGGTTTGTAAGTATGGATCAGGCTAACTTACGTCAAGATTCTCTTGCTGAGATTAAAAACACGCAATGGTTACCAGAGTGGGGCGAAAGCCGTATTTCTAACATGGTTGAAAGCCGCCCAGATTGGTGTATTTCTCGCCAGCGTACTTGGGGCGTTCCTATTGCATTGTTCGTTGATAAAGACACCGGTGCACTTCACCCAAATACACAAGAGCTAATTGCTCAAGCAGCAGAGCTTGTTGAAAAGTCTGGTATACAAGCATGGTACGATTTAGAACCAGCTACTTTACTTGGTGAAGAAGACGCCAAGCAATACATGAAAGTGCAAGATACGCTAGATGTATGGTTTGACTCAGGTGTGTCACACGCTTGTGTAGTAGATGCACGTGAAGACTTGGTTGGTCCGGCTGACTTATACCTTGAAGGTTCTGATCAGCACCGTGGTTGGTTTATGTCATCAATGATGACATCTGTGGCTATTAATGGTCATGCGCCATACCGCCAAGTATTGACTCATGGTTTTACTGTTGATGAAAACGGCCGCAAAATGTCTAAGTCATTAGGTAATGTTATTTCACCACAAAATGTGATGAATAAACTAGGTGCTGACATTCTACGTTTGTGGGTGGCTTCTACCGATTACACGGCAGAAATGACTGTGTCGGATGAAATATTTAAACGCTCAGCCGATCGTTACCGCCGTATTCGTAACACCAGCCGTTACTTGCTTGCTAACCTAAATGGTTTTAACCCAGAAACAGATCAAGTAGCTGTTGATGATATGGTTGAGCTTGATAAGTGGATTGTTGGCCGCGCAGCTCAGTTGCAAGACGAGATTTTAGCCGCATACGACAGCTACCAAATGCTATTAGTAACTCAAAAGCTAATGAACTTCTGTACGGGTGAGCTTGGCTCGTTCTATTTAGATGTTATTAAAGATCGTCAATATACAGCTAAGAGTGATAGCCATGCACGTCGTTCATGTCAAACTGCGCTTTATCATATCGCAGAAGCAATGACGCGTTGGATGGCACCTATTATGAGCTTTACCGCACAAGAAATTTGGGAAGCGTTACCGGGTGAGCGTAGTGACTACGTATTTACATCAGTTTGGTACGATGGCTTACAAGCGCCAACAAATAGCCAATTTAGTAACGATGATTGGTTAGAGATTTTAACTGTACGTGACGAAGTAAACCGCTTATTAGAAGCTGCACGTAAAGAAGAAGTAATTGGTGCAACACTTCAAGCAACGGTGAATTTATTTACGGGTAAAGAGCTTGCCGCTAAATTAAACGCGCTTGGTGATGAACTGCGTTTTGTATTGTTAACATCAGCGGTGAATGTTACTGAAGTTGATAGCCAGCCTGCAGATACACAAGCTACCGAAATTGAAGGTTTGTTCATTAGCGTTGCTGCAACAGATGCTGCTAAATGTGAGCGTTGTTGGCATTATAGCGAAGATGTAGGTGTTGAGCCTGCTCATCCTGAAATTTGTGGTCGTTGTGTAAGTAATGTTGACGGCGAAGGTGAAAAGCGTCAATTCGCTTAGGAGTTATTCTTAGTGAGCAAACTAGCCCAAAAAAGTGGTTTAGTGTGGCTTTGGTTGAGTCTATTACTTTTAGTAATAGACTTTGCCAGTAAAACACTTGTTGTAGGGACTATGGCTTATCAAGAGTCTATAAACTTACTCCCTGTTTTTAGTATTACTTATGTACATAACTATGGTGCGGCTTATAGCTTTTTAAGTGAAGCGGGTGGTTGGCAGCGTTGGTTTTTAAGTGCAATTGCCGTTGCTATTAGTACTTTGCTTGTATGGTGGCTAAAACGCTTACCTGCTACAAATAAAGTACTATGCGGTGCTTATGCAATGGTACTTGCTGGCGCTATTGGTAATTTATACGATCGTATTGCGTATGGTTATGTAATCGACTTTATTCACGTTTTTTATAAAGACTCACATTTTCCTGTATTCAATATTGCCGATTGCGCTATTTGTATTGGCGCAGCATTATTGTTATTTGACGCCTTCACCGGCGAGAGTCCAAAGGAGCATAAAGCATGAGCCAAGCTGTAATTGGTGAAAACTCGCAAGTTATTTTCCATTTTTCTATTAAATTAGAAGATGGCTCTGCCGCTGATTCTACCAAGGTGCACAACAAACCTGCTAAATTAACAATGGGTGATGGCAGCTTAACGGCAAACTTCGAAAAGTGTTTATTAGGGCTAACTGCAGGCGAAAGTAAAACGTTTGAATTAGAACCTGAAGATGCTTTTGGTCAGCCAAACCCAGATAATATTTACTACGTTGACCGTAGTAAGTTTGGTCCAGAAACACCAGCTAAGGTAGGTGCAATTATTGCGTTTACTCAACCTGATGGCACTGAGCTTCCTGGTTTAGTCCGCGAAGTGCAAGGTGAGTCGGTAACGATTGATTTTAATCACCCTTTATCTGGCCAGCGTTTAACGTTTGAAGTTGATATTATTGAGGTGGAAGGTTAATGGAAATATTACTAGCTAATCCTCGCGGCTTTTGCGCTGGTGTTGACCGTGCTATTAGTATTGTTGAGCGCGCTTTAGATATTTTTGAAAAGCCAATTTATGTTCGCCACGAAGTAGTACATAACCGCTATGTGGTTGATGGACTAAAAAGCCGTGGTGCGGTATTTGTTGAAGAGCTTGATCAAGTACCTGACGACAGTATTGTTATTTTTAGCGCACATGGCGTATCGCAAGCGGTTCGCAGCGAGGCTAAACGTCGTGATTTAAAAGTATTTGATGCAACGTGTCCGCTTGTAACTAAAGTGCATATGGAAGTTACACGTGCGAGTCGCAAAGGTATTGAGTGTATTTTAATTGGACATCATGGTCACCCTGAAGTAGAGGGAACAATGGGACAATATGATAACTCAGACGGTGGTATTTATCTTGTTGAAACTGTTGATGATGTTGTTGCGCTTAATGTAAAAAATGCTGAAAATCTTTTTTACTGTAGTCAAACGACTTTATCAGTTGATGATACTGCTGATGTTATTGATGCACTACGCAATAAGTTTCCATCAATTGACGGACCTCGTAAAGATGATATTTGTTATGCAACGCAAAATCGTCAGGATGCTGTTCGTGACTTAGCTGACAAAGTTGATGTGCTATTAGTTGTTGGCGCTAAAAACAGCTCTAACTCTAATCGCTTACGTGAACTTGCAGATAAAATGGGCACTGTTGCTTATTTAATTGATGATGCAACTGATGTGCAAGAGCAGTGGGTTTTAGGTTCTAAATCAGTGGGTGTAACTGCGGGTGCATCTGCGCCAGAAGTACTTGTACAACAAGTTATAAGCCGATTAAAAGATCTTGGTGGTACGCAGGTTGTTGAAAACCCAGGCGAAGAAGAGAATATCGTATTTGCTGTTCCTGTAGAGCTACGTTAATTTAAAATTTAGATTATAGGAGAGTCGTTATGAGCAAGTCACTAAAAGATGATGGTTTGCTTTTTTCGGCTCTTTTTAATGAGCGAGGCGTACTAGCTTCGCTTATTGTTTCTCAAGTTATTGCTATTGTTTTAGCCTTTGCACCCAATGTAGAAGGCGATATTTGGCTTCGACTTGGGATCATTAGTTTGTTTATGCATTTAATTGTTTTAGTCGGTACCTCTTCTTTATACTTTTGTCGTTTTTTTTTACAAAACCGTACTCAAGCTTTTCAGTTAGGTTTGTTTTTTATCTTTTTTTTATTATCTACGTGCATTTTTAGTATTTTATTTTCCCATTTTGCTTTTGATATAGATGATACAGATAACTTAATTTATTTCACACTTCGCAATTGCATTATAGTGGCTTTGCTGGCGGCTTTATTCGTCCAATTTTTATTAATTCATTTTGAAAAAGAGCAGCAAACTAAAGCGCTTTCTCGAGCTGAGCTTGATGCCTTGCAAGCTAGAATACGTCCTCATTTTTTATATAATAGTTTAAACACTGCTGCAGAGCTTACTCATCATGATGCCGATGCGGCAGAGCAGGCTATTTTAGCATTAGCCGCCTTATCGCAGGCTGCAATGCACTCAGGAAAAAATGTATCTCTTGACGATGAAATAACGCTGAGTAAGCAATATATAGCACTTGAAACATGGCGTTTCGGTAATCGCTTAAGAGTTAATTGGCAAATACCTAATGAACTACCTGCATTGAGTATTCCTTGTTTAACCCTGCAGCCATTAATTGAAAATGCAGTATGCCACGGTGTTGAAACAAGTGAGCATGGTGCAGAAATAAAAGTAGAGCTACATATAACTACCGGCTATATAACCATGATTGTTTCTAACCCTGTAACAATTTCTAATGCTCAAACTAGGCCTAATAACGGCATGGCGCTTGAAAATATTCGCCAGCGATTAAATATTTATTATAAAAATAAAGCGCAGCTAACAATTACTAATAAAAATGATGTGTTTAGGGTCAAGGTTGTGATCCCTAAGCTAATTGAGGGCAGTGTATGAACGTACTCATTGTAGATGATGAACCTCTTGCGAGATCGCGCTTAATTCGTTTGTTGGCTCATGATAAAAGTATAGTTGTACAAGGCGAGGCAAGTAATGGTAATGAAGCTCTAGTACTTGCTAAAAAGCAAACGCCAGATTTGATTTTTTTAGATGTTGATATGCCTGGTATGAATGGTTTGCAAGTTGCTAATGAGCTCAATAGTTTAACTCTACCTCCTGCTATTGTTTTTATAACTGCTCACCCTGAGCATGCCTTCGATGCTTTACAATTAAGCGCTGCAGGCTATTTAGTTAAACCTATTTCAGAGCAATCATTGCAAAAGGTGCTTAAGCAAGTTGGGCGCTTAAATAAAGTACATATTCAAAAACAACAAAATGCAAAAATCTCTTATCAGCTCGCTGGTACTCTACGCAGTGTTGATATAAATGATGTTTTGTATTTTAGTGCCGAAGAAAAGTATACCAAAATGATATTCTGTGGTGGAGAAGCTTTACTTGAACAAAGTCTAAAACAATTAGAGTTACAATATCCTACACATATTTTGCGAATTCATCGCAATACATTGGTTAATAAACAAAAAGTAATTGCTTTGCATTCAAAAGCGAATGGCAATCATATGATTGAGCTACAAGGGGGCCGTGAGCTATTGCCAGTGAGCCGCCGTGAGCTTAAATTAGTTAAAAATTCGCTTTAGGCTTACCTTGCAATTAACTCCCCCCTGATTTAAATACATTTGAGCTTTAATTATCAACGGTGTTATTGAATAAACAGATTTAATTAACCGTTTATCAACAAATATAACCGCTTGTCTTAGTCCTCATTGATTCCTCAAATAAATAACATAAACTTATAATCAGATAATTTTTATTTGGTTTTATTATGCAATCACCTCACATAAAAGTGCAAAGAGGCTTCACTCTGATTGAAGTGCTAATTGCATTTATTATTCTTAGTTTTGGCCTTCTAGGCGCAGTTGCTTTGCAAGCAAAAGCAAAGCAAGCAAGTTTTGATTCTATGCAGCGTGCTGCTGCAGTTGCACTTGGTAATGATATTGTGCAGCGTATCCGTGCTAACGATACCCCGCAAATAGCCGGACTGTACACACAGACATTTGATAGTGAAACTGCTACTACAACCTCGCAGGCGTGCTTTACAAACACTTGTAGCGCAGCGCAAGTTGCGGCGTTAGATCTTGAGCAGTGGAAAAGAGCTATAAGAGCTCGAGAAAATACGGGAACTTTAGATGGTGCTACCGTATGTATTGCACCTACCGCAGTTGCTGGTTCGGGTGGTAAAGCATTTAATTTAGAAGTAATTGTTTCGTGGCAAGGTCGACAAGAGTTCAATGCAAATGATGCTACTGGCGCTATAAAGTGTGGAACGGCTGACAAAAAGCGCCGCTTAGTTGTTTTAACTAGTTATATTTACCTTAGGAGCTAACATGAAGCAAAAAGGTTTTACACTTGTAGAAATGATGATTTCATTATTTATTGGTGGATTAATACTAGGTGGCGTTATGTTTACCTATATAGGAATGAAAGTAACCACTAAAGATACGATGACTATTGGTGAGCTTCAAGAATCAGGGCGCCTTGCAATTAACATTATGCAACGTGATATTGAACAAATTGGCTTTTGGGGAACTTATTATGACGATTCGTTCATCGCAATAAACACAGATACACTAGCAAACCCTGGAACAGACTGCTTTGAAGGATTAAATAATGGGAGTTTCCCTGATTTTGCTACAGCTAGTAATTTTAGAACTATTTACGCAAAGGTTGCAGGCGAATCAAAAGAGCTTAACTGTCTAAATAATCCGATTAAAAGCACTGACATTATTCAATTAAAATTTTTACAAGGCAAGAGTTTAACAGTTAATGCAGTAACTAATGAGACTCAGGCCGATGAAAACTACTTTGTAGCTGAGCAAGAGAAAGCTCAATTTTTCCGTGGAACGGTTAACGCTGCTTCTCTTAATGTTAATGCAACTGTTTGGCCTTATAGCCATCATGTTTATTATCTATCAGAACAAACTTATAAAGTTAATAATAAGAATTTAACTGTACCTGCATTAATGAGAAAGCGCCTTGTTGGTGGAAATATCAACACAGAAACTATTATGGAAGGTGTTGAGAATATGCGGTTTGTTTTTGGTCTTGATACTAACAGTGATAATCGCGTAGATACCTACCGAAGTATTCAAGATATGAAGCATACAGATTGGGAAAATCGTAAAGGTATTTTAACTGTTCAGGTTTTTTTATTAATACGCGCATTGCAGCCAGACCCAGGAGTTAAAATTAAAAACCAAACTTACACATTAGGTGAAGATGAAGACAAGCGTGAATTGAAATTTACCGATAGTTTCAGACGCACAGTGTTTACCACGACTATTCGATTAAATAATGTTGGATCAAATTTATGGCGTATTTAAAACAATTACAAAAAAAACAGCAAGGTGTAGTTCTAATTACAGCTTTAATAATGGTTATTGCAGTGACCGGTATTGCTGTGACACTTATGAGCAGTAGTAGTATTGATATTAAAATTACCAATGCAGCACAAGAGCGCGAAGTAGCCGAAAATGAACTCATTGGTGAAGTGCAACGCATGATCTCTGATGAGGCAAATCAAGGCGCTGATAATCATTTCTTCCTGACTCCCGATGAAGTAACTGCAATCGCGGATGGTGATGACAAAGGTATGGTGATTGCAAATCATGCAGATATGCAAAGCAAAATGACTAACCTGAACAAGGGGGAGCTAGATTTAGAATGCCCTCGACGCTTTAATTTTACAGCAGGTATATCGTGCAATATGTTACAGGTCGCCACTACGATAGAATATGGTTCTAAAAGTAAGCATGAACTAACTATTGTTACAGGTATAGCACAAGAAATGGCCAGCGTAAGCAAGGGGATTTAAGATGAAATTTAAATTAAACAAAGTGTTAGCCTCTTTGCTTGGCTTAACAATAAGTATGTCGGTATTTGCAGAGGATATTGAGCTTTATGTAAATCATGATGTAGAGACAGACGAAAATCCAAGAGTGTTAATGATATTTGATACTTCAGGAAGTATGGCTTGGGATGTTGTAGATGGAGGCAGGTGTTATCGTCGTTATCAAAATGGACAGTTCTATGAATCTGATTGTTTTAAAAGTCAGACTTACTTTAATTACACACAGCAGTGTTACAAGTCTGTAAATGGATATGCACAAGCTATTTGTGAAGATAGCCGATTATTAGTAGCAAAAAACGCCGTTAGCCAACTAGTTACTGATAATGATGATATTGATTTTGGTTTAATGAGATTTAGAGAAAGTTCAGGTGGCTATGTATTAGCAAGGCTTGGTTCTAACAAAAATACCTTACTTAATGAAATTGATGATTTGCCTGCAAGTGGAGCAACTCCCTTAACAGAAACCTTATGGGAGGCGTATAGATATATTACTGGGCAAAGTCTTTACTATGGTTATGGTATTAACAATAGAGATAAAGCAGCTGATGCTAATGGAACTTATAAGTCACCATTTAAAAAGGAGTCAGGAGATCCTCTCAGGTGCGATAACTCAATTAATATTATTTTGATGACTGATGGAGATCCCACTAACGATGATGGTCGTGATGATCAGATTAAAAGTGTACATAATAATTTATTTAATGATTCAATCCCTTTTGTGAGTGGTGATTATTCTAATAGCTATTTAGTTGCTCTATCAAAAATAATACATGGAACAAATAATACAAAAGTAGATTTATACTCTGAGACAAGCGATGTGCTAGATACGGGTAGAGTTTTTACCATTGGCTTTGGCACAGGAATGAGTGATGGCGGTATTGATTTACTAGAGAAAGCGGCATCGGTTGGTGGAGGGCAGTACTTAGAGGCGCGAACTTCAGAGGCTTTATCAGAGGCATTAAAAAATACGATTTCAAGAATCAGAGAAGTAAATGATAGTTTTTCATCACCTTCAGTTGCAAGTAATAATGTAGATCAAACTCGTAGTCGAGATGCTGTTTATTTTGCCATGTTTTACCCAGAAACAGGTGCTCGTTGGCGTGGAAACCTAAAAAAGCTGAAAGTATCAGGGAGTCAAATTGTTGACTCAAAAGGATTATCGGCACTTGATGAAAATGGCTTGATTGACGAAAATGCAGAAACATTTTGGTTGCCAAGCGGGGAGCCAGCTGATGGTAACTTAGTTGCACAAGGTGGTGTAAATCTTCATTTAACTACATTAGATTCAGATAGCCGTAATTTATACACTGACAATCAAGGAGCAATAGTAAATTTTAATACCTCAGTTGTCAGTGATATTCTTAATTTAGTCGATAATAATCCTCTGAGCTTATCGAGCGATGATATTAAATGGGCGATGGGTGTTGATGTTGATGATGATGATGCTGATGGGTCTAACGTTGACCAGCGTCAAGATATTTTTGGTGATCCTCTGCATTCTAAACCTGTCGCAATCGATTATGGTAATGATGATATTCGAGTTTTAATAGGAACTAATGCAGGCTTTTTGCATATGTTCAAGGATTCTGATGATAGCGTAAGTGAAAGTTGGGCATTTATACCGTCTGCTTTATACGACATTATTGAACCTCTACGTAAAAATCAGGCCGATACGAAAGTATATGGTATGGATGGCCCTATTAGTATTTATTTTGATAATAAAAACTTAAATAGTGATGGTTTAAACGACGGTATTATTGATGCGAGTGGCGACGATAGAGTGTGGGCTTTTGCAGGAATGCGTCGCGGTGGTAAAAATTATTACGGACTTGATATAACAAACCCAAACATACCAAAAAAATTATGGGACGCACCAATAGAGGGCGGAAAAGGCGATTTTAAAGAGCTTGCGCAAACATGGTCAAAGCCACAAATAGCCTATATTAAAGCATTTGGTGATAAGCCTTTATTAATTTTTGGTGCTGGATACGATACAAATAAAGATGCAGCTATTCGTAGTGAGGATAATATAGGGCGAGGTATTTATATTGTTGAAGCCGAAACAGGTAAAAGAGTATGGGCATTAACACCCGATATTAATGGCTTTAAAGGTAAGCATAGCATTGCTGCAGATGTTACCACGCTTGACTCGGATTATGATGGGTATATAGACCGAATTTATGCGGCAGATACTGGTGGAGATATTTGGCGTATAGATATGCCAGGCACTAGTACTAGCGAATTTAGTCACTTTAAATTAGCTGAACTTGGCAGTAGTAAAGCAACTGAAGACCGACGCTTTTTTTACAAACCACTCGTTGCACGAACTATTTATAGTAAAGTAAGCGAGACAACAATTGATGGTAGTACCGTTATAACACGCTTAGATACGCCGTATGATGCAATAGTTATTGGTAGTGGTA
This sequence comes from Pseudoalteromonas sp. SG43-8, assembly GCF_014164245.1. Classification (NCBI taxonomy): domain Bacteria; kingdom Pseudomonadati; phylum Pseudomonadota; class Gammaproteobacteria; order Alteromonadales; family Pseudoalteromonadaceae; genus Pseudoalteromonas; species Pseudoalteromonas sp. SG43-8. The sequence continues at coordinate 12,851 of NZ_JACJEX010000005.1, read as the reverse complement.
ACCGCTCAAAACCAACCGGTACCAATGAGAAAGATCAACTGTTTATGATCAGAGATGAAAATACAGTTACTAAATCGTATAAAACGAATGCACCAGATACTATTGTACCTGCCGATTTGATGCAAATGAATTCAGACCCATTTGGTAATGCTCTAGATGACGTTGATGATTTTGTTGACTTAGAAGTCGACTTGGCTAAATTTAATGGCTGGAGATATGAGTTAGGAACGGGTGAAAAATCACTAGCTGCTGCTACAGTTGTTGGAGGTGTTGCTTATTTTACAAGTTTCACACCTGCATCAGATACATCGACTGAAAACCAATGTTCACTAAGTGGTGGTGGTGGTTCTTTATACGCATTTCACTTACATTACGGTACTAAAGTGTATGACGACCTTAAATTTACAACCAGCTATGATGTACCAGATACACCTCAGTTATACTTTGGCGAAGGCCTTTCATGCGTAGATGGTAATGGCGATGGTAAGTGTGATGACAACCCAACAGTTGACGTAACACAAGAAAGTCAGTTTTATCTAATTGGGCCGGGTATCAAAGGTGAAAATGCTGAAAACCCAATGAAGCCTGTAGAAATAAAAGGTCCTGGTTTAACAATTGTTGATGGTAAAGTTGTATTGGTTAATGACAATGCTGTAGGGTTTGGCTTTAAAACTCAACAAACATATATCTATAAACGTGAAGAAAATGACGAAGTTAATAATTAAGGAAATTAAATGAAGAAACAACATGGGTTTACCTTAATTGAGCTGATGATAGCGGTTGCAATTGTAGGCATACTTGCTTCAATTGCATTGCCCAATTATACAGAATATGTAAAGCGTGCTTCGCGCGCTGAAGCTGCTGCAGCATTGCTAGATGCTGCAAATAAGGAGGAGCAGTATTTTGTCGATAATAGGGAATATACAGAGACATTTACTGATTTAGGATTGCAAAGTAAGACCGAAAATGGTCACTTTGAGCTATCTATAAAGGTAGTCGATAGCAATACCTTCACTATTACAGCTAAGCCTATAGATGGTCCTGTAAAGGGGGATAATGACTGTAAAGAGCTTACAATTACTGACACAGGTCTTAAAGGTGCAAAAGGAAGTAAAGGTAACTCTGATATTGATTATTGTTGGGGTCGATAATAGCCTAGATTACTTCTTTTGACACTTATCAGTTGATTTGATGCGAATTCTACCCGTTTGACTTACAGATAAAGCCAATCCTTCGAGATTGGCTTTATTGCTATTGGGACAATATATAAAAGTCCCATTTTGAAAGCCATTTAAAGAACCATCTGGACGAAACGTAATGGCGTTGCGCGGATACTCTAAAGTATCAGCGTCATGAACATCCTCGAAAGTGCTTAAGAGTAACTCATCATCATCTAGAGTCGTTGATTTATCTTTGTCGATAAAGAGTGACATTTGACCATCCCACTCGTCCTTTGTACATTGACTGCCTTTTAGTGCGCAAAGTGTGACGTAAGTCCCATTTTCAATTGCGTAAAGGCGGCCATAATTTATATTTCGGTGTAGCAGATTCACATGGTTATCTAATCGGTTTTTAGCCAAGAAATCTGGATAAAACCACATCGACAATTGACTGATAATACTGACAACAGCCATCGATACCATTAATTCAAGAAGTGTCACTCCCTTGTTTTTTGATATTGATAATCTCATCCTTGAAGACCTGAGTTAATAAATGATTAACTGAGTCTAGTAAATGATACAAATATGACAAGATGAATTTGTATGTTTTTTAACCGCAAGTCTGAGCTGTATCACCAGTATAAAAAGAAGTACCAGATTGAGATACTGTTAAAGCTTTATTATTTTCACTGCCATTATTAGGACAAAATACAAAATCACCGGGTTTCGTTGTTATTCGACCACTGGTATTAAATCGTAATCTCCTATCATTACCAGTATATTTTATTTTGTCATTAAGGCTTATTTTTTCCATGACACGTAGTAAAGAGTCTGTAGAGCTGTTGTATTGACCACTATTATCACCATCAATGAATACAATGATAATTTTATTTCTGTCCCATCGATTACGACATTGCATTGTATCATTTTGATTTTTTACTTCACCATGCTGCGCGGCGCATATAACGACTATTTCATCTGTACTTGCTGCTTGAGAGCGTGCGTAGCTAATATTTCTTTTTAATTCCAACAAAAAGTTCTCAGCTCTATTTTCTTCTAGCATATCGCTGCTATTCCAAATCGCAATTGATGCAATAATGCCAACGATAGCAACGGTTACCATGAGTTCTAAAAGGGTGAACCCGTTTTGTTTGTTTTTCATATTAATCTCATTTACTGCTAGTCATTTAAGTATAGCTATTTTTATATAATAAATTATACCATGATCGGTTGTTTTATCACCGTAATTCAATTGCTTTGTTTGCTATGAACACCATGATTGTCTAAAATCGAGGCAACTGGAGCTTTCAAAAGTAATCAATATGAAAAAAATAGAAGCAATTATTAAACCTTTTAAGTTAGATGATGTGCGTGAAGCGTTGTCTGATGTAGGTATTACGGGGATGACGGTAAGCGAAGTTAAAGGCTTTGGGCGTCAAAAAGGTCACACTGAGCTATATCGTGGCGCAGAGTATATGGTAGATTTTTTACCTAAAGTAAAACTTGATATTGTATTGACTGATGAAGATGTAGACCGTGCAATTGAAGTTATTGTAAAAACGGCGCAAACAGGAAAAATCGGTGATGGTAAAATATTTATCACAGATGTTGAGCGTGTAATACGTATTCGTACTGCAGAGGAAGATGAAGAAGCGATTTAAGCTTGTTTTTCTATGTAGTAAAAAGGCGCTTAGTAAGCGCCTTTTTTATTTAGTGCTTTTATTTAGTTCTTTTATTTAGTTTTCGTGTTTGCTTTGCGTGTTCACTAAGCTCAGTTAAACCTAATTGGTCGTAACTTTTCTCCATCATTTCAAGCGCGGGATCTAAGTAACTGCTTTGTGAATAATGCTCAACAACAAACTTACCTCTATTAGCAGCAGCTAAATAAGCTTCACGTTCGTAATAGTAAGTTGCTACTTTTAATTCATAACGTGCCATGCGGTTTAAAAGCCACACTAGACGACGTTTAGCTTCAGGCGCGTAATCACTTTTAGGAAAACGTTTTACTAATGTCGATAAATCAGTAAATGCAACACGTGTACGGTTAGCATCACGGTCGGCTCTATCTACACCAAAGTACTCTTGGAACGCATTTTTATCAGCTTTAATATTTACTAAACCACGCATGTAATACATGTAGTCTAAATCTTTATGATTTGGGTTTAAGCGAATAAAGCGGTCAATGGTTGCAAGTGCTTGTTCAGTATTACCTGATTGATAATGTGCATAGACTAAGTCCATTTGTACTTGCTTAGAGAATGGGCCAAACGGGTAGCGAGAGTCTATTGCACTCAAAAGTTCAATTGCACGAGCATATAAACCTGAATCTAGCGTTTCTTTTGCATCTTCATATAAAGCGTGTGCAGATTTATTCGGTACACGTTGAATGTCTTCTTGGTCTGGAGCAGACGAACAAGCGCCTAAACTAAGTACAGAAACTGAAAAAACAATGGCAAATGCACGTTTCCCTATTTTATTTATCATTTTATTTGTTACCTTCGATGTCTTCGGCTAGGCCAAGTCGGTAAAACCGAGTAAACTATGCGTATTATATTATGCTTTTATTAAAAGCGATTCTAACCCAGTCGAGCAAAGCTTGCACTGGTAAATTGGGTAAAGTTACTAATGTCAGAGCAAATTTCTCTTCAAGCCGACGTTCCAACCGAATTAGGTGGTAAACGTCTAGACCAAGTATTAGCACAATTGTTCCCTGATTATTCACGTTCTCGTATAAAAACGTGGATTTTGGATGATAAAATCACTGTAGACGGTGAAATTTTCAACACTCCACGCGAAAAACTACTAGGTGGTGAAGTTGTAAGTGTTGAAACAACAATTGAAGCACCACGCGAATACGAAGCACAAGATATCAAATTAAACATTGTTTATGAAGACGATGATATTTTGGTAATTAATAAACCAATGGGCCTAGTGGTTCATCCTGGTGCGGGAAACCCTAATGGAACAGTGCTAAACGCATTGCTACATTACTACCCTGAAATAATTAACGTACCACGCGCAGGTATTGTGCATCGTTTAGATAAAGACACGACCGGTTTAATGGTTGTAGCTAAAACGATTCAGGCCCAAACGCATTTGGTAAAAGCACTACAAAAGCGCGAAAATTTCACTCGTGAATATGAAGCACTGTGTAATGGCACCATGACTGCTGGTGGTATGGTTGAAAAAGCAATTGGCCGCCATCCTACGCAGCGTACGCATATGGCCGTACATGAAATGGGTAAGCCGGCAATTACACATTACCGTGTTGCTGAAAAATTTCGTGCTCACACTCGTTTACGTTTGCGTTTAGAAACAGGTCGTACTCACCAAATTCGTGTGCATATGGCACATTTAAATCATCCGCTAATTGGCGATCAATCTTATGGCGGCCGTCCGCGTCCACCTAAAGGTGCAACACCTGAGTTATTTGAGTTACTTCGTAGCTTTAGACGCCAAGCACTACATGCCGTAAAATTAAGTATTGCGCATCCAATCACCGGTGAGATGATGACATGGCAAGCTCCTATCCCTGACGATATGGTTGCTATGACACATGCACTACGTGAAGATACTAAAGCTAATCCTGATATCGATAGATAATGCACTTATTGTCAGCGACATGGCAAAACCTTCATAAAGTAGGAACGTTAAGTACTACTTGTGGAGGTGGTGTTTCAAAAATCCCATTTGAAAGTTTCAATTTGGGATACCATGTTGGTGATAATAAAAGTGATGTATCAAAAAACCGCTCACTATTAACCAAACACTTACCTAAACCTGCGGTGTGGCTAAATCAAGTTCATAGCTCTGATGTTGTTATTGTTGATGAACATTTTGACTCTAAGAAGTTACACAATGCTGATGCGCTTTATACTCAGTTACTAAATCAGCCTTTGGCTATAATGACCGCCGATTGCTTACCTATTTTATTAGTGAGTGATGATGAGAAAGAAGTTGCAGCTATACATGGCGGCTGGCGAGGGCTTGAGCAGGGAATTATTAAAAATACTTTAGAATGTTTTAACTCGAGGTATGAAAATATAAATGCTTGGCTAGGGCCTGCAATTGGGCCAACTCGATTTGAGGTTGGGGCTGAAGTGTTTGAGTTATTTCAAAAAAGGTCCCCTTTATTTATTCAAGCATTTACACTACAAACTAATGGTAAATATCTTGCTGATATCTATGGTATTGCGCGTACTTTACTTACCCAGCAAGGCGTTAAAAATATTACGGGTGGCGACTACTGCACAGTCTCTCAAAGTGACTTATTTTTTTCTTATCGACGAGATGGACAAACGGGACGTATGGCTAGTTTGATCTGGCGCAAGTAATTCACATCTTTAATCATTATATTTCCCCCTACACCTTGAACAAACACCTAAACATACCCATTAATTAAGCAATTAGATTATTTAATAGGTAACACCATGCGTTTAGATAGATTTACAAGTAAATTTCAATCTGCGCTTTCTGATGCGCAATCGCTAGCCCTTGGCCGCGATCATCAATTTATTGAACCCGTACATTTAATGTATTCATTACTGCAGCAAAGCGGCTCCAGTGTGCGCGCGTTATTTGCACAAACGGGGGTTAGCGCAGATGAACTTAACACCAAGCTTTCTCAAGAAATAGAAAAACTATTTAAAGTAGAAGGCGTAGGTGGCGACGTACAGCTATCAAATAATATGGCTTCACTTATTAACCTATGTGACAAGTATGCACAAAAACGCAAAGACAAATACATTTCAAGTGAATTGTTTGTACTGGCGGCATGCGATGATAAAGGTCCACTTGGCGATATATTCAGATCGTTAAATATTACCTCGACTAAAATTGAAACTGCAATTAAAGCGATTCGCGGCGGTCAAAAAGTTGATGATCCAAACGCCGAAGAAACACGTCAAGCGCTTGAAAAGTACACCATTGATCTAACTGAGCGAGCAGAGCAAGGTAAGCTTGATCCTGTAATAGGTCGAGATGACGAAATTCGCCGCACGATTCAAGTACTACAACGGCGCACTAAAAATAACCCTGTATTAATCGGTGAACCAGGTGTTGGTAAAACAGCAATAGCAGAAGGTTTAGCACAGCGTATTATTAATGGTGAAGTACCCGAAGGATTAAAAAACAAACGTGTTTTATCGCTTGATTTAGGAGCACTAGTTGCGGGCGCTAAATATCGCGGTGAATTTGAAGAGCGTTTAAAATCAGTGTTAAACGAATTGGCTAAAGAAGAAGGCCAAGTCATTTTATTTATTGATGAAATACACACTATTGTGGGTGCAGGCAAAAGTGATGGCGCAATGGATGCGGGTAATATGCTCAAACCTGCTTTAGCACGCGGTGAGTTACACTGTGTTGGCGCAACCACGCTTGATGAATACCGTAAATATATAGAGAAAGACGCAGCACTTGAGCGTCGATTCCAAAAGGTACTCATTGAAGAGCCGTCGGTTGAAGATACCATTGCAATATTGCGTGGCTTAAAAGAGCGATATGAGCTACATCATTCAGTAGAAATTACTGATCCCGCGATTGTTGCTGCGGCGCAGTTATCTCACCGCTACATTAGCGATCGTCAGTTACCAGATAAAGCAATTGATTTAATAGACGAAGCTGGATCTTCAATTCGATTACAAATTGATTCAAAACCAGAGTCGTTAGATAAGCTTGAGCGTCGTATTATTCAATTAAAATTAGAAGATAATGCACTTGCTAAAGAAAAAGATGAGGCGAGTCAAAAACGTCGCACCGAAATGCAAGAGTTGATCACCGACCTTGATGGGCAATATCGTGAGCTAGACGAAATTTGGAATGCTGAAAAAGCATCGCTTCAAGGTACACAAGTAATTAAAGCCGAGCTTGAACAAGCAAGATTAGATTTAGATGTAGCGCGAAGAGCAAGTGATTTACAGCGTATGTCAGAGCTGCAATATGGGCGAATTCCAGAGCTTGAACGAAAACTTGATTTAGCCTCACAAGCCGAAATGCAAGAAATGACCCTGCTTAAAAACCAAGTAGGTGAGGATGAAATTGCTGAAATTTTATCTCGCTGGACAGGTATTCCTGTTGCAAGAATGCTACAAGGTGAGCGTGAAAAGCTGCTGCAAATGGAAGATAAGTTACACAGTAAAGTAATAGGGCAAGATGAAGCGGTCGTTGCTGTTGCTAACGCAATAAGACGCTCACGTGCAGGACTTGCAGATCCTAATCGCCCAATTGGTTCTTTCTTGTTTTTAGGTCCAACAGGTGTGGGTAAAACCGAGCTTACAAAAGCACTGGCTGGTTTTATGTTTGATACCGAAGATGCCATGGTGCGTATCGATATGTCTGAGTTTATGGAAAAGCACTCAGTTGCCCGCCTAGTGGGCGCACCTCCAGGTTATGTGGGTTATGAAGAGGGCGGTTATTTAACAGAAGCTGTTCGTCGTAAACCTTACTCAGTTATATTGCTTGATGAAATAGAAAAAGCACACCCAGATGTGTTTAACATTTTACTGCAAGTGTTAGATGATGGCCGATTAACTGACGGACAAGGTAGAACTGTTGATTTTAAAAATACTGTTATTATCATGACATCAAATTTAGGCTCAGATATTATCCAAGAACAAGCGGGTAATAATGACTATACGACCCTTAAAGCTAAAGTAATGGAAGTATTGATTAATGAGTTTAGACCTGAATTTATTAACCGTATTGACGAGACTGTTGTATTCCACCCGTTAGCAAACGAGCATATAAAAGAAATAGCTGATATTCAGTTAATGAAATTACGTGAGCGTTTAACAGAGATGGGGTATCTGCTTGAAATAAGCGATGCTGCACTTGAGCGAATTGCAGCAAGTGGGTTTGATCCTGTGTACGGTGCACGCCCGCTTAAGCGTGCTATTCAGCAAACGATTGAAAATCCGCTAGCACAAAAGCTACTTAATGGGGACTACATACCAGGTAGCGTGATTGTTATTGATGCAAATGACGACTCTTTGGTATTTACCAAACGCTGATTGTAAATAATTAAACTCTAAAGCCGCTAAAATAGCGGCTTTTTTATATTTGTTAAACTTTAAAAGTTAGTAATAAATCGTTCACTCTACGTGAGCCTTCAACAAGCTCAGCTGCACCTTTTGCCACATTAAAGCTTAAACTTAAGTTGTTATCGCCAAAGTCTTTAATTTGCGAAACATTATTACTAATGTCGTTGCTAACCATTTGTTGCTCTTCTGCAGCGGATGATATTTGTATTGCCAAGTGAGATATTTCACTGATTTGGATAAAAATACCCTCTAATTCAACTTGGGTTTTATCGGTTGTCAAAACACAGTTATCGGCTTGTGCTTTAGTACTTTGCATTACTTTGGACCAGCTAAATAAAGTGTCTTGTATTTCTTTAATAGAACTATGGATTTGCGTCGTAGCATTTTGAGTGCGTGACGAAAGAGTCCTTACCTCATCGGCGACTACTGCAAAGCCTCGACCATGTTCTCCTGCTCTAGCTGCTTCAATCGCTGCATTAAGAGCAAGTAAGTTAGTTTGATCGGCAATTCCCTCTATTTCACTCATTACCTTACCAATTTTATCTGCTTCAGAGGCTAAGCTGGTGGCTGTATTTGCTGCTTGTTCTACTTGAGAAGCTAAGTCAGATACCATTTTACTATTATCTGCAATGTGGTCTTTTATCTCTGAGCAACTTTGATGGGTGTTATTCACTTTATCAGCTGTTTGAGCTGTATTTACTGATATTTCACCAATGGTAGAGCTCATTTGGGTCATCGCTGATGCAATTTGCTCTAAACGCTCCCCTTGTGAAGAAATGCCTTCTTCGGTGAGTGTTGATTGTTTGTCTAAATCAGTCGCGATGCCATTAAAGCTTAATGTTGAGTCTTTCATACGACCAAGAACCGTGCGTAGTTTTGCGCTTAGCATTTGCTCTCTATAATCACTTACACTGTGCGGTGTGTAGCCGCTGTAAATATAGCGAGAGACTGAATCGGCTTTTGCTTTTTGTTCGCGTAATATTTTAGGGGTAACAATGAGTTCGTCATAATTTAGCACAATAACTAAGGCACAAATAAATAGGCTAATTGCAGCAATGGTGATTGATGCCGCAACAGCAATAAAAATCAGCCAAAATAACAAGCATATAAAAGTAATGCTTTGCCTTATTGCGGTGTGTTCTCGCAGTTTAAATAATGATTTGTTGGTATTTAATTTGTTGTAAAGTGTTTTTGCACGTTGCTTAAGTTGAGAGCTTGCTTTGGTTCGTACAGATTGATAACCAACAAGTCGGCCATTTTCAAAAATTGGGGTTACAAAGGCATCTACCCAGTAATAGCGGCCATCTTTACAGCGGTTTTTAACCATACCGCGCCATGAGTGTTCTTGTTTTAATGTTGCCCACATTTCTTTAAAGGCTGTTTTTGGCATATCAGGGTGACGAACAATATTATGATGCTGACCAATAAGCTCTTGTGCGCTATATCCTGCAACAGCACAAAACGCTTGATTGACGTATGTTATTACACCTTTAAGGTCAGTAGTAGAAACCAGCTCTTGTGATTCATCAAAGTATACTTCTTCATTTTTTAAGCTTTTATCATTGTGCATTGTGTTTATTATCATCCTTTATTGTTGCAGTCATTATATTGCTTACACACTACAAAGCAAAAAATAGCGTCTTTCCGTCTATGCTCATAAGACAAATGATTGTATTTATTGATCTAGATCAAGTTTAAATACCAGGCAGCTAAATTGAACTGATTTTGTATAAGTTCCGGTCTATTCCTATAGGCTGATATTTTACTTATTTGATTTATAATTAAATACGTATTTAAAGCATTTGTATAATGCACATAGCAATGGCAATATTACGACTTAATATAATGATGTTGGTCATATTAAGCGCATGTATAAAGTGGGCAAATAATTATTAGATTTGAAAAGTTATATTGTTCTTAGCAATTTATTCCAGTTGCATTAAATGAATGATCTATTATAGCGCTAAGAAAATAGCACAATAACAAGGCGAAAATTATGACATATAGTTGTTCTATATGAATAATTTTTAACGCAGTGAGGGCGTTATTTAACGCGATATAATGATCATATTTTCAATAAAATTGGTATTCATCTTGAGTCTAAGTAATTAGCCCCCATAACCTTATGATTAAGCCACGTGGCCCGAGGAAAGATTTTTTGACAACACATGATTTAGCTAACGCACTTGAAGCGTTATCAGTAAATGAGCACCAACATGCAGTTAAAGGCATTGAACGTGGCATAGAGCGAGAGTCACTAAGAATACAAGAGAATGGTGCTATATCACCTAAAGGCCATCCAAAAGGGGTGGGCAGTGCGTTAACTAATGGCCATATCACAACTGATTTTTCTGAATCTTTACTTGAATTTATTACCCCAGTTAGTGAGTCGTCAACGCAAACTCTTAAACAATTAAAAGACCTTCAAAAGTTCACTCTAGAAAAGATGGGCGATGAACTGCTTTGGCCTATCAGTATGCCGTGCTTTATTGAGCATCAAGATGATATTGTTTTAGCTCAATTTGGTAGTTCTAATACAGGCAAAATGAAAACACTATACCGTGAAGGATTAAAAAATCGCTACGGTAGTATGATGCAAGCAATTGCAGGCGTTCACTTTAATATTTCATTTCCAGATACGCTTTGGCAGTCGCTTCACTCGTTACAACAAAGTAATGCAAGCCTTCAAGATTTTATTTCAGAGGGTTATTTAGCGCTTATTCGTAACTTTAAACGCGAACTATGGCTAATAAGTTACATGTTTGGTGCATCACCAGCATTATGTAACTCATTTTTACAAGGTCGAAAAACCGATTTACCATTTAAAAAACTAGGTAAAGGTACGCTTTACTTAGAAGTTGGTACGGCACTGCGTTTAGGCAATTTAGGTTATACAAATAGCGCCCAGTCGTCACTACGTGTAATGTATAACTCGTTAGATGAATATGTTGCAGGTCTTAAAAAAGCAATCAACACACCATCAGAAATTTATGGTGATCTTGATGACTATAAGAGTGAAAACCCTAAACAATTAAATAAAAATATTCTGCAGATTGAAAACGAATTTTACTCACCAATTCGTCCTAAGCGTAATGCTAAAAGTGGCGAAACGCCAACGGATGCATTGCTTCGAGCAGGCATTGAATATGTAGAAATTCGCGCTTTAGACGTTAACCCGTTTAGCGAAGTGGGTATTGATATTGAGCAAATTCACTTTTTAGATGTGTTTTTAACGTATTGTTTATTAAAAGATTCAGCTCCAATGGATTGGAAAGAACAAGCACGCAGTACTGAAAACCTCGACACAGTAGTCAATCAAGGTCGAGAAGAAGGGCTAATGCTTAACTTTAATAATACACAGCGTAGTCTTCAGTCGTGGGGTGATGAAATATTTGCCCAGCTCACTGATGTCGCTAAATGGATGGATAATGCTTATGGTGTTAATTATTACTCTGATACTATAAAGCGCATGGCAACGTGGGTGCATAATCCAGAGCTTACCTATTCTGGACGTTACGTGTCACAATTAAAAGAGTCTGGTTTAGACAACGGTCACTTTGCGCTAGCACTGGCTAATAAATACAAACAAAGCCACGCAGACACTGATTACAGTGAGTTTTTAAAGCCTTGGCTAGAACAACAAGTTGTAGAGTCTAACGAAGCACAAACTGTAATTGAGCAAGCAGATACGCAGTCATTTACTGCCTTTTTAGATGCGTATTTTGAGGGTAAATAATCTTAATACCTAGCAAAATTTAAGCAAAAAAAACGCAGCCTAAGTTGGCTGCGTAAATATATATTCAGGGATGAACTAATGCTGTACTGCTGCATTCATTGAGTCAGACCCACACTTTTTAAAAAAGTTCTGTGAGATCTTAAAAAAATGAAAAAAAATGCAATTATTTTATCTCTTGCCATTACTTTAGCTGGTTGTGCTACAGCGCCTCCAAAGCAACCTAATGATCTATGTAAAATCTTTGAAGAAAAACCTGATTGGTATTTTGACGCAAAAGATGCGCAAGAAAAATGGGGTTCTCCTAAGCATGTACTCATGAGTATGATGTATCAGGAAAGCTCCTTTAAGCATGATGCGGCTCCACCCATGGAGTACTTCTTATGGATAATTCCAACCGGTCGCGCAAGTGATGCTTATGGCTACTCACAGGCTAAAACACCAACATGGTCAGATTACATTCGTGAAACAGGCAACAATGGTGCTGATAGAGACGATTTTGACGATGCAATCGACTTTATGGCGTGGTTTGTTTATAAAACGCATAAAGTAAATAAAATCTCTAAGTGGGATGCTTATGCACAATACCTTAATTATCATGAAGGTTGGGGTGGCTATAAGCGTGGCACATATAAAAAGAAAAAGTGGTTAATGGGTGTCGCAAACAAAGTTAAACACAGAGCGAGCCGTTATGGCGCGCAATTAAAGCGCTGTGAAGACGAGCTTGATAAAGGTTGGTTTGAACGTCTTATATTTGGCTAGAGAGTTATTAATGGATATAAAAAAGGAGCCAATCGGCTAATGCCAGTCAGTTAAGCTGACTGGCATCTTTCTTTTTATGAGGATACTTAGATGGTTTTGGCTTAACCCATCGGGGATATCTTCTATCCTCTCGTCTAGCTGGAAGCTTAAATAAGAGCA
>NZ_JACJEX010000058.1:0-201 GCF_014164245.1 Pseudoalteromonas sp. SG43-8 | reverse complement strand
TCCTGCGCCCACCACTTTCATAAACAAGCCGACATTAAGTCGGTTTTTTTGTGCCTAAAATAAAGTGAAGTGAAGTGTAGGTTTAGGTGAATTGAGAACCAAGCAGTCGGAGGTTCACTCTTACAAGATACGTCCTGCGCCCACCACTTTCATAAACAAGCCGACATTAAGTCGGTTTTTTTGTGCCTAAAATAAAGTGAA
>NZ_JACJEX010000057.1:0-208 GCF_014164245.1 Pseudoalteromonas sp. SG43-8 | reverse complement strand
CCTGCTTGTTGAAAACCTTGTTCAATGATTTCAGGGTCAAGAATTTCTGATAATTTTTCAAAGGTATGGTATCGGCTGCTTTCTTCAAGTGTTGCTTGCAGTGCTTGTTCTATATTCACAAAAAAATCCGTAGTTAGTTTCCTAACTACGGATTTTGCATGATCGTTTGGATCGGTCAACCGGTCATTTTCTTAACTGATCGGCATTA
>NZ_JACJEX010000056.1:0-211 GCF_014164245.1 Pseudoalteromonas sp. SG43-8 | reverse complement strand
TCTGTTACCGCTCGACTTGCATGTGTTAGGCCTGCCGCCAGCGTTCAATCTGAGCCATGATCAAACTCTTCAATTAAAAAGTTTTATGTCTTTCGACAGCTCAATGAATTCTGAATTTTTTAATATCTTTCGATATTGAATTGACTGTGCCGAATAATTACCGAAATAACTATTCTGTTGGTCACTCAGTTTTCAATTGAGACTCTAATTT
>NZ_JACJEX010000055.1:0-246 GCF_014164245.1 Pseudoalteromonas sp. SG43-8 | reverse complement strand
CCCCCTTTGGTCCGTAGACATTATGCGGTATTAGCAGTCGTTTCCAACTGTTGTCCCCCACCTCAAGGCATGTTCCCAAGCATTACTCACCCGTCCGCCGCTCGTCAGCAAAGTAGCAAGCTACTTTCTGTTACCGCTCGACTTGCATGTGTTAGGCCTGCCGCCAGCGTTCAATCTGAGCCATGATCAAACTCTTCAATTAAAAAGTTTTATGTCTTTCGACAGCTCAATGAATTCTGAATTTTT
>NZ_JACJEX010000054.1:0-246 GCF_014164245.1 Pseudoalteromonas sp. SG43-8 | reverse complement strand
AAAAATTCAGAATTCATTGAGCTGTCGAAAGACATAAAACTTTTTAATTGAAGAGTTTGATCATGGCTCAGATTGAACGCTGGCGGCAGGCCTAACACATGCAAGTCGAGCGGTAACAGAGAGTAGCTTGCTACTTTGCTGACGAGCGGCGGACGGGTGAGTAATGCTTGGGAACATGCCTTGAGGTGGGGGACAACAGTTGGAAACGACTGCTAATACCGCATAATGTCTACGGACCAAAGGGGG
>NZ_JACJEX010000053.1:0-247 GCF_014164245.1 Pseudoalteromonas sp. SG43-8 | reverse complement strand
TATAATTTAATACGAAGAATAATGACGATGGCGGCGACAGTCACAGGGATATGGCCTAACCAGCTTAGTTTCTCTAGCAGTTCGATGGCTGTCATTCAGTATTTCTCGTCAGTATCTATAATGAGCCCAGGGAATATCCAATACACTGGCAGCACTTACTCGATACACTGGTCTTATTTAAGCTTCCAGCTAGACGAGAGGATAGAAGATATCCCCGATGGGTTAAGCCAAAACCATCTAAGTATCC
>NZ_JACJEX010000052.1:0-250 GCF_014164245.1 Pseudoalteromonas sp. SG43-8 | reverse complement strand
AGAGTGGCTGTCCAGTTTAGCTGAAATAAAAATAACCTGTCGATAAAAGATATATTATTAGCCTACAAATTAAATTTTATGGCAACATTTTGTTTGTTCAATTAGAGTGGCTGTCCAGTTTAGCTATTAGAGTGGCTGTCCAGTTTAGCTGAAATAAAAATAACCTGTCGATAAAAGATATATTATTAGCCTACAAATTAAATTTTATGGCAACATTTTGTTTGTTCAATTAGAGTGGCTGTCCAGTTTA
>NZ_JACJEX010000051.1:0-250 GCF_014164245.1 Pseudoalteromonas sp. SG43-8 | reverse complement strand
TGGAGCGAACAAGAGCGCGCCCATGTAGAGAACTTTTTAAGCCTAAGCGTAGTAGGCGGACATGTAAGTATTAAACACAAGTTAGAGATGATAGCTAAACAGCTAGAAGTTGATGAGTTTATATTTACCAATGATGTATTCGATAGTGAAAAACGCCACCGTGCACTCGAAATTTTAATGGAAATAAAACACTAGAATATAGTTAGTTAAGCAAGCGTACACCCTGGGCTTGTTAACATACAGACATCAT
>NZ_JACJEX010000050.1:0-265 GCF_014164245.1 Pseudoalteromonas sp. SG43-8 | reverse complement strand
TCGAACCCCTGTTACCGCCGTGAAAGGGCGGTGTCCTAGGCCTCTAGACGATGGGGACACATAAATGTGTCACTAGGACAACTGAATTTTTAGACTCGTTTCAGGCGAGCTTTCTTAATAACACTTCACTTCCCTATTAAAAAATAAGTAAGTGGCGTCCCCAAGGGGATTCGAACCCCTGTTACCGCCGTGAAAGGGCGGTGTCCTAGGCCTCTAGACGATGGGGACACATAAATGTGTCACTAGGACAACTGAATTTTTAGAC
>NZ_JACJEX010000004.1:154395-373145 GCF_014164245.1 Pseudoalteromonas sp. SG43-8 | reverse complement strand
TTTGTCAACACTTAAATTTAAACTTTCTAAAAAGATTCAATCTAAGTTTTACTTAACACCCTGAGTTGTTCGTGCCTCGCTATGCGTTGCTGTTTCCCGTCTCAGTGGGGTCGCATTATAGGGAGAACAGATTTTTACGCAAGCGTTTTATTGACAAAACTTTAAATAAAGCACTGTTCGCTGAGAATTTGAGCTAAACGCATTAAAAACACAACATAACTAGCACTTTATTAACATTTAACGCCTATTAAAGTGTTTGTTATGGCCTGCGCTATCAAAAAATACTGTCTACAGACCAGCTATTAAGTCAATTATCTAAAAGCTATAGTTAAAGCCCGCGTAAAAACGACGACCTGAGTAGCTAGTATTGAGTAATCGCGCATCGGTGTCATTTCCTAAACGCGTTACTGATTCAGATTTAGTTAAATTAATAACCGCTGCGGTAAGGCTAAGCCCGTCGTATAAATTTACAGATGCATTTACATCGATTTGTTCGTAAGGGTCTTGGTATATATTTAATCCGCTATTTAAACCGAGTACTGTTTCGCCGCGCTTATTATAAGAAGCACGTACATTAAAATAACCTCCTTCATAATAAACAGAGGTGTTGTACTGATACTTTGCACTACCTATTAAAGCCGACTGACCAAATTCTTCACCATTAATTGTTACATCTGCTTTATTGGTTTTGTTATAAGTGTAATTTGCGTAAAAGCCAAAACCACTATCAAAGGCATGCTGAATAAATACTTCCGCGCCTTTTGATACTGCATCGGTGCCATTACCTACAGTGCTGTAAGGGGCTATATTAATAGTCCCTGCATCCACTATATTATTTTTACCAGCAAAGTTTTGCTCTACGTCGATCACCAGTGGCACGACAAAGTTATCTACTTTTTTATGAAAAAGCGCCAATCCAACAGCAGAACCTTCGCCGTAATAATACTCAATAGATAAATCGGCTTGAATTGATTCAAATGGCTTCAAGTTTTTATTACCGCCACTGCCGCTAAAACCTAGCTGTTCATTAAATGCAGCTCTATCATCTGCCCATTCATCTGATACAAATGTAATACGCTGCTGCGCACCTAAATCACTATAGTCAGGACGAGATATTACTTTAGCTATTGCCCCACGAATAACTAAATCGTCGGTTGCATCCCACGCTATATTAAAGCTTGGCAAAACTTGAGTGTCTTTGTTTTGCTGAATGACTAATTGATAGTCTTCTACAAAACGAGCGTCACCTGTTACTGGCTCACCTGTTTCATCATTTGTGTGATCTAATTGGTAGGTATATAAGTCAGTAGATGAAGTAAGTGTTTTTGTTTGCACAACACGCACACCCAAATTACCTCTGACTTCACTAAATTCAAAATCACCTTGTATATAAAAAGCCGATATTTTCTCTTCTATATCGTAAACAAAATTATCTTCAATGCGCGTATAAGGTACATAACTAGCAGTGACCATATCGCGGTATTTATTCCAGTCGATACTTGGCATTTGGTTTATATCAAAACCACCTGCAATATTATTCTCACTAGTAAATACATTTTGAGCTAATGGCATTCCACCATTCCACTGGTAGCTATCAAAACGGGTAATACCTTGCTCACTTGCTTCCCCTGCAGCAATATCAAAATTTGGATCTAAAAAGAAGGTGTTGCCGGTTTCACGGTGAAGAGTTGAATTGCGGTATTTAGCACCGGTTTTAATTGTTTTTAAAAAGCCCCAATCAACATAAAATTCCACATCAGCTTGGTAGTAATCTTCTTCTAGCTCACTGCGTACAAAGCTTGAGTTTGAAGAGCCCGCATCACGACCGCCTCCAACTCCATTTTGTAAATTAACTAATGTATTAGGGTCGATATTAAGTGACACATTATTTTGATTGAGTGACCAGCCAGCCGTTTGAGCTGCGTTTTGAATAGTGGCTGCGTTTTCGCCCGCGTTAGAACTTTTATACGCCGCTTCCCAGCTTTCTTCTGGGCCGCCCTCTGATTGTGTATTACCAATTACAAAGCGCGCTTTAAAATTATCACCTTCATAGGTTAAATTAAAATCAAAGGTATCGGAGGTAGATTCCTCGCGTACGTAGCTGCCACGCATCCACGGAAATTGCATATCATTTTCGACACCACTTGCCATTGCATCGTATTGCATAGCAGTAACAATAGTGCCCGACTCATCAAGATTTACATCCGTCAAAAAATCAGGATTTAAAGACCACTCTGGTATATCAATCACAGATTCTGTTCTGTCTTGCCCAAGTGTAAAACCAAAATAATTAAAGCCAAGCTCTAAACGATTTGTTGGTCGCCACTGTGAACTAAATTGAATCCCTTCGCGCTCACGTTTTTCGTTAAGAACAGAACCTCGAACAACTTGCGGAAACCAAACGCCATCGTAACTGTTGCCGTTTGCATCATTAATAGTATCCCAACCGTTATTGTTATCAACTGTATTACCATGTATATCTGTTGCTTGCCCAGTGCCAGTATAGCGCCATACATTAGCATTAGTACCGCCCGAAAGCGTTCTGTTTGTCCGTTCCTGATAGGTATAGCCAACTAATACACCAAAGTTTTCGTTGTCGTTTTTCCATGAATATAAACCCGTAAACTGCGGTTCGTACTCTTTTGTAACATCAGCGTAAGTACTCTCGATATTAAAGACACCCGAGTTTGCATCCATATTTAAAGGTTTTCGGCTGTGCATTAATACAGTGCCACCAACCCCACCTTCATCTAAGCGTGCCTCTGGCGATTTATAAACCTCTACGCTTTCAATCATTGAAGACGGTAACAAAGCATAATCAAACGAACGCGAAGGCTCCCCCGGAGAAGATGCTATAAAATTACCATTAAGCTGTGTAAAGGTAAGTTCTGACGATAAACCACGAATACTAACAGATGAACCTTCCCCGCCGTCACGCTCAATTACCACTCCGGGTACACGCTGAAGTGAGTCTGCAACGTTTTTATCAGGGAACTTTCCAATGTCTTCCGCGGTAATGGCATCAACTACTGAGCCAGACATACGTTTTACATCTAAGTTTTCGGCCATACTTGAACGGATACCACGTACTTCTATTACTTCCATATCCTTTGCGTGCTGCGAGTTTTCTTGCGCTGCAAAAGCACACATAGAACCCAAAGCAGAAAAAATTGATACATAAAGTGACGACTTACAAAACGTTGAAAAAGGGAAAGGGTATATGCTTGCTACTATCATGTGAGAGGCTGTTCCATTTAAATCTGCTTATATAAAACCTAAAGCGAGAAGTTAGTCCTTTTACGTAAATTATTTACGAAATGGCAAAATTGTTCCCAATTCTACACAGCCAAACTTAACCGTTTGTTAATCATCAATATTAAAACTAAATAAACGTCTCATATAACTGTATTAATACCTATTGGATGAAACTTAAAATCCAACCCACACATCAAAACCACTCTTAATTAACAAGCTAATAGAGGCTTTGTTGAATTTAATAGCTTAATAAAATAATTACGCTGCATAAATCATAGGGTGTATAGAAAAAACAAAGAGGATAACTAGATGTGGTAGTCAGCAGTTTATACTTTAGAAAGCAAAACTGCCGAATGATATTTGAAAGAAGTAACAATTGCTAAATAGCGCTTGGTTAATCAAGCGTAGCAATAACCTCTGAAAGCTCTAAGAGTGTAGGCTTTCCACCATAATAATTTGTATCTATATGATAACTATTGCCAACCCAAAAAGGCGCTTTAGTTGAGTTATGTCCATGTATTGAAAAGTCGACTCCATGACTTTTAACTACCTTATTTTGTTTAACTACTTCGCGATCCCACAATAAAGATTGCACGATTAGCGATTTATCATCAGGGTAATTTTCCCAATCCCACGATTGTGCAAATGTATGAGACAACCCTATTGTATAACCACGATACTCTAGTACTATTGAAAGCGGTTTAGTTAGTAACTCATCGCACATGACACTGAGCTTTTCACTTGATACCGACTTATGCCAATTGCCACCATTGTCAGTCCATAATTTAAAAGCCGCTTTATCATTACTTAATAATGATTCCAACATTAAATGCTCATGATTACCTAATATCATACATGCCCTAATGGCCTGTAAGTATGTAAATAAGTCATATGTTTTATCCCCGCGATCAACAAAATCGCCTAGGCAAAACAAAGTGTCTCTTTCAGGGTCAAAATTTACGTTATTAAGTGCGTTTTTTAAGGCCGGTAAATCACCATCAAGATCGCCAATTACAAATACTCGGCACTCATCATTAATAAATATGGCTTGTTTTGAAGATACAGCCTGAATAGCGTTAATACCTATATCCAAAATAGACTCCTATAGAATGCAATCTAAAACTTAGATTAATACTTGAGTTTATAAAGCCTTAAGGTAACACAATATAGTTGATAATTAATGAAGGTAATAAGATTTGATTGAAACTAAAAATGGATGGCAGAGGACCTTAGCTACAACCTAAATAAGTAATTTGAGTAGTGTTTTTAGCTTAAATTAAAAGCGGCTTAGCAAAATACCTGACCAGCTATTTTCAGGTTAACCGCACAAATTTTTCTGCTAGTTCGTCCAAGGTTTCACGCTTATTCGGATCGGGCTTTATGCAGTCAATAGGGCAAACACTTACGCAAGTAGGTTTATCATAATGCCCTACACACTCAGTACATTTACTAGCATCTATTTGGTATATTTTAGCGCCCATATAAATAGCCTCATTAGGGCACTCTGGGTCACACATATCACAGTTAATGCATTTACTATTTATGAGTAAAGCCATTTCCTAGCCCTTTCAATTAAAATTATTATAAAACAAAAAGATAAGTAAAAATAAAGGTGTATAAAGGCTAATTTTTGTGCAGTTCTAGTTTAATAAAAAACCGCTATTTTTCAATAAATCGTAACACAAATTAGTAACACAAATTTTTATTTTTGGGTGTAAATTACAGCCGCGAATTATGCCTATTTTTCTCTGTTGCTTTGTTGATCTTAATCAATAGAAATAGCCGCACTTTTACTAAGTTTGATATTATTTTAACTTTCCTAAGTTATTTATTTAAATTAATATAAAATTAGCTGACCTGCCAAAAAGCGCTTAGGCCCTCTACTTATATGCTAATCCCGTCAAAAGAACATTCAAATAAGGAAAACAAGTGAATATAGTACCTCCAAGAATTTAGCCTTTTTCAAAGTGTTATTTTCGCAAATACTCTATGCCTAAAATTAAACCCTATTTAAAGCGTTAAGATGATCTAAATGATGCTTTACTCTTCGTACCATCACTTCAATTTACTTAATCGCTATCAACCTGGCTGTAATCAATTGGTCATATTATTCACTTAGTATCTATTTAAAATAAAATTCTAGACTGAGTAATGAAGACTTTTAAAAGCCCCCTGCCATCGAATTTAAATATTTCTTCTGAGCAAAGCGATGTAAAAAACGTTATCACCCATATTCGTAAATTCATTAGTCGTCGAACCAATAATACTGATGACGTAGACGATCTTGTGCAAGAAGCTCTGCTAAGAACATTAAATAGAAATGACACGTCAGAAATTGAAAACTTTCAGGCGTACATAAATCAAGTCGCAAAGTCTGTTATGTATAGTGATTGGCAAAAAAATAAAAGCCAACCAAATAATGCAGAAGATATTGAGCTTTTTACAAATGATAATAGCGATCCAGAAGCGCAGTCTATTACAGAGCAAAAGCTCGAGCTTGTTAAAAGTGCGTTGCAAGAGTTACCACCTTTAAGAAGAAAAGTATTTAAGCTTCGACGCATTGACGGGTTAAGTCGCGAAGAAATTAGTCTGCAGTTAAATATGAGCCAAGAATCTGTAAAAAAACATATTACGCGCGCAATGATACAAATAACGCTTAGCATTGAAAAAAATCAATAAAAATGTCCCCTTTATTACACTTTTACGCTCTTTATATTTAATCAACGCAGGTTAGGTTTTTTAATGAACGAACAACGCTTAGAACAGGCAGTAGATTGGGTAGATCGGATTAATGATTTAAATGATCATGACCGTGAAGAACTATCGCTTTGGTTAAAATGCACAGAAAATAAGAATGCATTTGAAAAAATAGCTAATGTATTTGGCGATCCTGCTGTTAAACAGGCTTTACACATTTACACTAAACAATATAGTTTACCGACTCCAATAATTACGCCTAATGCTAAACGCTCTAGAACTTTCCCTATGCTCGCCTTAGCAGCTAGTTTTAGCGCTATTGCTTTTGCAGTGTACTGGCTTGCTATATCTCAACAGACATTTACACCAACACCGATTGCAAAAACCGTAGTTAAATCTAGCCTGCCTCAGCTTTTAGAAGCACATTTAGGTAAACGTGTATCGCAGTTATTAGATGACGGTTCATATTTGCACTTAAATGCAGATAGTGAGTTAACTGCGCACTTGCTACCACACTCAAGGCAAATCGAATTAAAAAAAGGACAGGTTTTTTTTGATGTAGCCAAAGATAAAACACGGCCATTTATAATAAATTCAGGACAAGCAAGCATTAAAGTACTGGGTACTTCTTTTGATGTAGAGCGCAATAAAGATGAAGTAGTGGTAACTGTGTACGAAGGCAAAGTAGAAGTCTCGGCTTTAGATAAAGTGATATTAACTCCCTCTCAACAAGCTGTTATAAAAAATGGCCATATAACTGTAGATTATAGCCAGCAGTTAGCACAACTCCCTGCTTGGCGAATGGGTTGGATTGATGCAGAAAAAGAACCTCTAACCAGTGTTATTAAACAATTGCAGCGTTACAGCCCTATGGTAATTAAAGTGGATAACACACTAAATAATACACTAATTAGCGGACGATTTAATCTCGAAACGCCACAACAAAGCCTTATGCTCATTGCATCAACTTATAACTGGAAAGTAGATAAGAAGAACAACGTACTTCATTTAACGTTACCTTAAATGAGTAAAAATATGACTGTATTACTTTGATTAAATGATTATGCTAAAACAGGTACGTACATTAAATAAAAGTATTTTAGTGTACTTTTTTATCGGTGCTAGTTGTTTAACAACGTTGCCTAGTGCGGCAAAAAATATAAATACCTTTATTTATATACCAGCGAGTTCTCTCAGTGATAGTTTAAGAGAGGTAGCAAATGCATATGCAGTCTCTTTTAGTAGTAACCCTTCACTTATCAACGACAAAACTACGTCCACCTTAGTGGGCGATCATACACTTGCTCAAGCACTAGATTTTTTATTAAGAGGCAGCGAGTTAACATATAAAATTCAAGACAAGGGTTTTGTTATTTTTCAAAAAAAAATAACAACCAATAACGAAATACTTGAAGAAATAACAGTAAAGGGTATTCGCTATTCATTAGCTAGCTCACGAAATTTAAAACACAATAATAAAACGATTAGTGAAGCAATTTCAGCACAAGATATTACCGATATTCCCAATACTAACTTAGCCGAGGCCTTACAGTATATTCCTGGCGTAGCAATTACTCGCGAAGCAGGCGAAGGTCGCCAAGTTTCAATACGAGGTAACTATCCTGATTTTAGTTTGGTGACACTCAACGGTATGCCTGTGTTAGCAAATAATGATTCACCTATGGATAGTCGAGTACAAAAACAGCGCGATCGTTCTTTCGATTTCAATATTTTACCTGCCGAACTTTTTAAACAAATCCATGTAATTAAAGCATATTCCGCCGATAAAATTGCAGGTGGAATATCTGGAACAATGGCATTACAAACTATAAACCCTTTAGATAATGAGGGGTTTAAATTTATTATAACCCCAGAAGTTGGCTACAACGACTATGTGGGTACAGGCGCAAAACGCTATTCAAGCTTAATTTCTAACACGTGGAATAATTGGGGGGTACTTGCAAGCGTTGCATACACAACCAGAGAGTCGTTAGAGCAAGGTGCTAATACATTTCGCTGGCGTAATATTGCAATAGATGGGGCTGACCTATCGGCTTTAACCCAATCACAAGCACTGCATTTGACTCAAGGCGATTATATAGTTCCTCGTGGTAATCGGTACTCGGTATGGCAAGCTACACAGCAGCGATTTGGGGCAAATCTATCTGTAGAGTATAAAAATGAAACCACCCATTTTGATTTTGATATGCTCTCAGGGTTTTTAAAAGGGGATAGGCATGAATATCATTTATACCCTAGAGGGGAGCAGTCTACGCCTATAATTAAAGGGCTAACAACAATCACAGACATTCAAACGAATGAAAATAATGAGCTAGTGTATGCACGTTACGAAAATGCACGAGTCGCAACCGAAAGTAGAACCCAAGAAATAAATACGGCATATCAGCAAGGTGTGCTATCACTTACGCAACAAGTGAATACAAATTGGAAAGTAAGCGCCATATTAGGAAAAGAACAATCAAAGTATGACATTCCTTACAGCAATAAGATTTATACCCAAGGCATAAGTGACGTTACGATTGATTATCGTAAAACTCCATTTTATGCAGATATTAACTACAGTGAAAATTTAAAAAATCCTACAATGTGGCAAATGCATCATGGTGATATAGAACAATACAATTCAAATAGTGAGTACACCTTCGCAAAATTAGATTTTCAATATGACATTAATAGTTTAATCACCCTTCAATTTGGAGCTGATTGGACTCTGTTTGAAAATAAAATGTATAACGCACAGCAAAACGATATTTTTTTTAATGAATTAACCAACGCACCACAACAATTAACTGACCTTCCTGCGTCGTATGTTTCATCGCAACATGCACATAAAAGCCTACAATGGTTAAAAATAAACACCAATGAAGCACTTAAACTTTATGGCATCGACCCATTTAATATACAAAACAATAGCTCATCAATTACCACTGAAGCTGAGCATATACAAGAATATAGCAGAGGAGCTTATACTTTAATAAGCACAGAGCAGGCACAATGGGAAGCTCATATAGGTTTGCGTTATCAAGCAGAATCCATAACATCTCACACTCAAGCCCCTTACTCTCCTATTTTATATAGTCTTTGGCTTCCAACTTTTAATGGATCATATTTTATAAACGATAAATGGCGATTACGTGTAGGACTTTCTAAAAACTATTCAAAACCATTACTGAACTCACTAAGTTTTAATGGTTCAAACGATACCCCAAATAATACAAAATATACATTTAACTCAAGTCTAAAACCTTACTTATCTTATAATACCGATATTTCCTTAGAAGCAGATTTTAGTAGTCGTAGTACGTTTAATATATCACTCTTTTATAAAGATTTGGATGATTACATAGTTACAACGCAAGTCCCCTTATCAAAAACTTCAGAGTCTACAACCCCCGATATTAATAACCTTTGGCTAAGTAATGCAGAATCAGCTTATCAGTGGGGAGCGGAAATAAGTTTAAATTATTTAATACATAATTCTGACTGGGGTATCAACCTACAAACAACTTACAATAAAGGCAAAGTCACGTATTACGACTCAAATAATGGCTCAGCTTTATTTAAAAAAAACCTACCTTTTTTATCTAAAATAACCGCCTCAAGTATGATCTTTTATGATCACCCTAAGTTCAATTTTAAACTAGGCGCTATTTTTAGAGATAAATATTTAGTTCGGGCAGGCAGTCTTTTGCTCGATGAAAACGAAACAGGGTTTATGCCGACTGTTTATTGGGATGCAAACCTAAATTATTATTTTTCTAATCATTGGAAACTTAAATTTAGCGCATTTAATCTCAGCAATGAACAAGAGCGACAATACAGTAACTCAACACTAAGAGCCTATAACTCAACCACAAGTGGTCGCACTTATTACTTGGGGTTGAGTTATCAGTATTAGATAATCTCCCCCGTTTTCAAATCAACGCTAAAATTCTCACCTTGGGTATGCTTACTAAATTTTGCCATTATTTTTATTAACAAAGCCAAATCCTGCTGTGTTTGCGTATCTGTTTTACAAGTCGATTGAGCTAAAAACTCATTTAGCTGTTGATAAGTAATACGCTTTTGAGGTGTTATATCTGCAGTTACATCACCATTTCTTAATAAATAAAAATCTCGAAGCCATTCTTTTGTAGATACAGCTTTAAGTTGAATTAGCAAATTAGGCGAGACTTTATTTAAACACTGCATATCTGTAAACCAATCTGCTAAATAGTGATTATCGTTTAGCCATGCCACTAAACTTTTTGGCCAATCGCGTTTTAAAAAACGCTGACTAATAAGTCCAAATAAATGCTGTTTAGTAAAATCACCATAACTTTCTGAGCTCAAAATAGTACGGTCAAAATTACTAAGATTATGTTTTTCACGATATACCCATTCCTTTTCATATAAACCAAATAAATCATTGAAACCAGGAACATCGTCTAATGTATGAGTACTTACCAATGCGGTGTGCTTTACTAAGTTTAGCTCTGCAATCTTATATGCAGCTTTATAAGCAGCTAAACTTGGCACTTGTACATTAACTAACTGAGAGTCTCGATTACTTGTTACCAGCGCAGTATCATTTAGATGCATATGTCCTGCAAAATGTAGTGTTAATCCTGTATCTGCAAGTATTTGTGTTGTACGGGGTGTAGGCACTCTAGGTAGGGAAAAATGGCCACGACTAAACACTTTATGTAATTCATCATTCGCATTATCGTAAAACTCTCCCATTGGAAAGTGGCTAAATGCGATCAGTGTTTTGTTTTGCTCTTTTGACCTTTTAACAACCGTTTTTATCCACTTTAACAGTAAAGGCTTTGCATCAATTAAAGCATTATAGCCGGCACTAGACGAACCCTTAAAAGTGAGTGGCGAATTTTGCCATTGTGGTGCATACACATTGGCATCTATTGCCATTAACCAAACACCTTTTATGGGCTCAACTAAGTAGCTCGCATCTGGCATCGTTATACAATGATTAACATCATTAGGGTCACACCATATAAACTCTCGGTTTTCATAAGGTGTTTCATATAGCACGTCACTTTTATGTTTGCTAAATCCAAAGTTACTGAGTGTGCTTAATATTTCAGTGTAACCCCAGTTTTTTAAACCATCATCACATACAGACGACTTAGTCATACACTTTTCATGTTGATAACTATAAACGCCAAACTCTTTACCTTGAGCCGTTAAGAAGTCAGCTTTACCTGCCTCAGTTGTAAATGGCTTTACGGGGTCATGATTGCCTGGAATCGCAAAAAAACGCATCCCATATGTTTTTTCATAATGGTCTAAAATACGTGCTAGTGCCCGAACATTAATAGGTTGGCCATCATCAGTAAAATCGCCTGGTAGGATGACTAACTTAATCTCTTTTTCTACTAGCTCATCTAATACATGTAAAAAAACAAAATAATTTTCATTGAAAAGTCGCGTTGAGTGAAGCTGCGCATACATACTTCGCACCAGTAATGGTTGCTTTGACCCTACATCCGTTGGTAACTCTATATTGTCTGTATTATGTAAATTAGCAAAAATATCATGTAGATGAATATCAGCTAAAAATGCAACTTTAACCGTCTCCACCTTCACTGCACTTTTAACCTCGTAGTACGAGGTAGCACTCACTTTAAATGTAATACATAACCCAATCCATAGTGCTAACCATAGTGCTTTGACCCTAATCATGATGGCTTTATCCAGTTTTCACTCAACTTATTATTTAGAGCGCGGTAATGGATAAAAGGGGACATAAAATTTTATAAACATGCTTTTCAATTATGAAACTTTTATTAAATGCATATTTTTGTGTCCCCTAATTTATGAATGCCCGCTCTTAGATAGCAAACTCAACAATTGAGACGTGGTATGCCACTTTTTATTTTTATTATTTTTGCAGATTATGTAACTAGCATTAACGCTATGCCATTAAATACCTTTCAAATGATTGGCTCACATAACAGCTATAAAAAAACATTAAACGTAGGCGTTAATAATAAATTAAATACTCTAAATCCTAAACTAATGGCCCGTATTGATTACGGTCATTCTCCCATTATTAAACAGTTAAATAGCGGTGTTCGCCATTTAGAAATTGACGTTTTAAAAGACCCTAATGGTGATTTATACATAAAACCTTGGGCTAATACTTTTGCAACGACTCCTTTATTTAATGAGTTAGAAAAAAAGCAATTAGCTACTCCTGGATTTAAAGTAATGCACATTCCCGATATTGATGTGCAAAGCCATTGTGTATTGCTCAGTGGATGTTTGAATACACTCAAAACATGGTCAGAGGCAAACCCGCAGCACTTTCCTATTGTTGTAATGCTCAATGTAAAAGAAACGCGATCAGATGTAGTGCTGGGCAATAATCCACTTAAATTTACACCGAACGATTATTATTTACTCGATGAAGTAATTCAAAAATCGTTACCTAACTCATTATTCACGCCCGATAACTTACGTAAAATACCGTTATCTTTAAACCAAACAGTCGTTAGGTTTGGGTGGCCAAGTACACGTGCCTTGGCTGGTAAGTTCATATTCTTATTTGATGGCAATACACAGCAATCGGCACTTTATAAACAAAATAGGCCTTCGTTAAAAGGGGCAAGCATGTTTGCCAATTATGATGAAAACCAGCCCGAAGCTGCTTTTATGATTGTAAACAACCCTACACGCGACTTTTATAAAATTCAGCAACTTGTACTTAAAGGTTACATGGTGCGCACCCGCGCAGATGCAACCTTAAGTGCAACCAATTCTCAGCGAGCAATCCAATTTAATGCCGCGAAAAATAGCGGCGCACAAGTAATTTCGACCGATTTTATACCCAGCTCGCCACAGCAGGCGCGCTTTAACTATGTGGTGCAATTTGACGAAGGTCATTTAGTGCGCACAAACCCTTTTATTAATAATCAACTTTAAATTAAAAACCAAGGAAGCATTATGTTGAACAAACCATCTCGTACGCTTTTAGCAACGGCTATAATGAGCTCATTAGGCGCGTCTAATTATGTGTATGCAGAACAATCTGCTCAAACAGAAGTAGAAGAAATAGTTGTACAGGGTTATCGCAACAGTTTGTTAAAAGCAAAAGATTTAAAACGAAATGCTGTGGGCGCACAAGACTCTATTGTCGCTGAAGATATTGCTGATTTTCCGGATCTAAACTTAGCTGACTCACTACAACGAGTTCCTGGCATTGCGATTACCCGAGAAGGTGGCGAAGGCCGACAAATTTCATTACGAGGTTTAGGACCGAACTTTACACAAGTACAACTTAACGGGATGGAGGCTTTGGGTACGTCTTCTTCGGCAATGGATAGCCGAGGCTCAGTAAGCAGATCACGCGCTTTTGATTTTAACATATTTGCTTCTGAGTTATTTCAGCGCGTTGATGTGAAAAAATCCTTCTCTGCCGAAATGGATGAAGGTGGTATAGGTGGAACTGTTGGACTTCATACAGCAAAACCATTTGATTTTGATGGGTTTAATACTGCAATATCAGGTCAACTTGGTGACAATTCACAAACTGATGATGTTAGTCCACGTTTTGCAGCTCTGATCTCAGATACTTGGGATGATAAATTTGGCGCATTATTTTCAATTGCATACAGCAAACGTGATGTAAATGAGCAAGGTTACAATACATATCGCTGGCGCAAAAAAAATGCTTCAGGCTCAGATATATCCGAGCTATCAGATGAGTTACAAGACAAAATTAACAACGAAGAAGTGAGCTTTTCACGTGGTAGCCGTTATTCGTTATTTGAAAACCAACAGGAGCGCCTAGGGACAACACTTGCCCTGCAGTATCGCCCAAGTAATAACCTTGAATTCGGTTTTGACGCTCTATATGGTGAACTGAATAATGACCGCAGTGAATACCACTTACAAAATAGAGGTTCTAGTTCAACAGCTATTGGTTGTACTGGACCAGCTTATAACAACGAGCAAATATGCTCAAAGCTAACAGCTCTTGAAATAAACGAAAATAACGATGCTATTTATTCGGTATACGAAGACGCCGCTATTCATTCAGAAAGCCGTAGCCAATATGCTGATACCCACATTAGTCAGTTTGTATCAAATAGCGATTGGCAAATTACAGAAGATTTAAATATGACCGCCTTAGTCGGGCGTTCACAAACCAAGTTCAATACAGGCAGTGTTAAAGTTTACCTAGAGACATTTGGCGATGAAACTATTGATTATCGCAAGGATGCTTATTATGGGGAAAATACATACGGGTTTGATCCTACTGACAGTAGTTTATTCCGCTATCACGAAATTGATATATCTGAAGAAGAAATCACCAATACATTTGACTCTATAAAATTAAATTTTAATTACACGCTTAACAATACTTCAAATATAAAGTTCGGTGTATCTAATAAAAAGTTTGAAAGTGAAAACGGTGAAACTAAATCTGATAACGTTAACCGCAGCGATTGGGAAAATGGCTTACTGGATGACACGGTAGATCCAAGCCTGATATTTACAAATACCGCGCACAATAAACAGCAATGGGTAAGTGTCGATGTACTAGGCACCCTAGCAAGTATGAATATCGATCCTAATTTAGATAATCCTGATTTTACCGATAACGTACAAGAAAAAACCCTTGGGGCTTATTTGCAATACGAAGCTGAATGGGAATTGGGCTCAGGTTATTTAATGGGTAATGCTGGTGTACGCCATTACGATACTAAAACCAACGCCGTAGGTTTAATAAATGGAGAAGTAGTTGATGTTGAAAACACCTACTCAGGACTTTTGCCTGCTATAAATTTAGTTTGGGATAGTAATAACAGTTTAGTACTTCGTGCAAGCTATGGCGAAAATCTCACCCGCCCTTCGCTCGGTGCATTAGTGCCAACAGGCGTTGTTCAAAATGATGCCACATCAACCAATGGCCTTAGTATCAGCTCAGGAAACCCAAACCTTAAACCCTACGAATCAGTTAACTTCGACTTTTCAGTCGAGTACTATTTTGAAAACATTGGGTATGCGGCCGTAAGTTACTTTCATAAATCTATCGATAACTTCATTATCACCGAAACATATGATATCCCATACAGCCAAACCGGATATCCTCTTAGCTTTTTAGGCGACGTAGACGAAAGCGGTAATCCGCAAACAGCAAATACTGTTTTTACTGTTATTCAGCCTCAAAACTTAGATGAAAGTGATATTAGTGGCTGGGAACTCGCTTTTCAACGTGACCTAGACTTTTTACCTGCCCCGTTTAATAACTTAGGTGTTATTGCTAATTATACATTTGCTGATGGTGAAGCACTGTACCGTAATGTAGGTAATTCAGGTATTGATCAATATAAATCATTCCCTGGCCTGTCAGAGCATTCGGGTAACTTTACAGTATATTACGATTCTGATTCATGGGGCGCACGCGTTGCAGCAGCTTATAGAAGTGACTATATTGCATCGGTACAAGCCGGTAACGGCGATGAAGACGAAAATGGTTTTCATGCCAGTACATACATAGATGCATCAGCATTTTATCAGGTTAATGAAAAGCTAAAGCTCACTATAGAAGCAAGTAATTTGACTAATGAACGAGAAGAGCAGTATTCAGACTCCAATGATCGTTTGTACAATACGACGGTTAATGGCCGTACTGTTTATTTAGGTGCAAGTTATCGTTTCTAAATTATAAAAATGAGGCTCTACTTTTGTGTAGAGCCTCTCATTATTCTTTAGGGATTCATCAAAAAAGACGACGTATAAATTCACTTAATTAAGCGAATTTATATAAAGCACTCGATGTAAATCACTATTTTAAGTCTATTTTCAATCGCTTTAGCAAATATGACTTAAAACTACTTTTAATTTATTTAGCTGAACAGATAGAGTTACGTTGTTTACCAGTGCCTTTATTGCAGAGTTATGAAATCAAAGTTATATAAAATTTTATTGCCTAACTTCAGTTCTTACCCCTTAATCTCTAGTGAAATTTTAAAGTGCCGCTGTTAATATTGTCTACCTCCTAAATAATAAAGTAGTTCTAATGGCAGCTAGTTATTCTCTTGATGATTTACGTTACTTTTGCACCATAGTAAAACTAGGTAGCTTTAAAAAAGCATCCATAAACCTTGGTATGTCACTATCAACTTTAAGCCGTAGAATACGTTTATTAGAGCAAGCCCTTCAATTAACGTTACTAAATCGAGATGCTCATCGGGTAACACTTACGCATACTGGCGAATTATATTACGACCGCTACCGCAAGTTATTTGAAGAAGTAGAGTGTATTGAGCAAGCACTTTGTGATGAGAAAGACCAACCTAAAGGGAAAATTAGGATCTCTGCACCCATTTACATGGGTAAACACTTTTTAAGTGCTATTTTTTGTGAATTTTTACTGCAATATCCCGATATTCAATTAGATTTACGCTTTTCAAATAATCTTATTGATATTGAAAAAGAAGGGATTGATATCGCGTTTAGAGTAAGAAACCCAGCCATCGATAATTGGGTTATTAGAGAACTTAAGCTTACTCATAACCTGCTGTGTGCTCACCCAAATTATGATTATCAATCCATCACTCATCCTGGGCAATTAAAAGATCACCCAAAAGTTACTTGCCTTGGGTTAGTTCCGTGGCAGTTAAAAAATCCGCAAACGAGCGAAGAATACAGTTTTAATCCAAACACGCATGTCCGGTTAGAAGTTGATGAAATTCAAATGATGAAACAAGCCGTTGAGTCTGGTGTGGGTATTAGCTACATTCCTGATTATATAGCATTGCCTCTTATTGAAGCCGGGGAGCTTAAACGTATTCTTCCTGACTGGCAAAGTGAAGGGCAGCCATTTTCTATGCTTTATCGCGACAGAAAACAAGTACCTTATCGGGTACGACTATTAATAGAGCATACATTGCAACACTTCAACGAAAAGTAGCAATGTATGCTTTTAAAAAGAAAGCTTTAAACGTTTAAAAACTAAGCCTAAGTACAATTACACCTAAAAATGCTGTTGCTAATCCTATCACTTCTTGGCGTGTAAAAGACTCTTTTAGGATGATGCGTGAGTACAATAAAATAATTAAAATGTTCATCCCTGAAATTGCCGAAACGAGCCCTGTATTACCAATTGCAAAAGCCGATATTATTGCCACCATACCTGCCACGTTTGTTAATCCAATCAGTAATCCGCACGAAAAAGTTTTACTCGCAGACCAATACCCTTGAGAAGTGCCTTGCTCTGCTAGCATTTTTTTACGCTTTACTAACCAACTAACAGCAAAAAGAAAACTACCAAAACCAAACATAGACGTTAGCGTTGCAAACGTATCGGCCTCAAGAAGTGTTGATTGCTTACCCATTAAATCATTAAATGCAAAGGCAAGTGCAGCGAGTAATCCCCATTGCGCACCTTGTAGGTTGTTCAACGAAATATCGCTTGAATAACGAATGATATAAAGGCCACCAAAAATAATGAAAAAGCCAATTAATTGAATTGTTGTTAAGGTCTCCTGCCACAATAAAAAAGCAAATAAAAGGACAAACAAAGGCGTTAATCCCGATAAAATACTAATTAAAGACGCTTTACCAACCGAAAACCCCTTATGCAACAAACCATTAGCAGCAAAAGAGCCAAAACCTAACGCTAGCCCAACCGTAATGTCTGCCCAGCCATGCCATGTGTGCTCAAATACCACAGTACCTAGCGCACTAATAACAAACCCTACAAAAAATACACCGAATAATAATAAGTTACGGTTAATCTTTTTCTGCGACGTCCATTGATAAAACACTCCTCGAGCACCAAAAAAAACGGTTGCGAGTAATGCAAAAATTATCCACATACAAAAATGATTCCTTTAAAAAGTAATGGGGTAACAGTGAGGAGCGATTTAACAACACGTGTTAAGTACGAATATCCATTATATTCGCTTTTAAAATTTTATAAATAAGCATTAATGATAAGATAAATTCCATAAATGGTATCTAAAAAAAAGCAGATGAAGATATAACTGCTCAGCGTCACTCTATTTAATAAAATAGCTTTGAGCAGTTATTAGAGTGGATCCTAACTGACCTTTTTGAACGGATTACGGGTATCTTGGTGCGCGTCTAGATTACGCATTAAAATAGCGTGATCTAAGTTAATGCCGTTATCTAGCGGGATTTTTACAATGTGACCAGAACCTTTAGCATCGCTAATACTTTTGCCTCTTTTGTTTTCCATATATTCAAGCGTAAAAGTAATGTTGCCTTGTGGTGTCATAAGCTCTAAAGATTGACCAGTACAAAATTTATTTTTAACGTCTATTTCAACTAATCCATTTTCGCAGCGCCCAAGTACTTCACCCACAAATTGCTGCTTAGTTGATACAGAGTGACCGTATTCATAGTTTTGATAATCTTGGTGGGCATGGCGTTTTAAAAAGCCTTCGGTATAACCACGATGCGCCAAGTTTTCCAATGTTTTAAATAAGCTAGTATCAAATGGTTTACCCACAGCGGCATCATCTATTGCTTTACGATAAACTTGTGCAGTGCGCGCCACATAATAAAATGACTTAGTACGCCCTTCTATTTTTAAACTATGTACACCCATTTTTGTTAACTGCTCTACGTATTGCACAGCGCGTAAATCTTTGGAATTCATAATATACGTGCCGTGTTCATCCTCGAACGCAGGCATATACTCACCAGGGCGACCTTGTTCTTCTAGCATAAATACATCGTTGCTTGGCGCGCCTTCCCCCAGAGTAGGTATCACCTGTTTGGGGTCAATTTTATGCACCATTTCGCCAGTTTCGTTCTCAACACCAGGTTTTACATCGTAATCCCAGCGACATGCATTAGTACACGTGCCTTGATTTGGATCGCGCTTATTTATGTAACCAGAGAGCAAGCAACGCCCCGAATACGCCATACACAGTGCGCCATGTACAAATACTTCAAGTTCGGTGTCTGGGCAGAGTGTGCGTATTTCGGCT
The DNA here is from genome assembly GCF_014164245.1 of Pseudoalteromonas sp. SG43-8. Classification (NCBI taxonomy): domain Bacteria; kingdom Pseudomonadati; phylum Pseudomonadota; class Gammaproteobacteria; order Alteromonadales; family Pseudoalteromonadaceae; genus Pseudoalteromonas; species Pseudoalteromonas sp. SG43-8. The sequence continues at coordinate 354,204 of NZ_JACJEX010000004.1, read as the reverse complement.
ATTTCTTCGAGCGACAACTCTCTTGATAAAATAACCCGTTCGATCCCCTGCTTTGCCCAAAATTGTACACTCGCGTAATTTACCGCATTCGCCTGTACCGATAAGTGAATAGGCATGGCTGGCCATTTTTCACGAACAAGCATAATTAAACCAGGGTCCGACATAATCAGCGCATCGGGCTGCATCGCAATAACTGGCTCTATATCACGTAAATACGATTTAACTTTAGCGTTATGCGGCGCAATATTAGACACCACATAAAACTTTTTATTTTGCGCATGCGCCTCACTAATGCCTATTTGCAGGGTCTCTAGGTCAAACTCATTATTACGCACACGCAAACTATAACGAGGCTGCCCCGCATAAACCGCATCTGCGCCATAAGCAAACGCGTAGCGCATGTTTTTTAAACTGCCTGCGGGGCATAATAATTCAGGAATAAAAGGCATTGAAGAAATAACGGGTAACATGTGCGCTCCATACATCGAACTGGGTTTAAACCAGTTGCATGAGTTTTACCAATTTGATTGAAAAATTAAGCATTAATCCAGTGAAATTGGTGTTATTGAAAAATACATAAACACAAGCGCAGCAGTATAAATATGGCTAATAATTTAAATTTGATCGAGATCATAAAACAGCAATCAAACTGGTTTTTAATAAAATTAGGATTTTTCACTTAAAACGCGTATAATTCGCGCCCGTTAATATTCACACTTTTACTTAAAATTATTGGAGCATAAAGATGGCTTTAGAGCGTACTTTCTCAATCGTAAAACCTGATGCAGTTGCTAAAAACCACATTGGCGCTATCTACAACCGTTTCGAAACTGCTGGCCTTAAAATCGTTGCAGCTAAAATGGTTCACCTTTCACAAGAGAAAGCTGAAGGTTTCTACGCAGAACATAGCGAACGTCCTTTCTTTGGCGCTTTAGTATCTTTCATGACATCTGGTCCAGTAATGGTTACAGTTCTTGAAGGCGAAAACGCTGTTCTTAAAAACCGTGAAATCATGGGTGCTACTAACCCTGCTGAAGCACTAGCTGGCACTTTACGTGCAGACTACGCTGATAGCATCGACGAAAACGCTGTTCACGGTTCTGATGCTGTTGAATCTGCTGCTCGCGAAATCGCGTACTTCTTCGCTGACGAAGAGCTTTGTTCACGTACTCGTTAATTCGAATTCGTTAACAAAATGAAAAGGGCTTTCGGGCCCTTTTTTAGTCATTACGCAAAGTATCCATAAGTGCATTTTTTGATATTTTACTTAATGATTAAAGTGAGTGAATTGTGTACAATTCGTCCTCGTAAATTTTTATCTCCACCGTCACCGATTGAGGTTGTTTCATGACCGAGCAAAAAAAGATTAACTTATTAGATTTAAACCGAGATGCAATGCGCGAGCTATTTGCATCGTTCGGTGAAAAGCCGTTTCGTAGTGACCAGGTGATGAAATGGATTTATCATTTTGGCGTAGATAACTTCGACGAAATGACTAACGTAAATAAAAAGCTTAAAGAAAAGCTTAAAGCTGAGTGCGAAATTGTAGCGCCAGAAATAACAGTTCGCCAACAAGCAAGCGACGGCACTATTAAGTACGCGCTTATTCTTGAAGGCGGCCAAGAAGTAGAAGCCGTTTGGATCCCTGAAAAAGAGCGCGCTACGTTATGTGTATCATCACAAGTGGGTTGTGCACTTGAATGTACTTTTTGTTCTACTGCTCAACAAGGCTTTAACCGTAACTTAAAAGTATCTGAAATTATTGGCCAAGTTTGGCGTGTAGCTAAAGATATAGGCCTTGATGGTCATAGCGAAAAGCGCCCAGTGACTAATGTTGTAATGATGGGTATGGGCGAGCCTTTACTTAATCTTAAAAACGTAGTGCCAGCAATGGAACTAATGATGGACGATTGGGGCTTTGGTTTATCTAAGCGCCGCGTAACATTAAGTACTTCAGGCGTTGTACCAGCTCTTGATTTACTAAAAGAAAAAATTGACGTAGCACTGGCTATATCTCTTCACGCACCCGATAACGCACTGCGTGATATTTTAGTGCCTGTTAATAAAAAGTACCCTATTGAAGAGTTTTTAGCGGCATGTCGTCGTTATATCGACGGTTCAAAAGCTAATAAAGACGTAACTGTTGAATACGTTATGCTTAATGGCATTAACGACAGCACTGACCAAGCGCATGCATTAGTACAAACGTTAAAAGGCACACCGTCTAAGGTAAACCTTATTCCGTTTAACCCGTTCCCGGGTAACGAGTACACACGCTCAAGTAATAGCCGTATCGACCGCTTTTCAAAAGTACTACAAGCTGCAGGTGTAACCTGTATTGTGCGCCGTACTCGCGGCGATGATATTGACGCAGCTTGCGGTCAGTTAGTCGGTGACGTAGTTGACCGTACTAAACGCTTAGCTAAAAAGAAAATCCGTGACGATAACGCGATTGCCGTTAATATCCACCAAGCATAATCTGTAACAGCCTTATATGAATAAGCCATATAAGGCTGTTAAGTTGTTTATTTTTAAATAAATGATGCAAGAGTAAAGCTTTTAGGTAAGATAGGCGACATGGACTAAAAATAAAGAGATAAGGTAATGCGATCTATACTTGCTATAACACTATCAACACTTGCCCTAAGTGGCTGTGTGAGCGAAAGTAGTTATAACGGCAGTAATAAACCCGTCGTCGAAAATAAAGTTAATAATACTGGCGCAGCACGAACACGAATTGCTTTAGCCCTACAGTATTTAAAAACGGGTAATAATTCTCAAGCCAAATACAATTTAGAACGTGCAGCAGCATTTGCTCCTGACTTACCTGAAGTACATTACTCTCTTGCTTATTACTACCAACAAGTGGGCGAAAATCCGCTAGCTGATAAAGCCTACCAAAAAGCACTTGAAATCAAGCCAGACGATCCTAACACCCTCAATAACTACGGTGTGTTTTTATGTGGTATTGATGAATACGATCGTGCAACTGATCAATTTTTAAAAGCTATTGAAGTACCAAGTTATATTCGTGTTGCCGAAAGCTACGAAAATTTAGCCTTGTGTGCTATTGAATTTGATGATTTTGAAAATGCAGAAAGCTACTTTCAACAGGCACTTAATCACAGCTCTCAGCGTACATCTACATTAATTAGCTTAGCCGCACTGTATTACGCTAAAAGTGACTTGTACAAAGCCAGTGAACTTTTAAAACGCTATGAAAGTACGGGTCGAGTATCTTCTCGCGCATTAATGCTTAACTATCTTGTAAAAAACCGAATGGGCAGAATTGAAGAAGCTGAAAAAATTTCCAACACTATTTTGCAAACTTACTCTACCAGCAACGAAGCCTATGCGTTAAAAGAGAAAAGAACACGTTTTAATGAGTTTGAAATACTGCGAGAAAAATACCGTAAAGCGCAGTTAAAAGAACTAAAAAATGACGCAAGCGGCGCGCACGTTAGTTCAAAACCAAAAATAAAAGTTATTAGAAAGAAACGTTCGCCAGAGGACGGGTCAACAAGCTTGGTAACAAACAACGAGCAAAAAACAGATAAAAAGCTCGCAACAGCAAATAACCAAGATGTAAATCCAGTTATAGCAAGAGAAAAGCAAGCTCAAGCATTGCCAAATACGCTCATTACGCAAGCCGACGAAGCAACCGTAATAGCAAAACAAGTAACGACCCAAAAAGAAGAAGCTCCTAAAGTCGTCGCGCCAAGTAATCCTACCGATACATCGGCTGTTATGCTTGCACTTACTACTGAGCACGACTCTGCAGATTCTATAGTAGCAGCGCCTGAAAAAGCGCAACCCGTTTTAGAACCTCAAAAAGAAGTTATAGCGACAAAACAACCGGCTAAAGCCGATGACGAGGTAACAATAATCTCGTTTGGCGCACCTAAAACAGGCCAGTTTAATTCGCAGCAAACTAGTAACTACAGTAATTCTGCACCTGCAGTTACGAATCAAAAAAACAGTAGTGACGTGGTATTCTACGAAGCGACTAAAAATACAACCGTTTTTGAAAACAGCAACTATCAAAATAATGCTGATATTGAATTTAAAAGCTACGAAGCAGTGCAAAAAACTGAGCTTCCAATGCTTAATCCTAAAGTATCGCCTTTACGCGTGCCATTTCATGTAATTGCTGTTGGCGAAAACCTATTTAGCATTTCGGTGCGATACAATGTTAAACTACAAAAACTCCTGCAATGGAATGGTTTAAAAGAGTCGGATCGGGTAATGAATGGAAGTAAAATATACCTAAACGATCCTAATATTTATTACGAAATTAAAGCTGGTGATTCCCTTTACGATATAGCTACCCAGCGGCATGTATTAATTGATGAATTAATGCGATGGAATAAATTAAGTCCTGATATAGCATTAAAACCAGGGCACAGACTTTTACTAGTGGATCCAGACTCATACACATTATGAATGAAGAAAATACGCAAACACAGAGCGAACAGCCAACTGTAGGCCAAATACTAAAAAATCATAGAGAGCAAGCAAACGTTAGCATCGCAACTATCGCTGCACCGTTAAAGCTGTCTGAACTTCAAATTAAACGCCTTGAAAATGATGAATTTACGTTACTAGGCCCTATCACTTTTGTTAAAGGCTATATAAAAAATTATTGCCGTGAATTAAAAGTCGATAGCGCACCTATATTAGCAATGATGCCGGCTCCACCAGAGCCGACCAAGCCCGCTAATATGCAAAGCTTTTCGCGCCGAACAGAAAAAGAAGCAAGCGACAGCCGTTTAATGTTTTTTAGTTATTTGATTTTAGCGATTGTTATTGGCTCATCTGCTTTATGGTTTTGGCAAAACGCCACCCCCATTGAAGAGCAAACCAGTAAAATAAACGTTGCCAACTCAATAATGAGTGAACGACAAGCAGCTCAACCCAGTATTTTACAGCAACAGCAACAAGCCGAAATTAACGACGAATCACTATTAGAATCAAAAGATACGCTTGAAACATCAACAAGCTCAGAAGCTGTTACAGAAACGGCTCCTATTACATCTAACAACGAAAGCCAAGAAGATGCTAGCAGTACAATTGTTATGAACTTTAACGGCGAAAGTTGGGTTGAAATTTACGATGGCGAAGGCGAAAAAATAGCATTCGGCGTTAAAAAAGCAGGCTACATTATGACCGTAAGCGGAACGCCTCCTTTTTCAGTTGTGCTTGGTAAGCATGACGCTGTAGACATTACTTTAAACGGCGAACCTGTAGATGTTTCTGCATTTCCTAAAAACCGTTTAGCCAAATTTACATTACCACTAGCAGAGTAGTCGCTATGTTTTCAGAATCCCCAATTAAACGCAGAAAATCCACCCGTATCAATGTAGGTAACGTCCCTATTGGTGACGGCGCCCCTATTGCGGTGCAATCAATGACCAACACCGACACCATGGATGTTGATGCAACCGTTGCACAAATTCAGGCAATACAAGATGCAGGTGCCGACATAGTGCGTGTATCAGTACCGACTATGGACGCAGCTGAAGCGTTTAAAAGTATTAAAGAACAAGTGACTATTCCGCTAGTAGCCGATATTCACTTTGATTACCGTATAGCCTTAAAAGTGGCAAAGTACGGCGTAGATTGTCTGCGCATAAACCCAGGTAATATAGGTAGCGAAGAGCGTATAAGAGCTGTGGTCGATTCGGCTCGCGAGCATAACATTCCTATTCGTATTGGTGTAAATGGCGGCTCACTTGAGCGCGACTTACAAGAAAAATACGGCGAGCCTACACCTGAAGCCTTATTAGAATCAGCAATGCGCCATGTAGATATATTACGCCGCCTTGATTTTGACCAATTTAAAATATCGGTAAAAGCATCAGACGTATTTTTAGCGGTAGGCGCCTATCGCTTACTCGCTAAAGAAATAGACCAACCACTGCATTTAGGTATTACCGAAGCGGGCGGCATGCGATCTGGCTCGGTTAAATCAGCCGTAGGTTTAGGTATGCTACTTGCCGAAGGTATTGGCGATACACTGCGAGTGTCGCTTGCAGCTGACCCTGTTCAAGAAATTAAAGTAGGTTTTGATATTTTAAAATCGCTGCGCATACGTTCGCGCGGTATTAACTTTATTGCCTGCCCTAGCTGTTCTCGTCAAGAATTTGATGTAGTAAGCACCATGAACCAGCTAGAAGAGCGCCTTGAAGATATTATTGAGCCTGTATCGGTTTCGGTAATTGGCTGTGTTGTAAACGGCCCAGGTGAAGCACTCGTTAGTGATATAGGCCTTGCCGGTGCAAACCGTCGCTCAGGTTTATACATTAATGGTGAGCGCCAAAAAGCGCGTATTGACAACAACAACATTGTTGACCAGCTCGAAGGCTACGTGCGCGACTTTATTGCTCAAAAAGAGCAGCAAACACCTATCGATATTAAAATAGTCGAATAAATACCGTATAAAGCGCCAAACCACGCTGTTTGGCGTTTACCTTTATGACCAGAACGCTATAATAGCGGGTCAATTTTTAGCATTCTTGTTGTGTAAGCATTTTTTATTACACATAAACAGCATTTAGGATTTATCAGTGGCAAAACAAATTCAGGCAGTTCGCGGTATGAACGATTGTCTGCCGGGCGATACACAAGTTTGGCAGAAAGTAGAAAGCATTTTACGCGAGACAGTAGCATCGTTCGGTTATCAAGAAATTCGTTTTCCTATTGTAGAATCAACCGACTTATTTAAACGCTCTATTGGTGAAGTTACCGATATAGTAGAAAAAGAAATGTACACCTTTGCCGATCGCAATGGCGACTTATTAACACTTCGCCCAGAAGGCACCGCAGTATGCGTACGTGCTGGCAACCAAAATGGCTTACTATATAACCAAGAACAACGCCTTTGGTACATGGGTCCAATGTTTCGTCACGAGCGTCCGCAAAAAGGTCGTTACCGTCAGTTTCACCAATTTGGGTTAGAAACATTTGGTATTGCCACAGCCGACATAGACGCAGAAGTTATTTTATTAACAGCGCAACTATGGGAAGCCTTTGGTATTGCTGACCACGTTCGTTTAGAGCTAAATTCTTTAGGATCTAACGAAGCGCGTGCAGATTACCGTGATGCGTTAGTAGCCTACCTTGAGCAACACATTAATGTGCTTGATGAAGATTCAAAACGTCGTATGTATTCAAACCCATTACGCGTACTTGATAGCAAAAACCCAGACGTACAAGCAATTTTAACTGATGCGCCTAAACTATCTGAAAACTTAGACGCTGAATCAAAAGAACATTTTGAAAATTTATGTGAACGTTTAGACGCTGCTGGCGTCTCATATACGGTTAATGAAAAGTTAGTACGTGGTTTAGACTACTACAACCGTACCGTATTTGAATGGGTAACCGACAGCTTAGGCGCACAAGGCACAGTATGTGCTGGCGGTCGTTACGACGGCTTAGTTGAACAGCTTGGCGGCAAAGCAACGCCAGCTGTTGGTTTTGCAATGGGTCTAGAGCGCTTAGTGTTATTACTACAAGCGCTTGAGTGTGTAGGTGACATTCGTCGTAATGCTGATGTATATTTAGCAGCAATGGGCGACAAAGCAAGCATTCAAGCTCCTGCAATTGCAGCGCAACTACGTAAAGACGTACCGGGTTTACGCGTTATGGTGCATGCGGGCGGCGGCAACTTTAAAAAACAATTAAAACGTGCTGATAAAAGCGATGCACTTGTTGCAGTGATTATTGGTGAAGATGAATTAGAAAAAGGCGTTGTGACCATCAAGTATTTGCGCGAGCGTAAAGAACAAGTCACATTAGAATTAGAACAAGCTAAAGCGCTATTAGCTGAGCTTATTAACGGCTAAGCGAACATTAGAGGTAAGAATGGATATTTATTCAACAGAAGAACAACAAGCAGAAGCCATTAAACGCTTTTTCCGTGAAAACGGCATTTCACTTGCACTAGGCATACTTGTTGGCCTTGGTGGCTTATATGGCTGGAAAGCATATAACCAAAATCAAATTACTACCGCTGAAAAAGCATCAGATTCATATACAGCGCTTGTTGAAAGTGATGATGTATTATCTTCAGCTGATGCGTTTATTAGCGAAAATAAAGATACAAACTACGCAACACTTGCTGCATTTGTTGCTGCAAAAGACGCTGTAGAGGCAAAAAAATTAGACGTAGCAAGCGAAAAGTTAAGCTGGATAGTGTCTAATACTGAAAATACAGAATTAAAAGCAATTGCGATTACACGTTTAGCGCGAATTCAAATTGCACAAACTAACTATGACGATGCATTAACTACATTAAATGCACCATTACCTGAAGCATTCAATGCAAACGTTGCCGAGCTTAAAGGCGACATTTACACACAGCAAGGTAACAAAGATCAAGCACGTACTGCATACCAAGCAGCAATAGATGCGGGTGGATTAACAAGTAACCCACTATTACAAATTAAGTTAGATGACCTAGCAGTAACTAGCCCAGCGGCATAAGGTTTTAGGCATGAAAAAATTTACAACAGCAGCCCTTGCCCTATGTATGGCAACACTGATGGGTTGTTCATCAAGTGATGATGAAGATGAACTAGTACTTCCTGAAATTGTAAACCAATTTGAAACTGACGTTGTTTGGCAAGAATCTGTAGGTGATGGCGTAGAGCATTACTTTTCTCGTTTAACACCAGCTGTTTACAAAGATACTGTATATGTTGCTAGCCGCGAAGGCCAAGTAGAAGCGCTTTCGCTTACTAACGGCGATACCAAGTGGGAAACCGATGTACGCCAAGATTTATCGTTTTGGCCATGGGCTGACAATGGTAATGCAAAATTATCAGGTGGTATTTTGCAAGCCTATGGTAAAATTTATATAGGTTCTGAACACGGCTTTATTATTGCTCTTGATCGCGAAACCGGTGAAGAAGTTTGGCGTAAAAATGTACCAGGCGAATCACTGTCTAAACCGACAGCAGGCGATGGCTTAATATTTGTAAATTTAGGCTCTGGTAAATTGTTAGCCCTTCACCCAGATACGGGCGAAGAGCGTTGGAGTTTTGAACAAGAAGTTCCACCACTAACATTACGCGGACAAAGCTCGCCAACTGTTGCTAACGGTGGTGTATTAGTAGGCCTTGAAACAGGCAAGCTAAGCGTTTTAATTTCAGACAGTGGTTACTCAGCATGGAGCGCAGAAATTGCGGTTGCTAAAGGCGCATCAGAATTTGAACGCCTAGTTGATGTAGACACTCAACCGCTTATTAGCGGTCCATACGCTTACGCTATAGCTTACAACGGCAACTTAGCTGCTGTAGATATTCGCTCTGGCAACGTAGTGTGGAAACGTGAGTACAGCAGCTACCGCGAAATTGCGATGGATGCACAAACAATTTATTTAGTAGATAGCGATGGTGTTATTTACGCATTAGATAAAAATTCAGGTATTGAACGTTGGAGCCAACCCGCTCTACGTGGTTGGTACCTAACGGGCCCTGCAGTTGCAGGTAGCCACTTAGCTTTAGGTGACCAAGAAGGTAACCTACATTGGCTAAATAAAGAAACTGGCGAGCTAGTATCTCGAGAAGACTTTGACAGCTCAGGCTTTTTTGTTGAGCCAGTTGTTGCCGACGATAAGCTAATTTTATACACCCGTGATGGTGAAGTTAGTATGGTAAAAATACCAAACTAACTGACTGCTATTAGTATAACCTGCTAATAGTTAATTGTTTTTTGTAAGGCTTCGCACTGCGAAGCCTTTTGTTGTTTTTTAAAGAGGTAGTTTATGCTTCCCGTGATCGCTCTAGTTGGGCGACCCAATGTGGGCAAGTCCACATTATTTAACCGTTTAACACGTACTCGTGATGCACTCGTAGCCGATTTTCCAGGTTTAACACGAGATAGAAAATATGGCCAAGCTAGTTACGATGGCTATGAATTTATCGTGGTAGACACGGGCGGTATTGATGGCTCAGAAGAAGGCATCGAAATCGAAATGGCAGATCAATCTCTGCTAGCCATTGAAGAAGCCGACATTGTTCTGTTTTTAGTAGATGCTCGTGTAGGTATGACCGTAGCTGACCAAGCCATTGCTAATCACTTACGTAAACAAGAGAAAAAGTGCTTTGTTGTTGCCAATAAAACCGACGGCATTGATGCAGATTCAAACTGTGCTGAATTTTACCAATTATCATTAGGTGAAATACATCACATTGCAGCTGCACATGGCCGTGGTATTACCCTATTACTTGAACAAACACTTCAGCCGCTTATTGCTGAACTAGCTGCTCAAGATGAAGAAGTAACAGGTGATGACGAAGAATTAATCGACCTTTACGAAGAAGGCGAAGGTGATGATACCGATCATCAAGCGTTTGCAGACAAACCTGTAAAGCTTGCTATTATTGGTCGCCCTAACGTTGGTAAGTCAACACTTACAAACCGTATATTGGGTGAAGATCGTGTAATTGTATATGATATGCCAGGTACAACGCGCGATTCTATTTATATTCCAATGACGCGTAACGACAAAGAGTATGTGTTAATTGACACAGCCGGTGTTCGTAAGCGTAAAAAAGTAAGTGACGTAGTTGAAAAGTTCTCAGTAATTAAAACACTACAAGCAATCGAAGATTGTAACGTGGTGTTACTTGTTGTGGATGCGCGCGATGGTATTTCTGATCAAGACTTAAGCTTATTAGGTTTTGCGCTTAACTCAGGTCGTTCGCTGGTTATTGCCGTTAATAAATGGGATGGCCTTGACGACTACGTTAAAGATCGTATTAAAACAGAGCTTGATCGCCGTTTAGGCTTTATTGACTTTGCACGCTTACACTTTATATCTGCACTTCACGGTACAGGTGTTGGTCATTTATTTGAATCGGTTGATGAAGCGTACGAGTCAGCAACTAAGCGTATTAGCACCGCAATGCTTCGCCGTATTATGGACATGGCACAGGCCGATCACCAGCCGCCACTTGTTCGTGGTCGTCGTGTTAAGCTTAAATATGCGCATGCCGGTGGTTATAACCCGCCACGTATTGTAATTCATGGTAACCAAGTTCACGATTTACCAGATAGCTACAAACGCTACCTGATGAACTACTACCGTAAAGCACTGAAAATTATGGGCACCCCAATCAAAATTGAATTTAGAGAAGGTGATAACCCATTTGCAGGGCGTACTAATAAAGTAACGCTTTCGCAAAAACGTAAAATACGTGCATTTGCAAAAGAAAACCGTAATAAATAAATTCGTTAGAGTTAATTTATTACGAAAAAACGGCGTACTTTTTAGTACGCCGTTTTTTATTACTGAAAATTAAGTAATGCTAATTGCACCAGCCGTTCAACTGTCGTGTCTTGAACATTTTTAGGCGCTTTGGGGTAATACTTTGATTTTGGCGGCTTAATAGTTATAAACCCATGATTGGTCGCCATTTCGTGGGCTAACAGCTTACGCTCTCGGGGGGTTAAATGGTTTTCGTGTATTTTTGCCAGCTCGCCGCTATCAAGCCATATGCCTGCACAACCTGGGCATTCGTCTATTTCAACCACTTTAAGCGGCGAAAAATACCGGCGCATCATCACAATACTTGGGCATTTAGGGCAATTTACTCGCGATGAGACTTCGCCCTCACCTTCGGTATAATTACTCAAATACTTAAGTAAAACCTGGCCATGCTTTAACTGTGGCGAGCTAAACTTAAAAATTTGGCTGTTATCAAAAAATACGCCGCCTTGCGCTGACGTAAAAACAGTAATCCCGCCAACAAGTAAAGGTTCAAGTGGCGTATTACTACGAGGACAATACATTTAAAATTCCTTTTTATTTATTTTCTTTTACTCAAGTGCTTTATGAATAAGCCCAACAAGCGGCCCGGGCAATGTAATATTACCTGCAAGTACAAACTCATGGGCTTCATCTGACATTTTTTGCCATGTACGGCGAATAATCCCAATCCATTTTTCTTCATTGTAATCTGGTTTTGCATTGGCAAATCCAAGCATATAATGCTCAATAAATACAAGGCTTGCTACATCTTCTACTAATTGGCTGTCTGGGTTACGTTTAATATTTTTTTTAGCGACCGCATCGTACACTCGGTTTTGCTCAGCTTCACCGTAACCAGCTTGCTTCATGAGCGCAACCACGCTGCTAGCATGAAATATATAAAGTGCACTGCGCCACTGATGATAGCCCTGTTTGTTCATTTCAAAATCACTACGTGGCGACTTCCAACGCTGAATATGTTGTGCACGCACTGCAATTTGCATGAGTTCATCGGCATCTGGTTTAAAACGAGTTAACATTTCGCTCATGCGCAAGGCGTATAAACTTTCTTTTGGAAAGCTTTGTCCATTGTGCTGCTCAGTATTAGGGTCTTGGTCGTTTGCTTCATCAATTAAGGTAATTACTTTATTAAACATGACGATCATTTTTTATAATAAGTTTTAGTCATTCTAAACGCTGATAAAACAATAAACTAGTACGCCTACCAGTTACGCAGTGAAATTTGTTCAATCAAAAAGTAAAACCAAAAGGTACTAGTTATAAAAGTAAGCGCATTGATTAAGTTAACTTGGTACTATATTGAGCACAAATTAAAATAAAAAAGCGCGATAAATAATAACTAACTCGCCAATAACGGATGACTATGTTTAAAAAAAGTATTCTAGCTATATGCTTAGCGGTTGCATCGCTACCAAGCTTAGCCGACACTAACACTGATTTAAAAACCATTATTGATAACCACTGGCAAAACGCCAAAGCTGAAAAAATATTTTTTCGTACCGATCCAGATGGCTGGAAGCCAAACGGTACATTGCCAAATTGGAGCGAGCAAGCCATTGCAAAGCGCCAAGCTTATAACAACAGCGTACTAAAAAGCTTAGCCAGCATTGACCCAAAAACGCTCAACAACGAGCAGCTAATGAACTACCGCTTATTTAAATATGAGCGAGAAACAGAGCAGCAAAGCTACCTTTATCAAGATAAGTATTTTCCGGTTAATTTTTTAAGTGGCTGGCATACTTATTTTGCCGAAGCACCGGCTAACATGGCATTTTTAACACCCGACGATTACAACGCATTTTTAATCAGCCTTGCCGACTACCCTCGATTTAATCAGCAAAATATTGATTTAATGAAAGAAGGTATAAAAACAGGCTTTACTCATTACTGCAAAACCTTTGAAAATTACAGCCAAAGCATTAGCGCGCATATTGTTAAGCAACCTGAAAACAGTGCCCTTTACGAGCCCTTTACACGTATACCAAACACGTTTACAGCAGAGCAAAAAGCCACATACCAAAATAAAGCAAAGGCCTTAATCAGCTCAAAAGTAGTCCCTGCTTATCAGCACTTTTACGACTTTTTTGAAAACGATTACATGCCTAACTGTAGAGCCCAGCCGGGTATTGCAAGCGTTAAAGGCGGGCTTGAGTATTACAAATATGCAGTTAATTACTACACCACAACCAATGCCACACCAAAGAAAATTCATGAGCTTGGCTTAAAAGAAGTCGCGCGTATAAAAACGCAAATGCAAAACATTATTGATAAAGTAGGTTTTGATGGCACTTATGCTGAGTTTTTAGAATTTTTAGCAACCGATGAGCAATTTTACGCAACAGACGCACAAGACCTGCTTGAAAAAACAGCCTTTATTACGCAAAAAATGTATGGCAAATTACCAACCTACTTTAATCATTTACCGCGTAATACCTTTACTATTAAAGGCTCAGCGAGTCGCGGCGCGTTTTATATGCCACCTGCTGATAACCGTTCCCCCGGCACTTATTTTTTAGCCTCAACACCTAAACTACAGCCTTTGTATAATTTAGAAGCACTTAGCTTACATGAGGCAATACCAGGGCATCATTTACAAAACGCTATTGCTATGGAGTTAAATGTACCCGAATTTAGACGCACACTTAGCCACTCAGCATTTGGCGAAGGTTGGGCACTATACACAGAGCGCTTAGGTAAAGAAGCCGGCTTTTATCAAAGCCCGTACAGCGACTTTGGTCGTTTAGGCTACGAAATGTGGCGTGCAGTGAGGCTTGTTGTTGATACCGGTATTCATGCCTTTGGTTGGAGCCGCCAAAAGGCTATTGACTACTTGGCAGATCACACTGCTTTGCCACAAAGTGCGGTGGAGGATCAAATAGATCGTTATATTTCATGGCCAGGCCAAGCGCTTTCGTACAAAATGGGCGAAATAAAAATACGCGAACTGCGTGCAAAAGCCGAAAAAGAACTAGGCGCTAAATTTGATATTCGCAGCTTTCACGACACCGTAATCGGCCAAGGCTCGCTGCCTATGGAAGTATTAGAAGACGTAATAAACGATTGGATAGCAAAACAAAAATCGGCTATTTAACATTTAAGGAGGCGGTATTATTTGCCGCCTCTTTTTAAAACCCTCTTAAACACCTCAAAACTAATCCCTACCCGCTTTTGCTTCGTAAAGCTAATGATTACAAAAACCTGAGCAAACCTATGAGCAAACGCATTTTATATTGGCTACAAAACGATTTACGAATAGACGACAACCCTATTTTAAGCGAACTTACTACTGAGCAATGCGCGCTCGATATTGTATTTGTTATAAACCCGCACTGGTTTAAAAATAATAACTATCAACAAAAGCCGTATGGCGTGCATAAACAGCAGTTTTTAATGCAAAGCTTGTATGAACTCCAACAAGCACTTATTGAGCGTGGGCAAACACTGCATGTACTTGAAGGCGAACCTGTATCGCTTTTGAAAGCGCGTATTAATGAGCAAAATATTGATGAAGTTGTATACAGCGAGCAATTTGGCCTGTACGAGCAACGCCAAATAAACTTACTCAAAGCACATTGCCCTAATACTAAATTTACAGGAGCGCAGCAAGACACGCTCTTTAAACAAAGTGACCTACCGTTTGATTTAAGCGAATTACCTAAACACTTTACCCCGTTTCGTAAAGAGGTAGAGGCCGCCACTAGCCCCATTTCACTTTCAACATTACCAAACGGTTTGCTCCCTCAGCCAATAACCTTGTGCGCTCAAAAACCTTTAGAGCGTATAGCAAATAATGGTGTAATGCATGGCGGGTTTAAAAGTGCGCAAACACACTTAAAGCAATACTTTTCAGGTTTACTACCAAGTACTTATAAAATAACTCGAAACGAGCTTGATGGCTTTAATAACACCACAAAATTTAGTACCTGGCTTGCTTTAGGTTGTGTAAGTGCGCGGCAAGTTTATAAAGCAGTTGAGGCGTACGAACAAAGCTATATAACAAACGAGTCTACTTACTGGATTAAATTTGAATTGCTATGGCGAGAGTATTTTAAATGGCATGCACTTAAGGCAGGTAAAAGCCTGTTTAGCTTTAAAGGCCAAAAGCAAACAAAACCCCTTACTACATTTATGCCAAACCGCTTTGCTACGTGGTGTAATGGCTCAACACCCTACCCATTAGTCAATGCCATTATGAATGAGCTTAATGCTACGGGTTATATATCAAATAGAGCAAGGCAAATTGCAGCAAGCTGCTTAGTAAACGAGCTTGGCCTTGATTGGCGATACGGCGCAGCTTATTTTGAACAGCAACTGATTGATTACGATGTAGCCGCTAATTGGGGTAATTGGCAATATATAGCAGGTGTAGGCGTAGATCCGCGTGGTGGTAGGCACTTTAATATTGAAAAACAAACGTTACAGTTTGACCCGCACGCTGTTTACACTAATAAATGGCAAGGCAATGAAAATACCAGCACGCAGCTGGATACCTTAAACGAAGTTGATTGGCCTATTTAAGCCACCAATCAACTTTTACCAAGTAACGTTTAAAACAGCTCAGCAATGCCTATATTAATAACGTAACCACCCAATGTTAAAAACAAAAATAAACACAGCGCCAGTAACAGTGGTTTAATACCTGCTTGGCGAATAGCACCAACATGTGTACGCAGCCCAAGTGCGACCATGGCAATGGTGAGCAATATATTATCAAACCAAACAACTGCGCTTGTAGCCCCTTGAGGAATAACCGATAACGAATGTACGCCACTTGCCACTATAAATAGCACTGCAAACCAAGGGATTGTAATACCCGCTTTTTGCTCGCTGCTGTGCTTGCTGTTGTTTGTTTTTGCATGCTTTTTACTTTGCCAAAACGATAAACCCAATAAAAATGGCGCAAGCATCATCACTCTTAGCATTTTTTCTATTACTGCGGTGTCGGCCGCATTGGCACTTATCGCAGTACCCGCTGCAACCACTTGCGCTACTTCATGAATGGTTGAACCTACAAAAATACCGTAAGCGTGTTCACTCAGTCCCATGTAATCAAACATGATTGGGTAGGCAAACATGCTTAACGTGCCAAACACCACCACCGTTGCTACAGCTACCGATACTTTATGCGCCTGCGCCTTTATTACAGGCTCGGTTGCCATTACAGCTGCTGCGCCACAAATAGAGCTACCTGCGCCAATTAATATGGTTGTTTGTTCATCAAGCTTAAATACGCGCTTACCTAGCTGCACTGCCAAAATAAATGTGCCTAACAGCATTACAACATCGATTAATAAGCCTTCCCAGCCTACACCCGCTACTTGCGCAAAGGTAATTCTAAACCCAAACAACACAACCCCCGCTTTAAGCAATATACTTTTAGCGTAATCAACACCTATATCGGTTTGCGTAGCAATACGCGAAAACACACTGTTACCCACAATAATGCCAAGCACTATACCAATAGTTAAAGAGCTAAATTGCGCACTTTGCATTATGGGTAACTTACTTAATGCAACAGATGCTCCCGCCAAAACAACCACCAGCAGCATACCTAACCACCAGCGCGTATCGCCGTATTGCTTAGTATTAATACCCAAATTTTTAATAGCGCTAAGCATAATATTCTCTCAATTGAACAACGTTAAACTGTTGACTTCATTTTAAGAAAGCGCAAAATATAACTCCAATACATTAAAATCATGATTCGATAACTTAAAGTTATGTAATTTGAGAGACACAATGAACTTGCATGCACTTCGGGTGTTTTATACGGTAGCAAAGCTTGGTAGTTTTTCAGGCGCAGCCGAGGCGCTTTTTATAAGCCAACCCGCTGTATCTAAAGCGCTAAAAGAGCTTGAGCACCAATTAAATATTCAACTTATAGAGCGTGCATCTAAAGGCAAAAAACTTACCTTAAGCGAGGGCGGCCAAGCCTTGTATGATCATGCACGTAGCATTTTTGCCATTGAAAAAGCCGCCATTGAAGATATTAAATCACGCACAGGGCTTAAGCGCGGCACACTCGTTATAGGCACCAGTACAACCATTGCCAGTTATTGGCTACCGCCCTATTTAGCTAATTTTTGCGCGCAGTATCCGCATATAAAAGTAGAAGTACAAGTTGCCAATACCGCGCAAATTGAGCACGCATTGCTAGAATGCACTATAGATTTAGCACTGGTTGAGGGCACCCCCACCGAGCCGCATATCATAAGTAAGCACTGGCAAAACGATTTAATGAGTGTTGTTATACCTAGTAACTTTAAGCCCACTAAAAACTTAAAAGCATGGTTAAACAATCAATTTTGGTTATTACGCGAGCCAGGCTCTGGCACTTTAGAGGTGTCGGTTAAGTTATTAGCAGAGCATGGCGTACAAGCAGAGCAAAGTATGCAATTAGGCAGCAACGAAGCCATAGCAAGGGCCGTCGCTCAAGGTATGGGGGTCGCTTTATTGCCAAATGTAGTTACTGAGGATTTAGTGCAACTAGGCAAATTAACACGCCTGAGCCAAAAAAATAACGAGCAACTCTCTCGGCCACTTTATCAATTGCATTATAAAGACAGACCGTCTTCACATGCTGCGCAAGCATTCGAAAAAAGCCTGTTTAGTGAATAATGTTTGATCTGAGCTGTAAGCCGAGTAAGAAAACGGTTGTGTAACATTAATCGCTTATTGTGGTGTTACCTTAATTTATTATATATAAGCCAACTAGTTGAACCCATTGAAAGTACTAATAAATGAAGAACCAATGTTTCACGATTAAATTCACTAAATAGACTGAGTAAAAAAACTGGAAGTATGCTTAAGATTAAAACTACCGGTAATTTAAATAAATTTAACTTTTGGAGTAATAAGCTAATAGGTAATCCGTAAATGAACATTAAAGGATAAAAATAAAATAAACTTCCCACCCCTATTGATACACCAAAACCAACACCTGAAATTAATGAACTCACAGAAGTATAGTTTTCGATACCCGCATAAAAATAACAAAGACCAAGGACTGGTAATGCAATTAATGGACTAAGAATCGCAGCAATCAAATTTTTACGTAGATCTTTAGACATATTAAGAAATGCCACAACGAGCTTGTAGATTAATTCGTTTTTTATTTGTTTTAATTGATATACAAACCATAGCTGAATTCCTATTTTGGCTCAGCCAAAGGGGTAGGGGTAAATTTTGGCCTTACACATTAAAGTACCAGGAGACTAGTTATATGAGTCCAGCAGCTACCTCATAAACCTATTAGTTAAATCGGTAAACCAAATACAAGCAAGCTGACCTTACAAACCCTGCGTTAAGTCTTGCGCTAACGTACCCGTTGGCTTTTCAATTACGCGTACCAACTCTTTGCCATTTTGTTTAACAATAAACGTTGGCGTGTATTGTAAGTCGTGAGCCTGAGCAATGCCTGCATCGTCTTGCTTGTTGTAACCTACGGCCACGTAGTCAATACTGGCCAGTGTAACTTTAGATTCATCTAGCAACTTAATAAGCTTTGGCACTTCGCGCTCACTGTCGTGGCACCACGTTCCAAATAATACAATAAGCTCTTTGCCTTCTAGCTTTTGCATTAGGGCTATATCTTGTGCTGTTGGTGTATACGCTTTGTATTGCTCGTTAAACTTGTCGTAGTCGCTTAGCAGTGCTTGCGTACTTATCTCGCCCGAAAATGGCGCTGTAGCATAGCTTACAAGCGGCATGCTTAAAGCGCACAGTAAAATTAATTGTTTAAACATAAGGTTGCTCTTAATTTAGGTATTAATTTAGGTATTAAACGACTATACCCAATATTGAGTGTGGAGTGAACAACTCAAAACCGTTACTTTTTATCCATAAAAAAGTTAACTTGCGATAAGTTAGTTAAATATTCTCGCCTTACGTCTTTATTCTCAGCTAGCTTGTCTAAATCACCAATTAGGGTAACTAGTTTATTATGAGAATGGCTGCTTGTTTTTTTAAACTCGTCTTGCTTTTCGTTACTCTCAACACGCTCTTTTTTATTCATGTTGTAGCTGTTTTCGTTTTCTTCAAGCCAAATATCGTCAATTAAGCGAATGTTGCTTTTACTAACGGTTTGTTCTTGCATCGCCATTTGCAGCTCGTATTGATTGGTTTGCGGATTAAACTCAAACATTTTTGTATCAACATCAACCTCGTGAGACTGATCGAGCCCCACAAGTTCTTTATTTTTAACGGCGGTGTTTACGTTATAACTCTCTTCTTTGTTGTAGTAATCAGGGCGACTGTATTGATAATCAAAGTGGCTGCTTACATTTTTACTTTGCGTTACACCGCTAAGATCCCCTAATTGGCTTTGTTCAGTTACTTGGCTTAGCTCAATAGTACTTTTAGGCTGATAGTCGCCGTTATCCAGCGCATATGAAAAAGTGGCATCAAAATCAGCGAGCTTAGAAATACTCGCACCCAATGTATTTGGGGCTTTATTACCAAGCCCTTGGTAACGGGCATCGTTTGTAATCATGTTATCAACCAAGTCGGCAACCATGGCGCGCCCGTCATTAAAGTGCTGTTCTGCAAGTGACTCCAAATTGCTATAACGCTCAGCAGCCGACGACATACTCGCAAAAGCGCCTTTAAACAATGCAAAACCTTGCTGCATTGCCTCGTCGCCTTTGCGCCCAAATGCCGACTCTTTATCATCTTCAGTACTGTTTACTCGGCTATCTTCTAGGCTTTGATCGAGCGACGCTAAATACTGCTGCATTTGCTGCGTGTCTTTAGCGCCAATGGTTGACATATCGAGTGCAAAATCAATGTCGTTTTGCCCACCTACGGCTTTAAACACAAGTGCTTGCTGGTTTGATGCCTCATCAATGGAATAACTTAAATCAAGCGTGTTCTCTCCTGTATCAAGCGCATCATTTTGCGTTGTTGAAAACGACACATTAAAACCGGCTAACTGTTCACTATTAAAGTCCGCTAAAAAATCTAAGCTCATGTCTGTTTGATTTGGCACTATAAGAGGGTTAAATGAGTTTTCGCTCACTTTAAAAAATTCATCGGCCATTTCGCCAACACCCGCCATAACCTGCGTTAAAGCGCCATGTTCAGCCTCAGATAAATTACCATTAACTTCGTAACTTATGCCAAAGCCATCTATCGCTTCACCTGTTTTTTCGTCATAACCTTGCGATGAGTTAAAGGTAATGTTTATAACATCACCCTCTTTAGTTTTTACCGAGAGCTCAAACAGGTAGTTATCGTCATCCTCGTATTTTGTGCGATTAAGGCTTTCCATGTATGGATTAAGTGAACGCTCAACACGTTGCTGGCTTGAGGCTAAAAACGTTTTTTGCTCATGCCCAAGCTGACCTAAACTCGATAAAATATCGCTGGTATTAGCATAAGCACCCTGAATATTTTTAACCGACGTATTTAATCGCTCAATTAATTGGGTGCTATTTTCGTTTTTTAATAACCCCTCATGCTGAGAGCTTATTACGGTGCGCAGGGCGAGTTCTTCATCGGAGAGTTTATAGTTAAGCGTGCTCGGCGTGCTTGAAATTGTAAATAACGAGGTAAGTTGCTGCTTTAAAACGTCCTCTACTTTTTGATTACTGGCTAGTGCTTCGTCAATAGTTTCGTTATTTAGCTGGCTTAATAATTCATCGGATATTTTGGGGGCGTTAGTTTGTAAATCATTAATAGCTTGAAGGTCGCTACCGGTTAGTAGCGAAGGACTCACAGAGGTTTGATTAGCGTTATTAACTGATTGGGCAAGTAAAGTGCTTAAATTAGACTGGCTGCCAAGTGCATTATTAACCATGATTATCCTTAATCGCTAAACCCTGTTAAGTAATTTATCGGTCACAGCATTAAAAGCTTTAGCTTAAGGAAACGTTTTTTACCTATTATTTATACAAACAACCCATTAATAAATTAAATAAGCATAAATCTAAATCGAATAAGCGTAGGTCGGATAAGCGCAGCGCCATGCGACAATTCACTATTCTATTCGCTTAACACTTCCATCTGTTTCTTTAATTCTTTTTACTAAAAAGTCGACCGCCGCTTTTACCTTTGGTACTAAATAGCGCTGCTTTTGATACAACAAATAAACCGCCATAGTCGCATTTTGGCTTATAGCTAATTCATGCTCAAACTTAAGCTCTTGCAACTGGCCAGACTCAAGGTATGAGTCGAGCGCCCATCGAGTTGACATTAAAATGCCCTCGCCATTACACGCTTTTTTAGCCAGCCACGATCCGTTATTTGAAATAGCGACCGCAGGCCCAGAAACGTCGTGCCATTGATCATCTACTTTACATAACCAAGGCGTTGGCCCCGCTGGCGTTTTAAAATAAAGGCCACGGTGCTGCTGTAATTTCATAGCACTTTTAGGCGTCCCGTATTTTTGCAAATAGCCAGGCGATGCAACAGGTATAAAGCTATTATCCATTAGTTTTATTGCTAGCACGCGCTCGTTAGGTGCATACCCTCCACGAATGGCTATATCAACGTCGTCACGCCCGAGTGTCGACAGCTCATCACTTAAGCTAACATCTAATATAATTTCGGGGTATAGCGCGCTAAATTCATCTAGCAGTGGCAGTAATATTTTGTCACCAAAACTTACCATTGAGCTTATACATAATCGCCCCATTGGTGTTGTTTGATAACTGCGTACAGTTTCGTGGCTTTGCTCTAGCTGATTTAATATTTGCTGAACATCGTTATAGTAAATTTGCCCAACTTCGGTCAATTTAACTATGCGGGTCGAGCGCTTTAAAAGCGTCGCACCTAGGCTTTTTTCTAAATCAGCAACTCGCCTCGACAACGACGAAGGCGGCACATCAAAAGCTTTTGCGGCTTTGGTAAAACTGCCCGTTTCAACCACTTTGATAAAATACCGTATGGCTTTTAGTTGATCCATGCTACCTCTGGGTTAAATAAGCCTTATTATTGCTTTAAAAGCAAAAGTGATTCGCATTTTCCCCTATATATAAGCAAATTAAAACAAGTAATAATAATCTTAACTTATCTACACGCTTTAATTTATTTAACGCCAATAGTTAAAGCTTAAAACCAAAGGCTACATTATGATTACTTTGCACGGCTTCGCAGCTAGTAACTATTACAACTTGGTTAAGCATGTACTTTTACACAAAGAGCTGCCATTTAATGAGCACCTTATATACAACAACGACGAGCAGTTTTTAGCTATAAACCCTATGGGAAAAGTACCGGCTATTACCACCGCTGATGGGCTAAATATTGCAGAATCGAGCGTTATTTGCGACTACCTTGAAGAAACCTACCCAAGCAACATGCTATACCCTGATGATTCAGCCGAGCGTGCTTTTGTTCGCCAAATTATGAAAATAAGTGAGCTTTACTTTGAATTGCCAAGCAGACGCTTAATTCCGTATGTATTTACAGGCTCCCCCGCACCTGAACACGTAAAAGACGACATTCGCAAGCTATTAACGCGCGGTGTAAACGCCCTTTGTGAATTAACGCATTTTTCGCCGTGGATAGCAGGCGAACAATTTAGCATGGCAGATATTTACGTTTACTACGTAAATACAGTGGTTAACGCATTCACGCCAAAAGAGCTTAATTGGGATGTACTGGCCGAAATCCCAGGTATGAAAGAATGGCAAGTAAAAATGAGTCAATCGACTATTGCACAGCAAATAGAGGCAGATCGCCAAGCAAATATGCCTGAGTTTATGCAAAAGGTAACAGCACAAATACAGGCAGCTCAAAGCAAATAATTACGCTATACGCTACCCATTCTCAATTTATAGGAACAGTATTATGACAGATAAAAATATCCAACTTACTTCAACTATCAGCGAAGACAATAAACTCACACTTGCCTTAAAAAACATCGAGATGCCAAAGCCAAATGCCGATGAAGTAGTTATTCGTATTGAAGCTGCACCATTAAACCCATCAGACTTAGGCGTTTTATTCAGCGCAGCTGATATGTCTACTGCAAAACAATCGGGTACTGATGAAAACCCAGTAATTACTGCTGATGTTCCAGCTCAATTTATGCCATCACTTAAAACACGTGTTGGTAAAGCAACACAAGTAGGTAATGAAGGCGCAGGCACCGTAGTAGCAGGCTCATCACCAGCCGCACAAGCATTAATGGGAAAAACTGTTGCAGTAATTGGCGGCGGTACGTATCGTCAATTTATATGTGCCAACGTACAAAGTTGCCTAGAGCTAAAAGAAGGGACTACCGCCAAAGAAGGTGCATCATCTTTTGTTAACCCACTTACCGCACTAGCAATGGTAGAAACCATGCGCGCTGAAGGTCATAAAGCTATTATTCACGCGGCTGCAGCTTCTAACCTTGGCCAAATGCTAAACCGTATTTGTATTGCTGATGGCGTTGATTTAATTAATATTGTTCGTAAACCAGAACAAGAAAAATTACTGCGCGATATGGGTGCAAAATATATTGTTAACTCAAGCAGCGACACTTTTCTTGCTGACCTAACAACTGCAATAATCGAAACCGGTGCAACTATAGCGTTCGACCCAATAGGTGGCGGCCAACTAACAAGTGACATTCTTAACTGTATGGAAGTTGCAGCTGCGCGCGATATGAAAGAGCACACAATTTATGGCTCTGATACATTCAAACAAGTGTACATTTATGGCGCACTAGACCGCGGGCCTATTACATTAAACCGTAACTTTGGCTTTGCTTGGGCTGTAAACGGGTTCTTGTTATTTAATGCTTTAGGTAAATTAGGCACAGATACAGTAATGAAAATGCGCAAACGCGTTGCTGATGAAATCACCACTACATTTGCGAGCAACTACACGCACGAAGTGTCATTAGCTGAGGTATTACATTTACAGTCAATTGCCGCTTATTCTAAACAAGCAACAGGCGAAAAGTACTTAATTAAACCTCAAACTTAATTAAATAGGCTTAAGTAAGTATTAAAGACCGCAGCATTTAACGCAGTGGTTTTAAAATTAAAAAGCAGATACTAGTTAGATATCTGCTTTTTTATGTTTAGCACAAGGGCTTTTTATATTGCTTCTCCCCTGCACTGCTTTTATTAAAGGTATACATGCTAAAGAAAGTATTAGTGCAATGAAAAAGCCAATCATAGTGTTGCCAAACCAGATCCTAAAAACATTATTTAATAAAGCTAAAATAAGAGCAGATATAAGCCATGGATTTACGTTTTTCATTTTTAATTCCTTTTATGTTTTGAACAACTATTTTCATCAAACTTATTTAAATACTACAATTTTATTAACGACTATTTCCCTGTGACGTGTGACCTATTTGATTAACTCTACAGCTGTATGTTTGCTATTTTAATGGTCACCTAAGCGCAAGCTCAGAGCCAGGCTGGGGAATTACAGGCCGCTATAGCTTACTTAAGCTCAAGCAAGAAAAACAAGACGCAAAAACCTACGCCCTCGGCGTTAACTACATCGTAAACAAAAACTTAAAATTTATGGCCAACTACATTAAAGCCAATTACTTTGAGGCGGGCGGCACTATCACATCGGGTAATGCTATCTCATTAAGGCTGCAGTATTCATTTTAATGCGCTTTGCGTGTTTAGTCGGTTAGCCTAAAACTATAAAGCCCCTGTATTAAACGTTACGTTTAATACAGGGGCTTTATAGTTACCTAGTAAATAACATATAAGTTAGTTTATAAATACTAATTACCAGCATCAGCAAATTGTATTGGGTAATCCATATCGCCGCTGCGGTTAATACTATTACACAGGTTTTTATTAAAATTGGCCAGTGATGGGTCGATGGTGTGCTCATTAACTACAATACCGTCACTTCGCCTTTTAACCTCAATAGATCCGATTGTTTTAATCGCTGATAAATTATCGCCTACGTTTTTAAATATAAAATACTCAATGTGTTCAGCAATAGATTCCGCGTTTTCGATATCTCCCTTAACGGCAGGCACTTGGTAGTTAACACTATTACACGTTAAATCATAAACCCTTACTAATTCTAGCTCGTCAGCTCCTTGCATATCAGCAATAACTTTAATAGTTGGCTGCGTTGTTGTTTCAAGCAAGTATTGTGTTTCACTCATTTCGCTTAAAGAAAAAGTATCAGCACTTTCAGCTATAGAACAGCCTGATAATAAAGTAAAAACTAAAAACACTGATTTATTGAAAAACATCTTTGAATACCTTATTTCTAACTAATTCAGCTAATATTTTATGACGACTGTCGTAACTATTAGTATATTTGTTAACCTTTTTTGTAATCGAATCCGTAACATTCTTTGATGAGCCTTTATCAGCTAATTTATACAATTCATTGATTCGCCAAAATGCTAATGCAGATCTAACAGCGTACTTTGGTGTGGATAATAATTGAGGTGAAGATATGAAGTTTTTAGTTTCATTCCAATATGAATTATGTGATGCCTGTACTGAAGTATAGTTTGCTTTACCAGTCAGTTGTATTATGCCTCTCCCTCTAAAATTCCAGCCATCCCCAGATACTGCATCACCATTACCTATTCTATTTGCATAAGCATTGTTAGCTATTGCTCTTGTATCTGCTCGTTGATTATTTGCAGGATCATAGCCATGTTTATCAGCTTCTGCTGGATTATTTCGATAATAAGAAAAAGTAGCTTTTAATATTGCAGGCCTATAATTTAAATTTTCCTCTAAAGAAAACTTCGCTCCGACCTCCTTTCTAGCTTGTGCCAAAAAATGACAAAGCCTTAATTCACTATTTATTTGCCCAATAACAAGACTATCATTTAGTTCCCTTGCAACTTCATCTAATAATAAATCTGAGACGCTTTGGCTGCTCCAGATTTTTCTTAAATGGCCTTTACTTATTTTTTTTTTAACGTTTCTATTATTTAAAATTATTGAAGAACTCAATTCAAACTCCTTTTATGAGATAACATTTTTTTGTACAACCATCTATATATTAATATTACTTGTATGATCATTTAAATCATACTTCGAATTAAGCTGTATATCCATTACTTCAACTAAGATTTCAATGATTTAAAAAAACAATTAATACATATGTAAAAATGCGGAGCATTCTGTTTATAGTTATTAATTAGTACTCGTATGTATATTGCTTAGTTTTTAATTACCAAGCAATGAGATAAAAGCAATCTTATTTTTGCAATTATACCCTTCAACTCATCTACCCTTTTATACTTATTTTTACATCAGTCATAATTCTGTAACCTCAACAGGTGATAATTCAAACTCGAACTGTATTTTTTATAATCAAGAAGACTAAGTAAGATGAGTACACCCTTAGTGCAACTAACATTTGCACTGCAATCATTTGATGATTCTATGTCTGCGGCGATGAGCCACGCTATGGAATATGAAAAGCTATCGCTAAAAGCCAATGCTGCGCATAACATCACGCTGCAATGTGTGTTGCCTGATGGCGCAAATGAGAGCGATGTTATTTCACTAAGTGCAACGCAGCCCAGTGCGCGTGGGGCGCAGTATTTTACTGAAAAAACGCTGAGCAATGCAGACCTTGAATCTGGTACTGTAAACCTAACTTTAAGTAACATTACACAAAGCCAGTGTTTTATAGTGCAAATGATGCTGCACGGAAAAAATACGACCTTAAAAGAAAGCCAGCAACTCGATGTGTACATTAAAGCGTTTGAGCAAGGCTATATTCCTGAGCAAATAAAAACTGAACATGCTAAGCCTCAAGGCGTTCGTAGCTACTTTGCGAGTATGGGTTCTACGTTTTTATCGCTGTTTTAGTGCTGACTGCACTTAAATTACGCGATGCGACAAGTTATTAGTCTGCAAAACTTACTTTACCCATAGTAACTCCCGCAATACCTTGTGCAGTATTACTTAGGTGTTGCTGCTCTCCTGCTAGGCATTCGTTTGCTAAAATAGCAAATAACACAGCCTCTTTTGCATCGGGATTTATACCTAAATCGTCGGTATTTTTAAAAGCCTTAATACGTGGGCAAAGCGCTGTAAGTTGCGCCATTAGTAATGGATTATGAATACCCCCACCACTTGCATACACCACACAATTTTGTTCGCGCTCTGCACACTCGTTTAATGCATTTGCTATAGCTGTTGCAGTAAAGGTATTTAAGGTGGCCATTACATCTTCATGACTTAAATGGTGTGTATTTGTAAGCTGCTGTGCGGCGTTTAAATACGCTAAGTTAAATACCTCTGGCCCTGTAGTTTTAGGCATTGGGAGTTTAAAAAATGCGTTATTACATAATGCATTTAATAATGGTGTATTTACCTTGCCTGCTTTTGCTATTTTTGCGCCATCGTCATAATGCATATCTTTAAAATGTTGCTGTACGTAGGCATCCATAATGGTATTACCGGGGCCAATGTCGGAGCTAAACACACCGTTTGCATCACCATTTTTGGGTAAAAACGTTAAGTTAGCTATGCCGCCCATATTTAGCAAAACCCGACTCTCAGCAGCGCTCGAAAAATACAAATAATCGCCATACACAGCAAGCGGTGCGCCCTCGCCTCCTGCGGCTATGTGTTTTTGCCTAAAATCACCAATGGTAGTAATACCCGTAGTAACGGCTATTTGGTCGCTATCGCCAATTTGTAAGGTGCCATTAGTAAAGCTTTTGTGGTTATGCTGCGACTGCGGGCAGTGGTAAATGGTTTGCCCGTGGCTTGCTATTACATCAATACTTGCTGGGTTTATATTCCACTTAGCTAAGCACTGATTAACCATATCGCCATGGAGTTTACCTACCCACGGGTGCAGTAAAGTTACAAGCTCTAAATCACACTCTCTTTTGGCAAATACCTGCTTTATTTTAGTTTTATAATCGTCGTTGTAGTCAACGGTGGTAAAATTTAAAACCTCAATGTGAGTATTTAAGCCCGCGCCCGTTACTTTACACAGTGCAACATCAAGCCCGTCCAACGAGGTACCGCTCATTAAACCAATAATTAAACGGCTTGGTTTTAGGGCGCTGTTATAAAGCGCTTTAATGTGAGGGTGCATAATGGCATCTAAAATAGGTGTAATATTTTGCTTATATTAGAGGACTTTAAAACAAAGTAATAGCCGTAAAGAGTTTAATTTAGGTTCTGATTGTTTAACTCTTAAATGATTGTTAAGTTAGTGTGCATACTAAAAATTTATGAAAAAATATGATCACCCTCAGAGAGTTTAAAGCCCAAGACGCGCCTTTTATTATTAACACCTTAAATGATGAACAGGTAACGCGTTATTTATCGTCAAAAATTCCGTTTCCGTATACGCAAGCCGATGCAAACTGGTGGATAAACCAAGGCTCAAAAAACGGCGTAATTGATGCAACGGCTAAGGCCATTGTTGTAAATGGGCAATTTGCGGGCTGTATTGGTGTAACTCCCGGCGAATTTGAATACAGCCACAGTGGCGAAATTGGTTATTGGCTTAATAAAGCCTATTGGGGGCAAGGTATTATTACTCGCGCTATTGAACTTATATGCAATGAAGCGTTTGCAAGCTCACACTTAAACAGAATTTTTGGTGCCGTGTTTGCTGGTAATACCGGCTCAATGAAAGCACTTATTAAAAGTGGTTTTGAGCAAGAGGCTGTACTTAAACAGGCTATTTATAAAAACGGCGTATTTTACAATAGCCATATTTTTAGCAAGCTAAAATAAACCATTTAGAATAAATACTCTGCAAAGCTTGAATTACCAGTACCTCGCCCAAAGCTAATGTATTGAGGTAAAAATATATATTTACACTGCTTAGCGCGCATTATTGTTTAGGTTAGATATTAATTTAACGCATAAACATTCGCTAAGTACATTCACTTTAAGAGGAGATTTTTATGTCTGCAACTAGTCGTCAACTTACTTTAGCATCACGCCCTAATGGCGCCCCGAACGAAAAAAACTTTGAACTTAAAACGGTAGAACTTCCTGCATTAAAAGATGGCGAAGTTTTACTACGCACTATTTACCTATCATTAGACCCGTATATGCGTGGTCGTATGAGTGATGCTAAGTCGTACGCAGATCCAGTTAATATTGGCGATGTAATGGTTGGCGCAACTGTGTGCCAAGTAGAAGAGTCTAAAAACGATAAGTTTAACGAAGGTGAGTGGGTACTTGCCTACACAGGTTGGCAAGACTACGCCATTACCGACGGCGAAGGCTTAATGCAGTTAGGTAAAGAGCCTGCAAACCCTTCATACGCATTAGGTATTATGGGTATGCCTGGCTTTACTGCTTACATGGGTTTACTTGATATTGGCCAGCCTAAAGAAGGCGAAACCGTAGTTGTTGCAGCAGCAACAGGGCCAGTAGGTGCAACGGTTGGTCAAATAGCTAAAATTAAAGGCTGTAAAGTAGTCGGTGTTGCTGGTGGTAGCGAAAAATGTGCACACGCCGTTGAAAAACTAGGGTTTGATGCCTGTATTGATCACAAAGCTGATGACTTTGCAGAGCAGTTAGAAAAAGCGTGTGATAACGGCATAGATGTTTATTACGAAAATGTGGGCGGTAAAGTATTCGACGCCGTATTACCATTACTAAATACAGCAGCGAGAGTACCATTGTGTGGTTTAGTATCGCAATATAACGCAACTAGCTTACCAGAAGGCCCAGACCGTTTAGGTATGCTAATGGGTCAATTGCTTACTAAGCGTATTAAAATGCAAGGCTTTATCATTTTTGATGATTACGGCGACCGTTACGACGAGTTTGCACAAGACATGCAAAAATGGCTACAAGACGGAAAAATTCAATACCGGGAGCACATGGTAGAAGGCATCGAAAATACAGTAGACGCGTTCAACGATATGATATCCGGTAAAAACTTTGGTAAAACTGTGGTTAAAATTAATAACCCACTTTAATTTTATACGGCTTGTAAGGCAAAGCCCTTACAAGCCACAAAAGGACTGACATGATTAAACTACACCATTTAAATAAATCCCGCTCTAAACGTATAATTTGGCTTTTAGAAGAGCTAGATGTTGACTACGAAATTGTGGCTTATCAGCGTAATAAAGACACATTCCTAGCACCTGACGAACTAAAGCATATTCATCAACTTGGCAAGTCACCGGTAATTGAAGATGGCGGTTTAATTATTGCTGAATCAGGCGCTATTACCGACTACCTTATTTCTAAATACGGTAACGGCAAATTTGCTCCAAAAGTAGATACCGCTGAATATGTTGACTACCAGCAATGGCTGCACTTTGCAGAAAGCTCAGCAATTTTACCGCTTTTACTTAAAATGTTTGTACTAAAAGACGGCGCTAAAACGCAGTTTTTAGAAGGCTATGCCGACGCTGAAACAGCTAAAGTAATTAGCTACTTTAACGACCGCCTAGAAGGTAAACGTTATTTAGTGGGCGATACCCTAACGGGCGCTGACTTTATGATGTCGTTTATTGTTGAAATAGTTAAAAACTCAGGTCAATTAGCGCACTTTAAAAACCTCGTTAAATACGACGAGCAATTACAAAGTCATGAGAAGTTTCATACAGCTAATGAGCTAGAAGCAAAGTACGACTAAACCTTTATATAATATTTTATATAACACTAGGGGCATTTAGCCCCTTTTTTAATGCCTGTAAAATATGCCCCGGCAAAGTTACGCTTGTAAACTAAATTAACAATCACCTACCTTATTGCTAATAAAACTTTAATTAATAAGGCATAATGCTGCTATTGTTTAAGTATTTTCACTAATAATACAAGCTGCTCTTGCGCGTATTGACTCACCCTTGGGATTAACCATGACCATAAACATGCGTTTAACGACCGGCTTTGGCGTAATTTTATCAATGATGATTATTTTAACCATTATTGGAATTTCGCGCGTTAGCCTTATTAATAATAATATTACCCACATGACCGACGTAAATTCGGTAAAGCAACGTTACGCAATTAACTTCAGAGGCAGCGTACACGACAGAGCAATAGCCGTGCGCGACGTAGTGCTAATTACCGAGCAAAGCAGTTTAAGTACCGTGTTAAATAACATACAAGAGCTAAACGCATTTTACCAAACGTCAAGCCGCGCTATGGCTAAGCTAATGGGTGATATGAATAGTGAAGAGCGCGCTTTAATTAATAAAATAAATCAAATAGAGCAGCGCACTCAGCCTTTTATTCAAGGTGTAATAAACGCTAAAAATGAAGGAAACCTAAACGAAGCTAAACGCATTTTATTAACCGATGCGCGCCCTGCGTTTACCCAGTGGCTAAATGTTATAAACCAATTTATAAACCTGCAAGAGCAAGCAAATCAAACCACTACTATTGATACTCTCGATATTGCCAGTTCATTTGAAATTTGGATGATTTCGCTCACCGCGCTTGCAATTTTAATAGGTGCAAGCGTTGCGTATGTTATTAGCCAACTGATCAGAAAGTCAGTAGGTGGCGAACCACAAGAAGCCGCCGAAGTAATTGCCCTTATTGCCCAAGGCGATTTAAGAGGTGATGTGCAGTCGTGTTGCCCAAATAGCATGATGGCTTCTGTAGGGGTTATGCAATCTAAATTAAAAACCATTGTAGATAGCATTATTAACTCATCTGAAGAGCTTTCTACTCACTCTGCAAGCGTAGCGTCTGGCTCGCAGCAAGCACTTAGTGCCGCTGACGCACAAGTAACCTATACAAACTCGGCAGTAAGCAGCTTAGAAGAAATGAGCCGCAGTATTAATGCTGTTGCAGGCTCTGTTAAACAAACAGAAGATAACTCAAAAATAACCGCACAATTATCGCAGCAAGGTAGTATTGCAGTGCAAAAAGTAGCGGCGGAAATTGAGCAAATTTCAGTAACCGTAAAAGCCACCGTTACCCAAGTAAACGTGCTGCAAGAGCATGTAAAACACATTGGCGATATTTTAAGTGTGATCCGCAGTATTTCTGATCAAACAAACTTGCTTGCACTAAATGCGGCAATAGAAGCTGCAAGAGCTGGCGAAACAGGCCGAGGGTTTGCTGTTGTTGCTGACGAGGTAAGGCAACTTGCCCAGCGTACTGGTGATGCAACAGGCGACATTGAAAAGATGATTTTGCAAGTACAAGAAAACACACAAGCGTCGGTAACAGCTATGGAAACCACAGTACCGCAAGTAGAAAATGGCCTAACGCTTACCCATGAGGCAAACGAGTTACTGCATCAAATACAGCAACAAGCTAACGACTCATTAAGTAACGTGCTTGAAATTGTTGAATCAACATCAAACCAAGTAGCCACCGTGGCGCAAATTAGTACCGGCGTTGAAGAAATTGCCAGTATGTCTAAAGAAACCAGCATGTCGCTTAACAGTAACGCACAAGAAGCTGTTGCATTAGCTGACCTTTCAAACACGCTTAAAAAGTATATTAGCTACTTTAAAGTTTAATTTTTATAGTAAGTAATAAACAAAGGGGCTTTTAAGCCCCTTTGTTGTTTATGTACTTTAATAATAGCGGACTATATACCCGCTAAATCGCGCTCGGTAATACACTCGTCTGAGGCCATTTCAAACTCGCGGCAAACTAATGGGCGGTTTTCGTAAATAGAGCACATAAGTGTATTGCGGTCGAGTGCTTGGCACCAACCGTCGTCAGCGCGTTTCATTACTTCGCTGCCCCATTTATCGTATTCAATGTAGTTAAAAGGCACGCCGGTGTCGGTTACTATGCGCACTTCTAATTGGCAACAACAGGCTTGGCAGTTAGCACACGTAACAGGCTCTGGGGTAGTAGAAATATTTTCAACGGGAATAACAATATGAGGCATAGTGGCTTACTTTTTTGAATAAGCCACTAGGATACAGTAACTAATTTAACGCGCTAGTAGTTTTGCTTTAATATCGCTGTAACGCATTTGCTCGCACAGTGCAAAACCACTCAATTGGCGCACTTTATTACGCGCAAATAATGGCACACTCATCCCCGCTAAAAAGCGGCATTGGGTTTCAATACCCACATTATGATTACCTTTGTCTGCCATATGCGCTAAAAACTCATCTACCTTTTGATAAATAAGCTGCTCCTCAATATAGGCAGGCTCTATAGAGTATTCAAGCTTAACCGCATGGCCTCTACACACACTACAATGCCCACATTGCTGTGGTGCATTTTGATCGTCAAAATAGCGCGCTAAGTTATAGCTTAAGCAACTTTGTAGCTCAAAAAAGCGTACCAGTGCAGCAATACGTTTAATTTCGGCTTGTTCTTTATCACTAAAGTAGTCGTGTAGTTGCTGGGCAAGTTCTGGGTTATTTATAACCTCGCTATGCACTTTGTATACTTGGGTAATACGTTTGGTTTCGAGCGTTATTAGGTTTTTTTCGGCTAGGTAATCAAGGGCTGCCACTACGCGTTTGCGATCAACCTGCGCAGCTTGCGTAAGGGAGTCAAAATTTAGCGTGCCCCATATTTTTTTAAAATCGGTATGGCTAAATATTTGCGTTAAAAACGCTTGGCGTTGCTCGTCAAATTGGCTTAGTAGCTCATTTTTATCAACCAAAAATTTATATTTAAAATCGGCGTAGTAAGCATATTGCGGCGTTATAGCGCCTTGCATTTCAAGCTGTACAAGTAAGGTTTTAAGTGCCAGTTGCCTAATATTACTTTCACTCGATAAGCTGTATTCTTGCATTTCCCATTGCTGGTGGCTTTGGCGAATATCGTTAATTACGTATTCAATACCGCTAAGCTCTGGGGTGTCGCCATATACAAAGTTTTCTACCGTATTTAGGCCGTCTAGGTTAGCAAGCGTGTAGCAGTTTGATGGATTGCCATCGCGCCCTGCTCGGCCAATTTCTTGGCTGTAGTTTTCTATCGATTTTGGTAAATCGTAATGTATAACAAAGCGAATATCCGACTTATCAACGCCCATACCAAAGGCTATGGTTGCCACCACTACGTTAATTTTACCAGCCATAAAATCATCTTGAATTTGCCAGCGTAGCGTATCTTCAAGCCCCGCATGATACGCCACCGCGTGCACACCTTGTGCACTTAGCACATTAGCAACTTGCTCGGCGCTTTGCTGTAGCGTTACATACACAATACCAGGGCCATTTTGCGCGCGCACAATGTTGGTAAGCTCGGTATTTTTATCGGCGGTTTTAACGCTCAACACACTTAAATCTAAATTGGCGCGATAAAAGCCCGTTTGCACAATACACTCAGGCGATATAGCAAATCGCTCTGCCATATCGCGTTTAACTTTTTTAGTCGCCGTTGCCGTAAGCAGCAATACTAAAGGAATATTAAGCTCTTCGCGGTAACGCGGTAGTTTAAGGTAGTCGGGTCTAAAGTTATGGCCCCATTCAGATATACAGTGCGCTTCGTCTACCACTAACATCGAAAGCGCCACCTGGCTTATAAACTCTCTAAAACGCTCGTTTTTAAAGCGCTCAACCGACACCATTAGTACTTTAATTTTACCATTTCGCACATCATTCATTACGGTGCTGCTTTGCATTTGATCTTGGCTCGAATCAAGGCTTGCCGCGTAAATACCTTTGCTATTTAAAAAGCTAATTTGATCTTTCATCAATGCTAGTAAAGGCGAAACCACTAACGTTAAATTTGGTAAATGCAACGCAGTTAATTGATAGCACAACGATTTACCCGAACCGGTCGGAAATATAGCCAACGACGATTGACCATTTAAAAGCTGCTCTATAGTTTGTTGTTGCCCTGTTCTAAATTGGCTAAAACCAAAGTGCTGCTCAAGTGATTGAATTAGTGGCGTGGTCATAAATGTCCTTTTGATGGCTAAACAATAGTCATGCTTATAAAAATGCGGTGTAGATGAAATATTTGCAACTCAGTATACAACAAATAACATTATTTATTGCTGACATCACCTTTATTTAAGCGCAAACTAGAGCACTATAAAATGAGTAGTAACTGCTTGTTGCCAAAATAATTTATTGATACCCAAGTCATCTTAAAAAACTAATAAAAATACAGATCACTTGGGTATATTATTTTTGAGGGCAACGTTATGAATATTACTACACCTAAAATCGTCGTTATTGGCGGTGGTGCTGGCGGATTAGAACTCGCAACGCAATTAGGTCATAAATTAGGAAAGAAAAAACAAGCTGAAATTCTACTAATAGACAAAAACCGTACCCACATATGGAAGCCGTTACTGCACGAAGTAGCGACAGGCTCTATTGACCCCGATTTAGATGGCGTTGTGTATTCAGCCCATGCTGCAAAACACCACTATAACTTTCAACTTGGTACTTTTTGCAATATAGATCAAAGCAATAAAACAGTTACCCTTGCACCACTTTTAGATGAGCTAGGCCACACAATTTTACCCGAGCGCACCGTGCGCTACGACCACCTAGTAATTGCCATTGGCAGCGTAAGTAACGACTTTAATACCCCAGGTATAAAAGATCACTGCTACTTTTTAGACTCAAACCAACAAGCAGAGCGCTTTCAGCATTCATTACTCGACAGCTTTACACGCCTTCACCAAGACGACAACCAACAGCAATCACTTAATATTGCCATTGTAGGCGGCGGTGCTACCGGTGTTGAACTCTCAGCTGAGCTTTATCATGTGTCTGAACTATTAAAGCTGTATGGCTTAACAAATATGTCGTCTAAGCGTTTGCATATTCATTTAATAGAAGCCGGACCACGTATTTTACCAGCATTACCAGAGCGTATTGCCGTAAGTGCCAAACGCGAGCTATTAAAGCTTGGCGTAAACGTGCGCGAGCAAACACAAGTAAAAGAAGGCACCGCACAAGGCTTTATCACCAAAGACGAAGAACACATTGATGCCGATATTATGGTGTGGGCAGCAGGCGTAAAAGCACCTGATTTTATTAAAGACTTAGGTATTTTTGAGCTGACGCGCAGCAACCAAATTCAAGTAAACGAGTTTTTACAAAGCACCGTAGACGAAAGCATTTTTGTATTAGGCGATTGCTGCGCATTTACCCAAGCGGATGGCAAGCAAGTACCGCCACGCGCACAATCGGCGCATCAAATGGCGCAGTGCGTCGAAAAAAATCTAATCGCAACATTAAAGCAGCAACCACTACGCGGCTTTAAATACAGCGACCATGGCTCGCTGGTTAACTTATCAAGCTACAGCACCGTGGGTAACTTAATGGGCAACCTAACCAGCAATACCTTTTTTATTGAAGGTAAAATTGCCCGCTTTATGTATATATCTTTATACCGTATGCACCAACGCGCCATACACGGTAGCGCAAAAACCTTTGCATTATGGATAAGCGAAAAAGTGCTGCGTGTAGTGCGCCCTAAAATGAAGTTGCACTAAAAAATTAAGTACGCTCACAAAACCACAAAAAAGCTTTAAGAGTTAATAAGTATTATCTCTTAAAGCTTTTTTGCACTTTGCGTACCTAAAGTAGTACGATGTGAGAATATTTTAATAACATCAAAGGATTGGCGGTTATGAAAAAGCTACTTCTCGGACTTATAATTATAGCGGCTTTGGCAGTATATCTATTTAAAACCCAGCCTAACACAGCCGCTGTAGAGCAGCCCAACGTGGCTACACCAAATGCCACTGAGCCTAACTTAGTTAATAAAAAGCAGCCTGCAGAAGGCACCCCGCTACGAATAGTCACAGATCTAAAAAAAGATATTCGCCTTTGCAGAGATCAATCACAGCAACAACATATAAAAATAAATAATTTAAACCAATCGCTTGTTTCATTTTTTGTGAGTGAGCTTAAAAAAGGGACGTCGGTCCCTACGATTCTAAAGTATGCAAACCTATCAGAAATCAATAAGCGTCAATACATTGCCTTTTTAAGAGATGCCATAGTTACTGAGCAAAAACAGCAGCTTAATATTACTAGCTCGTTAAACGAATTAGCTAATTGGCAAGGCATTGAGGCAATTAAAGGCTTCACCAATGATAAAGTAAAAGAAATGATTCAACAGCTTGGAGATAATAAGCATAGCCCTCCAGGACTTACTCTGAGTGTACCCCTTGATGAAAATGTACAAAAAGAAACCCTTTATGCTTTATTAAACAACACAGATACATTTACCACTTACTCTAAAACGTTTATTAAACTTGAAGGCAGTGAGGTTATTTCCCCGGCTACATTGTTTGTGCTTAATGCAAATAAATTTACGCCAAAAGAGTTTGAGCAGGCAATTTCAACTAACCAATTTACAGTTAATGAGTTAGCTACTGCAATTAAAAACAACATTCCTAATGAGTATATTTTTGCGCTTATGAAGCAGGTGCCGGCACTGGATGCTATGCCGCTGTACGAAGAAAATTCTGTTTTATATAACATGGCTGATATTGCCGTAAGCCAGTTTAATTTACCGCTTGTAAAAGCACTACAACAACTAGGCGTAACACCAACCAATCGGCCTGGCTTATTTACTGGTTTAGATGTTGCAATAGTAAACCTGCCTAGAAGTGGTAACTTAACGCCAGCCCCTTTAGATGCAAAGCATACTCAAATGTTGGACTACCTCACAGAGCAGGGCTATAAAGCTCATAGCGGCAATGCTAATGACGACCTAAATGGCAAAGGCGTTTCTTTTGTAAGTGATTTTATTTACCAGCAAGGCGCCTATATTAATGGCCAGGAAAACCCTGAGCAATATGCTTACTTTAACCCTATTGGTAAAATAGACAACGCCACATTGCCCCAAGTGAGTGAGCCCGATAATTCTGATGTTGCACGTTTTTTAGTAGATTTGAAGCAACAAAAGAAAGATCTAGATAATAAAAGACAAAACTGTGAACTATTACAGCAGCAGTTAAGCGCTACTGAACAATTACACTCTACTATGCGAGCATATAATACGGTGCTAGAGGTAAAAAAAGAGCACGGTAATAACTTCGAATATGTTTTACAAGAACAAGACCCCGTATTAGTTAATTACTGGTGGAGTATACTAAGTAATCAGCTTTCAAACGATAGAAGTCATAACGCGTTCAGCGAATATTTGTCTAAAAAAGATTACCAAAAAGCTTATGAGTACAGCCTTAGTACACCATTAACTCAAACAGAAACCGATACACTTTTTTCATTCCTACTATTAGAGCCTCATGACTTTATAGCGATCTGGCAAAGCCGAGTTGAACCTAAGCCACCGAGTGATTTAGCAAGATTAAGTCGTTTTCCTCTTAGTCAATGGCAAAAGCTTAAACAAGCTGGTTTTGATTTTTCGATTACCGATACGTATGGGCGCGACGTTTATGTACAAGCTGCATCGTCTTCTGTCGAGGTAGTACAATTTCTAATTGATAATAAAATACCCGCTGATTCAGAAAAATTAGGCGTAGATATACTCGACCTAGCGCTTGAGCAAAGCTACACCAAAGGGGAGTTAAGCCCAATGATTCCTTTAGCCCTGCAGCTTGTTGAAAAAATTGAACCGAATCACCTTTCTCGCGCAGCACGTTTAAAAACGTTTTATGCTGAGGTTTACGAGCAATTAATTAAGTTAAACCCCGCATTAAAACCCGCAGAGGGCACGCAGCTAAATCACTATACTTTTAATAACCTATAACCCGCACTTTTAATACGCCAACAAATTAGTTGGCGTATTTGTTACTAACCCAAATATTGTCTTTAATATTTAACATTGTCTGTGTAGAGTATTTAAAACAACTAAGGAAATTGGGTTATGACGGGTAAAACGCTAATTTTTAACTTTGACGGCACAGGAAACGAGCCCCGTGATGCAGAGCAATTTAGCTCAGAGCATTTTAAAGAAGACTCTAATATTACCAACATTCTAAAATTGCATTTACTGCTTGGCGGTAAATTAGAAGACTCCCCCATTACTCCTTTTGCTAACCAACTCAGTTTTTATTATCAAGGTATTGGTACTAAAGGCAGCCGCCTTAAACGCATTTTAAACCAAACCCTTGCACCTCGTGGCGACGACGTAGCCAGTATCTTAAATCAAGCATTAAGCGACTTTAAAGCTCACTACCTAATAGGTGATACCATACTGCTAACGGGTTTTAGCCGAGGCGGTGCACTCGCTAGGCGTTTTGCCAAAATCCTAGAGCCTTTAATTGCTGATAATGTTTACGTATGTGTGTTTGATACTGTCGCCTCTATTGGCTTATCAAAAGTAAGTAAAGCTACACGCGGCGCAGAGCACGTTATTTTTGAAAACCACACCATTGCCAACAACATTACTCACGCGCTGCACTGCGTAGCCCTTGATGAAAAACGCCGCGCCTTTGAACCCACACTCATGAACCATCAAAGCAATATTACCGAGCTATGGTTTGCAGGTGCGCATTCAGACATTGGCGGCGGTTACTACCGCGATGGCCTAGCCGATATTTGCTTGCGCTACGCACTTGAGTGGTTAATAGAACAACCGCTTAATATATCGTTACTCACTAGCCACGATATAGATTACGAAACCCTGCTCCCCGATAGCAACTTAGTAGCACAAGATGACGTAACCGTAACGCCCGATCCGCTCGCATTAAGTCACCAACAAAATTACTTTTGGTTTAACCCATTTTTTAAATTAGTAGAT
Source organism: Pseudoalteromonas sp. SG43-8 (assembly GCF_014164245.1). NCBI lineage: Bacteria > Pseudomonadati > Pseudomonadota > Gammaproteobacteria > Alteromonadales > Pseudoalteromonadaceae > Pseudoalteromonas > Pseudoalteromonas sp. SG43-8. The sequence goes on along the minus strand of NZ_JACJEX010000004.1, from coordinate 314,439 downwards.
AGGCAGTGCTATGTATTAATTGATGACGAAGCCAGCAACCTTGAGCCCTTAGTGCACTTCAGCGTAGCCGAACGCATTAATAAGCTAACCAGTTACCGCCCAGAATCGCTAAAAAAACTGCATTACAAAATTAGCTACAACGACAACACCACACTTAGCTTTATTGGTTTAAGCCAACATATAGAACTGGCTAATCAAAACATGAATGTGCTGAGCATTAACCAAAGCCAAGATGTAATGGTATTTGCTAGTGAGCAATACAACGCAACCGGCCTTATGCTAGAGCAAGGCGCTACGTACCGCTTTACCCCATACCCAAATCAATACTGGTTTGACGATGGCATAAAGTGCACGCCATTAGGCTGGAACCGCGATAACGTACAACTTGGCGTAAAAGAAATCCCCATGGCTGTGCTTGAACCATTTAGACGATTTCCTCGTGCACAATGGTTTTCACTTATTGGTGCTATAAATAAAAACGACGACCACCTTTTTGAAATAGCCAACGGCGCCGACATTAAAATGGATAAATCTGGCGAGTTTTGCCCATTCGCAAACGACCTAAGCCGCTTTTATGGCGCTAATGCCGGAAAAATAAAAGTGAAAGTAACGCGGTTGGAATAAGAGGAAACCGAAGCTTTTAAATTGTAGGCTGGAATTTACATCGCGCTTTGGCTTTATAAAAACACCATGCGAGGTATAAAACCTCACCTACAACAACTCAAACACCACACTCAACAAACCCGTAGGTGCGATTTTACATCGCGCTTAGCTCTTTAGTAACGGATCATAACTCCCAATCAACGCTACAAAGCCCGCCTAAACACCTGTAGGCGCACTGCTTGCTCGCGCGAAAAGCGAAGCTTTTAAATTAAATAAAACAAATATCAGTTTTAATGTTCACTATAAAACTGATAGGTTATTATTACTGTTTTTATCAATGGTTACTTTTTCGTGGCAAATGAAGTTATACAAAAAATAATTGAGTATTTACATCAAAACACCGACATTGATGTAGTTTGGCTATATGGCTCCCATGCAAAAGGGACAGCTCAGCCTCATAGTGACATTGACTTAGCCATAGCATTTAAAAACTTTGATCTGGAATCGTTCGATAAGCGCCTTAGGCCAAAAGAGCTTGAGCTTGAAATAAGTAATGCACTTAATCTTAACGAACAACTTATTTCGATTGTTGATATAAATATTATTCCAAGTTATTTAGCTTTCAACGTTATTGAATATGGAAAAATAATTATAAGCAATAATAGTGTTAGAGCGATGAAAGAGCAGCAGCGTATATATAGCCAGTTCGAATTTGAAACCATAGCGAGTAAACATGACTGATACCGGAATTACACTTTATTTAAGTGAAGTAACACGCCATATTGACGAATATATGCAAGAACTCGACGAACTCAGTCAAATCGATTCACTTAATAGTAGAGACTACCGAGCTGCAGAGCGATTACTACAGTTAATGACCGAGGTGTGTATTGGTTTATCAAAGCATTGGCTAAAGCAGCACAAAAGTAGTACCAGTAGCAACGCCTATCAAACATTTAGCGAACTTACTAATTTGGGCTTTTTGAGCGAGGCAGAACTACTGTCATGGCGTAAAATTATAGGCTTACGAAATGCTCTTGTTCACGATTACTTAAATATTGACCAAAGTATCGTTAAAACAATCATTAAAAAGCAACACTACACAACTATGCACGCATTTAGTATTAAAGCGATTACAGAGCTAAACAAAGATTCATAGATAAAACCTCACCTACAATAATTAAACCACTGCACTGAACAAAACCGTAGGTGCGATTTTACATCGCGCTTTGTTCTTATAAAAACACCCGCGAGGTATAAAACCTCACCTACAACAATTCCAACACCTATTCACCTCACACAATGAGGCGAATAATATGTGTAATTGCCTCATTAGGCAATTTTGTAACGTGTACTACGCCCACCTGCGGCGGTTTTTGTTAAAAACCCAAGCGTTTGCAAGTCCGATAAATGGCGTGTTGCGGTTGCACGGCTAACCTTAGCCACTTTTTGATACTGACTCGCACTAATACCCTGTTCAAATTGGCCATCAAGTAACTTATTAAGCACTTTTACTTGCTGCTCACCTAACTTTGTTTGATCTTTACTTGCCCAGTAATTGGTTTTAAAAATTGTTTGCTCAATATTATTAAGCGTATGGTGTATCGCATTATTAAGCGTACATAAAAACCAATTAATCCATTGGGTAATACAAAGATCTCCACGTTGAGTGGCTTCAAGCACCTCGTAGTAGCTTTTTCTGTCTTCTAAAATAGCCACCGACATAGCGTAAAACCGAATTGACTCAGCATGTTCTTGCGCTAATGCCAGGTCGGTTATAAGGCGTGTAATACGCCCATTACCATCCTCAAGTGGATGTATTGTTACAAACCATAAATGTGCAATAGCTGCCCGAATAAAAGGGTCTATTTGAGGTTCGTTTTGCGTTTTGTTAAACCAATTAAAAAATAGCGAAAGCTCTTTATTTACTCGCTCTTTAGGAGGCGCCGTAAAATGTAATACCGGTTTATCTAAGCGCCCCGATACCACTTGCATTGGCTCATCACCACGCAATTGCCCGCCCTCAATTTTAGTAAATAAGCTTTGCTCACCTGCAAACAATAAGCGATGCCAATTAAGCACTCGCTCTAAATTAAGCGGTGAGTCTGTGTTATTTATTGCATCAAGCATAATCTCTGCAAGATTATCGCTTTGCACTGTTGTTGGGTAAGGTTGCTCATTAATATTGAGCTTTTTAGCAAGAGAAGAGCGAACCGAAAATGCATTAAGCTTTTCACCCTCAATCGCACTGGAGTGAATAATATTTGCAAGTAAGGTATCAAGGGCTTGCTGCTTTTGTTGAGCACTTTGCACGCCCATACGCCCTACTAATAAACCTTGATTATATGAAAGCTCCCTTAGTAAAGGAGCAAGCGCTGCAGCATCCCACGTAAAGTTTGGCCAGTTTTGCTGTTGCCATATCCACATAATCTTTAGTCCTAAAGGTAATTAGCTTCAGTCTATGCTATTTATTTGCCTCATGCAATGAGGCGAATATAAGAGTTAATTGCCTCATTACTTTTAAGCGTTAAACAGAACAATAATTCATTTTTCAATGGTAAAAACAATCCATTTATAAGCGAGGTATAAAACCTCACCTACATTAATGTAAACACCACTCTTAACAAAAGCGTAGGTGCGATTTCATATCGTGCTTTGGCTTTTAAATAAGGCCAAGCTCAACACCTGTAGGCGCGAAGCTTGCTCGCGCAAAAAGCGTAGCTTTTAAATTGTAAGCCGGAATTTATCTCTCGCTTTTAATTTTAATTTGCAAATATCGCGTTGATGCTGACAACCAAAATATGAATTACTTACTCAAAATGCATGTATTTATTTTCTAATATTTAAATAAATGCATCCATATTTGGTAGTTGTATTATTTGCTCACTCAGCTTATTTGCAGCTTTATTAATTATTTTTATGCACAAATCAATGTGTGCTAATTCAGCAGTAGACAAGTTATTTTTAACAGCAGAAACTTTAGCCGTATCAATTGCGGCTAATACAGAATCAACGGTTTGACTCATAAGTAGTTGCATCCGTGGTAGTGAAATAGCAAATTCATCAGCAAAATCAGCTAACATATAAGCTGTAATCTCATTAGTAAAATTGCCTGCACTTTGCGAATTATGCTCACCCACTGACATAGCATAACACCTTGATATTTTGGGCTGTAAATAGCCCATATCACGGTCAATGCTTCCCTGCTCAATAATAGCCTCTATATTTACCAAGTCGTAAAACGGCGTAAGCTCTAAACCATTTTTACCAACAAAAAAACTAATGTTTTTGCCATGAGCATCGTAATTACGTACTAAAATATTAAATGTCATCCAACGAATAAGCTGAGCCTCATACGCTTGTACATTCGTTGTTTTAACATTAAATAGTTTTGCAAAAGAAACGCCATCTCGAATATAAATACCATCCCCATCATCACCATGCTGACGCTCATATTTATAAGAAGGAGGTAAATTAGTGGCTTGGCAACCATCAATAATATGACGACGTAATACACGGTTTTGATCTTGTGTAACGCGCCTATCAAAGCGATCTATTACAAATACTCTTACATCTGCATAAGTGCGCAACTCAACATGGGGAACATTGAGCCCCGACTCTTTTGCCAAAAGCATGGTAAAAAGTTCATTTACTGCAATGAAAGGCGCGGTACCTGTTTCAAATTTAAAAATTTTATTAGAACATAGCTCCCCTTCACCAAATCCTAATTTACTATCGATTTCGAGTAGGTTTAGTTTGTCTTGAACGCCAGCAACAGAGAGCCGAGTTCGGCCATCCCAATGAGTAATTGACTCGCCAACTTGTACAAAGCGTTTAAGTTTTTGGCTTAGTTCATCATTAGTCACTTCACGAAAAGATGTTTGCTTTAAAGTACTGTTACTTGCTCTAAACGACAAAGCGCCTGACGTTTCCTCGCCAATGACTTTAATCAAACCAAACGTATTATTTTTAGAGATAGTAGTACTACTTATAATCTCATCAAGACCTTTGCCCTCGGGTAATAAGTTTTGTAAATAATTACGCACATCACGTGAGTCAAAATCACCATCGAGCGGTAAGTGTGGTGAAATAGCAAAACCCTTATTAATCCACTCAGGCTCATAGGTAAATGTAATTTCATTTTCAGAGCCTATATCAAGGGCTATCGCACCTATCTTCTGCGTATGCCCAATAAATACATCTAAGCTATTTTTTTTAATACCATTGCTCATCGCTCACCTCATCCTTGTTGTTGTGGTGCGACTCGTCATCACTGACAAGGCTAAACGACAACCCCAAGTATTCCATCACTTTGAGTACATTAAAAAACTGCACATTCACATCACCTTTTTCTATTTTTATCAGCGTAGGCTTTGAAATATTAAGTGCTTGCGATACATCAACCAATGTAAGCTTCATGCCTGTTCGCTTTGAAGTAATCGCTTTAGCGAGTCGCACCGACGAAAACGGCTTTGATAGATCAGGCATTTCAGTGCGTTTAACAACTCTTCCAAGTGTTTTTTTTGCTGGTAATTCACTCATTAAAGGTCAACTATAGTTTACTTATACAATTTATTTTAGGGTAGCCCACCCAAAAGTCAAATATAACTTACTTTTAAGTTTGAACGTATATTTACTTCCTATAAGTAAACATTACTTTACTTATAGGAAGTAAAATAAAAACACAACACCATAAGTAAAACATAAGTTACTTATGGGAAGTTAATGACATTTTGAGCTTAATAGCCAAGCTAAACACCTGTAGGCGCTCAGCTTGCTCGCGCGAAAAGCGAAGCTTTTAAATTGTAGGCGGGAGTTTATCTCGCGTGTTTTGAACTTAAGCAGTATTCTTATTCGGTACTTCAATGATATTCTAAGCAAATACATGATTGAAAGGACGCCTCATGATTCTAAAAGATAAAACCCTCATCAACAGCAACTCAGCTAAAATACAAGCAGGTCAAAAGCAAGAACTCGACGTTGCTTTTTATTTACGCCGCGCCTTTAAAAATCATAGTCAGGTATTTGTGTTTAACGATGTGAAATTTAAACACAATGGCGAAACCGCACAAATAGACCACCTAATCGCATACACCTATGGCTTTATTCTCATCGAATCTAAAAGCATTACAGGCGAAGTAACGATTAATGAACATCAAGAATGGAGTCGCAGTTATCGCGGCAACTGGCAAGGTATGCCATCGCCAATAAAACAGGTTGAATTACAACTAGAGCTATTAAAAAGCCTAATGCGCGACAATGCACCAAACCTACTCACTAAATTATTTGGCAAACTGCAACAGGGTTTTGGTGGCAGAGAGTGGCATAGTATTTGTGCCATATCGAGCAACGCCATTATCAATCGAGAAAACACACCAAAAGCAATTGAAGATCGATTAGTTAAATCAGAATTTATAACTGATAAATTACTCGAAATAATGAAGCTTCCTGCATATAAACCTAATGCGCTTCATCTTTTTACAACAAACGTTCGACCTTGGTTCAGTGAAGAAACACTAGATAGAATTTGCCAGTTTATTTTAGAGCAAAACATATCACCTAACTTACAAGAGCCTTCATATGTATCTGCAAAGATAAGCGAATCAGAATCTGTTTACGTTGATACTTTAATAGCGACTAAGCAAACCATTACTGAACAAGTAAAACCTAAAACTGATCTAATCAAAGAGATAACATTATCTTGTAAGCAATGTTATAGCTCGACTAACTTACAGCCTCTTTCTGGACGCTATGGTTACTTTGTGAAATGCGGTAATTGCAGTGCAAATACACCAATGAAATCACCATGCCCTGAGTGCTCAAGCACCAATACTAAAACAAGCAAACGTAAAGAAAATTACTCTTTAGTATGCAAAGATTGTGAGATAAGTACGCCTATTAAGCTTTAGCATTGTAGGTGCGATTTTACATCGCGCTTTCTCTTTAGTAACTAGCTCATTATTCCAATCAACGCTACAAAGCTCACCTAAACACCTGTAGGCGCCCAACTTGCTCGCGCGAAAAGCGAAGCTTTATGGGTTTATTCAGGAAGAAGCACCGCTTGAAAACGACAGTGCTTATTATTTAATGATTTACAATCCAGAAAACTTCTTAATCCACTCTAGAATAGCTTCTTTGTTAGGATTGAAATAACTCAAGTGAGGTAAACCTATTATTGCAGTTTCCCTACCATTAAACATGGTTTTAAAACCATAACATTCCCAAGTTCCATGCTCTGCTGGAATAGCTTGAAAAGAGTCTAGATTACACTCATCTAAATACATTGACTTTAAAAAACCAAAAGGTGATAAATGCTTCGCATTACCAAACGTTATAATAACTTTCGGTTTGACTATCTCTATAACTGCTTGATGAAAAGGCCAAAAAGTACCAGCGAAACCAAAATTAAAATTGCTATCTTGCGAAGATTTTGATGTTGTAAAAATCAAGTTGCTAGCACATACATCAGCTACATTTTGATTAAGTCCTTCAAGTAAACCTTGAATTCGCTTTTGAAGAGGTGCCGAGCCTTTTTTATATTTACTACTCTGGCCATTAACCCAGATCTCATCAAGATATGAGTTATCTGTCCGGGTAAGAGTTTTACTCATAAAGTCCCCCAAAAGTGTATGACCCTCACCACCCGGATTCAAACCTAAAAGATATACATCACCTTCTCTTAGCGTTTCATGCGAGCTATAAATCCCCTCACCAAAGCGGTTATATAAATGACCAAATTGTTGTGTAGCTATGCCTAGCAGCTGTTCCTTCTTAATCCCTATATCCATATTTATTCCTTTTTTTCCTATTAAGGCCTTATTGCAGAATATGATTTATACATTAAAAAATTGTAATAAACTAATTAAATGTCGAGGGTACTCACAATGAAATTTTCTTAGCAGCGGCCTTAAAATTTACTGTAGGCGCTCAGCTTACTCGCGCGAAAAGCGCAGCTTTTAAAATAATTTACTTATATCGCGTTGGCGATGGCAACCAAAGAGAAGTAACCGCCGACTTCTCTTTGGAATCTCTCGGCGCCCCTCAATTTCACTTATCTTTAAACACTAAATTAATTTGAACGTAAACGCGATGAACGCACATCCATGTGCAAGCATCGCTTTCCTCGAATCCATGCGAAGTAATTACTCATTAATTATGTGTTTGCAGGTGAAGTTGAAGGGGATAATTTCTTAGCATCATCATTTGATTACTCTCTTGGCTAATACTTAACTCACACGTTTGTACTTAATTACTAGTAACTTAGTCGATTAATACTTGTAGCTGTACCGCATTTAAGTAAACTAACCACTCGCAAACAGGGAGTGGTTTTAATGCAGCAAATTGGTATTTACGAGCAGTTAATTACGCAAGTAATTGAGCAAAACTTAAATCGTGATCAATTTTATGTGGGCGAGCGCCAGCTTGAAACGGCCGAAGCCGCAACATGGCTTTCACGCTTTTTAAGTAAACTTGTAACGCATGCAATCGATGCCATTCCTAACTCGAATGAGCGCCTACAAGAACAAATTAGCCTAGCTAACAGCCTTGTACTTTGGCTTAAAGATCATATTCGCGATGACGAGCTAATTAACGAAAATCTTATCGACAGCCAAGGCCGAATACTTACCGCGCTGTTTAATACCCAAAACCCTATTGCGGCCAACCTTAAAGATTACTCAAGCGATATATTCCCACTCACAGGCCTTACGCAAAGTGAGTTATTTAGCGGTGCTAATGCAGGTATATCACTCGAAACCGAGCTAAAGCGCGAGATTAAATCGTCCGACACTATTTACTGGCTAGTCTCATTTATAAAATGGACGGGGCTGCGCATTTTTAAAAATGAACTTGAAGCGTTTACTAAAAGCGGTAATAAACTCAAAGTAATTACTACTTCGTACATGGGCGCAACGGATGCTAAAGCCGTTGAGTTTTTAGCAAACCTACCAAATACCGAAGTAAAGCTAAGTTATAATAATCAGCAAGAACGTCTACACGCTAAATCATACTTATTTATGCGCAATACGGGTTTTCATACAGGCTATATTGGCTCGTCTAACTTATCGCATTCGGCGCTTACCAGCGGCCTTGAGTGGAACTTAAAAATTACCGCACAAGAAATCCCGCACATAATAGCTAAAACCAAAAGTACGTTTGAAACCTACTGGGAATCAAAAGACTTCGAGCTATTTACAGGCAAAGCTGAGTGTAAAGAAAAGCTCATTAATTCACTTAACGAGCAACGCGGTGTTGGCCAAGCAAGCAGCCAGTTTTATTTTGATATAACACCAAAAACGCATCAGCTCGCTATTTTAGAAAAACTAAGTGCTGAACGCAGCGTACATAATCGTTTTAAAAACTTAGTAGTTGCCGCAACCGGCACAGGTAAAACAATAATATCGGCGTTCGACTTTAAAACTGTTTACGATAAAAACCCAAACACACACTTTTTGTTTGTAGCCCACCGAGAAGAAATACTTAAACAAGCGCAAAGCGCTTATCGCGGCGTGCTTAAAAATAACGACTTTGGTGAGCTGTGGGTAGGTAACTACAAACCACAGCGCTACAACCAATTATTTGCATCAATCCAAACGCTGAACAGCCAAATTGAATCGCTCAATTTAACCCACGATTACTACGACTACATAGTAATCGACGAAGTACATCACGTAAGCGCGGCCAGTTATCGCGCTATTTTAAGTTACTTTACGCCCGCAATATTACTTGGCTTAACCGCCACGCCAGAGCGACAAGATGGCGCAAATATACTCGATGATTTTTGCGGAGTAATAGCCGCTGAAATTCGCTTACCAGAGGCAATAAATCAACGCCACTTATGCCCGTTTCAATACTTTGGACTAGATGACGACACTGACCTAAGCCAAATAACATGGCGTGGTGGCCGTTACGATATAAGCGAGCTAAGTAACCTTTATACAGGCGAGAACAGCCGCGCTAACAAAATTATATCCAGCCTTGCTGATATCGTAACCAATGTTCACGCTATTAAAGCACTCGCGTTTTGCGTAAGTCTAAAACACGCAGAATTTATGGCTAAAAAGTTTAACTTAGCAGGCATAAACGCCGATGTGCTGACCAGTAAAAACACAAATGAGCGCGCGACCAAACAGCAAGCACTGCGCCAAGGAAAAATACAAATACTTTGCGTGGTTGATATTTTTAACGAAGGCGTCGATATTCCAGAGGTCGATACTTTACTGTTTTTACGTCCAACTGAAAGCTTAACGCTGTTTTTACAGCAACTCGGCCGTGGTTTGCGCCTGCCCGATAACAGCTTTTCTTTAGGTGGATCAAAGCAGTGCTGCACCGTGCTCGACTTTGTAGGCAACGCCCGCCCAGAATACGACTTTGCCAGTAAATTCCGCGCACTCATTGGGAAAAGTAATCAGCCAATAAAAACCGAGATCGAAAACAACTTCCCGCATTTACCGCTAGGTTGCCGTATAGAGCTACAAAAACGCACACAACAAACAATATTAAAAAATATTCAGCAAGCTATAAACTCTAAACGCCGTTTACAACAGCTGATAAATAGCTATGCGCAACACACTAACGACGCGCTAACGCTAAGTAACTTTTTACGTATAAACCCACAAGTCACCCTTGAAGATATCTACAAACCAAAAGATAAAAAACTCGGCGGCTGGTACTGGTTAAAAGGTGATGAAATACCAGCAGAACAAGCCGATATTTACGCCGCGTATTATCGCGCTATAAACACCCAATTACTCGGCTGCGACTCACTCAGTTATTTATGCTTTTTACGTGATTTATGTAATAACAACTTTAGATTTAAGCCAACAGCGCAAAATCAACAGTACGCGCTTATGGCGCATTACAACTTTTGGGATACCACTGGCACAATTTTAGGGTTTAAAACCCTTGAACAAAGCTTACAAGCGCTTAAACACAAAGAGCTACAGCACGAACTTACTCAAGTAATTACGCTATTAATAAACCGTATTCACCAGCAAGAAAGTGATTTAGCGTGCCTGCCTAATCACACCATAAAATTGCACAGCCGCTACACACGCCAACAAATACTCGCCGCGTTTGGGGCGCACTCGTTTGATAAAAAATCGACCGCCCGTGAAGGCGTTCTAGAATTTAAAAACCAAAACCTAGAGCTATTATTTGTAACACTCAACAAGTGCGAAAAAACCTACTCGCCCACTACTCTGTATCATGATTACGCAATCAGCCCTACCCTGTTCCATTGGCAAACACAAAACAGCGCCCGCCCAGAACACGGACGCGGCCTAAGTTACATACAACACCAAAAAACAGGCAAAACCATCCTGTTATTTGTGCGCGAACAAGGTAAAGACGAAAACGGCCGAACTATGGGGTTCGTAAACTATGGCGAGGTTAAATATCAAAGCCACAACGGCAGCCAGCCAATGAATATAACGTGGCAATTAACCAGCCCCATGCCAAGTGAAATGTGGCATGAGGCTGGGAAATTGGCGGTTGGGTGATGGGTTTAAATTTAATAGTTTGAACGTAATGGGCTTAATTTACTAATAGGTTTACAGCAATACTATTTTTAATAGCTGGCTGGTAATTGCCATGAGCGGGTAGTGGTCGCTATTTATCATGCTCGGTGCAATACTTGACCCCCGCCCTCTTTACAGATCAAAAACGTAATATTAGTTTCTTGAGCCAAAATAAAATTGGTGTTTAACGAAAGCAATGGGCCTACATTTACAACTTAAAATTAAACCAGTTTAATTTTATGGTTTAATTAGCTATATAATAGTGTAGAATTTTTAAAAACGACTAACAGCAAGGCGTTGAAGCTAGTGAAGAAAATTGAGTCTTTTACAATCTACAATCTATGGAACAGAAAAGAGGTTTCTATAGATTTATATGAACAGGTTACTTTTCTAACGGGCTACAACGGTAGCGGAAAAAGCACTGTTCTCAACATACTCTTTGACACACTAAGTCAAGGGTATTACTCAACCTCTAAACACCGTTTTTGGGCATGTACAGTTAACTTTACTGACGGCTCATATAAGTCAAAAGCCTGTTTGCCTCACTCCCCTCATTCAATACAAATTGCAGAAGATATCAGCTCATACTCTGAAGATAATATATTTAGTTTTGATGGAATGAGGGCCATAGAATTAGCTTATGAAAAGAAAATAGAAGAGCAGCGTTACAACCTTTATGATAGTAAAGAACTGGGTGTTATATCTATTGAAAACGATAGCGGTACGGTAACAACTGAAGTAGAACCATTCTTATTCCAAGACGAACGTAAGTGTATGCACAATATGAAAAATTCAAACATAGATTTTGATGGACAATATTGGAATCACTATGGAATTGAACTAGATCAAAAGCTGATTTATGTTTTAGATAAATTACAAGTATACGAAGCGAAAACAAATAAGCTTTTATCAGAAGAGATTTTTAGTCTAAAAAGTAACATGACTAAAAAAGAAATGATGAACATTGTAAATAGGCATGAAGAATCTCGTCATGACCTCAAAAAATTATTTAATGCCCTTAATTCATATTTCGAGCCGTTGGGTAAAATAATTACAAAAGACGAATCAGAACGTATAGAGCTTAGTGTCAAAAAAACAAAAACCCGGATTCATTGGTATAACCTATCTCGGGGTGAAAAAACTCTTATTTATTTATTTTTGGTGACATTCTTATATAAAGAAAAAACAGAACTGTTTATTTTTGATGAACCTGATATTGCTATACATATTGAATGGCAAGAGCGACTTATTTCAGATTTAGTATCTATTGCACCTAATGCTCAATACTTCATTGCAACCCATTCGCCTGCATTGATAATGAATGGTTGGTTAGGCAATACAAAAGAACTCGAGATGGTTCAATAAATGAAATTAACATCTGAGTACATGGCAGCGACATCAAAGTTCGGTTCTGACAAACGAGAAACCATCGTTGCTTATGTGGAGTCCTATGATGATCAACGTCTTTGGAGTAATATTCTTCAAAATGAATTAGTTATAAACAAAAAGATCAAAATACTATACAAAGTACCTTCTCTAGATAGTGAAGCTAATGGTAAATCGAGCCTAATAAAATCATTCAATGACGGGAGTTTAGTTCCAGGTAAAAACTTGATAATCTGTATTGATAGTGATTTTGATTATGCATTTGGATGTGCCCAAGGTAGTATTAAAGAAAAATTGTATAAAAATGATTATGTTTTTCAGACGTATGTTCACTCTGCTGAGAACCATTATTATACGACTAACGGTCTAGAACATATATGTGAAATGGCATGTTGTTCAACGTTAACGCTTTCCTTCTGTATCGAAAAATATACCAAGTCTTGGTCTGAAATTGTCTTTGAGTTGTATACAAAAATATTATTTCTTAGAAAAATAAGTGAACATGATAAATATAGGATCTATCTCGAAAAAATTAATAACGTTTTGGAAACCATATACTCAGGTAAACTTAACGTAATCAAACTTGACGTCCTTCTAGTTAAAACCAAGAAAGAGATAACTTTATTGTTAGAGGATATTGAAAAAAATCACCATTTTGATGTGAGCTACGATGATTTCATAGAAGAACTAGATAATAAAAATTTTAATAAGCACAACATTAACTATTTACTAAGAGGCCATGATTTAGAAAATAAGTTTCTATCGAACATTTGCGTATCGTTGTGCAATTTTATGATTACGAATAAGAAAAAAGAGATATATCAATCCAATGTTGGACCCAAGGCACAGCAGCAAATTAACGAGTATCAAAATAAAGTTACTGATGTCATTAATTCTATAAAACAGAGAACTAAATTTTTAGGTAACAATTTTTTTGAAAAAGTTTATTTAGAGTTTAAATCAATGTGTGAGATTAATTTCGTCTAAGCAGTTAATAGATTGAAAATTAACATGAAATCATCTTGAAACCTTTCACCAGTCCTCATGAAAAAAACCATGTTTACTAAAATGTATCTCAAAGTAAATGGGGTCACGCCAGCATGTTAATATTTTTTATCAACATCTGCTATATCGCTCTTTGCCGACAAAAACAAAACATGCCTTGTTTCCAAAAAGAGCAAAACTTCGCCTACAACCATAAAGACCAATCTACCAAACACACTCCAATTCCCCGTGATCACACCCGAAAGTTATAAATTGCTGAGTAATCACTTGCTGGGTGGCAAGTTAAGCCGTGACTTCGCCATGGATGGCGAATACACGGCGGTTACGTTCACATCAATTTTTAACTTGAGGACACAGTGTGATCCTCGGTGCGCCGTGGGTGACGAGTGACCGAAGCGAAGCTTCGCAGCACGAGGAAGTGGAAGCATGGATGCTGACAGGAACCCAGCTTCATGGACGAATTACCTCGTACAATGTCAAAACACCTCTCAAATGCCGCCCTTTGGTTGCCATCGCCAACGCGATAAAACCTCGAATAGAGGTTTTAAAATCCCTAAACTCATACACCAATTTATGAGCGCGATATAAAATCGCACCTACACATTAATTACACCGAAATTTAAAAGCTTCGCTTTTCGCGCGAGCAAGCTCTGCGCCTACAACCCAAAAGCGCGATGTAAACTCCCGCCTGCATTTATAAACACCAATCGACCAGCACACGTCAATTCCCCGTGATCACACCTGAAACTTAGTTAATGATGAGTAATTTACAGCATGGATGCTGTACAAAGCGTAGTTTGGCCATGGATGGCCTATCTACGCTGGTTACGTTCACATCATTCACGTAAGTTGAAGATAAAGTGTGATCCTCGGGTGCGCCGTGGGATTCCAAAGGGCGGTCGGCGGCAGCCGCCCTTTGGTTGCCATCGCCAACGCGATATAACCTCGAATAGAGGTTTTGAATCCCTTGAATCCCAAGCAAAAAAACAACTTATGAGCGCGATATAAAATCGCACCTACATATTAATTACACCGAAATTTAAAAGCTTCGCTTTTTCGCGCGAGCAAGCTCTGCGCCTACAACCCAAAAGCGCGAGATAAACTCCCGCCTACGGCACGAACTACAAATTATTCATTACACGTCATACCTTGGCTTTTCTTCCGCCACTAAATCCAGCCCTGTACTTGGTTGCTGATATTTAAAACTAGCCGCTTCTTCAAAATAACCTTTCTTTACCCATAACTTTGCACTGTTAGCCTGCGCAACCTGATATGCCCAATTACTGACTGCAAGTGACTTATCTGAATCACAATAAAAGTAAGGTTGGAGTTTATTGGCGATTTCGGCTTTATGCGTATCGAGGTTTTGTTCTAGCCAGCGGTCGCGGTGAGCGAATGCTGCAAGGTGGTCTCGCTTATTGTTATTACAATCAGCATGCGCAGCAACAAAGTTATGTGCTAAGTCGTTTGGATAACGCTTAAACGGAATAAAATGATCGACCTCTGGTGTTTTTTTAGTTTCTTTTTCGTTTTTTAGATTCATTGGCTTTTGGCAATAAAAGCAAAGCCCTTTTTGAATATCAATAAGCAGCGGCGCAACTACTTTTAAAGCAGTTCTATTAGTACCAAACAAAAACTCTTGTAGCTGGCTTTGCGATCCCAATAACGTTTGATTCGCTTTTATTGTTTGTACTTTTTCTACCCATTCAGTAACACTAAGATGCACAACTAAATCGTAAAAACGCCTAAAACACTGAGCAATACCTACATTTAAAACAATTCGCTTTGGCTCTCTACCTTTACCTAAAAGTGTATGAGGATATAAAAAGCACTCTTCTTTTCCCGAAAGTAACTGCAAGCGCCAAAGAGGCCCATCAATAAATGTACGCCGTAATGAGCTTATTACTTTGCTGTAATGCTGATGATTTTTGAATGCGTTATAACTTTTAATACCTGCATTTTGCAGCTTAAATATCTCGGTAATGAACTTTGCTTGGCCTAAGCTATTTTGCTTAAGTAACATATCTTCGGCATTGGTTATTATATCTGTTGTGCCCAATGCATATGGCACTGAATGATTCCAATACAGTTGAATAAACTTATCAACCAAAGTGTCGATTTCAATTTCCATTGGAGCTTCGGGATTACTATTTTTATGCTCTACACACACATCAGCAATTGCATGTAACAATGCATATTTATAAGTAGCTGTGAATTCACCTTCTACCAACATACGTTGTATATATGCAATAAAGTCGAGCTGTTGCTGCATTGCTCCAATCATAAAACGTGCACTACTTTTATAAGCGCATTTAGCCATACTTCGCTTTCGAGCTCTGGTCGCTTGTCAACACTTTGCCATTGTTTAATAGCTTTTAACTGCGTATTGCTAAGTAAATGCGTTAAAGCATTTTCGTTTAAATCGGTAAATTCACGACCATTATGCACACGCTCTGTATCGCCATATTTGAACGACACATACAAAACGCCATTCGGTTTAAGCGCATTTTGTAGGTTTAAAAACACCTGCGGTAACTCAGCTTTTGGAACGTGTAATAAACTAGCGCAGCACCAAATCCCGTCGTATTGATTTACACAATTTAGCTCTTGGAATGTTTTAACCGCTACAGGTTGTTGTAAGTAACTGCTTGCCAACTCTGCCAGATATGGGCTTGCATCAAACGCACTTACAGTGAAACCCTGCGCTTTAAAAAATGCGGCATCGCGCGCGCTGCCACAACCGGCATCTAAAATACTCCCGTGCTGTGCAACGTGCGGTAAAAACTCAGCATAAAGCGCCGACATATCAACGTTAAGTGTTGAGTCGCTGAAAGCTTTGGCATTTTGGTTGTAATAAGTAAGTGTGGTGTTTGACACGAGACTCACCGCTCCTTGGCTAATCGTTTAACAGCTAAGGCACTGTTAATACTGCATTCATTATTTGTTTAATCTACAGGAACAAGCGCATTAAATATAGGCTTAATAAGTAGAAATTTTTAAATTAATACGCCATTGTTGTTAAGCACTGATGTTGAGTGATACATACGCAGTATAAAATTTAAAGTGCAATACAAGCGCCCTTCTATAAACACCTGCATACTAGGCATTCTCATAATTACGGATGGTTTTTACATATTCACACAAACCCGTGCCGCTAAAATACAAAAGCTGGTTTATACTGTTGTAATAATGAGCAAAATAATAACTATGAGGCGTAATGAATAAATTAATTACCATATTTTTATGTTTGCTGTTTACGGCTCCATTTAATGTATTTGCTTGTGAAAGAACCTTTAGCGTGGCATCGCACGATGCTTTTTGGCCGCCTTATGTAATGGGTATTAACGGTAAGCTGCAAGGCTTGGAGGTTGATGCACTTAACATTATATTTGCTGACTCCCCTTTTTGTTTTGAGGTTAAGTTACTACCAAATTCTAAGCGGGCTTTTATTGAGCTTAAATACGGCCGTATTGATTTAGAGTGGGCTGCAAGTTATACAAATGAGCGCGCTAAATATGTGCACTTTAGTGATAACTACCGAACTGAAGTTATGCGTTTATACGAAAACAAAAATAATCAGCATAGCGTTAAAAACCTCGAAGACATTTTTAAACAAGGCTTTATTGTTGGCGCTAACTTTGGAAGCTATTACGGCGAGGAGTTTGAGCAATATAAAACAACGCATAAAAAACAAATTGAATACACCAGTGCAACCAGTAAACGCTTTGAAATGCTTAACAAACAACGTATTGATTTTGCTATTGAAGACGAGTTAGTGGGTGCTTATTTTGGCCAAAAGGGCTCAAATATAAAATTAGTAACCAACATTGAGTATGTAAATAAAGACGATATTTATTTAATGTTTAGCAAACAAACGGTGTCGGTTACTGAGCTTGCAATAATTAATGAGCACATAAACAAAAACAAAACAGCACTTAATGCGCTGTTTAAATACTAGGAGTGTAATGAAAACTTTATTTTTAACATTTACTACACTGCTATTTACTCACTTTAATGCCCTTGCGTGTTCAAAAACATTGGTAATGGGCACTAACGAAACTAATTGGCCGCCTTACCTTGTAAAACAAGGTGATACATTTTTAGGCACAGAAGTGGATGCTGTTAGGGCTATTTTTAAAGATTCAAAATTTTGTATTAAATGGACTTATTTCCCTAGTTTTTCGCGTGTTCAAGCTGAGCTTAAAAATGGTCGAGTAGATATAACCTACGCGGCAAGTTATTCAGAGCAACGTGCTCAATATGCGCACTTTAGTTTGCCTTATCGCGCAGAAGTTATGCATCTTTATAAACATAAAGACTCGCCTGATGTAACAAGCTTACCTGAACTTTTTAGTCAAGATTTTACAGCAGGTATTAACCGAGGAAGCTTTTTTGGTGATGAGCTTGAACAACTCAAAACCAAATATTCAAAACAGGTCGTGCTTACTGCTCAAGCAAATAATCGATTTAGCATGTTAGATAAAAAACGAATCGACTATGTTATTGAAGACTCCGTGGTTGCGCAGTACTTTGTAAAAAAACACTCCTCAATTTCGCAGGTAAAAACTATTACACCGATTAACGTTAACAATGTGCATTTTATGCTAAGCAAGGAGTCGCTAACACTCGATGACGTGGCGACTGTTAATCAGTTAATTACCAAAAATGAGGTGGCTATAAAGTCAATTTATCAACCTGTGCATTAAAGCATGGCTAATAACTTAGCTATTTGGCGCCCCCTCTTTAATATTGCTTGGCATTAGTAATTATTTACATTGTGGCTGTAAGCACATTCAACACTACATACGCTAAAAATAGTGACTTAAAACCGAGAATTGCCGTTATTTTTACTTGGTTATAAATTAGCTGCCTTTTATCTTTCATTCGTTGTGGCTGATCTGTATAATTCGCCAGCTAATTTACCCTATTGTCTGGTTCTTGTTTGTGGCGTTTTGCTGCAGCGTACTCCTGTCAGTACTAATCTAGGATTACCTTTTTTGATCTCCACCGCAAATATTACGATGCAGTTTGGCGCAGAGCCGTTGTTTGAAAACATTTCAGCTAAATTTGGTAACGGTAACCGTTACGGTTTAATTGGCGCTAACGGCTGCGGCAAGTCGACTTTCATGAAAATTTTAAGCGGTGCGCTTGTTCCAAGTGCGGGTAATGTATCTATTACTCCAGGGTTAAAAGTAGGTAACCTAAGCCAAGACCAGTTTGCTTTTGAGCAATACAGCGTTGTAGACGCGGTAATTATGGGCGACGTGGAGCTTTGGAAAGTAAAGCAAGAACGCGAACGAATTTACTCGTTACCAGAAATGAGCGAAGAAGACGGTATGAAAGTTGCCGATCTTGAAAGTGTATTTGCTGAAATGGACGGTTACACGGCAGAAAGCCGCGCTGAAGAAATTTTGCTTGAAGCAGGTATCGATAAAGAATTTCATTACGGTTTAATGGCAAACGTTGCTCCAGGTTGGAAACTACGTGTGCTTTTAGCACAAGCGTTATTTGCAAACCCTGACATTTTGCTACTTGACGAGCCTACCAATAACTTGGATATTCATACAATTACATGGCTTGCTAACGAGCTTAACAAACGTAAATGTACGATGATTATTATTTCGCATGACCGTCACTTTTTAAACTCGGTATGTACACACATGGCCGATATTGATTACGGTGAGCTGCGTATTTACCCTGGTAACTATGAGAAATTTTTAGAAGCTGCGGGCTTACAACGCGAGCAACTTTTAGCTGAAAACGCCAAAAAGAGCGCTGAAATTGACGAGCTACAAGACTTTGTTAACCGTTTTGGTGCTAACGCTTCAAAAGCTAAGCAAGCAAGTTCGCGCGCTAAAAAAATGGATAAAATTAAGCTTGATGAAGTTAAATCTTCAAGCCGTATGAGCCCATCGCTTTCGTTTGACGAAGGTAAAAAAATGTATCGTCAGGCGCTTGAAGTTAATAAGCTTGGCCATGGTTTTGATGGCGAAACGTTATTTAGCGGCGGCGACTTTTTACTTGAAGCAGGCGCTAAGCTTGCTGTAATTGGCGAAAATGGTGTGGGTAAAACTACATTTTTACGCTGTTTAGTAGACGAGCTTAAAAGTAATGAAGGCGAAATTAAGTGGTCTGAAAATGCGAGCTTTGGTTACTGCCCGCAAGACAGCACTAAAGATTTTGATAACGATTTAACGTTGTTTGATTGGATGTCGCAATGGCGTACAGCTAAGCACAACGATTTAATGGTTCGTGGCATGTTAGGCCGTTTGTTGTTTACAGCTGACGATTCAAACAAAAAAGCGCGTAACTGTTCTGGTGGTGAAAAAAACCGCCTGTTATTTGGTAAGTTAATGATGCAAGACGTTAACGTGCTTGTTATGGACGAACCAACTAACCACATGGATATGGAAGCCATTGAAGCGCTTAATAACGCGTTAAAAGATTTCCAAGGTACGCTTATTTTTGTAAGCCATGACCGTGAGTTTGTTTCGTCATTAGCTACACGTATCATTGATATTAAAGATAAAAAAGTAATCGACTTCCAAGGTACGTTTGACGAATACCTAGCAAGTTGTGAAGAGAAAAAAGCGTAAAATTTTTCTTATTGCTTATAAAAACGGTGCTAAATTTAGCGCCGTTTTTTATGTGTGGAATTTGAGTTTAACTATAAAATTAATAAAGGCTTAAATAAATAATTCACTAAGAGGTTAAGAGACGCTACGCTTTTAGAGTCAGTGATAAAATACTCGTTTTCTGGCTTGGCTCTTCTCATTTACTCCTCTTTGGCTTCTCCTAGTGCAATAGTTTTTCAAGTAAATAGTTCACTAATGGTGATATAAGACGCAGCGCTTTTAAAGTAAGTGATAAAATAAAAAACACTGTTTTTTGACTTAATTTTTCTTAGTTACTGCAGCATCGCTTTCTCTTATGCAATTAATGACTCTTATCGCAGAGCTAATTATTCACATTATTTTATTGGTAAATTCTGCATACCTCACTGCTTTAAATCTAGTCATATTCTCCTGTAAGTCTTTGTCACTTAATGCTAATGTTGATGGAGTGAATTATTTAAAACTTTAATAGCTAAACCAAGAGGTAACTATGTCTAATTGGGTTGAAGCAACAGTAAAAAATGTCACGTGGTGGAGCGAAACACTCTTTAGCTTAACCGTTAATGCAAACGTAGAGCCGTTTAAAGCTGGTCAATTTACAAAGCTTTCAATAATGGATGGCGACAAACGTATTGCTCGGGCTTATTCATATGTGAATGCCCCTGAAAACCCCGATCTCGAGTTTTATCTTATTAACGTAATTGACGGTTTGCTCTCTCCTCGTTTAGCTACCTTACAACCTGGCGACACCGTATTAATAGAACAACACGCAACCGGCTTTTTTACCCTTGATGAAATACCACAAAGTGATCAACTTTGGATGTTAGGGACTGGCACTGCCATAGGCCCTTTTTTATCGATATTACAACAGCCCGATGTATGGAAAAAATACAAAACTATAAATTTAGTGCATGGCGTACGTTTTAATAACGACTTAAGCTATCAGGCACTTATTAACGAGCTATTAAGAGTGTACCCAGCACAACTTAACTATATTCCGGTTGTAAGTAGAGAGGAGCCATTACAAGGCTTAAGTGGACGAATTACTAACGCAATTGAGAGCAACCGCTTGTTTGAATATGTAAAATTAAACCCTGAGCCTAGTAACGCGCAATTTATGATTTGCGGAAATCCACAAATGGTAAAAGACACAACCGCGCTACTTCTCGATAAAAACTTTACGCGTAACCGCCGTAAAAACCCCGGCAACATTACGGTAGAGCAGTACTGGTAGGCTTCAGTGGTGGTATTAACTACCCGATAACGTTAAAATTTGCTATGTTGCACCCTTATACTAATTTTATCAAAAATATGATCATTCTATCGCATTGAATAACTCACTAACTGCGTTAAAAATTATTCATATAGAACAGCTATATGTCACAATTTTCGCGTTGTTATTGCGCTATTTTTTAACGCTATAATAGATCGCCTATTTAATGTAATTGGTATTACACGTATTTAGTGTTCATTTTAGGAAAGTTATGAAACCGTTATCTATTATTTTAGCCTCATTAGTCACTACCGTTGCGCTAATTACTTATGCTGCAGAGCAAAGCGAGCCTGAGCAAAAAGAGCCGCAAGTTGAAGCTCAAGCAAGCGTTGAAAAGCCAAAAGTTGAAAATGAGCAATCAGTAACTCAAACCAACACTGACGACAAAGTAAATACGCTTGAATACAAAGCGCCAGAGCTTAAAAAGCCAACAATTGATGCGACTAAACCAGACGATTCAAAAGTATTAGGTAACGAGCAAATTAAACCTGCTGAAAAGCCTAAAAATAAAATAGAAAAAGCAGTGGCTGTAGCCGAAGCTGAAAAAGCAGTAACTCAAGCAAAAGAAGCACTTACAGTTAAGCAGCAAACTAAAGCTAAACAATCGCGCGAATCACTTGCTGTGGTAGAGCAGCTAGTTAAAGCATATAACGCACGTAACATTGAAGAGTTTCTTCGTGTATATGCCGAAGATGTTGAGTTTTATATTTTCCCTAATGAGCTATTATTTAAAGGTAAAGAAAAACTAATAGAACGTTATGGGCTAATGTTTAAAAAGTTAAAGTGTATTCACTCATCACCAATTAAGCGCATAGTGCACGGTGATATAGTGATTGATCACGAACTTTCAGAAACTTGTTCAACTGACGAAAACGTAGTTGATAAACGCTCAGAACTTATTTCGAGTTATCAAATTAAAGATGGGAAAATAGTACGCGTACTGTTTTTTAGATAAAGGCTTTAAATGCAAATAAATGACGACAAAAAAATTCGCTTAATGTATCGCATTGAGCCAGGTTGCCTTGGACCTAAGGGTGCTGAGCATATTGAAGATTTTTGTCGTTTTGCAAACAAGCATATTAAATCCCCCTTTTATGGCCAGTTTGTATTTTTACCACGTTACGATAAAACCATAGACGAGCGACAATACAGCGTTAACAGCCGCAATTTATCACTTGCTCAGGCTCGGGCTTACTTAAAGCACTTTGATATTAATATTGAAGAATTTGAAGAACAACTCGACGAGCTCCTCACAAAAGCGATTGATTTATACTTTAAGCGATAGCGTTTAATTGCTGTAGCTTAGGTATTACCTCCCCTCAAACGTACATTTTTATTTATTTTAATTACTATTAAAAATATAAATAATTTCTTTCACAAAGATAAGGTAATCAGTAATAACTGAGAAAAACCAGATCAGCCAATATGTATCATTTACTCTAAAAGCGCAGCGCCTCTTAACCTCTTTGTGAATTAATTAACTAAATATTTTAAAAGCATTAAAAACAAAAAAGCGGTGTTAATTTTAACACCGCTTAATGCGTAATATATTTAGCTTTAGTAAGCTTGGGTTACAACATAGGTTTTATAACATCAAACACAGCTTCTATATGGTCGTCTCTGTCGTTTAGTGCCGCTATGTAACGGTATTTTTCGCCGCCTGCGTTTTCGAATATTTCACGGTTTTCACCTTCTAGCTCTTCAAGTGTTTCTAGGCAGTCGGCGCTAAAAGCAGGACTTATAATAGCTACATCGGTAATACCTTCATCAGGTAAGGCTGCAAGAGTTGCGTCGGTATAAGGCTTTAACCACTCTGCTTTACCAAATCGACTTTGAAAAGTACTAATTACTTTGTCTTTATCAAGGCCTAGTTTTTCGACAACTAAACGCGTGGTTTGTAAACATAGGCAATGGTACGGATCGCCGCGATCTAAAAACAATTTAGGCATACCGTGATACGAAAAAACAATTTTTTGTGGCATACCATTCGCTTCTAAATCCTCACTAATACTATTAGCAAGCGACTCAATATAACGGGTGTTTTTATGATAGCCATTTATAAAATGTAGTTCTGGCACCCAGCGCCATTTACGCAGTACGCTTGATACAGCATCAAATGTAGAACCCGTAGTTGGGCTAGAATATTGCGGGTACATTGGTAAAATAATTATACGCGTTAAGCCTTTATCACGAAGCTCTTCAAGGCCTGCCTCTATTGAAGGGTTGCCATAACGCATTGCCATTACGACTTCAGTATTGGTATAACCTTGCTCTTTTAATAAGGTATTTAACTTTACACTTTGCTGGCGAGTAATGTGGGTCAGTGGTGAGCCGTTTTCGGTCCATATACTCTCGTATAATTTAGCCGAACGTTTAGGGCGTACGCGTAAAATAATGCCATGTAAAATTATCATCCATACCAAGCGTGGTATTTCTACAATGCGTGGATCTGATAAAAATTCGCGTAAATATGTACGAAGCGCAGCCGCTGTTGGTGCATCAGGGCTGCCTAGGTTAGTTAGCAGTATTCCCGTTTTTTGGTTAAAACGCCCATCATGGGGGTTGTCAGTAACCGCAGAAAATCGCGACACAGAGTGCTCCTTCAAGCAAATTCAATAATCTATTTTATGCACATTGTAACGAAAAAAACTGCGGTTTAGATCAATCATTTAGCAGTTTTCACCATTATTCTGAACGGAGTTGGTTTTTTCGATTCTAGCTGTTGGAGTTTTTCTATCGATTTACTGCCAAATACATGACCTTTGGGCAGCAACATTATGCCCGTATGGCTGTGTAAAGCATGGCCCAGTACCATTTGATCTTTGAGTTCATGGGCGTTACAAATTAGCACTGATCCTGCTGAACTTTTTTGTTCGTGTAGTTTTGCATGGCTTGCTTCAAGTGCACGTACAATTTTAGGATGGTAAAACGAACCGCTATAAAGTTTTACACTTTCGAGTGCGTCATCGTGGCGCTGCTTTTCATCACTTGCATTGCTCTGCTCAAACGCATCCCAATAGTCGCGCGCTAAACCTAGCACCATAGCGCCTATTGGTATGTCGTTTCCGGCAAGGCCTTTGGGCATTCCGTTTCCGTTAAAGCGCTCAAACTGATAATAAATAGCATCCGACAAGTCATGTAAATGTATTGCTGGCATTAACATTAATTGTGCAGTACTTGGGTGAGTATAAAAGGTTTTGCGTTGTTGCTCGTTTAAGCGGTTAACTGGTTTTTTATAAAGATCAGGATCCATAGCAAGCAAGCCTATTTGCGCCAAGTAACCAGCCATAGGGGCAAGATCAATGCTTTTTTGCGACAAGTTTAAGTAAAGTGCTATTTGTGTGCAGGTATTAGCAATATTTTGTGCTTTGTTGCCATCTAGGTAAGGGTTTGCGTTAACAAAATTATATAGCAGCTCTACGGTCGATTTATGCTCTTGTTTTTCGCGCTCGTTGGCGTCTTCAAGCTTTTTTAAAACCTGTTTGATTTGTAAGGTGCGTTTTTCTACCCGTTGTTCAAGCGAATTATTAAGCTCTAGCAACTCTTGGTTTTGCGCTTTAACTTGTGCCTCTAATTTTTGATTTTGTTTTTTTAGTGCAAATTTTTCTAGGCTATCTCTAATGCTACGAAGTAATAAATCGTTTTGCCAAGGCTTTTGAATATAACCATTTATTTGGCCCTGATTAACAGCCGCTAAGGTGGTTTGTATGTCGGCGTAACCGGTTAATAAAATGCGTTGGGTGTCGGGTGCCAGCGCACGCGCTTTTTCTAAAAACTCGGCACCGTTCATTACCGGCATACGCATATCGCTAATAATTAAACCAAACTCATGATTTTTAAAAAGTGTTAATGCGTTTTGCGGATTATCGCAAACAATAACCGTTAAGCCATTTACTTCAAGTAGTCGTGTTAACGTACGTAGTACTATTTCATCATCATCAATGCAAAGTACATCAACCTGATTTATTGGTGTGCTTGGTGTTACTTGAGTCATTGAGTCGCCTTTAAATTACTTCTGGTTAAATAATAGCTTAAAAAATATTCTATGGTGTGTTTGTGACTACCTTTTATATTAAGTGGTATTTATATAATGGAGTTATTAGCAATAAGTGGATAATTACTCATGCATAAAATTAGGACTTGGCTGCACTAAAGTTGCAAATTTGCATACAGACGACTAAACGTTAAGTATAAAGTTATCTATATGGATGAAAGGAATGAATGGATCAGATGGTAATTTTGAACGTGCTTTTTTAAACGAACAAAAGCTGCGCTTGGCCGCAGAACAATTACTCAAAGATAAAAGCACCGTTTTAGTTGCCATAAATAATGAACTTCAAAAAAAAGTAGCCGATTTAGAACACCAGCAAATGCTGTTTGTGCAAACCGAAAAAATGGCAACCTTAGGAACGCTTTGTGCAGGCGTAGCCCACGAAATAAATACCCCGCTTGCCTATGCAATGAGTAATATAGAAAGCTTACAAAATTCTACCCCTTTGCTTATCACGTTGCTAAAACTTAACGAGCAATACTTAAACAATGAAATTAAAGAGAGTCGTTTTAAACACGAAATAGACATACTCAATTTACAGTATCCGTATGCGTGGCTTTATAACAATTTGCAGGGACAAGTTAACGACAGCGTTGAAGGACTCAAACGAATAAAACAAATTGTGCATGACTTATTAAACTTTGCCCACCCATCCTCCTCGCAAGATAAGCAACTAACCGATGTAACAACGGGTGCTAATAATGCTTTAAGGCTATTGAGTAGCAAACTTAAATTATGCGAAATAAAAACGCGGTTTGAACCCCTACCTCTCATTTGGTGCAATTTATCGTCAATTAATCAAATTTTTGTAAATCTATTAATGAATGCTTGGCAAGCATGCGAGCTTGATTTAGAAAAAGGCTGCATTATTGAAGTCAATATTTTTGAACTAGACACAAATATCTGTATTGAGATAAAAGATAATGGCTGTGGAATGAGTGAAGACACAATAGCGCATATGTTTGACCCTTTTTACACAACAAAAGAAGTCGGAAAAGGCACCGGTATGGGTATGACACTTGTATACGCTATGGTGAGCGATCACGGTGGAAAAATAGAAGTTAACAGTACATTAGGCACAGGTACGACCATTCGCTGCCTATTACCTTTAAAAGTGTAAACTAACGAACAAAATCACATTGTAAATAAAGTGTTAAATATTCTATTTTATGACGTTTAATCCTTTAGCCGCGTGTATTTTAACCAATTTGATGTGGTTTTTTCTTATCTTGAAGTTTATTTGCATACTTAGACCAAATATTTAGTTTTTTTCATTTCTTTTTGTTTGCATATGTTGCTAGGATGTTTGCAACAGGTTATGAGCATCATAACCACACACATATTATTAAGAATACAAAAAAACAGGGTCGTCACTATGTCAACATACCGTTTAAACACACTTGCTGTAGCCGTTGCTTTCACGTTTAGCGCACCAAGCATTGTTAACGCTGAAGAAGCACCAGTGCAAGCTGCTAAAAACATAGAGCAAATATCTGTATTAGGATCGCGTGTATCTAACCGCACCTCTACAGAGTCTTCTTCTCCTATTGACTTAATTGACGCGGATGATTTAACTAAAGGTGGTTTTACCGAATTAGGCCAAAGCCTTCAAGCGACAGCGCCTTCATTTAACTTTTCGCGTACACAAGTATCTGACGGTTCTGATTTATTTAGACCCGCCACACTTCGTGGCTTACAACCAGATCAAACCCTTGTATTAGTAAATGGTAAACGTCGTCATAACCAATCAATTTTTGGCCTTAACGGTACAGTAGGCGCAGGCGCTGCGGGTACTGATATGAATGCCATTCCGCTAACAGCGCTTAAAGGCGTTGAAGTATTACGCGACGGCGCTGCAGCGCAGTATGGCTCTGATGCTATTGCAGGTGTTATTAACTTATCTCTTAATAACTCAACCGGTATTACAACGGGTTTTGTACAATACGGCGGCACAAGTGAAGGTGACGGCGACACTATTTCAGCAGGTTTAAACCGTGGTTTTGAATTAGGTAACGAAGGCGGCTTCATTAACCTATCGCTTGAGTACCGTGATGCCGACGGCACTAACCGTGCAGAGCGCGATACGGGTGGTTCGCTTAATGTTGAACCAGGTACACTAAGTGAAGATGTACGCTGGGGCCAAGGTAACTCAGAAAGTGAATTTACGTCGTTATTTTACAACATGGCATTACCAATGGGCGACGGCGAGCTTTACTCGTTTGGTGGCTACTCTGAGCGCACGGCGCTGGGTAATGGTTTTTACCGTAACTTTAACGAAGCCTCTAAAAACGTAACCCAAGTATACAGCGATGGTTTTTTACCGCGCATATATAACGAAGCACAAGATATTTCAGTCGCGCTTGGGTTTAAAGGCGATATAAACACAGACTGGACTTACGATGTATCAGCCGTTTATGGTGAAAACCAATACGATTTTACATCACGCAATACATTAAATGCTTCTTACGCGGCTGAGTATTTATTTAATAACCCAGATGCAAGCGATGCCGACATTGCAGCAAACTCAGGCCCTACTGGCGGTTACTCAGGCGGTTTTAGATTCGATCAAACAACGGTTAACCTTGATGTAAACGGTATTGTAGATATTGGCCGTAGTGAGCCTTTATATGTAACAGTAGGCGCCGAATACCGTAAAGAAAACTACGAAATAGTGCCTGGCGATGAAGCATCATACGCGTGTGGGTTAGCAAATATGGATACTTCGTACCCATCAGTAAACGATCCGGATCAATTTGCACAGTGTGGTTTTCAGGCTTATAACGGCCTTCGCCCTGAAGCGGCTAACGATAGCGACCGTAACAGCTACGCAGTTTATGTAGACGTAGAAACTATGATCACCGACGCATGGAACGTAAGTGGTGCGCTACGCTATGAAGATTTCTCAGATGCTGGGGATGATTTAATTGGTAAATTAGCAACACGTTATGAATTTTCAGATGACTTTGCAGTACGTGGTGCACTGTCTACTGGTTTTAGAGCGCCATCACTTCAACAAAGTGGTTATACAGCCTTTACAACTAACTTAGGCTCAGACGGCACATTAACGCAGTCGTTCACGGCAAACACCGGTACAGCCTTCCCAAGTGCGTTAGGCGTAGATAGCTTAGAGCTTGAAACATCAACAAACTACAGTGCTGGTTTTGTTTACGATGTAACAAGCGAGCTTTCGTTAACGGTTGATTTTTACCGTGTAGAAATTGAAGACCGTATTACACTTGGCAGCTTACTTTCGGCTGACGACGTATCGTTTAGCTCTGAAGCGGTTGCAGCGCTACAAACAACTGGTGCAGTGCAAGCTAACTACTTCTCAAACTCGGTTGATTCTACTACGCAAGGTGTTGATATTATTGCATCGTACCGCACTGAAGTTGAAGGCGGTAATTTAGGAGTAACCTTTGCAGGTAACCTAAACGATACTAAAATTGACAGCGTAAATGCAGAAGACGGTATTCCTGAAACGGTTGCTTTTGATGATTTACAACGTAGCTTTTTTACCGACGGACAACCGAGCGAACGTGCAACGCTTACGTTTGACTACGAACGCGATGCCTACACATCAACCATTCGCTTTAACTACTTTGGCGAAACAGACGTAAAATACTTTGGTAACGACCATATTTCATTACCAGGTGAGCTTTCGCCTACGGGTTCATTTAAACCAACAAGTACGGTTGAGTCTGCTGTGTTAGTTGATTTAAATGTTAGCTACCAAATAAATGACATGTTTGCGCTTTCGGTAGGTGCCGATAACGTATTTGACGAAACGCCAGATGAATTAGGTGATGACGAAGTACTTAATTTTATCACTAATGGCGCATTTAAATATCCAGTACGCGCATTGCCATACGGCTTTGACGGCAGAACGTACTACGCAAAAGTAAGCTTTAGTTTTTAATTATCTTATAAAAAAGTAAAGCAAACTAAGTAATATTAAGCGCAGTTATTAACTGCGCTTTTTTTATGCTTTTTTATTATTAAAAAACTACCAAATGGATGTTAAAAATACTTGCGCGGTTGAAAATTAAGTCTACAATCGCCATCTTTTAAATAGGCCAATATAAAAGCCTCTTTATTATTTAACTTAAAATAACCATTAGTTGATAGGAAATATATGACTAAAAAATCTAAAGCAAAAACCGTAAACACCAGCGCGGTAGACACAGGACGAGGCGTTATAAACCACAATGCACTAGCGGCGATGGTCACCTCTAAATTATTTAAACCACAAGTGGTTAAAGCTAAAAAAGGCAAAGGCTCGTTTAAACGCAACAACAAGCATTCAGGACAAGAGTCCTATTTAATCGCGGCTTAAATAGCACCGATCAAATAGGGCTTTTGAATATAGTAAGCGAGGTTTTATACCTCGCTTTTACTTTTAGTTCTTTATTATTTTAACTTCCAAGCTGTCCTCTAAAAGCCCAGCGCCTCCAAACCTCTTTGTGAATAACAGCCCTTAAAATATGAATGCACAAAGAGAAGAAAAAGAGGAGTAAATGAGCAGACAAAGTCCATTTGTTTAAGTTATATGGTATTTCACCACCGAGTTTACCGATGCGCTGTGCACTACACAAAGAAAACACGAGTAATGTTAGTCACTGGTCCTTGTTTTCTCTTTCACTTTTCGGTGATGATTAAGTTACTTGTTACTAATGCAGCCGACTAAATGTAAAAGCGGTGCTTTTAAACGCCAGCAAGCTGCACGTCTACAGGTGCTTATACTCAAGTTAGAAGTGTCATTTTTAACCTTTAAAACTATTATTTTTAACTGTTTGTGATGGGTTTTCACCAAATAGTTGCGTGTAATCTTTAGCAAATTGTCCCGCGTGCCAAAATCCCCAATTGGCTGCTATTACTGAAATGGGCTTATCTTGGTTTGGTTTTTTTAGCTCTCGCCTTACATTATTTAAGCGTGTTAAACGTAAAAACCGCAAAGGGTTAATTCCTAAAATACTCTCAAAGCTATATTGAAGTGTGCGCCTACTTACAAAAGCAAGCTCGCACAGCTCAGTTATGGTTATTGGGTTTTGTGGATTTGTGGCTACGTAATCTTTTACTTTATCTACTACGGCTTTTCGATGTTTATAACTTGGCGCAATATTTTGCTGCGGATTGTCTGCTTGTAATAAGTGTAGTGCCAACATGTTTAGCATATCTTGTTGCGATTCGGTTTTAAGTCCAAAGCCCTTGCCTACAACCATGCTATTAATTATTTGCCTTGCCGTTTGCAAAGATGAGTTACTCACCGATAAGCGAGCTGATTGTGCAGATACGAGGTTTTTCAATGTTACGCCTTGTAGCTGCGCCATATATTCAATTGAGTTCCAATCGATTACCAAACCATAAATATTAAATTGCTCAGGGGTTATCAGCTCAAAGTCGTTATCACTTGTACGGCACATAAATTGATTACTTGCCACACTTAAACCATTAATTTTACTTTGCTGTGACTGACAAGGAATACCAAGCCAAACCGAATTAGGGGCTATGTTACATTGCTGACGAAGCGCTCGCTCAGTGTATTCTTTAAACACATGAATATTGGCGTAATCCGTTTCTTCAATACAACCATAAAAGCTGCCGTCGCTCATTTGATCGTATTTTTGCTGCCATTGAGTAAGGCTATGCGCTTGCTCGTCTATATCGTGTGTTTGCACCTTGCTCTTTAGTGGTGCGTTAAAGCTACTTTGCTGCGCCATATCGGGGATGCTCTTTTTCGTTACACTTTCATTATGCTTAAGTTAACACCGCTTTGCGTGTGTAACCAATTGAATTGGATTAATAAATAATCTTTTGCCGAAATTCGATAGTTACTTGGTACAAAATAAGCTGTCTTGTAACTATTCAATATTGATTTATAGCTAAAGATGCGGCTAAACCTATACCAAGGTTGATCATATTAGTTATGTGGAGTAAATCATGGGGCAAGCGTACAGTTACACTTTAGGTACACATACTTATAAATTCAAGAACTTAGCCCAGTTAATGGCTAAAGCTACACCGCAGCGTTCGGGTGATCGCTTAGCGGGCGTAATTGCACAATCAGCACAAGAACGTGCTGTGGCACAAATGACATTGGCGGATATTCCTCTTAAAACATTTTTAAATGAGGTACTTATTCCCTACGAAGATGACGAAATTACACGCTTAATTATTGACGAGCACGATGCGAATGCCTTTATGGCTATTGCACATTTAACCGTAGGCGATTTTCGTAATTGGCTTTTAAGTGACTTTGCAACACCTGCTGTACTTGCAAGTATAAGGCAAGGTATTACGCCGGAAATGGCTGCTGCAGTTAGCAAAATAATGCGCAATCAAGATCTCATATTAATTGCTAAAAAGTGCCATGTTACGAGTGCTTTTAGAAATACTATTGGCCTCCCCGGGCATTTATCTACACGTTTACAACCAAATCACCCAACTGACGATATTAATGGTATTGCTGCATGCATGCTTGATGGTTTGCTATACGGTAATGGCGATGCAGTAATAGGTATAAACCCTGCAACCGATAACGTTGCCCAAGCCATTAAGTTAATGACGTTAATGGATGATGTTATTCAAAAGTACGCCATACCGACCCAAAGCTGCGTGCTCACCCATGTTACTAACACCATTGAATGTATAGAAGCTGGCGCACCAGTTGATTTAGTATTTCAGTCGATTGGTGGCACAGAGGCTACTAATTCAAGTTTTGGTTTTAATTTAAATACCTTGGCTGAAGCGCAAGATGCCGCTTTGAGTTTAAAGCGTGGCACTGTTGGCAATAATGTAATGTATTTTGAAACTGGGCAAGGCAGTTCGCTTTCAGCAAATGCGCATCATGAGCTTGATCAGCAAACGTGCGAAGCTCGCGCTTATGCCGTTGCTCGTAAGTTTAACCCGTTACTGGTTAATACCGTGGTGGGGTTTATTGGCCCTGAATATTTGTTTGATGGTAAAGAAATTACCCGAGCAGGACTTGAGGATCATTTTTGCGCTAAGTTACTAGGCATACCGATGGGATGCGATGTGTGTTACACCAATCATGCAGAGGCTGATCAAAACGATATGGATAACTTGCTTACGCTATTAGGTGTTGCTGGTTGCTCGTTTGTAATGGGAATACCTGGCTCTGACGATATTATGCTTAATTACCAAACTACGTCTTTTCATGATGCATTATATGTTCGCCGTGTACTTGGCTCTAGACCTGCCCCCGAGTTTGAAGCATGGCTAAGCAAAATGAAAATAATGCAAAGCACTACCGATATTACACTTTCAGATACCTTGCCTCCCGCTTTTGCTAAACCTCTGGGTGCAATTACTGGAGGTGGCTCATGAAATCACGTTTAAAACAGAGCACTCCTTTAGATGACTCAGTAAACGAGCATAAAAATAACGGTAATGTAGTGCATAACCCTTGGAGTGATTTACGCCGTTTTACCGACGCCCGTATTGGGCTTGGGCGTGCGGGTATAAGTTTACCCACCTCAGAAATGCTGGCTTTTCAGCTATCTCATGCACAAGCACGCGATGCGGTGAGTTTTCCGCTTGATATTAACAAAATGACTGAGCAAATAGGCAGTATTAGTGCTCTAAAAGAGGTTGACCCTCCCCTGCATTTACACAGCCAAGCCGTTGACAGGGTTACTTACCTTCAGCGACCCGATTTAGGCCGCAAGCTTGATGAAAATGGTAGGCAAATACTTCTCAGCTATATGAATAAACAAAAGCACACTACGCAGGCTAAATACGATTTAGCGATTGTAGTGGTTGATGGACTCTCCTCGTTGGCGGTACAAAAAAATGCATGCCCATTTATAACAGAGCTATTAGCGCACCTTACAACAGACAAGCAATTTAAAATTGCCCCCATTACTTTGGTTGAACAAGGTCGAGTAGCAATTGGCGACGATATAGGTGAGTTGCTAAATGCGCAGGTGGTTATGGTGTTAATAGGAGAGCGCCCAGGACTTAGTTCGCCAGATAGCCTTGGCTTGTATTTAACATGGGAGCCTAAAACAGGACTTAACGATGCATGTCGTAATTGCATATCGAATATTCGCCCAGCAGGCCTACCTTATACAGAAGCGGCTAGGCGTGCGCTGTACTTATTACGTGAAGCTAAAAAACTAAAACTAACTGGGGTTAATTTAAAAGACCGTACACAAGACGATGTAATTGAGCATCAGGTTTCAACCACTAACTTTTTAATTGCTGAGTAATTTTAATTAAAAACACATGAAATAAAACAATAAAAACTAAACATCAACGGAGAAGGGTTATGTCTACTAATAATACAGAGTACCTTGCTAAAAGACAGTTAAAACGAGGTACTGCGGGGTGGTTATTACTCGCAGGTTTGGGTGTGTCGTATGTAATATCGGGTGACTTTGCAGGTTGGAACTTTGGTATTGCCGAAGCGGGTTGGGGTGGCTTTGCCATTGCTGCAGTGTTAATGGCAGTTATGTATTTAGCGCTGGTATTGTCGCTTGCTGAAATGTCAGCTGCAATACCTGCAGCAGGCGGTGGTTATAGTTTTGCGCGCCAAGCTATGGGGCCTGCGGGAGGCTATTTAACCGGGCTTGCGGTATTAATTGAATACGCCTTAGCACCCGCTGCTATTGTTATTTTTATAGGCTCTGCAGTTGAAGCCCTCACTGGGTTTAATGGACCATGGGTATATGCATTATTTTACTTACTATTTGTGGGAATTCATTTAGCAGGCGTAGGAGAAGCACTTAAAGTAATGATGGTAATAAGTGGTTTAGCAGTATTAGCTATTATTGCAACGGCTTTTGTTTTAATTACAAATTTTGATGCATCACGCTTATTTGACGTCCCCGTAACCGATGCAGTGGGAGCCAGTGAGTTTTTACCTTTAGGTTGGTACGGGGTTTGGGCTGCATTACCGTTTGCCATGTGGTTATTTTTAGCGGTGGAAGGTGTACCGCTTGCTGCAGAAGAGGCAAAAGATCCCGCTAAAGATGTGCCAAAAGGCATTATTGGTGCAATGATCTTTTTGTTATTTACTGCTTTTTTAGTTGTTGTTTTAGTGCCTGGCGCTGGCGGTGCTGCTGCAATGGGCGCAAGTGCTGTACCTTTGGTTGATGCATTAAATGCATCGGGTAGTGAGGGCTTAGCAACTGTAGTAAATATATTCGGGCTTGCGGGTTTAGTTGCTTCGTTTTTCTCTATTATTTATGGTTATAGTCGCTTAGTGTTTGCTTTATCTAGAGCCGGATATTTATCGCGTTCGTTGTCGATTACAACTAATCGCAAAGTGCCAGCACGTGCGTTGATTGTACCTGCCGTATTTGGTTTTTTAGTATCACTTAGTGGCGAGGGTGATTTAATACTTGCAATGGCTGTAGTAGGTGCAACGGTATCGTATGCATTAATGGCGCTGAGCCATATTTTACTACGCGTTAAACAACCTGACTTACCTCGCCCTTATAAAACCCCTGGTGGTGTAGTAACTTCAAGTATTGCTTTAGTGCTTTCGCTTATAGCATTAACCGGAGTGTATGCGTTCGACCCTCGTGCATTTTTATACACTATGATGCTGTTTATTGTGGGCGCCGTATATTACTTTGGCTACAGCTCAAAACACTTAGTTGCTAAAAGCGCTGATGAAGAGTTTGCAATGTTGGCAGATGCAGAATCTGATTTAGAGATGGCTAAGTAAATATTAATAGTTATTATAAGTGAGGCTAGCCCTCACTTATATTTTTATACAAGCAATACGGTGTAAAAATAGTGCCTGCATGTAAACATCAAGCCCCTTCTCTACTTTATTAATACCATTTAAAGCTAAAACTTTATGCTGCCGCGTAGCGCTTTGTTTTGCCCATGTTTGGTTTTTTTGTCCATGCGCTTTCGCTGTGAATTACGGCTGGGCTTGGTGGCTCGACGCGCCTTATTAACTACCGTAGCACTAAGAATTAAATCCTTTAAACGCTTAAGGGCATCTTCCCTGTTTAGCTCTTGGGTACGGTGGCTTTGCGCTTTAATGATTAAAACGCCGTCTTTGGTAATTCTTGTATCATTTAAGGCAAGTAAGCGTTCTTTGTAGAAGTCAGGTAATTTAGAGCGGTTAATGTCAAAACGTAAATGAATTGCACTTGCTACTTTATTAACATTTTGACCACCGGCACCTTGCGAACGAATAGCTGTGAGCTCTAGTTCCCATTCATCGATAGTGACAGTATTTGAAATTGTTAACATTGTGTTCAGCTCTATTTGTCAAAAATACATTATATCATCAGTACATTAGCTTGTGGTGAATCGACTAAATTCTTAGAACTTAAATAAATTCTCATAAATTGTACTATAAATCAGCCAATATTTTATTTTGTATTGGCAAGTGTTGCTTATTAGTTTCTAATTGGCACTACTTTAATACTAGGAAATGCTCAATGAAAAAAATACTTGTATCACTTAGCTTATTAGCGATGAGTTTCTCAAGCCTTGCAGAGGATATTAACAAAGGTCAACTTCAAAGCTATATGAAAGCACTGCCAGCTGTGACTAGCTGGGCAAGCAGCCAAGAGTCGTTAAAAGACTTAGATTTAGCAAGTATGCTAGGTGGTTCTGCAGATCAAAGTGTTGGCGAACAAAGCTCTTTAGCTAACAGTGCATTAAGCATGATTAAAGAACAAGACCTATACAAAAGCTTTGCGAGTGTTACAAACCGTTACGGTTTTACGCCAGAGCAGCTAGTAACTGTAGGTTCTGAAGTATCAATGGCTTATATCGAAAATCTTAAGTCGGGCCTTTCTGCTGATAATCAAGAAACTGCTAATAAAGTAATGGGCGGTTTTCAAAGTATGAAAAGTGCTAAAGATAAAGGCGCTAGCTCATT
This sequence comes from Pseudoalteromonas sp. SG43-8, assembly GCF_014164245.1. Classification (NCBI taxonomy): domain Bacteria; kingdom Pseudomonadati; phylum Pseudomonadota; class Gammaproteobacteria; order Alteromonadales; family Pseudoalteromonadaceae; genus Pseudoalteromonas; species Pseudoalteromonas sp. SG43-8. The sequence goes on along the minus strand of NZ_JACJEX010000004.1, from coordinate 278,123 downwards.
AATGAGTTCGTTTGGTAAATCATCAAGCGCAGCTGAGGAGTCTACAGAATCTTTAGTAAGCGAAAACAACCTTGAACTTGTGAGCGAATATATGCCACAACTACAAAAGCTTTTTGCACTTTTATAAGTTTTATTGCTTTAAAAAAAGCGGGCTTATCTAGCCGTGAAATTAAAACGCATAAAAAACGGGGGAGTATTCAATACTCCCCCGTTTTTATTTAGCGTACAGATTATTTAAGATCGAACCTGTCTGCGTTCATTACTTTTACCCATGCATTTACAAAGTCATGTACAAAACGTTCTTTATTATCGTCTTGTGCATAAAATTCACTTAGGGCACGTAAAATAGAGTTTGAACCAAACACTAAATCTACGCGTGTGGCAGTCCATTTAATGGTGCCTGTTTTGCGTTCAACAATATTATATATACCTGGCTCTAGTGGCTTCCAGTTGTTAGCCATGTCGGTTAGGTTTACAAAAAAGTCGGTAGATAGCGTGCCTACATTATCAGTAAATACACCATGTTTAGTGCCTGCGTAGTTTGTGCCTAGTACACGCATGCCGCCCATAAGTGCAGTCATTTCTGGTGCTGTTAAGCCCATTAATTGGCTGCGCTCTAACAATAGCTCTTCTGAGGATACGCTAAAGTCATTTTTAAGGTAGTTTCTAAATCCATCATGAACAGGCTCAAGCGGATCGAACGATTCTGCATCAGTCATTTCGTCTGTTGCGTCCCCTCGTCCTGGTGCAAATGGTACTGTTACATTAACACCGGCTTGTTTTGCAGCTTGCTCTACAGCCGCTGTGCCACCTAATACGATTAAATCAGCCATGCTTACTAGCTTAGATAAACCCGCTTGTACTTTTTCAAGGGCACTAAGTACACTTGCTAAACGCGCAGGTTCGTTACCATGCCAATCTTTTTGTGGTGCTAGACGAATACGTGCGCCATTTGCGCCACCGCGTTTATCAGAACCACGATACGTACGCGCACTATCCCACGCTGTATTTATTAAATCACTCGCGCTTACACCGCAATCAAGTAGCTGTGCTTTTAAGCTTGTGATTTCATCGTCTGATAATGTGTAATCAACTGCTGGAATAGGATCTTGCCAAATTAGGTCTTCGCTTGGTACATCTTTACCTAAGTAACATGCTTTAGGACCTAAATCGCGGTGAGTTAGCTTAAACCATGCGCGTGCAAATACATCAGAGAAGTATTCAAAGTCGTTATAAAAACGCTCAATAATTTTACGGTACGCAGGGTCCACTTTCATGGCCATATCGGCATCGGTCATCATTGGGTTTAAACGAATTGATGGGTCTTCTACGTCTACTGGTTTGTCTTCTTCTTTAATATTTACAGGCTCCCACTGATGAGCGCCAGCTGGGCTTTTAGTAAGTTCCCATTCGTAATTTAAAAGTAAGTGGCAGTATCCGTTATCCCATGTAGTTGGGTGTGTGGTCCATGCACCTTCAAGGCCAGAAGTTACAGTATGACGACCAAAGCCGCCTTCTTTGGTGCTGTTCCAACCTAAACCTTGCTCGTGTACGTCTGCTGCTTCTGGCTCTGGACCTAAGTGCTCTGCTTTACCATTACCGTGAGTTTTACCTACTGTATGGCCGCCCACTGTTAGCGCTGCGGTTTCTTCGTCATCCATTGCCATGCGAGCAAATGTTTCACGTACGTGATCTGCCGTTTTTTGTGGATCGGGTATACCATTAACACCTTCAGGGTTAACGTAAATTAGGCCCATTTGTACTGCGGCTAATGGATTTTCCATGGTGTCTGGTTTTTCTACATTGTCGTAGCGTTCATCACTTGGTGCTAACCATTCTTTTTCTGCACCCCAGTAAATATCTTTTTCTGGATGCCAAATGTCTTCACGGCCGCCCGCAAAACCATAAATTTTAAGACCCATTGATTCGTATGCCATATTACCAGCAAGAATAAATAAATCGGCCCATGAGAGTTTGTTACCGTATTTTTTCTTAAGTGGCCATAAAAGTCTGCGTGCTTTATCTAAGCTTGCGTTATCTGGCCATGAATTTAAAGGCGAGAAACGTTGGTTACCGGTACTTGCGCCACCACGACCATCAGATAAACGGTACGTACCCGCTGAGTGCCATGCCATACGAATCATTAAACCACCGTAATGGCCCCAATCGGCAGGCCACCAATCTTGGCTGTCGGTCATAAAGGTTTTTAAGTCGGCTTTTACTTCGTCTAAATCTAGAGATTTAAATGCTTCTGCGTAGTTAAAATTAGTGCCGTATGGATTTGATTTAGTATCGTGTTGATGAAGAATGTCTAAGTTGAGTGTGTTTGGCCACCAATCGGTGTTTACTTTAGAAACAACTGAATTACTACCGTGCATAACAGGGCATTTACCCGCTGTTGGCTTGCTCATTGTGAAATCCTTATAATAGAAAGGTAAAATACTTAATCAATCAGTATTATTGCTTATGTGTTTATAACTTTTTAAAAAGTAACGGTTATATTTATTTAATAGGCTTACTTTTTACTCAGCGTGCCTACCTAAGTGCTTACGTATCCTTAATATAGGCGTATAAATTATGCTACGCCAACCTCAACATACTATTTAAAACGATTGCTCCAATTTATATTTTTGATTGCCCTTACGTTAATGATGTATTTAACAATAAGCTTAAAGTGGCGTTTAAAATAATAGTGAAAAGTCAGATGGTGCTCATATAAAGTATTACGCAAAATAAAAATTCAAAATCGGTGAATTAACCTTAATCTTTTTACTAGACCTGTGATCGAATTGAAAAATTTCGGCGTAATGGTATGTGAAGGGTTTGAAAGTGGCTTTAGTTTACTAAAGCGCACATTGGAATACCCCCCTTCACCATGAAATTGTAGTTAGATAGTTATAATGATAAAGGTGCATTACTTAAGCCCAATGCACCTTTACTTTATAAACCGAATACTTTGAGTATTCTTATATTTTTAACTAGTTGAATTGAATTAAGTATTTGTTCATAAATATTCAGTTATTATGAAGTTGTTCCCCTGTGAATCCCTACGACATATTGTTGTTTTAAGCAGTTTTTGCCAGCTCACCTTGAGCTGGTTTTTTTTTGCCTATTTTTACTCAAATTACCTGAGCATGGGTAATATGCTCAGGTTTAACCCTATTATTGCTAAGCTCACTAGGCTAAAAAATTCTCACAACTATTGCTCCTATCTAAATTAGGTCAATTTTAATCCACAAAGAACAACACGCCCTAGTGCCATTAAGCCCTGCATGTTAAAGTTATTACAGTAATTAATTTAATTAGGCGTACCAATGCGTTATTACCTATCTGTACTTTTTGTTTGTTTAACTTTGTTTTCAGGCATAGTGAACTCTGCTGAAAAGCAACCAGCTTCACCTACAGCACAACAAGAGCAACAAGCTCTTCAACAACTCAAAGAGCCTATGTATAAGCCGCTAATGGAGCGTTACATATTAGATGAGCTAAAAGCAGTTAGGCAAGATCAGCAAAAGCTTCGTGAAGATGTAACTAAGCAGGTTACTCATGCGCAGCTTGATACTGCCGATCGCGCATTAACGTACACTACAGATACCATTAATAATGTGTTTTTTATAATTACCGCTACGGCGTCGATTTTAGTTTTAGTGGGTTGGAACTCGTTGCGCGATGTTAAAAACAAAGTAGAAGATATTGTAAATACGCGTGTGAGTGTAATTACAGACGAGTATGAAGACCGATTAAAAATTCTTGAAGAAAAACTACGCGTTCGCTCAGAAGAAATACTCAGCAACCAAGAACGCATATCGGTGACTAACGAAGTTCATTCGCTGTGGATGCGCGCAAACCTAGAAAGTGATTTTGCAAATAAAATTGAAATTTTTGATGAAATACTCAATCGCAAACCTGAAGATGTGGAAGCCATTGCTTATAAAGCCGATGCACTACTAGAAATTAATGAAACAGCACAAGCCATTGAGCTGTGTAATCAAGCTATTGATATAGATAGTGACTATGGTTATGCCTATTGGCAACGAGCCTGTGCTTATGCACTAACACATAAGCATGCTGATGCATTAGCCGATATTAAAATGGCACTTGAATACTCTCCAAACTTACGTAATGAATTATTACACGAGAGCGCATTTGCAAGCCTGCATGACAACGACAGCTTTAATACGATAGTGGCTGGTGAAGTTGTTTAAGCACTCAGAATTTAGCCTGTATGATTAGGCGCAACACCATAAAAAAGGGCTTTGGCCCTTTTTTATGTTTTTAAAGGTAAAGTTTGTTGTGTAATTAAGTAATTAGAAGCTACGCTTCTCGCGCGAGCAAGCTTAGCGCCTACGTGGAAAACTTACACTCAGCAGTTTAATTTACCTGTAGACGCGCTGCTTGCAGGCGTTTAAAAACGCAGTTTTTAGATGGTTGATTAAGTAATTAGAAGCTGCGCTTCTCGCGCGAGCAAGCTTAGCGCCTACGTGGAAAACTTAACGCGGTGGTTAAAACTCACTTATAGACGCGCTGCTTGCGGGCCTTTAAAAACGTAGTTTTTAGGATGGGTGATTAAGTAATTAGAAGCTGCGCTTCTCGCGCGAGCAAGCTTAGCGCCTACGTGGAAAACTTACACTCAGCAGTTTAATTTACCTGTAGACGCGCTGCTTGCAGGCGTTTAAAAACATAGTTTTTAGGATGGGTGATTAAGTAATTAGAAGCTGCTACCCATTTTCTTCAGGCATAAAAAAAGCCGCATAAAATGCGGCTTTGGAGGTTAGTCTCACTTCACTTTGGGCGTGTCTCCAAAACTTAGTGAATACGTTACCAAGGAACTGTTATATATTATTTAAGCTATTGACTCTAATGCAATTTTAACCATTTCGTTAAACGTGCTTTGACGCTCATCAGCAGGTGTTGCTTCACCGGTGATTACGTGGTCACTTACTGTAAATAATGCCATTGCGTTTGCGCCGTATTCAGCTGCAACGCCATATAAACCTGCTGTTTCCATATCTACTGCTAGCATGCCTAACTTGTCTAAGTCTTTATAGAACGAGTCGTCTGCTTGGTAGAAAGTGTCGGTTGTAAATACGTTACCTACTTTTGCTTCAATTCCTAGCTCTTTAGCGGCGTTTACACCGTTTAAAAGTAAGTCAAAGTTAGCAATAGCAGCAAAATCGTAGCCACGAACACGTGCACGGTTTACGTTTGAATCTGTGCTTGCACCTTGTGCAAAAATTACGTCACGGATTTTGATATCTGTGCCAATACCGCCACACGTACCAATACGTATAATATTTTTAACGCCAAAGCTTACAATTAGCTCACGTGCATAAATAGACATTGATGGAATGCCCATGCCTGAACCCATGATGCTTACTGGCTTACCTTTGTAAGTACCAGTGAAACCGTACATGTTACGAACACCTGTAACTTGTACTGCATCATCTAAAAAGTTTTCAGCAATATATTGCGCACGTAGCGGATCGCCTGGCATTAATACTGTTTCGGCGAAATCACCAACGTTTGCACTGATATGCGGAGTACTCATTAATTGTTTTCCTTTTTATTTGGCGTTGTTAGCTCATTTAAAAAACTGTCGCCGTAATCAAGCGCAGATAAGTTAAACCACTGTGCCAGTGTTTGACCGATATCTGCAAAGCTGTTGCGTTCACCTAGAGGTGTGTTACTCATACCTGGTTTATATGCAATAACCGGTACGTATTCGCGAGTGTGCTCAGAACCTGGAAAGGTTGGGTCACAACCGTGATCTGCAGTGATCATTAATATATCATCTGCGTTTAACTGTTTTAGTATAGTTGGTAAATAGTCATCAAATTCTTTTAATGCTTTTGCATAACCTACTGGGTTACGGCGATGACCAAATTTTTCATCAAAATCAACTAGGTTAGTAAAGATTAAGCTGTGTTCTGGTGCGCTTTTCATTACTTCGCTGGTTTTTTCTAGCAAGTTCATAAGCCCAGGTGCTTTATGCTTTTGGGTTATGCCCTGATGCGCGTAAATATCTGAAATTTTACCAATACTAATTACTTCGCCGCCGTCTTTTGCTAACACATCTAGCAATGTTGGTGCTGGCGGAAGCACTGAATAGTCGCGACGATTACCCGTTCGAGCAAAGTCTTGGCTATTTGAACCCAAAAATGGCCGCGCAATCACTCGTCCTATATTCATTTCATCAAGTAGCGCCCGTGCGATTTCGCAAACTTGATAAAGCTTCTCTAGGCCGAATGACTCTTCATGCGCGGCTATTTGAAACACGCTATCAGCTGAGGTGTAACAGATTGGTTTACCTGTTTTTACGTGCTCTTCACCTAGCTGTTCTAAAATGGTTGTTCCCGATGCATGGCAGTTGCCTAAAATGCCAGGAATACCAGTACGAGCTATAAACTCGTCTATAAATTCTTGTGGGAAACTTGGCTGTGTTTTTGGGAAATATCCCCAATCAAATAACACAGGTACTCCTGCCATTTCCCAATGACCTGATGGCGTGTCTTTTCCGCTAGATAATTCTTTAGCGTAACCCCATGCTCCTTGAGAAGCTTGGCGGTCTGAAATTAAACACGGTTCTCCACCGGCAGCTTCACATGCATCCACTAACCCAAGTTTTGATAGGTTAGGAAGCGATAATGCAGCGCCTGTTTCGTCGTAATATGCTTTTAGTAAGTGAGCGAATGTATTAGCCCCAAGATCGCCGAATTTATCTGCATCTGGTGCTGCACCGATTCCTAGGCTATCTGCCATTAAGATAATTGCTCTTGCCATTTTGACCTCACTTTGATTCTAGGTGGTTACTTTATCCGCTGATCGATTTTTCCGTACAGGACAAAAGTCCTGTTTCATAAAACCTAAACATTATAAATTTGCATTCTTAAGCGAAGCAAAAGAGATTAATCGTGTCTTTTTTGCTATTGTGATCTACCAACAATATATCCTTCTGTGTGGGTGAGAACTTTAGTGACACGAACTACTATTATAGCTATTGCAGGCGCGTCTGCGTCGGGCAAATCTCTTTTTAGCCAAACTATATACAATGAATTGGTTAATGAGCTTGAACCAGGCGCTATCGCCATTATTGAAGAAGATGCTTACTACAAGGATCAGTCGCATTTACCGATGGCGCATCGTACGCAAACGAATTACGACCATCCTGATGCATTTGAACATGCGTTAATGCTTGAGCATTTAACACAGCTTCGTAGTGGGAATTCAGTTGAAGTACCAACGTATGATTATGCACAGCATACACGTAGCGAGAAAACTCGCCGAGTGCCTGCTGCTAAAATACTCATTGTTGAAGGTATTTTATTATTGAGTGACAAAGCGCTTAATAAAGAATTTGATATTAAGGTGTTTATAGATACGCCTTTAGATATTTGCTTAATGCGTCGTATGCAACGTGATATGGAGCAACGAGGCAGAACATTACAATCTGTTGTTGAGCAATATCAAGCAACTGTTAGACCGATGTTTTATCAATTTATTGAGCCTTCTAAGCATAATGCAGATTTAGTTGTGACTCGAGGCGGTATGAACCGCGTTGCGATTGATATAATAAAAAGTAAGATAAAATATTTACTACAAGAATAACAACGGGAAACATTTGTATGACAACATTTATGAGCTTAGTAGGCATGTGTGTGCTACTAAGCATTGCCTTTGCGGCATCAACTAATCGCAAGGCAATTAATTTAAGAACCGTTGGTATAGCATTTGCGATGCAAGTAGTTATCGGCGGTTTTGTCCTGTTTTTTGAAGCAGGAAAAAATGTGTTAACGAGCATGTCAGCAGCCGTATCGTCGGTTATTGGTTATGCAAACGACGGTATTGGGTTTTTGTTTGGCCCACTTGCCTCACAAGACACATTAGGTTTTATTTTTGCGATTCAAGTTTTGCCTGTTATCGTGTTTTTCTCAGCACTTGTTGCTGTGTTATATCACCTTGGCATTATGGATTGGATAATTAGGATTTTAGGCGGCGGTTTACAAAAATTATTGAAAACCTCTCGCACAGAATCGCTTTCAGCAACGGCAAATATTTTTGTTGGTCAAACTGAAGCACCGCTGATAGTTAAGCCATTTATAGCAACAATGACTAAATCGGAATTGTTTGCAGTGATGGTAGGTGGCTTAGCCACTGTGGCAGGCTCTGTAATGGCCGGTTACGTTATTATTGGCGTAGATCTTAAGTATTTAATAGCAGCGAGCTTTATGGCTGCTCCTGGTGGTTTTTTAATGGCAAAAATGATTGTGCCAGAAACTGAAACGCCTAAAGATAACTTAGCAGATCTAGATTTAAATGATGATGATAAACCAGTTAATGTAATTGATGCAGCTGCATCAGGTGCAGCAAATGGTATGCATTTAGCACTTAACGTTGGTGCAATGTTACTTGCTTTTGTAGCGCTAATTGCACTACTAAACGGTTTATTAGGTGGTATTGGCGGGTGGTTTGATTACCCAACATTAACGCTTCAAGAAATATTAGGTTATGTATTTGCTCCTGTTGCATGGTTACTAGGTGTGCCATGGGATGAGGCAATTATAGCCGGCAGCTTTATTGGTCAAAAGATAGTAGTGAACGAGTTTGTTGCTTACTTAGACTTTATAAATTATCGTGATACGTTAAGCGCACACACACAAGCAATTGTTACTTTTGCTCTATGTGGCTTTGCTAACCTATCATCGATAGCCATTTTACTAGGTGGGTTAGGCGGTATGGCGCCTAGTCGGCGGAAGGATATCGCACGCTTAGGGCTCAGAGCAGTGTTAGCAGGATCTATGGCTAACCTTATGAGCGCAGCAATTGCTGGGTTTTTCCTCTCGCTAGCTTAGAAACTTATTGAGATGAACACCGGTGTTGCAAAACAAGAGGATAGCGCTTTAAGGGGTTAAAGCTCTATCTGACTTGAACGATACTTCACCAAGGGCCGAAAGGCCCTTTTATCGTTTTAGGCCTTCCAGATTTATACACTTCCAACCTTCAAGCTATTTAACCTTATTTATGGTTATACATAACTCAAATAAACCAATATCTTAGTAACAAAGTCACATAAATATTTTTTGTGTTTTTCGTATTTTCAGCCACACTTATATTACTTAAGCTAACCGACTAACGATCCGCTATTGTGAAATATATTCTTTATTCTCTTTTTTTAATTTGTTCTGTGTATGTTCAAGCAAAAGAACCCATCCTTGTTGTTACAGAGTTAGCACCGCCAAACCAGGTGTTGATTGATGGTGAGGTAGCAGGTGAAGGCACTCAATTTATTAGAGAAATATTTGCTGAGGCTGATCTAACACCTAACATTCAAATGTACCCTTGGGCACGTGCTTATAAAATTGCAAATGAGCTTAAAAATACCTTTATATACAGCCTTGCACGCACTGTAGAGCGAGAAGACAAATTTTATTGGATAGGACCTGTCGGACGTTTTGAACTAGGCTTTATTGGCCTATCAGAGCGAGATGATCTTATTATAAACACTACTGAACAAGCCAAAGTGTACAAAATTGCTATGCAGCGCAATGACTTTTCAACACAAACCCTCGCAAAACTGGGGTTTGAAGTTGTTTTAACCTCTGATATTCAAAAGTCATACTCTTTACTACTAGCTAAAAAAGTAGATTTAATTGTAGATGATCCTTTGTTCATGCAGCAGATGAGTGATTATCTAAAGCTCAAACCAGCACACTTAAAGTTTATTTATAAAATAGATGAGCTAACAATTGATGCTTATTTAGCTGCAAATAAAAAAACAGATATGCATTTAATAGAAGCACTGCAAGCTGCATTTTTAAAAATAAAGCAAAAGAAAGAGCTGCCTTACAGGCACTAACATTAGCGCTTATAACGTTTTTTATAAGCCGAAAAGTTATCCTTCTTTTTAAGCTTTTCAAACTCCCTATTAAAACGCTCTACAATGTAATTGGGTACTGATTTATTAAACGCGATGTAGTTACCTGCTATCTCAGGTAATGGTAATTCCTGCAGCCTAACGACATCGTCTTCACTATACCCAAAAGGCGAAAGTTGATAACCAATGGTGTATTCAGAGCCTAAAATCAAATCTATTTTACTATTTAAAAACAAGTGCATATATTGCTTTTCATCACCTATGGACAAAAGGTTTTTACCTGCTTCAAACCCTACTTTTTTAATTATGGATTCGTAAATATCCCCTCTTACGATAGCAAGTGAAAACTGCTTTGCTTCATTTAAGCTATTCATTTTTAACTGAGTATTTTTTTTAAGTTTATAAAAAAATGTTTCACTGGATGCCAAAGGCCCTACCCAATTAAAAATAGGCGTTCTTTGAGATGTCTTAGCGATAGAGATAATACCTGAATGCTTTTCTTTTTGGACTAGGCTGTAAGCACGTTTCCAAGGAAGTATTTTAAATTCACAGGTAATGTCTGACGCAATGCATACATCTTTTACAATATCGAGATTTATGCCAATAAGTTGACCCGCTTTGTTTTCAAAATTGTATGGCGAAAAGTGCTCAGTGTAGACCGTGAGCTTGAAATCTTCAGCCTGTGCGTAATGACTAATAAATATAAAAACAAGTATAAGGAAGGATTTAATGATAACGATACCTACTGATGAACTTACATTAATAATAGGTGCAACTTAGGTTGAGTCAAATTTCAGACACAAAAAAAGCGCCTTAAGCGCTTTTTTTCATTTTACTTAAAAAGTAAAATTATACAGCTGTGATGTTATCAGCTTGTGGACCTTTTTGACCTTGTGAAAGAGTGAACTCTACACGTTGGCCTTCAGCTAAAGTTTTGAAACCTTCGCTTTTGATTGCTGAGAAATGTGCGAAAACGTCTGGGCCATTTTCTTGCTCGATGAAACCAAAACCTTTAGACTCGTTGAACCACTTAACTGTACCTGATACGATGTTAGACATTGTAATATCCTGATATAAATAAAAAATATGCTCATAAGAGCGGGTGTAGCAAAAAATGAGATGGTACTTTAAAAACTTCAGGACGGTACTACAAGTATTACTTATACAACATCGAAATGGAGATTTATAGCTTACATGCTTTCTTTCTAGCTGCAGCCCACTATATAGATTTTTTAAAATATGTCAAGTACCTATCTACAATCAGAATGATAAACAACCAAAACCGCTTTCATTGGTTATTAAAATTCAAATTCTAATGCGAGCCTAAAACTATGATTTTTTTCTGATTGGCTTATCTCAGTGATAAAACCCGCTTCCCATTTTAACTGCTTTTGTCCATCAAAACGCTGCAAACCTATAAACCCAGGCCCTATGCCAATAAAGTCTTCACCTACGTACACCTCAATAGATGGCTGAAAAGCAGAACGGTAGCGATAGCGATATTGCGCTCTAAACTCGCTTTCCCATTCATTTTGAATATCCTGCCCCCACTCGTAAACCAAAAAAGCATTCATAGTTAAGCTTGTTTTGCCAAACTCTTTTTCGATCACAAAACCCGAAGTTGCTTCATACACATCTTCATTATGTTTTTTTTCAAGCTCAAATAATGCCCCCCAATCAGCCCATAATTTACCTTGCTCAATTAATTGCCAGCGTAGTTCAAGCTCATAAGCTTCTAAACCAAAGTCGCCGTTGTCATCTCGCTCACCTACTAAATAGCCTTCTAGTGCCATTGTATCGTTAATAGCACCGCCACCACCCAAACGCTGCGCTAGTATGTTGCCACTATCTGTTTGGTGCGACACTAACCGCCATTCAAACTCTCGCTCAAAAGGTAAAACATAGGGGTGATATACCTTATCAACAACAATTCCATCGGCCTTTGCTGGGATTGAAAGTACCAACAAACAAAAAACGGTAAAGCTAAGCGCTAAATATAGGTTAAGTGCTTTCATACACGTTCCTTAGATATTGAAGCCGAAATAACATAACAAAGTGATAAAAATATCACGCTACTTGTACTATATATAAGTACACTCATTAGATCCGGGGTAGCCTCGTAACCAACAAGGGCGCGCAGTACGCGCCCGAGCTCAGAGTTTTCGCTTAATACATCGCGTAAATCCCACACGGTTGCGGTGTTGGTAATTAAGTCTATTTGGCTTGCCAAATCCAGTGCAACTAATAATTTAGCCGCGCTGTTAAAAGCAAGCAAAGTAAAAAGCGGATACATACCAAAGCGGTGCTTAATTGCATTCATTAAAAAGTACAGCAATACGCTAAAACTTAAACAAATTCCAACACCTAATAAAGTGCCAATAAATAAGCTTTGCCCTGCATCATTACTTTGCCAAAAACTGGTGAGGTAAATAATATAGTGGCTTAAATACAATGTTATTGTGCTTATAACTGCAATATAAAAAGCCGCTGATTTTTGCTTTACTGCAAATACTAATACGGCAATAAATATAGTAATACAGAGCCCTATTTGTGAGTACTCTAACCCTTGGTGTTCAAACCACTGGCTCACCCATGACGCACTTTGCATGTACAAAAACGACATGAGCGCGCCAATTAGTAAAGCAGACCCTATTTTTAAAGCGCTTTGTTTTTTAACTACTTGTAGTAGCACTAATAAAATAGCCACAGGTAGTAATTGATTAAGGCTCATGACTAAACTAGTTATTAGCATGCTGCGCCCCTTCATCACCAACTATAACAACGCCCCTTGCTGTATTTGGCGAAAACTCACCAAAAAATTCGTAATGCCCTTTACTAAGCGGCCCTATATAAATAATGCTTTTGCGATTTGGGTAGAGTACTTTTTCTCTGTTTAGATCAAAGCTATCAAACTCTTCTGGTGTGCTGTCTTGGTTTTCTATCAATAGTTTTACTTTTTTATTTGCGGGAATAATTATTTGTGAAGGATAGAACAAATGATCTCTTAAAATAATAAGGTACTCTTTACTCGCCGCGTTAAACGACAAAAATAGCAAACAACAAAGGCACTGATTAAATAAACGTTTAGTCACTTTTTACTCCTGTAAAAGTAACCTTAACGGTTAGCCCACCTAAATAACTATTCGCTAAATAAATACTTGCGCCATAAATAGCAATTATATGTTGAACAATCGCCATACCTAAACCGGCACCTTGCTCGCCTGATGGATGCTGATCGCCACCTACGCGATAAAAGCGATTGAATATTCGCTCTTTTTGCTCTTCAGTCATACCCGCACCAGAATCATCAATTTGCCAACTAAAGCCGTTATTACTTGATACTAATTTAATTATAATTTGACCATTATTGGGTGTGTACTTTATGGCATTGCTAAGTAAATTAGCGATGAGTGTGGTTAATGTAAATTCATCACCATTAATTACAAAATCATCGCCTTCAAGACTAATGGTTTGGTTTTTTTCATCTATTTTGTCGTATTGATCCGATACGACTTGCTGAGTAATCGCTAGCAATGATTGCTCGCTAAACTGCCTCTGCCATTGTTCAGGCTGAGTGCGCCCTAAAATTAGCATTTGCTCGACAATATTACTTAAGCGATTAATGCCCTGCGACATAGCTTGTAATTCTTGATGGTCTTGCAGATTACTTTGTTTATTAGCCAAATTATGTACGTTAATTTTTAAACTACTAAGCGGGGTACGTAACTCATGGGCTGCATCTGAGGCAAAAAATCGCTCCCGTAAGTAGGCAGTTTCTACGCGTTTAAATAAGTCGTTTAAACGATTAATAACCGGTTTAATTTCTTCATCGGTTACTTGCCAGTTAATTGGCGTAAAATCGTTAGCTTGGCGAGACGCCAACTGCTTAGATAATCGGGTAAGAGGGGCTAATGCGTATTTAACAAAAAAGCTAATAAAAATAGCAAGCAGAGGGACTGCCCATAGCATAGGTAACATTGCGGATAAAATAACGGCTTCAGCTAATTCAAAACGCTTTGCCATTGGTTCAGCAACGATGACTTTACGGGTGTTTTTACTCATCACAAATACCCGCATACGCTGCCCTGCTAGATTGGCCGTTTGAAAGCCCTCGCTAAAACTAATTTGGTTATTCGTTAAACTCGATGAGCCACTAAGTAAATTATTATTTTGCCAAATTTGATACAACAACTGAGCGCTATTATTACTTACTTGTACTGCATCTGTGCTTAGTGCCAATGGTTGCTCAATTAAAACGCCAGCCACTATTTTAAGTTCATCATCAAGCAAACTTTCGCCGTGGTGCATACTTTTTTGATAGCCTTTTACTAATGCTAAAAAGCAAGTTAGCACCATCATTGAAAGTAAAATTAAGGTCAGACGTTTACGAATAGACATTTTCAACCTCGAAAAACAAATACACTCTAACGCTTACCAACCACGTAGCCAATGCCACGTAAGGTTTTAATAAAATCACTAGGGAATTTTTTACGAAGATGATGAATATGCACCTCTATAGCATTAGAGCCAACTTCTTCACCCCATTGGTAAAGTTTGTTTTCGAGTTGTTGTTTTGATTGTACCCTTCCCTGATTTTCCATCAGCGCTTTTAAAAGCATATATTCTTTTCGCGGTAGTGTAAGTGACTGCCCACTTAGTTTAACTGTATGAGCAGAAGTATCCATTACTACATCACCACAGCGCAATAAGCATGATTGCGTTTGGTTAATGCGCCGGCTTGCTACACGTAAACGGGCAAATAGCTCAGCGGGGTCAAACGGCTTTGCAAGGTAATCATCTGCCCCCATATCGAGCCCTTGGACTTTGTCGTCAATACTGCCGCGAGCAGTTAAAATAACCACCGGTATTACTTTTTTTTGCGCTTTAATATGCTTTAAAACTTGCGAGCCATCGCCATCAGGCAATCCTAAATCGAGAATAACAAGCTCAATTTCACCACTAGAAAGGCACTCTAAGGCGTGTTTTACTGTGCCACTATGCTCTACGCTGTAGCCCTCTTGACGCAAAGAGCGAATAAGTCCTTGCGCCACTAAATGATCGTCCTCAACGAGTAATAAATGCATTATCTGTTTATCTTTTTAATTTTTTATCTACTTTTGCCAATAGCTGACTTATTGCTTGTTGACGATATTTATCTGCTTTTTCCCGAGTATCACGAATCCCAGCAACTTGCGCTACAAGTAGTCGCGCTTTAGCTTGTTTATAATCGCCTTCGTCATACAAGTATTCACCGTATAAGTAATTAGTATCAATGCCTTCGAGATTAAAAGCGAGCGCTTGTTTAAATAATTTTTCAGCTTTGTCGTCATCACCAAAACCAATTGGCCAACCAGGTACTTTGCTATAAAGCGTTGCAAGGCTTGCGTAAGCGGAGCCATTGAGTGCAGTGCCATCTATTGAAAGTGCATTTTCGAGTGACGCTTTTGCTTCTTTTGCTAAACCAAGTGCGCCCAAGCCCCCTTTTGCGCCAGCAAAACTAGCTAACACAATGCCATTCCAAATATGTGTTTGCGCTGAGCTTGGATAGTTTTTAACAAATAATGCGCTTTGCTCACTTAGTTGTGTAAACGCGTCTATTTGCGCATCGTCTTCAAGTTCGTAATTAGCAATTGCCCACTTTTGTTGAATATCGGTTAAGTCTTGCGCTTCATCTGCGTGTACTGCAGTTGCAAATACAGAGGTTAGTATTAAATAAAATGCGAGTGTAAATTTATACATAATTTTGCCTTTGTGTGTTTGTTAACTTAAAAAACGTTTAATTTTAGGAAGTTGCTTTGCAATAGCGTTATCAACAACGTTTGGGAATACGCCATTTATGCGTGCAAATAATTTTTCAGGAAAACCAATAAAGCGCCTTGTTTGGTTTGAACTTATAAGTGCTAATAACTCTTGAGCAACTAATTCTGGCGAGTCCATTTTATTACCGAGTTCTTTATTCAGCGCACGGGTTTTGCTGTTATTAATGGTGGTGTCAGTGGCTCTTGGTGCTAGGTAAGCGACTTTAACACCCGAACCGTTTAGTTCGCGCGAAAGCGCCTCTGTAAAACCACGTAAACCAAATTTACTGGCGCAATAAAGTGTTTGAAACGGGTAACCAATACTGCCAAACGATGAGCCCACGTTAACAATGGTGCCTTTGGTATACGCTAACTGCCCTAAAAATAGCTGGCATAATTTAATAGGCACCGACAAATTAGTAACGAGTATATTATCTATTTGATCATTACTTGTGTGCTCTAAGCTTTGCATTGTATTTATACCGGCATTGTTAATAAGTAACTTAACGCCGCCGAGTTGCTTGGCTTTTATTGCTAAGTTAATCCGTGTTGTATCGTCGGTTAAATCGCCAGTAAATATTTCACTGTCTGGGCATACACTACTGAGCTCTTCAAGGGCTTGAGTATTTCGCCCTAAAAGCAGTAACTTCCACCCTTTTGCATATAGGGCTTTAGCAATCGCTTGCCCTATTCCGCCTGTTGCGCCAGTGAGCACACATAAAGAGCTACTCATGCCAATTTGCCTTGTGCACTTGCTTTAAAAAACGGTTCGTCATCGAGTCCACGAAATATATCGCCGTATAAACGATAAAAGCGCTTTGCACCATGAAGTATGGCTTGCTGATCCGCCTCGTCTGTTATTTGGTTCATTAGGTTTTCAAAAAACTTTACATGCTCTATATCAAGCGCGCCGTGAGAGGTTAAATAACTAAATGCTTTTTTAGGTAAGCCCACAGCATTTGCAATGTTTGAAGCCGCGCCATCAGCAAGCGCTATAGAAGTGCCTTCAAGCACATGCACCATGCCAAAAAAGCTCAACGGATTTTTACGTGCAATGGAGTCGTACGCATACGACACCATCATTTCGGTAGCCAATTGCGGCTGACTACACCGTACTGTTTCTTTGTCAAAACCACAGGCTGCAATGTCATTAAGTACCCACTCTTGATGACCAATCTCTTCTTCAATATATTCTGCGACTGCTTCGCGCAGCCATTCTTGATCGTCGGTTAATCGTGCACCAACCGACATCATTAATGGCACAGTGTGCTTAACATGGTGATACGCTTGCGCTAAAAACGAGGCGTATTCTTCAAGTGATGCTTCGCCTTTAAAAACACGCTGGATAATCGGCGCTGCAAGCAGGTAGTTTTGCTCTTGTTTAGTTTGCCCTTTAAGGGTGTTAAAAAAATCACTCATTAATTACTTCTCCAAGTCGGTAAAATTGATCAAATACGGCATGGTACTGCTTACTTATGGCATCTCGTTTTGGGCGATTATTTGTTGTTAATAATCCTTGTTGCACACTTAATGGGGCAGCTAAACGATGCCACTTTTGAATTCGAGCATAGTCGGGTAGTTGTTTATTAATTGCGTTAACATATTGCGCTAACGCTGGGTTACTTAGCTTTGAATCGGCGTAAATAATGGCGGTTAAAAAAGGTCGACCTTCACCAAACACAACCGCTTGTAAAATACCGCTTTGGCTGAGTAATAGTGATTCAGGCCACTCGGCACTGATGTTGCGACCCATACTGGTAATAATTAGGTTTTTTAGGCGGCCTTTAATAAATAAGGTATTTTGATGCTGTTCGACCAGGTCGCCAGTTGCATACCACTGGTTTTTGTTGTGATGTTGATGATTCAAGTAACCTAAAAACAAATCGCCTTTTATAAAAAGCTGACCATTTTCAATTTTGGTTTGAATATGAGGTAACACAGAGCCGGCACTGTGGATGTTATCGTTTGTGGGTGTATTTAAACTAACGACAGATGCCGCCTCAGAAAGTCCATAACCTTGGTACACCGGTAAGTTTAAGCTACGTGCTTTTACTATTAGCATTTCGCTGACACGCGCACCACCTACGGCAATAAACTGTAACGAACTAGGCGGTTGCCACCCATCTTCTGCAAAAGCAACTAAGCATGCTAATAGTTCAGGCACTAAAATAAGCGTATTTGGCTTAACTTTATCAATCGCAGCAATAAGCTGTGCGGGCTGTTTTAATGTAGTTCCAACAAAGCCTAATTCATTTAACGGCATTAAATGTACTGTACCGCCACTTTTTAAAGGGGCATACACACCGGCTATATTTTCAAGCAATACAGCAAGCGGCAATAAACATAAATGCACAGGCTTTTTAATATTAATTTTATCGCACAGAGATTGAGCTACCTGCATTTGGCTCTTTGCAGATAAACACACGCCCTTTGGTTGCCCAGTCGATCCTGACGTAAATGTTACTTTTTGAGTTTCTGGAAAATAACCGCCGGGGTTAGCTACAACGATTTCGTAAATATATAATGTGTAACACTCAAATAAAGTAATTGATGCGGTCGGCTCCCCAAATAAAGGGTTTGGTATGTCGCTCATAAATATATTAGCGCCGCATTGCGCTAGTACATATTGAGTTTGTTGTTCACTAAAAAAGTGAGCAATTGGCACAGCCACTTTATTAGAAACCGCAGTAGCGGCATCAATAACAAGCCAAGCTGGCGTATTATCGAGCTTATAAGCGATACATTTGCCGTTAAAGCTTTGTAGTATTTTTACTACTTTTTGTATTTGCTGGTTAAACTCACCACCGTTAATCTCAAGTGTTTGCTCTTTATTATGAGCAATAATTAATGGCGATACTGCATGGGTATTATAGTAATTCATACATTCACCAATGCATTTACCAAAGAATTAATACTTGAGTGGTTTTGCTGCATCAAACTATAAAGCATTGGGGTATTTAATACTTGTTGGTGAGCTTGCTCTAAACTCACAACACATACGGTAGGCTGATTAGCGTAGTAACTTCCCCAACTTAGCGGATGCTCCATAACAAAACTGTTTGCCACAGCAATTTCAGTGCAGTTAACGCCTAATAAGCGCAGCAGTGCACGTACTTTTTTAGTGGCGCAAAATACTAAATGTTTTGCTCCTACACTTTGCAGGGCTTCATTAACAACAATAAAATGCCCAAGCGTTGCTTTGCGATGTGTAGAGCATAGATTGCCAAGCTCAAATACTTTATTACGCTGAGTGTTCTCAGGTAAAAAATGCTCAATGGGCTGTGCTAAGTATTGCTCTATAAATAGAGGGGCTGTTGCTTGCCTTAAACCCAATGTGCATTGCCCTTCGTTTGTCGTGTATTGGCAAAGTAATGGCATAAAAGAGGTAAGCGTGGCGTTGTAAGCGACTAAAAACCCTTCTTTAACTGTGTTTTCTAACGCACTTCTATGCTCATCATTAACGCGAGCACTAACAAAGCGTGAGTTATTTTGAATATAAACGGGTGATGAAGGTAGGTGTGCTAATTGCATAAACATCGCTCATATAAAGTGTATGTTTGTAACTTAGTGAGCGAAACTTAAAGAAAACTTAAGAAACCTTAATTTAAATAAAAAAGCGCCTTAATTATTAAATTAAGGCGCTTCAGGATGAAAACTGTTTAAAAGCTTAATAAGCTAAGCTATTAAAAATTATAAGCTATCGACATTTTAAATTGCGTAGGCGCCCCCGGATAAACCCACAAAGCGTTGTAACTACTTTGAGCGTAGTCTTCATTAAAAATGTTATTAATACTCACATTTAATTCTGTTTTATTTGTTAGATTTAATTGACCAAACAGGCCGACCAATTGGTAACTTGGTAGTCTAAAGCTCAAATCTGCGGCATCACCTAGGCGGCTGCTGGTATATTGGTAACTTGCACCAAATTCAAGCTCTTTACCCATTAATGCTGTTTGATGGCTAAGTGTAAGGTTTAGATTGTTTTTTGGTACATTTACCAGTGGGCTGCCTTTTTCTATTGGCACGCCCCAATCGGCATTAATAATGTCGTTTGCTGTGGTGGCATCTATATAGGCGTACGATAAGTTAAATGCTGTTGCATCGGTAATATAGGTATTTAAATCAAGCTCAAACCCTTTGCTATCAGCTTTACCAATGGGAGCCGAAAAACCAACGTTTACAGGGTCTGCTACTAACATATTACTTTTAGAAGCATCAAAAAATGCCACAGTACCGTTTACACCTAAGTATTCAAACTTAGCACCAACTTCAAACGAGTCGCTGTACTCAAAGCCAAACGGGTCGCCGTTTGCATCAGTACCGCTCAGTGGTAAAAAGCCTTCAGAGTAACTGCTGTAAAAGGTTATAGTATTATTTAGTTCGTACACTACGCCAACGCGTGGGCTTATTTGGCTCTCAGAACTGGTTGAAAACACACCGCTGTTGGTTTCTAAAATATCTTGGTCTACGCTATCAAATCTAAGACCAAGTAAAAGTTTAAACTTATCAGTGATATCCATTTGATCTTGAATGTAAATACCGTAAGCGTTTTGCTCTTCATCATTTTCATAAAGTAGCGAAACAGCAGGATATTCACCAGAATAATCAGGCTCAAAAATATCAATAGTATAAGTGCCATTACCGCCACGATAACGAGAAAGCGCCGTGCGCAAATCGTATTTATATGCATCAATACCTATTAATAAATGATGCGAAATGCCGGCTGTATCTAAACTTCCACTGACTTCAAACTTTACACTTAAATCTTCTACTTCGTAGTCGCGATAGCGCTGCTGGCGGGTAAGTGTGCGGCCATCGTCAAATAACGATTGGCGTGACGGTGCAAGTTCTGCATCTGACGAAAAACCCGTTAAGCTAGAGTCTCGATAATTTGCACCTACAACGAGTGACCATTCATCGTTAATATCGTGATTTAACGTAATTTGGTGGCCTCGAGAGTAAACCTGCGTGTCTCCATCGTTTGGGTTACCTAAATAGCGCGAGCTTGGTAGTGTGTCAAAATCGTTATCGAGTACGACAACACCACGGTCGAATAGCTGAGCTAAATCTACGTATTCAAACTCATAAGTTACACTGGTCGATGCGTTTATTTGATGATAAATAGACGGCGTAATCACCTTTTTATTGGTGTATACCTCATCGCGGTAGCTGTCACTATCTTGCCATGCGCCATTTATTCTAAACGCGGTGGTATCGTTAATGCCGCTGGTGTAATCGCCTTCAACGCGATTAAAACTGTCGCTGCCTAAGCTTAGTTTTATCTCACCCTGTGAATCAAACTGTGGCTTTTTAGTCACAATATTTACAGTACCGCCTGGCTCTGAACGCCCATAAAGTGCTGAGCCTGGGCCTTTTAGTACTTCAATGTAATCAATGTTAGATACATCACGCGGGCCGCTAAAACCACGCCCACCGCTAAAGCCATTAACTAAATAGCCCGATGGCATATTTTCGTTACCCGAAAGGCCACGAATAGAAAAGCTATCCCACAATGCACCGCTATTGTTTTTACGTGAAATACTAGCTGAAAAATCAAGCGCATCTTGTAGTTGAGTAATTCCTTTTTTATTAAGCTCAGCACTATTAATACTAACTATAGATTGTGGCATTTGCTTTTGAGGAATATCACCGCGATAAGCTTGTTTATAAGTGACAGATATTTTTTCGATTTCTTCTTTTTGATCTTGCGCAATACTGGGCGCACTAATTCCTAGGCAGGCTAAATAAATTAAAGAGTACTTCATGTGATTGATTAACTAAGCAAGTGTTATAGTATAACAAAATTGTAGCATGTGTTACTTTATAACAAAACTTCTTTTTAAAAAATCACTGAGCGATTAATTAATGCACTAGCGACTGCCGTGTCATCACGTTAGTATAGTGTTCTACATAAGTTACATAACGATAATTACATGAGAATAAAAACAAACGCGTTAATTTACTTTTTAGCTTTTTGCAGCGGTTTTTGCATTATGGGGATTGAACTTTTAGGAGGGAGAATTCTCGCCCCTTTTTTTGGTAGTAGCGTACATATTTGGGGCAGTATAATTACAGTATTTATGCTTAGTTTATCTTTTGGGTATTTACTTGGCGGTAAACTCAGCACTAAAAATGCATCACTTACCAAATATGGTTTAATATTTTTAATAGCCAGCATTATGGTGGTGCCTATTACATTATTTTCGCAGCCAATAATGGAATTTATATTTACCCATATTGAAGATAGCCGCTACGGCTCACTCTTAGCGTCAACTGCTTTATTTTTTATACCTACCGTTATTTTAGGCATGATCTCGCCCTACTCTGTGCGCTTACTGGTAACCGATAGCGATAAAAGCGGCCAAGTCGCTGGGCGTTTATACTTTGTAAGTACGCTTGGCAGTGCACTGGGTACTATTATTACTTCTTTTTACTTTGTACTCGCGTTTGACGTAAATACAATTATTAGCGCCTTTGCTCTAACGCTTGGATCACTGGGTTTAATCGCGATTGTAATTAATACCTTGGCTAGTAATAAGGAGCTTGCTCATGCTTAAATATTTACTACTGCCGTTAATTGCATTTTCGGGTTTTGCGTGCAGTAAAGTTATCCACGAAGAGCGCTCGCTTTATCGCAATATTATTGTTGAAGAAACGAGCGACTTACGTTGCCTTAAATTTAATACTAAAAGTAGCCAAACAAGCCAAAGCTGTATGTATAAGAACAATCCCGACAAACTTGTTTTTAATTACACAAAATTGACTTTTGCGAGCCTTTTAGTAGCCGATAACCCTAAAAATGTACTTATTATAGGGCTAGGTGGCGGTACGCTTTCTAACGTTATTCATGAGCTATACCCCACTGCAAAAATTCATAATGTTGAAATAGATCCCGCAGTAACTAAAGTTGCACGCGATTACTTTAACTTTATAGAAAACGATTTAGTGACATCAAGCGTGCAAGATGGCCGTATTTTTATAAAACGTGCCGCTATTAAAAAGCAAAAGTATGATTGGATTATTTTGGATGCATTTAACGGCGACTATATTCCGGAGCATTTGCTTACTAAAGAGTTTTTTGAAGAAGTACAAAGCGTATTAGCCGAAGGCGGTGTTATAGCTGCAAATACGTTTTCAAGTAGTAAACTTTATGAACATGAGTCGGCAACTTACCACGCTGTATTTGGCGACTTTATAAATGTAAGTCGCGAAAATCGTAGTAACCGTATTATTTTAGCGGGACTTAAATCAATGCCGAGCAAAGCGCAAATTAACACGCGTTTAAATGCTCTCGCCCCTAAATTAGTAAAATACGGTATAGACATAAAAGCGATTAGCCAATTTATGCAATTTACTAAAAACGATCAAGATTGGCCCGCAGATACAAAAGTACTTACCGATCAATACTCCCCAGCTAATTTACTTAACTTTTAAACTCCTGCTAAACCTCACCATTTTTACAAGTGAGGTTTAGCAAATATTTTGCCACTTCCCGCACTTACGCATATTTACTTAGCAAGCTAAGTAATGATAAAATAGTTAGCTTGCTAACTATGTTGGGATGGCTATGCCTACACACAAACCTTTTCACGAAACGCTCGATTTAACTGTTATCGGTAATATGGGCCGAGTTCATCGCTTATGCCGCGAAGCGGTAACCATTGCGGTTGAGCCTTTAGGGCTTACTCAATCGCGCTGGACTGCACTAATGCATATTAGTATGCGTGGTGAGGGACTAACACAACTTGAGCTTGCTAATAGCTTAGGTATAGAAATGCCTTCATTGACTCGTACGCTTAAGCAATTAGAGGAGCAATCGTTAATTGTTCGCCGTGTAGACAAACATGATAAGCGCAGTAAAAGACTTTATTTTACTGAGCAAAGTGATGCCATTTTACATTCATTACAAGAGACTATTTCCGATATAAAAAATCAGTTATACAGCGGTTTATCTGTTGAGCAACTAGATGCGATTGCATTTGGTTTGATCAAAATGGAGCAAAACGCCCTTAAATGTATTCAAGTTAATAAGTAAGGCTAAAAATGACACCGGATCAAAAGTTTGCACGCTATGTAAGGTTTTCTCTCATAGGGTTTATCTTAGTATTTATTTACTATTTAGTGGCCGATATGGTTTTGCCTGTGACACCACAAGCACGTGTTTATCACCCTGTTGTGCAAATATCACCGCAAATTAGTGGCCGAGTCACTAGTGTGCAAGTTAGTAATAACCAATCAGTTAAAGCAGGCGATATATTATTTAGTATCGATGAAGGCCCATATAATTTAGCTAAAGAACAAGCTCAACTCGCCCTTGATGATGCCAAATTACAAAATAAACGCCTTGATACCAATGTTAAAGCGCTTGAGGCACAAATAAGTGCTGCAAACGCTAAACAGCATGAGCAAAAACTATTAAAAAGCAGAGGCGAAAAGCTCTATAAGCAAAAGTCTATATCGGAGCAAGAACTTGAAAGCATTCGTGCTAATTATGAAGCGAGTAAAGCAAATGTTGCAGCCCTTGAAGCGCAGTTAGCTGAAGCGGTTTTAGCTAGAGGTGACTCAGGGGACAAAAACTTAGCCATGCGCCACGCTGCTAACCAGTTAGCACAGGCTGAGCTAAATTTATCCTACACAAAAGTGCGCGCATTAAGTGATGGCGTAGTTGCTAACTTGCAATTATTAGACGGCGCATACGCAGTTGCAGGCAGCCCATTATTAGCTATTGTTGCTAAAAAGGCAGATTTAGTTGCCGACTTTAGAGAAAAGTCACTCTCAAATATGAAGCAAGGCACACAAGCGCGCGTAGTATTTGATAGCCGTCCAGGTGAAGTTTACGACGCAATACTTGAAACATTTGAAGCAGGCGTTAGCAGTGGTCAACTTAGCGCTAATGGTTTACTAAGTACAACAGAAACCAGTAATCGTTGGGTGCGTGATGCACAGCGTCAACGCATTCACTTAAAGCTGATAAATCATCAAGACTTAATAGCAAACATGCCTAGTGGCTCACGTGCAACAGTACAATTATTACCAGAATCAACAATTGGGCAATGGTTTGGCTCTGCACAAATCAGGTTTATTAGCTGGTTACACTACATTTATTAATGGAGGCTTTATGACTCAAATTGTTAGCCAAGGCCCACAATTAGACTCCAATGGCCTTCGCCAAGCACTGCGCATTGCTGGTGGGTGTACCCTTGGCTTTACTATTAGTAAATTAATGAACTGGCCCAATGGTATATTTTTTACCGTTTATCCTATGTTGATATTGGGCATGGTACCTACGTTAAGTCGTGGGCTTATAAATCAATTTATAGCATCTGCTGCATTTAGCGCACTTATAGTGCTGATAATGCAGGGATTGTTTTCTCACTTGCCAGTCGTTATGACATTGTTAGTGTTTGGTGTTTTCTGCTTTTTATTTCATAAAATGAGTAGCGGTAGTGCCTTTTTATTTGGCGCTTTAGGCGTGATCAGTCTTTCTATTCAGCTACATTTTTCCAGCTATGTTGATCAAGGAAGCAGTATTTATCCGTTAATCTTAACTAATGGTTTGGCTATATTTTTAACCGTTATTATTGGAGCATTAATGCATGGCCTATTCCCTGATGTAACCGCAAGGCCCGGGCGAGTAATGCCAGCTAAAGCAAAAGAAAGTATTCGCCATGAGGTATTGTTATGCTCAACCGTGGCGACGCTCTCTTTTGTTGTTTTTCAGGTTCTTGATTTACAAGACTCAATATCTGCGCAGGCAGCTTCTGTGCTTATTTTATTTTCGTTGTGCTGGAAAGCCGCAGGTATGGCCGGTTGGCAGCGAGCAATTGGAACGCTTATAGGCTGTAATGCAGCGTTACTATCGCAACTATTTTTGTATAGTCACTCTGATTTTTTACTTTTTCCGATGGCTATTTTATGGATTCTTTCGTTTGTTTTTGCGCGCTTTCATATTTTAGGCGGAGGCATACCTGGCATTGGTTTTGGTGTATTGACTACATTTGGTATTTTGTTTGGAAATTCACTCGGGCCAGGCCAAGATCTTGTTTATAGTGCAATGTACCGGTTTAGTTCGGTATCTGTGGCTATAATCTTAAGCTTATGTGTTGTGTATGTTATGCACCATATACTTAATCGGTTTAGCGTAACTCGCCATCATACTTATGATTAGATAAACCCTGTTTGTAAAACTAAAGGCTGCAATTGCAGCCTTTTTAATAAGCTTGGTTAAACTATTTTAATCAACTATATGAGCAGTATTTTCGCTTTAGATAATCACAGTTTTTAGTCTTTCCTAGTGATAATAAGCGTTAGCACACCCGCTATAATCCCCCAAAAAGCCGACCCCACTGAAAGCAATGTTAAGTTAGATGCAGTTACTAAAAAAGTGACTATTGCGGCCTCAGTATATTCAGTACTACTAAGGGCTTGCTGCAAACTATTAGCAATGGTGCCAAATAGCGCAATGCCCGCCAAAGCTAAAATAAGTGCCTGCGGTAAACTTGCCACCAAGCCAACTAATGTAGCTGCGCACAGCGCCATTAAAATATAAAATACGCCAGCCGCTATACTCGCCCAATAACGTTTATCATGATTTTTATCCGCCTCATCACTCATACATATAGCTGCGGTAATAGCGGCTAAATTAATAGAGTAGGCTCCAAAAGGAGCGCTAAGCATATTTACAAAACCAGTAACATTAAGAGACGCAGATATAGGCGCTTTATATTTATGTGCTTTTAAAACAGCAATACCCGGTAAATTTTGCGAAGTCATGGTAACTATATAAAGTGGTAAACCTATGCTAATACATGCTTGCAAGTGAAAAGCGGGTTCAATATAAGCAAATTCGCTCATTTTCCAGTGCAGTGCGCTGGTATCAATATGGCCCATTTGCCAAGCGAGTAATACACCTATAATAAGCACGCTTAACATAGCTAAGCGGGCAAAAAAGCGTTTGCCAATAAAGTACATAACGACCATTAAGCCAATTACTAAAGGCATGTCGTTCATAAAATTAAACACATCGATACCAAAGGTAACAAGCACGCCGGCCAACATGGCGCATGCAAGCTCACTTGGAATACGGTTCATTATTTTTTCAAACCAGCCCGTAACCCCCGACAAAAACACGAGCAATGCACTGAGCATAAACGCGCCAATAGCCTCGTTTAAGTTATACCCTTGGGCACTTGAAATAAGTAATGCAGCTCCCGTGGTAGACCACGCAATTAAAACAGGTACTTTGTAATAGTACGATAAACCAATTGACGTTGTGCCCATCACTAAACCGAGCATTAAAATCCAACTAGCTACTAAATCGGGCGTGCCACCAAGGGTTATTACTACCTGATAAATTA
Organism: Pseudoalteromonas sp. SG43-8; assembly: GCF_014164245.1. Classification (NCBI taxonomy): domain Bacteria; kingdom Pseudomonadati; phylum Pseudomonadota; class Gammaproteobacteria; order Alteromonadales; family Pseudoalteromonadaceae; genus Pseudoalteromonas; species Pseudoalteromonas sp. SG43-8. Next base: position 251,097 of record NZ_JACJEX010000004.1, on the reverse strand, counting down.
ATGCAATAGAACTCGAAAAACCAATAATTACAGCCACAAGTCCTGCTGTAATTCGGTTAAGCAACTGATCAGACACCTTCATAAATTCCTCGTAATGCATTTATGCAGCACACAACATACGTGCCCAATAATTACATTGCAATTAGCGATTGGTTTACAAAAGGTGAAATAAATTCACTTTTTATTTTTCATTGTAATTAACGTTAAAAAGTCACTTTTAACCATTGTATTTAACTAAACAAACAAGTACCTATAACTTCGCCAAAGCCCGCGTAAACACTACTAAAAACCAATACCAAAAAGAGCAAAAAACACACCAAAAATAAATATCCTCATATTTTATAAGGAATTATAAAATTAAGAAATAATTCTTTTCGGTTACATTTATTATCTTGATCTAATCCATTTAATAATATAAAACGTAACAAACAGTTAACCAAAAACACTAAAAGAGAAACAAATGAAGAAATCTGTCGTCTTACTAATTGCTATACCATTATCGGCATTTGCAGTTTATGGGCTATTTTTTAATGCAGATGAAACGGGCGAACCTATCGCGCCTGTTGCTATTGATTTTGTTCCTATTGATTTACAAAAAACGCGCAATACACATCCCCCTGCACCTATTGATATGAGTAAAGATCCAATTACCGTAAAACCCATTGTTGCCCCTGACAACAGCTTACCGTTTGAAGAATTTGATGCCGTAAATCGCTTATCAGACAAAGCAAAGCAAGTGCTTATAAACGCAAAAGTTTTACCTACCGACTTACATAACGAGGCCTATATTGAGTTTGATTTAAATTCTTTACAGACGTTAGAGACTGGCGAAAACTTCGATTTAGCTATTCCGCAAACAGCCGAAACATTCACCGCAGAAGTGACTAATGTGGTTGAGTCTGAAAATGGCGATAAGAGCATATTTGGTAAAATAGTGGGTGTTGACGGTCGTATGCATAATACCGTTTTAACGGTAGGTAAAGATGCCGTATATGGCCAATTTACTGCACCTTCTGGCAACTATGTATTCGAAAGTAAAGGTAAGTACGGATGGATTGCAGCAAAACGCGATTTATATAAAAGCCACGTAGAGCATGAAGTAACCGCACCAAAGCCCAAATCAGATAAAAGCATCGATATATTCGCACCAAAAATTGATGGCTAACCAAAAAGCATAAAAAGCAATTAAAGCCGCACTATAAGGCAGCTTTAGTGTGTCTGCTTTTTATGATCTCAACCAAGTTAAAAACAGTTCCAACCACAACAAGAGTAAGGAAATACAATAATGAAAAAAGTAATCACAACAACCGCACTGGCTGCGGCATTATGTGCAGCAAGTGTTGCGCAAGCAGAAATAATCGATATCGGTATTTTATATACCGACCAATCAGCTGCTGCAACTAGTAATATTGACACTAAAATAAATCAACTAATTGCTTTTAGTAATCAGGTATATAGCCAAAATGGCGTTGATATAACACTACGCTTAGCTGGCAAACAAAACTTAGGTGACTACGCAGTAACGCCGTCTGAGGATTGGTTAGATTCGGTTACAAATAGCAGCTACGTAGATGGTTTACGCAGCGATTGGAAAGCCGACATGATTGCCGTATTAGGTACTGGCCAAAGTGCTGGCAATGGGCTTATTTCATGTGGTTTAGCATGGGTTGGCCAAGGCACTAATGGCAATCTATATAGCTCAATGAGCAGCCGTATGTACTCAATCACTGCAATTGATTGTGGTGCAACTACATTTGTACACGAACTTGGTCATAACCAAGGTTTAGCGCATTCACGCAAACAAGGTGACACATCTGGCGGTGTATATGTTGATGGCATGGGTCATGGCGTACAAAATGAGTTTGCAAGTATTATGGCTTACCCGCACGTTTACGGTAGCGCAACTCAGTACGATTACTTCTCTAACCCTAACTGGAGCGTAAACGGTATTGCATTTGGTATTACAAACCAAGCGTATGCAATTCGCACGGTTACTGCTACAAAAACAAGTATTGCTAACTTTAAATAAGTAGCGCATTAAAAAGTGGGCTAAATAGCCCACTTTAAAGTTTTTACATGTTCTTCCCTGCAGAGCGCTTACGCGCTCTTATAGATTAAGCTAATGCACAACCACTTTTTGCTTAATTGCTGGCATTAATGTTTTACCATTGCCATCTACTTTATTTAACAATTTAAGCCCCATCACTTTTGCAAGTACTGGGTAAATATCAAGGTTACTCACTTCTTTAAGGCTTACACCTTGTTTAAATGCAGGGCCTACAGCAATAAATGATGCAGCCATATCCTCGGTATATGCATAACCGTGAGTCCCTAAATAGGTTGGTTTTTTACCATTGGTAAATACCGCTGGCGCTGTAGTTTGCACCACAATATCGCCTATACGGGTGCCTTTATTGTAATGATACGCTGCTAACTGCTCGTCAGTTAATACTGTATAACGACCGTTTGCTGCTTTTTGTAAACGAGCTTTATAGCCGGCTATATCTGCATTTATTGCATCGGGTTGAGTGTATATGAGTAAACGTGGACCGGTGTTTTTAACTAAAAAGTTTTCATCTTGAGGCAGTGTGGTTACATCAATACTTTTATCTGGATCTATACTCGCCATGCCATGATCCGAGACAATAACAAGGTTTACGTCTTGCTCTAATTTGCTTAGGCGGGTTTGTAATTGCCCCATTAATTCATCAAGCTGTTTAACTGCATCGCGTGTTTGTGGAGCGTCTGGCCCAAATTCATGGCCCATGCTATCAACTAGCGAAAAGTAACTCGCAATAAAACGTGGGCGCTGTGCTTTTGGTAAACTTAACCATTGAATAATTTGATCAACACGGCTTTGGTAATCGCTGTATTTAGAATAGTGATAAAAGTAATCTGGTGTCATGCCGTTAAATAACGCATCTGACTCAGGCCAAAAATAAGTAGCCGATTTAAGTCCCTGCATTTTTGCTAAATTCCAAAGCGGAATCCCCTTCACCCAAGTGCTATCGCCCAATGCTTTGCCCATGCTGTAACAGTCGTTTTTACGCGCTTTATCACAAAAGCTATTATCAACAATGCCATGGTTTACCGGCAGTAAGCCCGTAATAATAGAAATATGGTTAGGAAACGTTTTAGTTGGATAAACAGGTATTAGTTTTTGTGCGCGAACACCGCGCTCGGCCATTGCTTTTAAATTTGGCGCACCGTGTTTTTCAATATAATCCCAACGCAGGCCATCAATTGATACAAGCACCACAGTTTGCTCTTTTGCAGCAAATGCGCTGTTCATTCCTAACATTAGGCAAATTGATACTGCCTTTAAAATCCACCGTTTCATTATAAACACCTATAAATGCACAACAATTACTCAAAAAATTATTTTAAAGCAAGTTGTTACTTTATGATACAAACTGATAGATTAAACCCTATATATTAAAGACAAATGACTATGTGCTAAAAACTATGCCAGTCATCAATTGTAAAAAAGGACAAGTATAAAGATGACCATAGATTTTAGTAAAAAAATAACGCCAGCACGAATGTATCGCACAACCTCTAACTTACAAATGGCGCTAGAAAGCGACCGTGGCCGGATTATTAACAGTGCCGCTATTCGCAGGCTTCAGCAAAAAACCCAAGTGTTTCCGCTTGAACGCAACGCAGCTGTTCGTTCGCGCTTAACTCACTCGCTTGAGGTACAACAGGTTGGTCGTTTTATAGTGCAACGTATTTTTGCAAATTTAAGCTACCAACAACAAAAAGATTACGGCTTAACCGATTTAGAGCGCCCCCTAGAAAGCTTAGTAGAAATGGCCTGCCTAATGCACGATATAGGCAACCCACCGTTTGGACATTTTGGTGAAGCGGCAATAAACCACTGGTTTAATAACAACCTAGCAAGCGTAACACCCGAGCGCTGCAAAGAGCCCAATACCGGTATAGGTGTTGTTTTTAAACACCTTGCGCTTGATATTTGTAACTTTGAAGGCAACGCTCAAGGCATACGTATAATTCATTCGTTGCAAACGCTTAATTTAACTTACAGCCAAAGTGCTGGTATTTTAAAATACACTCGCCCTGCAGGGCTTGATACAAAAGATATACCGCAAAATAAAAACTACTTAATGAAGAAAGTGGGTTACTACTACAGCGAAAAAAACTTTGTTGAAGCGCTACAAAAAGAGCTCACTATTGAGCAATATTGCCGCCATCCAGCAAGTTATATAATGGAAGCCGCCGACGACATTTCGTATTGCCTAGCCGATATAGAGGATGCTGTTGAAAAAGGGATCATAAGTACCGAATTCTTATGTACACAGCTTAAAAGTCATTATAAAAAAGCACTCATAAACCTAACAATAGACGACACAGAGCACCAAACTTTTGTAGATAAAGCAGTTGACTACGCACATGAGCGCGCCAAAGCACAACCGTATAACTTTAACAGCGAATTTTTTATATACCTGCGCGTAGCACTTTTACATCCGCTAGTTGGACATGCTGCAAAACGCTTTATTGAGAACATAGAACCTATTTATCATGGCGATTTTAACCAAGCACTTTTAGAAGATAGAAGCCATCTACACGCTGTAACCAAAATGCTAAAGCAAGTGGCACTTGAGCATGTATTTTCAAACAAAGAAGTCGAAAAATTAGAGCTGCAAGGTTATAGAATAATTAATGGTTTGCTCGATTGCTACAAGCCGCTACTTCAATTAAACAGCGATGACTTTAAGCGTGCACTAAATGGCGATTCACGTTTATTAATTGAGTCACGACTTGTTAAAAAGCTCTCTAAAAAGCACTTAAATAGTTATCAACACGCAATAGATGCCATGCAAGAAGAGCCCGATCACTTTGCAGCATATGAATTTTATTATCGCTGTAGATTAATTCAAGATTATATAAGCGGTATGACAGACCAATTTGCTTACGATGAATATCGCAGCCTTATGGTTATTGATTAGTCGTATTACTCTGGATAATTTTCAATTTTGCGCTTAAAATCAAACTATTAATATTTAAGCGCGCATAACTTCATGATATCAAAACTAATTAGATTTACTCTTTGCTTTACCTTATTTTACAGTGCGCAAAGCGCTGCATACAACGAAGCTATGTGCATTTTAATTAAACAAGAAATGCAGCAAAACAATAATAATAAAGCGAGTCAAAAATATCGTAAGGCAGCGCGTGATTACAAAAAAAACTGTAATAAGCCAAAAGAAAATCAAGCACAACCTAAGCCCCAAATAATAGAGCCAAAGCCTGCTATTATTACTCAGCCACAACCTAAAATTGTTGAACCTGCCCCTGTAATTAAACCTACTGAAGAAGCTGTTAAAGAAAGCATCAACGAGCAAACACTTAATTTAACTAATGCTCAAAAACAACAAATAAACGATCAGCTAAATACCAATAGTAACGAAATAGTAATCGATGCAGAGCCAACAAAAGCAGCACCCGAGCAAGTAGTTACAGAGCAAAAAAACGAAGCTGTGATAGAGCAAGTAAAACCGGCAACGCCAGAGCAAAGCGTGCAACCTACACTTGAAAAGCCTGTACCTGTAAAACCAGCACCTGTGTTAACTAAACCAGCGCCAGTAATTGCGCCGCAACCTGTAGCACAAAGCCCAAGCTCGTTACTTTTACCCACTTTAATACTTGTTATAGTAATACTTATTGGCGCTATGATAGTCGTGCGCCTGCGCCGTGCAAAACAAAGTAAAGCGATGGCAGAGCCGACTATAGCGGCTCCACCTGAAGTTAAATCAGAAAAAATTGCTACGCCAGTTAAACCTGAAACTAAAACAACAAAAGAGCCAAAGATTGAGCCTGTTGTCATCAACGAAGTAACTCAAAATAATAAACCAGTTGAGAGCAGCGTAGAGGTAAATGAAGAGCCTTTAGAGCTTACGAACACTGCGCAAAATGCTGATGTTGAACATACACCACCGCAAATTTCAGATGAGCAAAACAACGTAACTACACAAGTGCAAACAAGCGAAATTGAGCCTGCACAAATAGAGCCAGCAGATGCTCTAGAGCAAACAAGTACCGCTACGTTTAACGAAGTAAAACAAAAACCTGAGCCTAACACTGCCGAGTTTGAAGCCGCCGCTAAAACAACCTTAGAGCGTATTAAAAATGCCAGCAGTTTTAATGAGCCAGAGGTACGCGACTTTGACCCAGATGCAAAGCCTGTAAAAAAACAACGTAAGCACCATACAGCGCAAGTAACGGAGCCTGCGCCAACAGAAGCCGAACACAACACTGTAGAGCCGGTTATTAGTACTCCTGAGCCAGTAACAGCGAGTGAGCCGGTTGTAGATTTACACGCACCAGAGCAAATAGCTGACGCTCAATCGACTACATATACAACAGAGCAAGACTTTAAAGAACCAGAGGTACGTACATTTAACCCAGATGCACCATTACCTGGTGAAAAGCCGATGCCTAAAAAACAAAGCGCAACACCTGAGCAAGCACAAACAACACCGCCAGTTGATGAGCCACAAAGTGAGCCTAAAAAAGCAGACAGTAACAATCCATTTGCTAACTTATCGTTAGACTCAAGCTGGGATCCTGACTCAACTGAAAAACCCAAAATAGAAGAGAAAAAACGCGCGCCTAAATCGCAAGCATTAATAGATGCAGAAGAACGCGCTAAAAACATGCAAACCAAATAGTAAGTTTTAAAGTAGCGCCTCATATTTGAGGCGCTATTTTAGTAACTAAATAATTAACTGCTTTTTTACCGTATTACTTACACTCTTATCCCATCCTAAAATGCGCTTTAGTAATTAGGAGCTTCGCTCCTTGCGCGAGCAAGTTCAGCGCCTGGCGCAATATTTAAGCTTGAGAGTGTTTTATAAGCTTACAACTTGTTGGCGCGATGAGTGCAGAGCATACATTTAACTGGTGGTATTTTTAGACTTGAGTTTAAGGCTACGTTATCCGCAGCCATAAATTAAAGTAACTTGGTCAACATGCCCTAATTAAAAGTCCTAGTTAACAGCCCTAGCGGTACGTTTATTTTTAAGCTTTAACCCGCCAATTAATAGCAGTGGCCCTATAAACATAGCAAGGCCATACACGCCACTGGTAACTGCGTATTCTGGTTTATTTAAAAAGCTAATAGCGATTAAAATAGCTAACGATGCATTTTGAATTCCAACCTCAATTGAAAGCGTCAGCGAATCAGTTAAATTTAATTTTGAACACTTAGCAATTAACCAACCAACAACCATTGAACCAATATTAAGCGCTATGCACGCCCAAAATACATCGTTTAATGAGCTAACTAATAAATCGCGCTCTTTTATTACTAGTGCGGCAATCATCATAAGCATAAAAAACAACGAGAAGCGTCTAAAAAACGGCTCTGCTTTAATGGCAACATCACTTTTAAAGTGACGCAACCAAATGCCTATAGCAACTGGCACTAAGGTAATAAAAAATAGCCCTAATGAAGTAGTTAAAATAGAAAAAGTAGCATCGTCTGCTGGGGCAAACTGACTCACAGCAAAGCCAATAATAAACGGTGTGGTTATTATACTAATTGCAGTAGAGGCAGCTGTTAAACTTACCGAAAGTGCTAAATTAGCTTTAACAAGCTGACTTACTACATTTGACATAGTACCGCCGGGGCAAGCAGCTAATATCATTAATCCAATAGCGATAGGCGTTGGTAGGTTAAATAAATAACACAATCCTAATGCTAATAAAGGCATTGCTACAAGTTGGCCTATTAAACCAATAACAATGGCAAGCGGGCTTTTAAATAGACGAGTAAAATCGTTTTTTGTGAGCCCAAGACCCATACCAAACATAATAAGTGCAAGAGCGAGCGGAAGTATTACTTCAGTTAATATAGATGCATTCAAATTAGACAGCCTCGTTTGTTATTGTTTTTAATTGGAGTGTTAATTTTTAAGTTAACTGTATACCAATTCGCTTAATTAAGTGATCTATTTTGAGGATGGAAAAACGTGTTGATAGCTAGGCAAAAAATTCGCGATTTAGTTGTTCTCGGCAATTGCTCCTGCATTGCTCTACCTTCTGCATCCATGCAGTCGTAAATGAGAATTTTTTAACACAGGTAGCGACACGTTTAGCCCCGCAAAATGATTAAGTATTATTGCGGATTGGTATAAAGCCCCTTTACAATAAATCCTAATGCTAGAAGTATTACTTATTTAAAATAGTCGCAATGCGTTTACCCAGTTCTGGAAGTACATCTTGCTCAAACCATGGATTCTTTTTAAGCCATATATTATTACGTGGACTCGGATGTGGAAGCACTAAATAATTTGGCCAATACTCACGCCACGATTTTACTAACTCCGTAAGTGGCATTTTTTTAGTCTCTGGTAAATGATACGCCTGCGCGTATTTACCAAGCACTATTGTCAGCTCAATATTTGGGAGTGCAGCCAATAATTGCTCGCGCCATGCAGGGGCGCATTCTTTTCTCGGTGGTAAATCACCCGACTTCCCCCTACCCGGGTAGCAAAAGCCCATAGGTAAAATTGCTATATTATTAGCATCGTAAAATTCATCCCTTGTTAGCCCAAGCCATTCTCGTAGGCGGTTTCCGCTTGCATCGTTAAACGGCACCCCTGTTTCGTGAACTTTGATTCCAGGTGCTTGGCCTGCAATTAAAATACGTGCGTTTTGGTTAAATTGTATAACAGGGCGAGCCCCTAAAGGTAAATGAGGTTCACAGATCACGCATTTACTAACTTGCTCTATTAATTGGTGACTATTCATGTTTATTTGGCCTTAAATGCTTAATATTTATCCTAAATGGCCATTTAGGATAAATGAGTTGGTAAAAAATCGGTTTATTTTAATTAAAACGAGCGTTAGTTAGTAAAATCGTGATCTTTAAGCTCATTCGCGCTACAAGCCTTGTAAAACCTAGTGTTGCTCTGCCCATACAGCAAATTCATTGCCGCTCGGCTCTGCAAAATGAAACCGGCAACCACCCGGAAATTCAAAAATAGGTTTTAATATTGTGCCACCATGGAGTTGTACTTTTTTATACGTGGCGTGAATGTCGTTACTATAAAAAACCAATAGCGCAGCACCATTTTGAGTTAGCGATTTAAGCGGCGCATTAAAAAAGCCACCATCGAGCCCTTGGCCACTAAACGCCGTGTATTCTGGGCCGTAGTCAGTAAACTGCCAATTAAATACACGATTAAAAAAGGCCTTAGTTGCAGGTAAGTCGCATGCAGGGAACTCAACGTAATTTAGTTTTTCGTGATCGCTCATCGTTACTCACTCTTTATTTTTACTCAGTTTATTAACCTTAAGCTTTACATAGAGCCTGTGCAATATCATTAAATAATATCAGATCAGTATTTTACTAAGTAACTAAGTACGCATAACTTACTTAAAAATAAAATATCACAAATGAGAATAACTATCTTTTGTATTTGTAACATATATAATAGCGCCTTCGTTTTATCCTCAGCTTTAAATAAAGGGATTAATTAACTATGCAGGCACCTTTGCACAGTGCGCCATTCGATAAGGTTAACGTGATTGCGCTTATAGTAAAAAGCGTAAGCTGTTATCGAGTTTTGGTATTTTTACGTTTTTTTATTGCCATAATTGGTGGCTATGCTTTTACCTCTGCAAGCACTGCGTTATTAAGCCTTGTGTTGCCAATAGCTAAACAAGACGCTGTGCTGTTTAGTGTTTCAATCAGCATTTTAATTTATGCCGTAGTATTTATTTATGCCTTTAGCGTTAAATCATTAAAAACAGTGTGGATCAGTATTTTACTAAGTACGGGAGCGTTCATTAGTCTGCTTGCATTACTGAAGGGTTGGGTATGAAAGACAGCTTTTTCAGATCGATGACTTGGTTGCACACTTGGGTAGGGTTACTCGTTTGCTGGTTATTATATTTAATATTTTTTGCAGGGACTCTTAGCTTTTTTAGAGACGAAATAACGTTGTGGAATCAACCAGCCATTCATAATGTGCAAGCCCAAACACAGCGTATAGAAGCGCAAAAACAACAAATAATTACCGGATTTGATTACTTAGCTAACCATGGAGCTAACTCATCAAGCTGGCGTATTACATTACCTGAGCCGCGTATTCCTTATTTAATTTATGGTTATGCAAAGCCAAAAGAACTAGGCCAGCGCCGCAGTCAGTTTGAAAACACGCAGCTTAACCCTAATACCATGCAAGAGCTTGAGCCCTTTGTAGATACTAAAGGTGGTAACTTTTTTTATCGGCTGCACTATGATTTACATTACATGGATGCAATAACCGCACGCTGGATTGTGTGCTTTGCTAGCTTTTTTATGCTAATTGCCATTATATCGGGTGTGGTTATTCATAAGCGTATTTTTAAAGATATGTTTAGTTTTAGACGTAATAAAGGTAGCCGTACGTGGTTAGATGCCCATAACTTAAGCTCTGTGCTTGCCCTGCCTTTTCATTTAATGATTACTTACACGGGCATGATTACGCTCATATTTATGTTGTTTCCCTACCCTGCGCAAACGTCTTACGATGACGGCATGCGTGGTTTTTTTAACGATGTAACCCCTCGCAACACCATGACCGATAAAGCCCAAGGCGAATCATCAATGGTGCCGATTCAAAGCATTTTGGATCAGGTTTATACTAAGTGGCCTCATGCAGATATTACTCGCATACAAGTTAACCAACCAAATATGGCAGCTTCAACAATTACCGTATTGGTAAGCGCAGGTAAAACACTACGTGACCAAGCACCACGCTTAATATTTAGTGGTGCTACAGGGCAAATGGTCGCTAAAACTGATGACGAGCTAACTAGCAGCAAAGCGCTTTACGAATCACTTAATTCAATGCATACAGGGCGTTTGGCTACGTGGTTGTTGCGCTGGTTATACGTATTAGGCGGTATTGCAGGCTGTGTAATGATTGGCTCTGGCTGTATTATGTGGGCTAAACGAATTCGCGAGCGAACTAAAAATAACGTTAAACCTTCGTTTGGTTTAAAACTAGTTGAAGGGTTAAACCTAGCCACTATTATGGGGCTTCCACTGGCAACGTGTGCATTTTTTATTGCTAACAGACTACTTAGCCCAACTACCGCAGAGCGCGCCGATAAAGAAATACTCGCGTTCTTTTTAACATGGCTAGCGGTTGCTCTTTTAGCACTTTTAAAGCGCGATACACTGCAATGGCGAGTTATGGCAGCTATAAATGCTGTTACATGTTTAAGCGTACCGGTTATTAATGCACTTACAACTAACGGTAATCTAGTTAGCTATTTGATGCACAAACAGTGGGCTTTATTTACTTTTGATGCACTTTTTTTACTGTTTAGTATATTGTTTTTTATACAAACCGAAAAATTACGTACTGCTAAAAACAACTCAAAAATAATCAGCCCTAGTCAATCTAATAACCTTAAAAGGCAAAAACCATGATTGATTTACTTGGGTTTAGCCTATGCCTGCTCAGTTTTAACTGTTTTGCGCTGGCTAAGTATAATCATTTTAAAGATGTATTTAAAAAACGTCCTACAGAATCCCAACGTAAAAAGCTGCTATTAGCTGCTTGGATCAGTATTTTACTAAGCTTGGTGCTTTGTATAGTTACTCAAGATGGATATGGAGCATTACTGTTTTGCGGATTTATGAGCCTAAGTGTTTTAATTATAATGGTTTTTTATAATTTTTTAGTAGGCTACGTAAAGTGGTTTAGTGTTTTAAATAGCGTGTTAATTGTACTAAGTGGGTTGTTTTTAGCATTAAACTAGCCTTAGTTAGTAAAAACGTGATCCGTTATTTTCCCATAGATTAGGCAAAAAAAATGGCAAGCTATATAGCTTGCCAACAATAGGGGATATTCAGTGTTTCTAATACTTGCTGTCTCACGGCAAGTACACACAATATAACCATAATATATTTAAGTTACTTTACAGTTAGGTGACTCTTTTATTACTACTGTAAAGGGGCTTTACATTGTTTATTGCTTAACCCAAATTATTTCATCGGTAGCAAAGCCCAACTCATTAGCTTTAGTTAAAAAGTGTTCTTTAAGCTCTTTGCTAACCGTTGGTGTACGCGATAAAAACCACAAGTAATCTTTGTTGTAACTGGTTATAAATGCATATTGGTAATCGGGTTGGTCAAGTTCAAAAATCACGTAAGCGCCATAAAATGGACCAAAAAACGAGACTTTAAAATGCCCGGTGTCAGTGCCCTCAACAAACTTGGCTAAGCCTTCGGCGTTATCCCATTTTTTATCATCCGTTAAATACCCTTTGTTAAGGACCTTTACTGTGCCGTCGTCGTTAATTGAATAAGTCGCGGTAACTTGCTCCATACCTTCTTCGAATGAGTGATTAAGACGCGCTATTTCAAACCACTTGCCTTTATATTTTTGTATATCAAAGTTTTTAACAGGTGTTATTCCCTCAGGAGGGCTGGTGCAGGCACTAAGAAAAAACAACCCCGTAATAAGTAAACCGTATTTAATAGCCTTCATGTAAGCTCCTTTTTAAATTACATAAATAGTACGTATTATCTAAATATAGATGAGTATAAAGTTTGCTAGCCGATTAAAAAAATTTGCTATAGGATCATATTAATTCTAAAGTAATAAAAATGACCATAGCATGAAAATTTGGGTAGATGCAGACGCGTGTCCTGTTGTTATAAAAGAAATACTTTTTAGAGCTGCAGAGCGTATGAAAATCGAGACTATTTTAGTGGCTAATCACGCAATGCGTATCCCGCCGTCAAAATACATAAGTCGCGTTCAAGTATCGTCAGGGTTTGATGTAGCCGACGACGAAATAGTAAAACGCGTTGAAAAAGGCGATTTAGTTATTACGGGCGATATTCCGCTAGCAAGTGAAGTAATTGATAACGGCGGGCAAGCACTCAACCCACGTGGCGAGCTTTATACCACCGAGAATATCCGCTCAATACTTAACGTGCGCGACTTTATGGATACCATGCGCTCAAGCGGCGTAGAAATGAGTGGTGGGCCACCGCCACTTAGCCAAACCGATCGCCAAAACTTTGCAAATAACCTCGACCGCATTTTAGCGCAAAATAAGGCAAAGTAAGTGACAGAGCAAGTTGTTGGTTTAGGTGAGTATAATTTTAATGTAGCCGTGTATGTCGCAAAAGCACCGCCTATGCCCTACTTTGAAACCCTACAAAGTATAGAGCCGGTAATTAAAGAGCAAATAAATACCATAAACCAGCACTGTGGTAATGGTTGGCGCAAAGTGTTTAACGTGTACGCAAAAGTGCTATTTGCCCTGCCAAGTGAGCATTATTCATTTGCCAAACAAGCCACTACTTGGCAACAATATCGCGATGAGTTTTTACTTCAAAAAAATAGTAAAACTGCTCTGCTATTTAGCGCGCCTGATATTAGCAAAGCCAGCAATAAAAACCAGCTACACATAATTGCCGGTCGTACGCACGCTAAAAACTTATTACAACAAGGTAAGTTACATGCCCAATTTGATTGGCTCAACGACGAGTTTGCAATAGACACAACTAACAACATTATTGTTTGCCCGTATTTTGATTACAGACAGTTAAGTAATATAAAAATTGCGAGATTAAGCGAGCTAGTCGCGCAGCTAAAAGCCACTAAATAACACATTGTAAGGAACGACCATGGCCGGAATTTTAGAGTTAAACGAATTATTAAGATCAATGCAGCCTGCGCTTAAACATGGTGAGTACATATTTTGCTGTTTAGCAGGTAAATTGGCTGACTATGTTCATTTAGAACCACTTGCCACGTATGTTGAAGAAGAAGGGCTAACCCTTATTTTAAAAGCTGAAACTGCCGATAAAGCAGGTATTACTTACGAGGGCAAATACAATTTAATTACCCTTAACGTACATTCAAGTTTAGAGGCTGTAGGGCTAACTGCTGCGGTATCGGCAAAGCTGACTGAGCATGGCATTAGCGCTAACGTGGTAGCTGCGTTTTATCATGACCATATTTTTGTACAAACAGACAAAGCACAAGCCGCGATGAAAGCACTTGGAGAGATTGGTTAGGGTTTGCTGGCACAGTAATGATTTGAGTGATGTGGGTATTATCGCGTCGGGTGGCGCTTCGCTTAACCGACCTATAAAAACTGATACTGCTATAGAGCAATATCAGTTTTTTTGTGCACATTTGAGCTGTTTTCGCAGTATTGCTTATCAACAGGTTCAAGTTTTACTTTATCGCCTGCAGTTACGGCTACACATTGCGTATTTTTATCGAGTTTTTGCTTTTGAATTACAGTAAATTCACCTTCGTTGGCAGCGTATAATTCATATTGATAGGCGTCATTACCGCCTTCAAATAATGCGGTAAATAATCCTCCTATTAAGCCGCCAATTATGGCTCCGCCTACTATTTCTTCAGTGTTACCATCTAAGCTGTCTACAAAGCCAAACCCAGCGCCTGCTGCTATGCCTGTGCCTACTTCTGATGAAAGTGTTACGTATTGCATAGATTCTACCGATGCATAGTAACGCTTAACTATTTTGTTTTGGTTGTTACGGTCAACCCCTTGTGACGCGCAACCTGAGAGTAGCAATACCGCTATAAGATACTTTTTCATGTTGATTTCCCTTTTAATCATTTAATAGGGAAATAATAAGCATCAGAGCATAAAAAATATGTGAGAGCTTTGTTTGTATCTGTCAGAAGTTGTAAGCGTGTGTAGTGAAATTAAACACATATTTTTTCACTCAACAACCAGCTTTGATACCACCCATTTATGCAGCGGATTTTTACTGTAACGCGGATGCCACGCGGCTATTACATCAAACGGGGCTGGTAACTGTTGCAAATCAATTTTTACCAGCTCTGAGCTTACTGCGCGTGAGGGTAAAAATGCAATGGAGTCTGTAGTTTCTAGATACATCGGTACAATAGAAAAACACGGTGCCGATACAACAACATTGCGTGTTAAATCAAAGCTTTTAAACCAATCGTCAATAGAGCCTTTAAAATTTGGACGCGAAGGCGAGGCAATAATGCTTGGGTAGCTGGCTATTTGCGCAAGCGTTGGTTGTGTCCCTGCTATTGATGAGTTAGGTGAAGTAACGCAAATGTGTTGTTCTTCAAACAGTTTAATAATGGGGTAAGTACTTGGAATATAGTCAGGGAAAGCTATCGCTAAATCGACTTTACCGCTTTCCATTAAATCGTGCAGACTATCGAGTTCAAAGTCTCTTATTATTAGCTTTAAATTAGGCGCTTGTTCTCTTAGCTCTTTTACAAGTGCAGGCAAAACAACTTGTTGTGCGTAGTCGGTAGCGGCTATTACAAACGCACCACTAACCGTTTTTGGGTCAAATATTTTAGGGGCTAATAGTGCCTGAAAGTCGTTTAATAGCTTGTCTATGTCTACCGACAATTCCTCTGCATAAGGCGTTGGTACAAAACCGGTAGTTTTTCTTAAAAACAACTGGTCGTTAAACACATCACGCAACTTTTTAAGTTGCTCACTCACTGCTTGCTGGGTTAAGCCCAATTTACTCGCCGCTTTTGATGCGTTTTTTTCGCGAATCAGCGCTTGGAAAATACGTAGCTGTTTTATATCTAGCCTGTCTAACTTACTCATGCAAATGCCCTTGTTGTTTAAGCATAATGAACGTACCACATTACCAATTATTTTGGTATCACTTACATAAAAGGGTTGTTTTTCATTGTTGAAGTACTCCCATACTATGCTCCTACACACTAAAGTGAACAAATGATTGGAGCAAACAATGAAAACAGTAATTTTAATAGGCGCACTAGGAAAATGGGTCAAGCGGCATTAACTGGCTTAACTAAGCACAAAGTAATTACGGCGGGTCGCTCGGGCGATGTAGATCATATTGTTGATATTACTAGTGAACAGTCAATTACTGAGCTGTATGAAAAAGTAGGTCATTTTGATGCGGTAGTTAATACCGTAGGTTTATGTGAATACGAAACGTTTGCAGATATGAGCGAAGCCCAGTGGATGAGTACTATTATGAGCAAAATGATGGGGCAAATTAACCTTGTACGCATTGGTCAAAAGTACATTGCCGATGGCGGCTCATTTACGCTAATTAGCGGTATTTTAAACGTTAAGCCGATTCCTTTTGCAATTGCTGATGCAACAACCAGCGGCGCAATAGATACGTTTGCAAAATGCGTATCACTAGAAATGCCACGAGGCACACGTATTAATGTGGTAAACCCTACCGTACTTGAAGAAGCATGGGGCGTTTATGGCGAAATGATGCCAGGTTTTCAGCCAGTACCAGGCAAACTTGTAGGTAAAGCGTTTGAGCGTTCGGTTGATGGTTTTATTAATGGCGAAGTTATTTTTGTAGACGCTTAATTGGCTTAGTCTTTCAAACAGATAGGTGAGCTTTGCTTGCAGATTAATAAGCGCTTTGCATTAACAGTAACTGCAAAGCGCTTTAAAAACATATTCAAAACGGTGGTAAAATGAAAAAATTAATTCCAATATTTGCTATATTATTGGCTGCAGGTTGTGCCAATGTAACGCCAAGCTCGCAATATGTTAGCGAGTCAGGCGCAAATTCTAATAAAGAATGTAAAACAATACCGCGCCATAAGCACACGGTTCAGTGGTGTAAGCCACATTCTTCTAGATAAATTAAACTACATACCCACTAAAACCTAAGGCTTTAAAATACAGCTTCGGAATGCCAAATTTGCACTCATTTAGCAGTTCGCTAAAGCGCATTCTATCAAGCGGGTAAAACTCATTTTCTAAGTCATGCCCTGTTTGTGTTTTACCGGTTTCGGTTAAACCCAATTGCGCGCACGTTGTAAGCTGGGCTTCGCGCTCAAATGAAGTTTCGGGGCGCATTAAATCCGCAATATAAAGGTTTGCGTCTTTTTTAAGCCTTCCTTTAATTGCTTTTAATAACTCTTTTTTATCGCCGTTATCTTGTAAAAAATGCATTACTAATAAACATAAAACGGCATCGGCTTTAACCGATAACTTATCAACGGGGCCATTATGTACATCTACGCGGCTTGTTATGCCTTGCTCATCAAATTGCTGCTGTGCGATAGCAAGCATATCGGCTGATGTATCTTGCACGGTAAATTGCCATGTTGGGTTTAGTGCAGCCAGTGCAAGTACTTCTTTGCCTGTACCAGCCCCAACTACCAAAATATGTGCGTTGTCGCTTAGTGTTGCTTGTAGCTGCGTATTAGTGAGCTGATGTAATAATTCATAACCAGGCACTAAACGGGTTATACGGCTATCGTATTGTGTTGCTTGCTCGTCTGTAAACGTTGGCATTGTATCTCCTTGTTTTCAGTAATGTTGCTTATAAAACTTCAACTGTGGAATATCCACCTGGCTTTTTGGCTACATGCACTTGAGTGGCTACGCGCTCGCTCATTTGTGTTACGTGCGATATAACGCCTACTTTTCTGCCTTGTGCTTGCAAAGAATCCAAAGCGTCCATTGCAATGCTTAAGGTTTCGCTGTCTAACGTACCAAACCCTTCGTCAATAAACAAAGAATTGATTTGTACTTTGTTAGACGAAAGCGATGCTAAACCAAGTGCAAGCGCAAGCGATACTAAAAATGACTCACCGCCCGAGAGCGTATTAACAGAGCGTTGCTCGTCGGCCATGTCGCGGTCGATAATAGCAATGTCGAGTGTTTGCGCTATGGCGGTTAATTCGTAGCGTTTGTTGAGTGTTTTTAAATGGCTGTTGGCATAGTGCAGTAATATTTTTAACGTTTGTGTTTGTGCTAAGTTACGCATGGTTTTACCCGTTGCATCGCCCAATACTTTATTAAGCAAGTGCCATTGTTCTACCTGTGTTTTAAGCGTAGTTAACTCGGCTTGTTTGCCTTCAAGCGCCTTTGCGTTTTGGTTGTGTTGCTCAATAGCGGTATTAGTTGCTAGTAATGAATTTTGCAGCTGCGTTTGTTGCTCGTTTAAGCTGCTTAATTGCGTACTTAAAGCCTCTGCACTTTGTGTTGGTTTATCGCTACTGTTGTGTTTTTCAAGGGTAAGTTGCTGCTGTTTTAATGCGGCATTTGCATCTGTTAACGCTTGAGTTAACTGCTCATGCTGAGTTAAATGCGCTTTTATAGTCTCGCTACTTAGCGTTAGTAAAATTTTGACCTGTTCGTGCGTTACATCGCTGTATTGCGCTTTAAAGTCAGTAAACCACTGGTTGTAACGTGCTTCAAGTGTTGCTAGTTCTTGGCTATTTTCAAGTAAGCGTTGCTCTACATTTTTAAGCGTTATAGCGTGCTCATCTCGTTGTTTTATAGCGTCGTCATAGGCTTTTTGACTCGCTTGAACCTGCGATTGCTTTTGCTCTTGCTCACTTATGAGTTTTGCTTGGTAGTCGTCTGCGCTTATTTGCTCATTATTAAATAAAGCTAAGCGCTCACTTTGTACAGCATCTAATAGCGCTTTAGCTTTTACAAGCTCTTCATTAAGTGCTTTTAACGATTGCTCGCTTTTACTAACAAGCGGGGTAAGCTGCTTTATTTGCTCACTAACTGTGTCTTGGCGCTTTTGGCTTTGCTCAAGTTGCGTTTGAGTTTGCTGATACTGCGTAACCTGCTCGTGCAGCTCGTTAAGTTCAAGCGTGTTGGCTTGTAATTGCTGCCAAAAATCACTGTTTTCAAATTGATTATTGAGCGTTGTACCCAGCTCGTTAATTTGCGCACTTAGCTCGCTATGTTTACTCGTTAACTGGTTTTGCTGGTGTGTAAGCTCAAGGTGTTTATTACTCAGTTGCTGCTGTACTTGCTGCTCTGCTTTAAGTGCTGCTTGTAGCTCATTTACTTTGGTTTGTAGTGTACGCTGGCGCTTTTGCTGCTCAAAGTATTGCGCTTTTTGCTCCGTTAACTGCTTATAAGTTACTTCAAGCTGATCAGGCGTTAAGTCGTTAAGCTCTGTGCGTGCGCCTTGCATGGTATTTTTAATGTCGAGCTGTTTAGCTTTTGCTGTTTGTATTATTTGCTCAAGTTGTCCGTGTTCAGCAGTTAATACGGCATGTTGAGTTTGATGCTTATGCAGCTCGCTTTGTGCATGCTCAAATTGCTTTTTAGCGGTATTAAAAGCATTTTCAAAATCAGTAATTAAGTTATTTAATTGCTGATTTTGGTTTACCGCGTACGGGTGCTCGGTGGCGCCGCATACTAAGCAAGGCTCATTAGGGCGAAGCTCAGTGCGTAAATGCTCTACGTTTTCGCTGGCTCTTAAGCGCGCTTGGTTAAGTGCGTACTCGTTGCCTTTAAGCGCTTGCTCACTGGTTATTAAATTTTGGTTAAGTAAAGCATGGGCTTGCTGACTTTCATTTAACTGCTGATTAAGTACTTTCTGGCGTTGAGTGCTTTGTTTTAGTTCTGCGTTAAATTGCTTATAGCGCTCTCGCTGCTCTTTTAAGTAATCAATACTTTTTAACTGCGCGTCGCAGTGCTCTGCATTAAATTCATTAAGCTGAGTATTTAATGCCTGTAAAGTTGATTGCTCACTACTAAGTGCCGCCTCGCACTGCTGCACTTTATTATTTTGTGTATTTAAAAGCTCACTCTGACCCGCAAGCTCGGTATTAAGAGTTTGGCTTTGCGCAGCATTTGCGTTTAATTGCTGCTGTGCATTTAAGTAGGTATTAAAGCTTTGCTGATAGTAGCTCCAGTCTTTTGCTAAAACATGCAGCTGTGCATGCTCATTAAGCCATTGCTGGCTTTTAGTTGAGTCGGCTTTAACAATTTCCAGCTCGTTATTACTTTGTTTAAGCTGCAAATTAAGCTCATCAAACTGAGATTGCTCTTTGGTTATTTGCGACTCAGTACCTTTTACAGCTTGAGTTTGCAAGGCAATGTTACTATCGAGCTCTCTCGCTTTAGCTATAATAGGCGCTGCATTTTGTTTTTGCTCATTGGCGTTATGAAGTAGCTCGGTATGCTTAGCTAGCGCGGTATTACGCTCGTTAATTACCGCTAAATGATCAACACTTTTAAGTGATGTTATTTGCTGATCCAACGCCGTATTTTGATCGGTTAATTGAGCAAAACGGCTGCGGTTATCTTTTATTTCAAGCGCTTGTTTAGCTTGTTTTGCCTGCTCGCTTTGCTCAACGATACTTTCGAGCTCTGAGCTTGCTTGTTGCTGGGTTTGCTGTGCTTGCAGTAAATTTTGCTCAAGCACTGTAGCTTGCTGATACCAGTTAAGTGCTTTTTCGGTTTTAGATAGCTCTTTTTTAGTGTGTTCGGTTTGCGCTTTTAAATCGGTTAACTTGGTTTGTTGTAGCTCAAGTTCATCGCTCGTTAGCAAAGTATAGCTTTCAAGGCCAGCTTTAAGCGCTTCAAGCTTTGCTACTTGCTCTTTATGGCGCTCAAAAATACGCACGCCAATACGGCTAAATTTATCGGTGCCTGTTAAACACTCTAAAAGCTGCGCTCGCTCATCGCCAGTGGCTTTTAAAAATGCAGCAAACTCATGTTGTGCTAAAAGTACGGCGCGTGAGAACTGCTCAAAGTTAAGCCCTATTTTACTCTCGACTTCTTTTATTGTGTGGCTTTTGTCAGCTATAAGGGTTTCGTCTGGCAGGGTTACTAATGTGTGCTCTGCTACTTTAAGTTTGCCTGTTACTTTTTTATGAGTGCGTGAAATTGTATAACGTGCACGATAAAGCTGTTTATCTTGCCCTAAAAAGTCGACCTCGGCGTAACCTTCCCATGTGCCTCTGCGTAGCAAGTTTCGCGCATCATTAAGCTTAATGCTGTCGCCATTAAACTCAATTAAGTTACCTTTATCACCGCGCAGCCTCGCCGTTTTTGTATAAAGAGCTAAACAAATGGCATCTAAAAAGGTACTTTTACCAGCACCGGTATCGCCTGTTATCGCAAATAAGCCTGCATCTTTTAATGGGGCTTGAGTAAAGTCTATTTCAGCATCAACTATTGATGCTAAATTATGAATACGAACTGCGGTTATTTTCATAGTTGTTCTTGCTCCGTAAGCTCGTTTATCACGTCACTTAAAAGTGCTTTTAGCTCATCGGGTACGCTTTGCCCTGTCATATCTTTATCGTTTGCGAACGCTTGTTCTAATAAGTTAAGCGGGTTGAGCATTTCAACCTCGCTTAAATCTTCAAATACGGTGTTGTCGTCATTTTGCGCTGATTGCTCGCGTACGCGTTCAATACCACAAAATTTAATATGCTTACCTTCAAGCGCTTGTTCTATTTGTTCTCTGAAGGTGGTGTCGGTATCGCTTGATTTAAGCTTTACACGTAAATAAGGCGCTACTGTATTTTGTGATGTGTCGAGTGCTTTAATTTGCTCGCATAGTTCATTTAATGGCACGCATTCCCCTTTTGGTAAAATAATTACATCGGCAGAGCGCGGAATGTAAAGGGGGTTTACAGTTGTACTAATATGTTGTTTTTCATCAATAATAAACTCAACAACATTTACTTGGTGCGTATAGTTACGCTCTGAAAACGACATAGGGATAGGTGTGCCGCTGTATCGAATAACATCACTTTTAGCGACTTGTTGCGCTTTGTGTAAGTGCCCAAGAGCGACGTAGTTGGCTTGTTTACCAAATACATTGGCTGAAATAGACTCTTCACCACCTATTACTAAGTTACGCTCAGAATCACTTGAAATGTCCCCGCCTTTTGCGTGTAAATGCCCCATAACTATTAATGGTGAGTTTTGCTCATTCTCATTAAGAGCTTGCTTTAGTGCAAGCTCGTAAGCTTTTGAAACGCCTTGAGCATAACTAGGACCGTTTTCGGTTTGGCTAAGTAAACTTACATCACTTGCGCGTAAAAATGGCATAGCGACGATTACAGCGCGTTTACCATTGGTATTTATGGTAATAACAGTTTCATCGGGTGTTGCGACATCAAAGCGCCCTACTACGTGAGTATCAAACTGTGCAAGTAATGGCTGAGCTGCCAAAATACGATTTGCAGAGTCGTGGTTACCCGCAATAATCACTACGTGTAATAGTGGGCATGCTTTTTTGGCGTCTTTAATAAATTGATAAAGCTGATTTTCGGCGCTAGCACTTGGAGTCGCTGTATGATAAATATCGCCCGCAACTAAAAGTAAGTCTATTTGTTGTTCAACAAGAGTGGCTAATAACCATGTAAAAAAAGCTTGATGTTCAACACGGCGATCGTGTTCGTAAAATTGTTGGCCAAGGTGCCAATCTGAGGTGTGGAGGACTTTCATGTCGCGCTCTTAATAAAACCGTAAGAGCGCCAATATACCCAAGGCAGTTAAAGATGCAAGCCTAAGCCGTGCATTACCTTAGGTTAAACTGTACCAAGCTGAAAAAACAACCGGTAATGCTAAAAGTGCCATTAATAATGGAATTTTTAACGTTTTAGTTTGTTTTGCGTGTAGCGCCTTTAGTGCATTAGTTTCGTTGCACGCTGCTACTTTATCGATATAAAAATAACCCGAATCGAGATACTGCTTACAGTTATTCTCACTTGCTGGAATCGCAATTAGTTCTTGTTGTTTTTTTAGGATGTAAAAATCCATAAGCCCACCGCATTTCTTGCTAGTAATCGATATTAATTTGAGGATAAATGTGACGAATTTATTTGCCTCAAATAAAAAGGTTGGCGATTTTAAATATAAACAGCACTAAAGATCAACCTAAAATTACACTATTTGTCATTTATCGTATAAATAGCGAATATTAATGAAGTTCGGCAATATTTGAGCCAATTATTTACTCGTTTCACTGTGTTTTTGTTCAGTAGAAAGGGCTTTTAAGCCATTTTACTTGTTGCGAATTAGCAATACTTATACGTAGGATTAATGGTCTACCTAGTAATGCCAAAGCAATACTTTTTTAGCAATATATATAAAGTGAATGATATTTTTTTAAGTTCTGGGACTTTGTATTTAACTGATCAAAACCATTATTAAAACCCAATTTTGTAAACCCCCTTTACAGTTTTTATCTATTCGTATTTTGTTACAAAATAATTGTATTTTTCAATCTAAAAAATTAAGTGAACATCACCCTAGAAATACGGTACTTGGTCGCTAATTTATTGAAGCTAACTGGTATATTTGTCAAAGTACGCTCACAAAATTATATTAGGACTAACAATGAAAAAAATAGGTCTTACGCTAAGTGCTTTTGTATTGCCATTCGCAATATCGAGTGCAGCTATGGCGTCTTCGGTTGAGCAAACAAAAGGTTCTTTTGTTGATAAATTTCGTCAATTAGACGAAGCACTTCCTACACCCAATGTATATCGTAGTGCCGCTGGCGAACCAGGTGAAAAATACTGGCAGCAACGTGTAAATTACGATATTGATGTGAAGCTAGATGAAAAAAAGCACCGCATTACCGGTAGCCAAAGCATTGAATATAAAAATAACTCACCACATACGCTTAAATATTTATGGTTACAGTTAGATCAAAATATTTTTAAAAGCGATTCAATTGCCGAAACAACTAAAACGTTTAAAAGCACTTTAGAAAGCCTACCAGCTCAAAAGCCCGCTAAATTAAGTTTAGGTGAATTACGTCGTCAGCAATTTATGAGCGACAACGAACTGGGTTATACAATCAGTGGCGTAAAAGATGACGATGGTAAAGAGCTACGCGTAACTGTAGTTGATACCTTAATGCGCATCGATTTAAACGAGCCATTAAAACCAGGTAAAGAAGTAGAATTTAGCATGAACTTTGCCTTCAACATTGTTGAAGAAGATGCAGTGGGTGCACGTTCTGGTTACGAGCACTTTGAAGAAGACGGCAACGACATATTCTTAATTGCTCAGTGGTTTCCTCGTTTAGCGGCTTATACCGATTACGAAGCATGGACAAATAAGCCGTTTTTAGGCTCTGGTGAGTTTACGCTTGAGTTTGGTGATTACGATGTTGAGATTACTGTTCCGGCAGATCACATTGTATCGGCAACAGGTAAACTTGATAACGCGAGCAAAGTACTTACAAGTACTCAGCGTAAACGTTTAAAGCAAGCCGAAACATCTAAGCGTCCTGTGTTTATTGTTAACGCAGAAGAAGCGCTAGAAAACGAAAAAGAAGGCACCGACAAAACTAAAACGTGGCACTTTAAAGCGCAAAACGTACGTGACTTTGCCTGGGCGTCGTCTCGTAAGTTTATGTGGGATGCAAAGGGTTATCAGCAAGGTGGTGACGTTCAGCCTTTAGTTATGGCAATGTCGTTCTTCCCTAAAGAAGGTGGTGACTTATGGGAGAAGTACTCAACTGAAGCGGTAGTACACACAATGGAAGTGTACTCTAAGTATTCTTTTGACTACCCATACCCAACTGCGCAATCGGTAAATGGCCCTGTTGGCGGTATGGAATACCCAATGATTACCTTTAACGGCCCGCGTACTAAGTTACAAGATGATGGTACACGTACTTATTCTCAAGCTGAAAAGCGCTTTTTACTTGGCGTAGTTATTCATGAAGTGGGTCATATTTACTTTCCAATGATTGTTAACTCAGATGAGCGCCAATGGACGTGGATGGATGAAGGCTTAAATAGCTTTTTAGATGGCGTTGCTGGTCGTGAATGGGATCCTACTATTCCTTGGGGTGTTGAGCCTCGCGATATAGTGAGCTACATGAAGTCTGAAAACCAAGTACCTGTTATGACTCAGTCAGACAGTGTATTACGCTTAGGTCCTAATGCTTATACTAAACCTGCAGCAGCCCTTAATATTTTACGTGAAGTAATTTTAGGTCGTGACTTATTCGACTTTGCATTTAAAGAGTATGCTCAGCGCTGGAAATACAAGCGCCCTACTCCAGCTGATTTTTTCCGTACAATGGAAGAAGCCTCTGGTGTTGATTTAGACTGGTTTTGGCGTGGCTGGTTTTACACCACAGACCATGTAGATATCTCTTTAGATAAAGTATATCAACTACGTTTAGACACTAAAAACCCTGATATTGATTACAGCCGTTTACGTGATATTGAAGCAGACAAACCTACTTCATTATTTGTTGAGCGTAACCGCGCACAAGGTAAAAAAACATGGGTTGAGAAAAACTCTGATGTTACCGATTTTTATGACGAAAACGACCGTTTTACTGTAACCAATAAAGAACGTAACTCGTACAATAAGTTTTTAAAAGGCTTAGAGCCGTGGGAGCGTAAAACGCTTGAGCGTGCTTTAGAAGAAGATAAAAACTATTACGTTATGGAATTTTCAAACCTTGGCGGTTTGGTAATGCCTATTCTATTAGAGCTAACATATGAAGATGGCACTAAAGAAGAGCGCTATATTCCTGCTGAAATTTGGCGTCGTAATTATAAAAACGTTCAGAAGCTGATTGTTACCGATAAAAACAAACCGCTTGTATCAGTTACTGTTGACCCAGGCTGGGAAACAGCTGACGTAGATGTTGAAAACAATAACTACCCTCGTCGTATTATTCCTTCACGTATTGAAGTGTTTAAAAAGGAAAAGAGTAAAGCTAAAGTAAGTCGCGATATCATGCAAGATATTAAAACTGAGCTTAAAACTGATGAGAAGAAAGACGAAAAGGATGACGGTGAGGAGCAGCAATAATGCGCTTTTTGCTTATTATTGTTTGCCTTTTAGTTGCTGCGCCAAGTATGGCGCATCAACTAAAGTCGTCAGTTACAACCGTGCTTTTTAATAAACGAACGCATAATGTTGAATTAATGCATCGCTTTTATTTACATGATACCGAACACGCCGTAGGAACATTGTTTAAAGGCAAAATCGATATTATTAGTAATAAAGCCGACCAACAACGTTTTGCTAAGTATGTTGAATCGCATGTTGCTCTACAAACGTTAAGTGGCGAACCTTTACCACTTAGCTTTGTAGGGGCACAAGTAGATGGTAAGTTTTTTTGGGTTTACCAAGAAGCACCAATTCCTGAAAATATTGAAGGAATTAAAATGAGTAATGGCGCACTTCGTGATTTATGGCCATCTCAGGTAAATATGGTAAACGTTGAGGGCAAAGGTAAGATTAAAACTTTAAACTTTGCTCAAGATGATACTTGGCTCGAAGCCCGCTTTGAGCAAAATTAATATTTAAAACTTCCCCAACCGACGCGCACAGCAGTTGTTTATGTGCGCGTTTTCTTCATACGTTTAAACTGCGTTCATGTTTGATCTGTTATTTGTAAATTTACGTAAAATTTGTGAGTTCAATTTGTATATTTACCTTTTTTTGCGCATGATATATCAAGCACTTAAATTACTTTGTTATCAATAGATTGATAATGGTGCGTATTAATATTTAAATATAGTTAGTTTCATTTATCGCTTTGTATTTACCGGCCTAGGGCATAAGCAGTAGAGAATTTTATGTTTAAATTTTATTTAGTAATAACTAAATTCAGGGAATGATATGACTACTCAGGTTGAGGCTATTTTTGGAGTGATTTTTGATTTAGATGGAACATTGGTTTCATCAGAATTAGATTTTGCATTAATAAAGGCCCAAATAGGTTGCCCTTGCGAGCAAGACTTACTTGATTACATTGCTCAGTTGCCCTCACCGTATATGCGTGAAGAGGCAATGAATATAGTTCACCAACACGAATTAATAGATGCACAACATGCCAGTATATTACCTGGTGTGAGTGAAGCTATTCATGCTTTAAAGTCTAAAAATATTCCGATGGCGATTGTTACTCGCAATTTTGATAAAGCAGCGGCAATTAAATTACAAAATAATCCACTCCCTATCAGCACAGTTTTAACGCGAAGCGATGCCCCAGCAAAGCCAGATCCCAGCGCTTTAAATGCCATTGCTACACTTTGGAACATTAACGCCAGAAATTTACTTTATGTAGGCGATTACCTTTACGATATTCAAGCTGCGCACAATGCAAATATGCGCGCGTGTTTATACGCTCCAGAGTCAACGCCTGCTTATGCCGATCAGGCAGATTACGTTTTACATGACTTTGTTGAATTAGTGACATTAGTTGAGAGTTATTCTGAAAAAATAGAGTTATGTTAAATAGCATGCTATTAAATTTATTTAAGAATAAGTGCTACGTTATTTAAATTACAAAATAACGTTTGTTCCTAGCCCAATACGTTTTGAATTGGTAAAATACCGCAAAACGTAACGTATTCATTAGGGGCACAAAATGGGCAGAGCATTTGTAGTTCGTCAAAGTTCTATGATCAAAACAGCCAATGCAAAAACAAAAGTAAACTCAAAGTACGGCAAAGAGATTTACGTTGCAGCAAAAAGTGGCGATCCCGATCCCGAAGTAAATCAAACACTACGCCGTCTAATCGAAAAAGCTAAAAAAGACCAAGTACCCGCACACGTTATTGAAAAAGCAATTGAAAAAGCAGCCGGTGGCGCAGGGGAAGATTACTCTGTTGCCCGTTACGAAGGCTATGGTCCTGGTAATTGCATGGTTATAGTTGATTGTTTAACTGACAATCCGAACCGTACAATTAAAGATGTACGCTTACCGTTTACTAAAACAGACTCAAAAATTGGTACTCCTGGCTGTGTAGCACATATGTTTGATCATTATGCGGTACTTGGCTTTGCGGGTGATGACGACGAAATAGTATTAGAAGCATTAATGATGGCTGATGTTGATGTTAGCGATGTTGAAGCCGAGGACGGTAAAATATCGGTATTTGCACCGCCAACAGAATACTTTAAAGCTAAAACAGCCCTTGAAGACGCATTTGAAGGCATTAACTTTGAAGTAGACGAAATTACGTTTATTCCTCAAGTTAATATTGAAATTGAAGACGAAGAAGTTATTGCTAACTTTGATAAGTTTATAAATATGCTTGAAGATTGTGACGATGTACAAAATATTTATCACAATGCCATTGTAAAAAATTAGATTTAATTAGCTAAAGCTTTAAAAAGCGTGTTTTGTGTATGCAAAACACGCTTTTTTACGTTTGAATAAATGTTAGATATTCATGTGTATTATGCTTATTTGAATATATATTTTTAAAATGCCTTAAAAGTGCTGTTATTCTAATTTTAGGCGATAAAAAACCAGCTTAAAAGCTGGTTTAGTACTTAATTTTAACTTTGATTAAGCAGTTAAAGCGTATTCGACTTTTGTGCTTTATATTTTATACGGTAGCTATGTAGTAGTGGTTCAGTGTAACCACTAGGTTGCGTTACGCCCTCTAAAACTAATGCAGTAGCGGCTTGATAGGCAATGCTGTTATTAAGGGTTTCTTCGCTTGTTGCCATGGGTGTATACGCAGTGTCATGCTCGTTTTGTCCATCAACCACTTTGGCCATTTTAGCCATTGTTGATTTTATTTGCGCTTGTGAGCACACGCCATTTAGCAACCAATTAGCCATATGCTGGCTTGAAATACGCAGTGTGGCTCTGTCTTCCATTAGACCAATATGGTTAATGTCAGGTACTTTAGAGCAGCCTACGCCTTGATCAATCCAACGTACAACGTAACCTAAAATACCTTGTGCGTTGTTTTCAAGCTCACTTTGAATATCTTCTTTTGAAAGCGTTTTAGGGTCTGCCATTAGCGGCGGTGTAAGCAGGTCATTAAGGCTAGCAATAGTACGTTTGGCAATACTTTGCTGCTCAGTAAATACGTTTATATCGTGATAATGCATTGCATGCAGGGTAGCGGCTGTAGGGGAGGGCACCCATGCTGTATTAGCGCCTGATTTAGGGTGAGCTTGTTTTTGCTCCATCATTAATGCCATTTTATCTGGCATTGGCCACATGCCTTTACCTATTTGTGCTTTATGACTTAAGCCACAAGCAAGGCCAATATCGACATTGCGATCCTCATAAGCTTGTATCCATGCTTGCTGCTTAATCTGTGCTTTTGGAAGTACAACGCCTGCTTGCATAGAGGTATGAATTTCATCGCCTGTTCTATCTAAAAATCCAGTATTAATAAATACAACACGCTCTTTAGCTGCGTAAATACACGCTTTTAGGTTTACAGAAGTGCGGCGTTCTTCATCCATAATCCCCATTTTAAGGGTGTTTTTAGGTAAGCTTAGCGCTTCCTCTACTAAGCTAAATAAAGTGTTAGTAAATGCCACCTCTTCTGGGCCATGCATTTTTGGTTTTACTATATTAATACTTTGCGCGCTTGAGTTTTTGATACCTGTTTTTTTATTTAAGTCGTGCAGGGCAGCAGTGGCTGTAAACATCGCATCCATAATGCCTTCAAATACCGGTTGATTAAACACATCGGTAATAGCAGGGTTCGTCATTAAATGGCCAACGTTTCTAACAAACATCATGCTACGGCCTTTTAAAGTAACGGTGCCGCCATCAAGTGCGGTGTATGTTTTATCACTTTGTAGGGTACGCTCAACAGTTTTATCGCCTTTTTTAAACGATTCAACTAAGTTACCTTGCATCAACCCAAGCCAATTTTTATAAACTTGTACTTTGTCTTCTGCATCTACCGCAGCTACTGAATCTTCACAATCCATAATGGTGGTAAGCGCGGCCTCTAGCACTACATCTTTTAAGCCTGCTTTATCTGCTTGGCCAATAATGTGGTGGTGATCGATATGTAGTTCTATATGTAGGTCATTGTTTTTTAATAACACTACAGTAGGGTTTTGTGCTTCTCCTTGATAACCAATAAGCTGAGATGGGTTAGCTAATGTGGTTTGAGAGCTGTCACGCAAGGTAATTAAAAGTGCGCCATCTACTACTGAGTAATTCGTGCTTTCTATATGGGAGCCATTGGTCAGCGGCAATGCTTTATCTAAAAACTGGCGAGCGTAGGCCATTACCTTAAAACCACGAACAGGGTTGTAGGTATTACCTTTTTCAGCCCCGTCATCTTCGCTTAACACATCAGTACCATATAAGGCGTCGTATAACGAGCCCCAGCGAGCGTTAGCGGCATTAAGAGCAAAGCGTGCATTACTTACAGGCACAACCAACTGAGGGCCTGCTGTAAGGGCCACTTCGGGCTCTACATTTTGGGTTTCAATTTCAAAGTTGGCAGGCTCTTTAACTAAATAGCCAATATCTTGCAAAAAGGCTTGGTATTTAGCGCTATCCCAGGTTTTATTAGCAAGATGGTAGTCGTCTATTTGCTGTTGAAGCAGCTCTCGCTTTTCAAGCAGTGCCTTATTAATAGGGGTAAGTGTTTGAACGATATGTGCAAAACTTTGCCAAAATTGTGACTCACTTAAGTGAGTGCCAGGGAGTAATTGATTTTTAACGAAATCAGCGAGTTGTGTGTCTACGCTGAGTCCTGAATGTGTGAGAGTGTGGGACATAGTTGCCTTCCTTTAAACGGTCGCGATGTTGTTGTGTGTTTGTGCGTAAGGCAACAATAACTCAAAAAGGCAATGTTGAGTGCTTTTTAGCCATTCACAAAATGTATAGCCACAATAACAACTATAAATTTACTAAATCTAGAAAAGGAGCCTAATGTTGAATTAAGCGCTACGGAACACACTCCTAGCCACTCTCACAACATTAAAATAATTTACACACTCGTTCGAAGGATTTTATTATGACAACATATCAACGCGAAACAGACACACTTTCTACTCTTTGCCAAACACAAGGCAGCGCATGGAAAGCTATTAACCCTGAATACGCAAGTCGCATGCGTTTACAAAACCGTTTTCGCACAGGGATTGAAATTGCGCAATACACAGCAGACGTAATGCGTGAAGATATGGCTGCATATGACGCCGACACAAGCCAGTACACGCAATCTTTAGGCTGTTGGCATGGCTTTACTGCCCAACAAATGATGATGGCTATTAAGCGCCATCAAAAAACAACTAAACGCAGCTATGTATACTTAAGTGGCTGGATGGTTGCAGCGCTTCGCTCTGCATTTGGTCCGCTGCCAGATCAAAGCATGCATGAAAAAACATCGGTACCTGCGCTAATTGAAGAAATTTACACGTTTTTAAAGCAAGCTGATGCACGTGAACTAGATCACTTGTTTAACGACCTAGATGAAGCAAAAGCGAACGGCGGCGATGTTCAAGCTGTTATTGATAAAATAGACAACTTTGAAACCCATGTGGTGCCAATTATTGCTGATATTGATGCCGGTTTTGGTAACGAAGAAGCAACTTACTTACTGGCTAAAAAAATGATTGAAGCCGGTGCATGTGCCATTCAAATAGAAAACCAAGTATCTGACGCCAAACAATGTGGTCACCAAGCGGGTAAAGTGACCGTTCCACACGAAGACTTTTTAGCAAAAATTAACGCAGTACGTTACGCCTTTTTAGAGCTAGGTATTGATAACGGCATTATTGTGGCGCGTACAGATTCATTAGGCGCCAGCCTTACTCAAAAAGTACCTGT
This sequence comes from Pseudoalteromonas sp. SG43-8, assembly GCF_014164245.1. Lineage (NCBI taxonomy): Bacteria > Pseudomonadati > Pseudomonadota > Gammaproteobacteria > Alteromonadales > Pseudoalteromonadaceae > Pseudoalteromonas > Pseudoalteromonas sp. SG43-8. The sequence goes on along the minus strand of NZ_JACJEX010000004.1, from coordinate 219,776 downwards.
GTCGCAAACACCAGGTGATTTAGCAAGCCAATACAATGCATTTTTAGAAACTACGCCAATTAACGGTGTTGATGATTTAAATGAAGGCGATACGGCAATGAAAATTAATGGCCAGTTATGTAAACCAACTCGCCTAGATAACGGTTTATACCAGTTCCGCGAAGGCACTGAAAAAGACCGCGTAGTATTAGATTGTATTACTAGCTTGCAGTCGGGCGCTGATTTACTGTGGATTGAAACAGAAAAACCACATGTTAAACAAATTGCAGAACTGGTGAATCGTGTAAAAGAACAGGTGCCAAATGCAAAACTGGTATACAACAACTCGCCTTCGTTTAACTGGACCCTTAAGTTTCGTGAGCAAGTGTATCAAGAGTGGGAAGAAGCTGGCCGTGACCTTAGTGCTTACCCAAGCCTTGGCGATAATAAAGGCCTTATGGCACCAGAAATGGATGCAACAGAGCTTGCACAAGCAGCCGATTTACTAGTGCAAAACTTCCAGCGCGATGGCGCACGTGAAGCAGGTATTTTCCATCACTTAATTACTCTGCCTACGTACCATACAGCTGCGCTAAGCACTGATATTTTATCAGAAGGTTACTTTGGCGATATGGGTATGCTGGCTTACGTGCGTGATGTACAACGCCAAGAAATTCGCCGCGAGCAAGCTTCTGTTAAGCACCAAGACCTAGCAGGGTCTAACATGGGCGATACACACAAAGAATACTTCTCTGGTGATAACGCGCTAAAAGCCGGTGGTGAAGACAACACCATGAACCAGTTTTAATTCCTAACTAGATAGTGTTACTCAAGGGCCAATAGGCCCTTTTTTATTGTTTTAATTTTTATTTAGATCAGATTTTAACTAACCTGAGCTCTGGTTAAGAGATTTACTAACGTATTGAATCATGGTGATATTTGAATTTTTTTTCTAGCCAGAGATTTTCAGTCAAAACAAGGCGAATTTACGCGTCAATAGCTAGCCTATTGCAAGTAAATTCAACGCAGTTAGGGCTGAAAATAGCTGCTCGAGATAGATTTATTATCCAGAGTTCAGGTTAACCAAATCATGTTGGATCACTATTTAACTACCTGAGTGAATTTACAGATCAGAGTTTAACTAACCTTTCATAAAAGGGCATATTTGGGGTGATTTTGCTGTAAAAAGCGTTTACAACAACTTTAAAAGGCAGGTAAGTGACTGATTTTTGCTTTAATAGACAAACTTAGCGAATTTATAAACCGATTTTTTACTAACTTCTCCGTACGATAAAACAAAATTTTACTAACTGATAGGCTATAAACAGTGACTCAAACCGATTTTTTACCAACTCAAGTTGCAAAAAATGCTATAAACCGAAATTTTACTAACTGAAGTTTTAGCTAAGTCCGATATTTAACTGTCACAGAAGTGTAAAGGGGGTTTACAGTTTGAATACTACGGCGATAAATACAAAAGCCACTTATTTAAAGTGGCTTTTATTTGAGCTATAAATATTATACTAATTTTAGGTTATTTAGTGTGTTTATCAAACCACCATTGAATATAAGCAACTTTGGTCATTAAGTTTGATGGGCGAGCTGTAATACCATGCGATGCATCAGGAATTCGCACCATTGCAGTATCAACGCCTTGTAGTTTTAATGCTTGATAAAACTGTTCAGTTTCTGAAATTGGTGTTCGGTAGTCAGATTCCCCAGTGAGCAACATAGTAGGAGTTTTGACGTTTCCAACATAGCTAATAGGCGAGCGTTTCATGTAATGCTCAATGTGATCCCATGGTTTACCTGGGAACCAATAATCAGCAAAAAACGGGTAAAAATCGGCAGTTAGTACAAAACTGATCCAATTAATAACCGGTTTGGCAACTACAGCCGCAGCAAAGCGATCTGTATGACCCACAATCCATGCAGTTAATACACCGCCACCAGAGCCACCGGTTACAAACAATTTAGACTCGTCAATAAAGCCTTTCGCTATTAGCGCATCAACACCTGTCATTAAGTCGTCAAAATCGTTACTTGGGTAATTGTGATGAATAGTTTGTGCAAACTCTTTACCGTATGAATCACTACCACGTGGGTTCATGTATAAAACGACATTGCCTTTGGCTGCAAAAAGTTGAATTTCAGCGCTAAAATGTGGGCCATAATTAGCGACAGGGCCGCCGTGTATTTCTAGTATTAGCGGATATTTTTTACTGCTATCAAATTCTGGTGGGTAAGCAACCCAACCTTGGATTGGTAGCTCATCGTGACTTGATTTAATCCAAATTTCTTCCACTTTAGCCAAAGCTTTGTCGCCCAGTGCATCTGCATTAAGGGTAGTTAAACGCTGCGCTTTACCGCGTTTAATTGTTGCTATATCAGCAGGGCGCTGAGTATCGGCAAGGGTAAAGGCTACTTCGCCATCTTCGCTTACATCAAAGTCGCCACCAGAATAAGGGCGTCCAAAGGCAACGCTGCCAATTTGGGTTGTTATTATTTTACGCTTGCCACTGCGTGGTTGATAGGCGAGGGCGGTTTGACCTTTATCGGCGTAACTAAAGTACACACCTTTTGAATTGGCACTCCATTTTATTTGACCTACGCTTCTATCAAAATTTGGCGTTAAGCTAGTTGTGTTACCTGTTTTTAAATCACGAATATAAAGTTGAGCATTTTCGTAATTAGTGCGTTTATCGTCATAACCTGTGTACGCTAAGTAACGACCATCGGGCGATACTTTAGGTTGTTCATCAGGACCATTTCGATCAGTAATTTCAGTTATATTTTGCGAGGCCAAATCGAGTTTATAAATTTCACTATTTGTGGGTTTTAGCTGGTTGTTTGTGTGCCTGTTCGCAGAAAAATAAAGTGATTTACCGTCTTTACTAAAGCTTACATCGCCCGCGTTATCAAATTCATCATCAGTGAGTTGTTTAGCATTACCTCCGTTAGCATCTATGGAAAATAATTGGCTAAAACCTTTTTGTGTGTAACCGCCACCATCTGAACGGTAATACACATCATCAATAAATTTGGCGGGCTCTGCCCAGGTTGCGCCTTTTGGTTTACCTGGTAAGCTCACTGGCGCTGAATTAGCGCTTGGAACAAACATGCTAAATATTAATTGGTTAGAATCAGGGCTCCATGTAATCGAACGTGGACTACTCGTTAAGTTACTAATTTTTGCCATAGCACCTGTTTTAAGCCATTTAATATATATTTGGCTGCTGCCATCGCGGGTTGATATAAACGCAAGGCGTTGACCATCAGGAGAGAGTACTGGCGAATAATCCATATGTACGCCAGAGGTTAGCGGCTGCATTTGTTTGGTTTTGTAATCAACAGACCAAATATTACCAACTTTGCGATCTGTTTTTATATCCATTCGGTTACGCACAAAATAAACAGTTTTACCGTCTTCGGTTATATCTATTTGATTAGCATATTCTAAATTAAACACGTCTTGCAGTTGTAGTGTATTTGTTTCAGCGTAGGCTAAATTGCTACAGCCCAAAATGAGGCTAAGTGTTAAAAGCTTTTTCATTTTTATCCCTGTTGTTACTTTTTTTAATTTGCTAAGTAGTTATATGTTAGGGATTATTAAATTAACAGTAGGATGCGATGAAGCTCTTATTTAAATCTATGAGTTAAAGCTGTAAAGGGGGTTTACAGCTTCTATTTGTGGTTGTATAAAAGTGTTTAGTTAGCTGAGTTACACAGGGCTTTTATGTCTTTTATAAGCGCTATGCCATCAGCATTGTCGCCATGTACGCATAAGCTATGGGCGTTGAGCGTTAGTTTTTTTCCAGTTTGTGTTGTCACGCTGCCATCGGATAAAAGCTGAGTTACTTGTTTTAGTAATGCAGCTTTGTTGTGAACGCTACCCTCAAGTGTTCGTGACACTAAATGCCCGTCGTCGGTGTACTGCCTATCGGCAAATGCCTCAAGTATTAGATCAACTCCTGAATCTTTAGCTATTTGAATGTGCTTATTGGCATTTTTAGTCGCTAAAATCATTAGCTTTAAATCTATTGGGTAGCTGGCGATTGCATTTATAACGGTTTGTAATATTTGATCATTTGCCATCATGTCGTTATAAAGTGCGCCGTGGGGTTTTACATAGCTAAGTGTTAAACCTTGTACTTTTGCCATCCCCTCAATAGCGGCTATTTGATAGTGCAGGCAATTTGTAAGCTCTTTTTCGCTAAGTACCATTGAGCGTCTACCAAAGCCCTGCTTGTCTGGGTAGCTTGGGTGAGCACCAATTTGTACGTTATGTTGTTTGGCAAGTACAAGAGTGTTTGCCATTACGTCGGCGTCACCTGCATGAAACCCACACGCAATGTTAGCCATATCAATATGTGGCATAACGTCATCGTCTAGCCCCATTTTCCACGCGCCAAAGCTTTCGCCTAAGTCACAATTGAGCTTCATATTAGTGCACCTTTTGCGGTTTTATTGTGACAGGTAATACGCCGTTAGCCGGTGCTTCTCCTAGTAACACTTTTGCAAGTGCGGTAAAAGCAGGACCAGACACAATATCGTTTTTATCTATATCAATATTATATGCATACGATGCAAGTACGGCATTTGCATAATCGCCAAATTTAGCAATGTCATAAGGTGCTCTTAGGCTTATAAATACAGTGCTTTTATTACTCTGCTTTGCCACTTTTAATAATGACTCAAGTGCTTTTGGCTGCTCTGCATTATTAAGTGCAAAATTTGAATCATCTATTAAATCATCCATACCGCCAATTTCGACCGCACTTTGATTAGGCGTTGCATTACCGGCGATAACTACATCAGCAGCCTGTATTTGTGCTTTTGCATGTGCTGGATTAAACCCTTGTAAACTACTACAGCTATAGTTAATTTTCTGCTGGCTGATAGCTTCAATTGCTTGCTGCATTGCCATACATTTACGCGTGTCGGGCATAATAATATGAATATTACTTCCTGCTTTTAAATTAAGCGGCAAAGTACTGTTATTATTTTTAACCTGCGTTATTGCCTCTACAGCAAGCTGCGCTTCTATTTCGCGATGTGCTGCACTGCCAATTGTTTGCTTTGCATTTATGAGCGCGGTAATAGGGTCAAAATTAGTGCTTAATCTAAATTTATTTTTAAGTGTAATTATACGCTGTGCCGATTGTGCTATTTCTTGCTCATCAAGTTGGTTTGATTTAACCGCTGCAACAAGATCTTTAATAAGATCATCGAGTTTATTTAAATCATCTGGTGTTCTAATTTCAATAGGCATTAGGGCAATGTCAGCTCCAGCGGCAAATGTATTTATTACCGCTTGAGTTGGCGTGAAGAAGTTACTAATACCAGCCATATCAAGCGCATCAGTTACTACAACTCCTTGGTAATTAAGCTCGCCACGTAAAATGTCAGTAATGATTGCGCGCGACATTGTTGCCGGTTTTATCATCGTTTTGCCATTAACACTTATAAACGTTGTGCTATCGAGCGCGGGATATTGAATATGCGCCGTCATTATCATACCTGGGTTTTGCTTGGCGATAATGTGTTTAAACGGTGCTAGGTCTTGCTCGTAAATAACTTCTTTTGCATGGTTTACTTTAGGCAAGCCTGTATGGCTATCTACGTTTGTATCGCCGTGACCCGGAAAGTGCTTTAACGAGGTAATCACGCCATTGCTTTCAAATCCTGCAACCTGTGCGGCGCCCAATTTACTCACTAATGCTGGGTTTTCACCGAACGATCGTACGTTAATAACTGGGTTGTCGGGATTCATGTTTACATCAACCGTGGGCGCGTAGTTTACATTTATACCCAGCGAATTTAGCTCTTTAGCTATTACTGTTGCTGTTTTTGTAGCAAAGCTTATACCGTGTTTTTTGTAGGTTGCGCCAATCGACATATTGCCGGTAAATGAGGTGGCAACATCGCGTGGTAAACGCGCTACACGTCCGCCTTCTTGATCTATTGATATAAATAGCGGCAGCTTACTACTAGACTTACTTGCTGCCGACTGCAATTGGCTATTAAGCGTAATTGTTTGCTCTATCGATTGAGTGTTTTCAGAAAATAAAATTACCCCACCAATATCGTATTTTGCAATAGCGGTAGCGAGTTCATTAGGTAACTCGGTCATTGGAGTTCGGCATTTATTACTTACTCCTTGCTGGCAGAAGTAACGAAAGTCGAGTATTAGCTTTTGCCCAAGTTGTTGTTCAAGAGAAAGCACGGGTTTAGCAAGCGAGGATTGTAATGGCATTAAGCACCCAGATAAAAAAACGATAGACGATACAATACACTTATTTAGCAAAACACACTCCAAAGCTAAAAAGTAGATAAGTGTAAGCAGCTTAACTACTTTTTGAGGTAACTGCAAAAGAATGATTTTTTGCAGAGGAACCAATAACGTATTGTAAAAGTTAAAGAAAATTTATAATTTTGCTATTAGCGAAAAGTTATATTTAGTTATATTTTTTATGGCTTTGTTAATATTAGATAATAAATTTTCAAGAGGGTATAATTGCGGGCTTTATATACAATTATAGGTTCGGGTACTGAATACCTGTACTTAGGATGGCATACGTTTGCGAAAAAAATTATTAACGGCTTTAAATCTTCGATTTCTGATTTTGCTTTTAGCTATTACGGCTTCTATTAGTACTTTAGTAAGTAGCTTTTATTCTACCTACCAAGTACAAAAGGAGCAGTTAACGGCTTACACGCTAAAAAGTAACTATGCTTATGCCAATAAACTGGCATCAGCAACAGATAATTTTTTAGAATCCGCAATGCAACAACTGGCCTATTCAGCTAAAAAAATAGAGCAAAGAGTTGATGATGAAGATTTATTAAACCAAGAAGCGACCCGCTTACACTTACAAACGAATAGCTTTAACTCGGTTGTAATTAATAAGCATAGTGTTGTTGTCGCAACTTCTCCTAAATTTCCGCAACTTATTGGTGAATCAATCCACTCACCTGGCGCTGTACAAGCGCTACAAAAAAAAAGACCATTAATCAGCGCGCCTTATATGTCGGCTGCTGGGAACTTTATTGTTTTTATTTCTCATCCTTTGTTTGATCAAAGTGGAGATTACCTTGGTTATATTGGTGGCTCCCTTTATCTAAAGGAGCGTAATATTTTAAATAGCTTGTTAGAGCAGCATTATTATGAGGGTGGAACATATATTTATGTGGTCGATGCCAGTAGGCGAATTCTCTATCACCCAGATCAGGCACTAATAGGGACAGTCGTCACAAATAATTCAATCACTAATAATATGATTACAGGCCAAAGCGGTACTTCTATTGTTAAAAATAGCCAAGAGATAGAAATGCTAGCAGGCTTTTCCTCCGTGCCTAAAGCAAAATGGGTAATTGTCGCTCAGCGCCCTGTAAGAGCAACGCTTTCGTCACTTGATTTACTCATAACTGAAGTAATAAAACGTACATTACCGATGGCTGTTATTACGTTTCTTTTAATCGGTTTTTTTGCTCACTTTATTTCCAGGCCTTTAAAACAACTAGCAGACAAAGCAAATACACTTGACGATCCAACAAGTATTGAAGAGCTAAAAAGTGTTAAATCTTGGTACTTTGAAAGCCAAAGACTAAAAATTGCAATGCTCAATGGAGTTAATACTTTGCAAATGCAGATAGGTCAGCTTCGTCATGATGCGCAAACAGATCCCCTAACTGATACTCATAACCGTAGGAGTTTAAACGGTTTATTAAACCAATTGATGTTTAAGCAAACTCCATTTGCTATTTTAGAAATAGACATCGATTTCTTTAAGCGAGTTAATGATACCTTTGGCCATGATAAAGGAGATGAAGCTCTTAAATCGCTTACTGATATTATCAAAAAATTATCTCGAAAAGACGATATCGTAGCACGTATAGGTGGTGAAGAATTTGTACTTGTCTTGCCTAATGAAAACAGCCAAAGTGCGCTAAAAATAGCAGAGCGACTACGTGAAACTGTTGAGTCTACAAATATGGAAACTATCGGCTTTATAACAATTTCTATTGGGATTGCAACTTGGCCTGAGCACAGTAACGACATAGACCAAGTTTACAAGTGTGCTGACAAAGCACTTTACCATGCAAAAGAACATGGCCGTAATCAGTGCATTGTTGCTGATATTAGCTAACCACTGCTTAGCTAAGTAATACTTTGCATTGAACTTAAATTGATAAATTATCTACAAAGAGTGCATGAGTTTATTAAGCCAGCCATCAGCTTTTGATGGTTTGTAAATCATTACTATGTCTTCGCTGTAGCGACTGTTAACCCCCTTTACAGTTAATTTTTTAAGACCTAAATCATCAATCACGAAATTTGGTAAATATGCCAACGCCAAGCCACTTTGTACCACCTCTATTAATGTGCTGTAATCGCTACATCTAAATACAATATTGCGCGGGGCTATTTCATCTTGCCAGCCGTCGGAGCCAATACCTTGTTCAAGGCCGCACAGTGGTGAAAACAACGGGCATGCAAAAGACAGCTGTAGTAATTGGTTTTTATTGAGTGTTAAAGAGCCTTTTTGTACTAGCTGATGTGAAGGAGACGCAGCTACACTAAACTCAGTATTAAATACGTCAACCGCCACTAAATTAGTATGTGAGCTGTTGCTTAATGCCTCGCGAGTAACTAGCGCAATATGCGCCGAACCTGATGCAACTTGGCTTATGGCTTCACCTTCAAATACATTATTAATACGCACAGAGCAAGGCAGGTTGCTAAGAGGTGTAAGCAGCTTTTTAACGCCACTTTTGAGTAAAATGGCAGGGCCTGCAATAACATGAAACACATACTGCTATTTTTTATTTTATTATCGAGTGCAGCGCACGCAAATACACCTCAACACAATTCACACAAAACCCACAGCTATAATGGCTTCCATGGTATGGCGCTTATTTTAGCCGGCGATAAAGTACTTGCCAGCCACATGCCTTTATACGCCCCTCCACACAACTACCAAATAGTGTATGAAGTAACCACGGATGACACCCATTTAAAAACAATCAAAAATATTTTAAATAAAGCAGCAGACGAGCAAGAACAGATCACTATTTTACCAACCAAATTTGACCTAAATTTATTAATAAATAAAAAGACACCCACCTTAAATGTAACTGTATTTAACGACCATTTTGAACGCGGTGGCAACGCACTTTTTACTACAAAGCTAACCTTTAAAAACCCGCTATATGTTGAAAAAATAACGACTAATCAAGCACAAAAAAATGTGTTTGCATTAATAAAGCTAACAGAGCAGCAAGGTTTAGTAATTCATAAAATACAAAGCAAGCCAAGCTATGACTCGTTAAGCTTAGTACCGCTTACTATGAGTAAATATAACGGAAAATTGAAGTGTGATGCTTCGATAAGCACTGCGCTTAAAAGCAAACTAGAGGCATGTTTTAAAACCGTACCAAGCTATTTAGAAACAAAAGACTTTGCAGTTAATTAATTTATAAAACCAGTGATTTTGGCTTTAAATCGCTGGTTTTATAAAGTGTTGCTTTGTTTTTAGTAAATTTTAAGATGAAATTTTGAGATGACACCCACCGTTAATTTTGTACTTTAGCCATAATGAATTAGGTGGTGCACTTCCAATTAGAATCTAGGAATCAATAAATAAAAAATTAGGTTGGTGTCATCTTAAAAATAAACTCAACAAACGCTGCAGCTTCATGCAGCGTTTGTTGCTATTTAATTTTCTAGGAGCTAATTAAAACTCATAGCTTATTTTGGCTGAAAAGTTACGCCCAGGTTGGGTGTATTGGCTAAAATCAGCAGCTTGTGATTGACCTGCAATCAACTCAAAAGGTACATATTCTTTATCGAGCAAGTTAAGTACACCTACATTTAGCTGCCACGCTTGCCATTCGTAGTTTGCGTATAAATCAACAACGCCGTAGCCATGTCCTTGCGTAGTTTTATTACCGTTTGTATCAAGTACTACATCCGATTGCGATTTAGCCAAACGCAACGCGGCGGTCCAGTTAATATTACCCTGTTCTGTACTTAACAATACTGAGCCATTTAACGGGCTAATGCTGGTAAGTGGCTGATCGGTTTCTTTATTTTCACCATCAACGTAAGCCACGTTTGCCTCTAGTAGTATATTTTCAGCTACATACATGGCAATTCCGGCTTCCACACCGCTTATTTGTGTTTCGCTAATATTTTGGTACTGATACAGCGTTTTGTTTACGCCAGGAATGTACGTTGGCTCAACACCCACTACGGCGGTTTCTATAAAGTCATCGTATGCTGCATAAAAAGCACTTAAATTTACGCTAATATCGCTGCTGGCGTATCTTAGCCCAAGCTCAAAAGAATCACTGCTTTCAGGGTCTAAATCGGCGTTTGGTAATATTTGATAAAACGGTTCAACGCCGTGGCTTTGATAGGCTTGGTCGTGTGGTGGTATTTTAAAGCCTCGTACGTATTGCCCGTACAACGACAAGTTATCATCCACTTGGTATATAGCACCTAGCTTAGGCGAAAAAGCAGATTCGGTAATATCACCAAGCTGCGCATCGGCGTATAGCTCATCATTTTTAGCCTCTAGGGTGTAGTAATCATATCGCATACCTGCAATAACCGACCACGCGCTGTTATTAGACGAAATACTGTCTTGTACATAAGCGCCAATTAAAGAGGTATCAGCTCCCGGGAATGCTTTTTGTTTTTGGTCTGTAAAATCAACAGTGCCATCGGCTAAAATACGGTTTTTAAAACGTGGGCGGGTGGTGTCGTATAAGTCTATATCAATCCCGTATACCACTTCATGATCGGCACTCTCTGCGTTAAACCCTTTATTAAATACCGCTTTTAAACCTAAAATATTTTGCTCAAAACGATAGTCGTTATAATCGGTGTAGGTGCTTGCGCCACTAATTTGATCGCTTTGTTGCTCGTAACTACTGTAAGACACTTGCCCATACCATTTATCAAACGCGGCGGTTGCTACTTCTGAATGGTAATCGAGCGCCAGTGACCAACTCGAGTCATCTTCTTCGGTTTCTTGAACAGCGGGGGTTATTACTTGCTCAGTTGTTTGATTAAAGTAATCAAGGGTGTATTTAAGTGTGCGTTTTTCATCAAGCTGTTGCTCAAATTTAACTAATAAAGCATCCGACTTAGCATCATAACCGGGTAAGTTTTCGTCATAGTTTTGTACTTCTTCGCTATCACGGTGGCTATACACGGCGCTTACTGCAAAGTCGCCTAAGTCTTTTGCCGCAGTAATATCGGCGGCAACTTGATTACTTTGACCTTGATACCCAAGCGCCATTTTTACAAAGCTGCTGTTATTTTTTAAATAATCACTAGGATCTTTAGTGGTTATAACCACAATGCCACCAAGTGCATCAGAGCCATATAATGACGATGCAGCACCTTTGGCTACTTCTACTTGTTTTACACCTGCTACGTCAAAATAATTACGGCCAACTAAATAGCCCCCTCCACCTGCATAACCATCGTTGGTGCGTCGGCCATCTTTTATAAATACAACCCGGTTACCACCAACACCACGTACTGTAAGTGTTTGCGCGCCTGCGCCACTGCCTGTCGTTGCAATGCTTGGGTCGTACTTAAACATGGTTTGTAAATCTACAGCTAGCTGACGCTCTATGTCTTGCTCGGTAATAACAGTGACTGAGCCTGTTACATCTTTAAGTTTTTGCTCAAAGCGCGAGCCACTTACAACAATATGATCGTCAATTATGTTTTCGGCAATGGCAGTGCCCGAGCCGAGTAGTAAGGTTGCTATAGCAGTAACTCTAAACGCAGAGGGATTCATTTTAACTCCAAATGATAATAGTTATTATTTATGGCGAAGATGTTACAACTAAGTCAAAACAAGATCAATTAATTATGATAATCATTTTCATTTAGATTTAACTAGTTATAATAGCCAAAAAATAAAACCGGAGTGTGTAATGAAATACCTATTTATATTGTTTGCTTTAATGGCCCAATCTGCACTTGCACAAGAGCGCGTTATTAGCGCTGGCGGCACCCTTACTGAAATAATTTATGCGCTAGGCAAACAAAATACCCTTGTAGCTGTTGATCAATCGAGCATGTACCCGCACCAAGCCACGCAATTACCGCAAGTGGGCTATTATCGCGATTTAGCTGCAGAAGGCGTACTTTCAATGCGTCCAACCAGCTTGTTAGCGCTTGAAGGCGCAGGGCGAAGCCAAGCACTTAAGCAAATTGAGGCAACAGGAGTTAAGCTAATTCATTATAAAAAGCCGACCTCAGTTAACGAGCTACTTGAGCTAATAAAACGCTTAGGTGACGATTTAAACGCTAAGCAAAAAGCACAAACACTTATTACGCACATTACAAAATCGTTACCTGAAAAAGCAAAAGCGCAAACACACAGCGCGCTATTTTTACTCTCAGCTAATGAGCGCGGGCTTGTTGCCGCAGGGCAAGAAACCGTCCCTAATTTATTATTTAGCTATGCAGGCATTACTAATATAGGCGCTACGCATTCAGGCTTTAAAGCAATAAATAGTGAAGTACTGGCTATAAATCAGCCCGACTTTTTAGTAGCCCCAGCCCACGTTGTACAAAGCCTTGGCGGTAAGCAGGCTTTTTGTGAGCAACCTACACTACACTTATTAAAAGCGGCGCAAACCTGTAACTTACTTGTAATGGATAGCCTACTTTCGCTTGGCATGTCGCCGCGTATAGCCACAGCAATTAATGAGCTTAACGAGTATAAAACCCGCTTATGAACACCCTAACATTGAACCGTTTTAACCCTGTAACACTTAGCCAAACCCATAAATGGATGCTATTAGCCTCTGTGTGTATTTTTGCTTTGGCGCTACTTAGCATGGGGTACGGGCCAGCAGGGTGGGATTGGCGTTTAGCCATTGCTTGGCTTGCGCCCGAGCGATTTAATCAGTTTGATGCGCTGCAAATAAATGTCGTAATGCAAATACGTTTGCCACGCTTTGTCCTTGCAGTGCTTGTAGGGTTGGTGCTTGCCCAAACAGGCGCGTCAACGCAAGCGCTGTGCCGCAACCCATTGGCCGACCCATCTATTATTGGCATTAGTGCAGGTGCGGCTATGGTTGCTGTGGCGTTTATAGCACTTAGCGCGCAGTTTAATTTTAACGCGCAGTTGTATTTACCTTATGCGTCGTTTTTAGGGGCGCTTGGTGTTACCTCGCTGGTATATTTTATTGCCAAGCAGCAAGGGCAAATTAATATCACCACACTTATATTGGTGGGGGTTGCTATTAACGCATTAGCCTTTGCGGTTATTGGGCTACTGAGCTTTTTTGCCGATGACAGTGCATTACGATTAATAAATTACTGGACCATGGGCTCATTAGGCGGAGCAAGCTGGAGCACGATTATTCAAGCTGCGCCGTTACTGTTTATCAGCCTAATTGGCCTGTGGCGGTTAAAAGAGCCCATGAACTTACTCCTTATTGGCGAGTCACAAGCTCAGTACCTAGGGGTAGACACCAACAAGCTCAAACTATATGTAATTATACTTGTTGCACTAGGAGTAGGGGCGGTTGTGGCACTTACCGGCTTAATAGGGTTTGTTGGATTGGTAGTCCCGCATATTGCCCGCTTAATGGTGGGGCCGCATTTACGTAATATGCTGCCGCTTTGTATGCTAATTGGCGTAGTGGTATTGCTACTTTCTGACTGGCTAGCACGCATTGTGATCATGCCATCAGAGCTACCCATTGGCATTATTACTGCATTATTGGGTGCGCCATTGTTTATTTATTTAATAGTGAAAAATAAGCGAGGTTGGTCATGATCACGTTTAACAATCTAAGCGTTGGCTTTGATAATCACAGCGTTTTAAACGCTATTAATGGCAGCGCCAAACAAGGGCAACTTGTAGCACTACTTGGTGAAAATGGCGCAGGTAAATCTACCTTGCTGCATACCTTAGCTGGTATGCATGCCTTTACAGGCAATGTACTTTTTAATGCTAAGCCGCTGGCTGCTCACGCTAAAAAAAGCCTAGCCACACAGCGCGCAGTAATGATGCAAGCTAACCACGTAGGGTTTGATTTTACTGTATTTGAGCTTATTGCAATGGGCCGTTACCCGTATGTAGAGTCATTAAAAATGCAAAGCGAAAAAGTACATAAATACGCCGCTATTATGGATTTAAACCAGTATTTAAATCGCCGCGTAAGTGCGCTTTCGGGCGGGGAGCAACAACGCGTACATATGGCGCGTACTTTAGCGCAGCTAAACGCTTTTACACAATCGGCCGAGCCAAAACTAATGCTGCTCGACGAGCCTACATCTGCACTTGATATGCGCCATCAACATGCTTTGCTCAGCTGCGTTAAAGCGTTTGTAGAGCAGGGTAACAGCGCCATTATTGCAATACACGATCTAAATTTGGCCAGCCTTTATGCAACCGATGCTATTTTACTGCACAACAAAAAAGTGCTGCAAAGTGGGCCTATAAACACCGTATTAACTGAACAAAACTTACAACAAATGTATGCCATGAAACTGCACGTAAACCCTCATCCTTATAACGATGCACCCATGGTTTTTTCTCAACGTCAGGAGTTTTTATGAGAGAGCAAGCTTTAAACGATGCACGCACCTTGGTTTACAAAACCAATGCCGGTGTCATGTCGACCATTTCTAATAATTTACACGGTTACCCGTTTGGCTCAGTAACCCCCTATATGTGCGACGAACAAGGCCGTGTTTACTTTTTTATTAGCGATATAGCCCAGCACACTAAAAATCTAAAGCACGACTCTCGTATGAGCCTAACTGTATATGATGCCGCCGACTACGGCGATCAAAACGAGCACGGCCGCGTAACACTCGTAGGCGATGGCTCTATTGTGACAAGTGAGCAAGCACACACTTTACTTGATAACTATATTGCCCTATACCCCGAAGCCGCTAGCTATCGCAATGCGCACGACTTTCAGTTATGGCAATTAGAAGTAGTGCGAGTGCGTTACATTGGCGGCTTTGGCAAAATATTTTGGCTTGAACAAATCGAGTGGCAGGGCGAGGCAAAAAACTGGGATGAAAGCCAACAGCAAAGCATGATTAACCATATGAATGAAGATCACCAAGATGCTATGTCGCTCATATTAATGCAGCACTACGGCGTAGCCGATAACACCCCAATAATGAGCGGCCTATTACCCACTGGTTTTTATATACAAAGCCAAAAGCGTAATTACTTTATTAATTTTAAAACCCAGTGCAACAGCCCGTTAGAGGTACGTAAAGCGCTGGTTGAGCTAACCAACCAAGCCCGAAATAACTAAACTAAATACATGACGACATAGTTAACCTGAGCCCTGGTTAAGAAATTCATCAACTATGTCGTTATTTTATAAGCAAGCTGTTTGCTCGCCTCGCTCACTTCGCTTGCCTAACGCTTTAAAAGCCGCTTGTTGATGCGCTTTTTGCACATAACGAGGTGGCAAAGGGTTAACCTGCAATTGGTACCCACTTTGATTAGCTTGCACACTTGTTACCGGCGATATCCACACAACATTTAACTCTGGTGCTAAACGCTTAATAACACGCGCTATACCTTCGCCATTTTTTACATGAAAATCGCCCGCTATATGCATTACTTGCGCATCTTTATGATTATTTAAATAGTTAACGATAGACTCCGCCATGGTTTCATCCCAGGTAACTTGCGCAGCATAATAATTCTCGTTTTGACTCGGCGAGCCGTGGTGCATTGATGCCATAAAGCGTTGTTTATAATCACTGGGGGACGTATCAATAGCGGCTGCAATATAGCTCTGCTGTGTTTCATCAAGTTTATTTAGGTAGCTTATGCCTTGCCTGCCAATACAGGTGACTATATTTTTAGGGGCATTGGCAGCGATTACATCGCTATTGTTCGCTTTAGCCAGCTCTACCAACGCACGGTAATCACTTTTGTAGTTAGGCCACGCTTGGGTGTTATCAATTAAGTACTGCTCGCCAATTTCACCTTTAACATACTGGTTTAAAATAGGCTGATCGGCGCGGCTAAACTGCTCAAGCGACAGGGCAGTGCGTTTATTGACTCTACTTAATTGCTCAAATAACTCAGCCTGAAATAAATGCACACCCGGGTGCGTATGCCATTCACCTACTAAAACCACATCGGCATTTAATAGCGTGGGCTCTAATAATAAAGAGCTAACAGGCTTTGCTTGTGCATTATAAAGCGCAGTGTAATAAAGCGATGAGCTTTTATCAGGCGGCACAGTTGTTGTGCTACAACCACTCAAACCCGTAACTAACGCCAGAGTTAAGATAGACTTTTTCATACACACCTTCAAAACCTTTTAATGCAAATAATTATCAATATCATATATTTATAAAACCTATTAAGCCAGCCAAAAACAGTAAAAAATAAATAAGCAAAAACGATTAAATAACGGGTTGTAGAGTACAATTGATAGGCAGTTAGGAGAGAAGACCTGTCACTCAATCTTGTGTTGTATGAACTGAATTTTACCGCTGTGTTATTTATCGTTAGCAATAAATAACACAGCTATTAGGTGTGTAACGTTTAGAATTGCACCTCGATAATCTATTTGCTATTTTACGACCTAACAGAAGGAAAATTTAAGGATTTAAGGATGATTCAACTGCAGCGCTACCCAATGCCAGATCGACCAAGTAACCCTAGCCCTTTAGAAATGGCTATTTATAATTATGAATTACTAGCCAAAAAACACTATGACGATAAGCGTCGAAAATCTGCTGCATCTAAGGAAAAGCTGCAAAGAGATTACGACCATTTGCAAAAAGAACGCAAGCGTTTAGAGCACTTGCTTATTGCCCAACAAAGCTTAGAGTCTTACCGTGCAGAAAACGAAAGCGAAGGTACCTCTATTAAAGAGCTAGCAGAAGAAGAGCATCATCCAACGGAAAAACTTGCTAAGTTTTTACGAGCTGCTGGCGAGCCAAAACCGACTTCATATCATGAGGCGCATCACATTGTATGTGGTAAGGGCCGATATAGGCAACGTCTTACATATGCCACACGTTTAAGAATGCACTCGTTTGGTATTGGTATTAATGATCCTACGAATGGGGTATGGCTAAGAAATTTTGAAAAAAACAAATCAGATGATTGGGCTACGCCTGACACTGTTTCTCATAGAAGGTTGCATCGACATAATTATGAAGTTTGGGTGTCTACTAGTTTAAGAACCAAAGTAAATAAACTTGATTTTGTAAATGCATTACGTGGCGTGAAAATAAAAATTAAAAATCATATGATGCCAGCCAGCGTTATGATCCGTAAAAATGCTAATTGGGATGGTAAATCATGAAGTTGTTCTCGTTAAAACCTGTTACTAATTCTTACGATATGGTTGAGTGGGACATACTTTCATTCTCTGAAAAAATACAACCAATGTTGCCATCTAATCAAGATGCTTGCATGTTTCTACTTGATATACATATGAATAATGACTCTTTATTAGAGTATTGGCCTCAGAGTTATGAGTTGTCTTTTTTACCTGGTTACCTAAAAGATAACTATGATATAAGTATCATGGATGGATTTATCGCTCTTAGGATGAATGCTTATGAAGCTTTAAAAGATTTACTAGCACCTCTAGGTGAGTTTATTAAAACAAAAGCTGATGGTGAGCCTATTGTAATTTTTAATTTGCGTACATTTGGACAAGAAGATGAAGCAAAATGTGAACGCGAATATTTAGATGGTTACCCTCTAGATTATACCAAGATTGCTTTCATAAATGATGATGTAAAAAATAAACCTGTTTTTAAAAGCAAGTTAACAGGTGGTTCTCGTTTGTTTTGTACTGATAAGTTTAAATCTGCTGTAGAAGATAATGGACTGACGGGTGTTTATATTGACGAAGATCTAGATAATATCTTTTCTAATTAAGTTAATTTAGATGAATAGCATCTTATTAATAGATATTGTGTAAAGCCAAAAATTACCTTTAAAAACCAACTATTTTATTTTAGTGATTTCAAAGCCCACGGGGATGTGGGTTTTTTTAACACCTGAAAAAATCAGGAACTGTATACTAATTAACTCTAACGCCTCCTCTATTGGTTGCCGTATAAAAAATTAATGACCAATTTGTAGTAGATCGCATCTCAGCTACACTTTGAAAAGAAGGTTGTAATTTTCCCTGACAGTCCTCAATGAGCGATAACCGGCCATTCAGGTGAGTCGTCATTAACTTAGTAAGAATAAGTGAAAACCTCCCCCTTTTTCACATAGTAAAATAACCTTTCCTAAGCTTAATATTTATAGATGGCAATAACTTACACTATTTGCTATTAATAGAAACTCATACAATAAGGACGTTTTCGCGCTAAAAAAGGGAAAGTGTCCTCTGATAAAGTTGTTAGCAGCCATGAAGATCCCAGCATTTTTAGTTATTTTTTTCTTCTCTATGGAAATTAGTGCGGAAAAATTTGGGAATTGGGAATATTTTATTCCTCAGAATAGCCCCTTTTCGCTCAATCCCATTGATAACGGGTTATATCTGCAATTTTTCGGAGAGGTTACTTTCAATGCTAAAATCGTCGCAACGATAAATGAAAATGGCGATGCTTATATTCTGGCGGCGATTCCACCTGACGAAATAATCCGGTTGTTGCCGTCAAGGAAAATTGGAAATATTCAGTTGCCTAAATATATTCAATTGTTAAATAACGAAGAAATGTTATCGTCTCTCAACATGATTAAATATGAAAACGCAAAAAATTCAAAAATCATTTTAGGTAGCGCAGAAGTTACAATAACTAGTTTACAAAGTGGAGCTGATTGTGGTGTCGCCAATTTTTTTGCCTTTAATAATTCAATCACCAATCTCGAGTATTACAAAAGCTATGAGGTTGTTAAAAGCCCGAGCTACTAATTTACTGTGTCGGGTGGCGCTTCGCTTATCTGACCTGCACATACACGGCTGTCAGATTTAATTTTACAACTATTATTCGTTAAAATCAGCGACCTACTTATGATGAGTTAACTACTAATTTTAATAACCGCTAACATATCGTCGTCATCCTCATCGAGGCCAACTTCTTCAAACCCAAAACTTGAATAAAAGTCTTTAGCAACAGGGTTTAGCGGGTTGTAACAAATCTCGATTTGTTCAAGCTTAGAAGTTGTTTTAATCTCTTCAATAGCCATATTGAGGGCTTTGCGCCCAATGCCTTTATTTTGATGAGTTTGATCTACCATAAAGCGCCAAATAGAAACCTTTGCAGGGGTTTCTTGTACCCACATAAAAAAGCCTACTGGTACACCATTTAAGTAAATAGCTTTACAGTTATACCCGCTATTATAGTGCGCCTCAACTAACGACCACATATTACACGCTACGTATTCTTCTTGCGTTTTAGTAACATCCAATTCGCATATGGCTTCGTAGTTATCGGCGGTGATATCTTCCAATGACAGCTTCATATTTTTCCTTCAGTACAACTTTGTGTAATTAGTAAGCTATCAGTGTATGTACCTATAATCAAACAAATGAAGAGATTGATTTTTATACACCCTATATTAGCCAATATTAATAATCTACAAATCTATTTAACACAAAAAGGCCGCAGTAAATAAATACTGCGGCCTTTGCTTTTAGCTAAGTGCTTTAAACTAGGTACGTTTAGTAAGCGCCTGCGCTGTAAATAAGCTCGTAGCTGTGGCTGTAAATCTCAAGGATGTTACCAAACGGGTCTTCCATGTAGATCATGCGGTACGGCTTTTCACCCGGGTAGTAATAACGAGGGGCTTGCATACGTTTTTTACCGCCAGCTTCTACAATACGCTCAGCTAAACCTTCTACATCAGGGTCTTGAACACAAAAATGAAAGATGCCTGTTTTCCAGTATTCAAAATTGTCTTTTGGGTTTTCTTGATTTTTAAATTCGAAAATTTCGACACCAATACGATCCCCTGTAGATAGGTGCGCTATTTTGAATTTTTCCCACTTTTCGCCAAATACTTCTGTGCACATTTC
The DNA here is from genome assembly GCF_014164245.1 of Pseudoalteromonas sp. SG43-8. Taxonomy (NCBI): domain Bacteria; kingdom Pseudomonadati; phylum Pseudomonadota; class Gammaproteobacteria; order Alteromonadales; family Pseudoalteromonadaceae; genus Pseudoalteromonas; species Pseudoalteromonas sp. SG43-8. The sequence continues at coordinate 199,781 of NZ_JACJEX010000004.1, read as the reverse complement.
GCCAATTGGGCTTTTATCTTCGGTAATTAAAGTGGGTTCCATTATGGTGTACCAGCCCATCACCTTAGTGTAAAACTCGACTGCTTTTTCAACGTCGGGAACCGAAATACCAATGTGCGAAAAACTACGTGGATATGTATGACTCATAATGCTTCCTCTTTAACTTGTGACTTATCTTGTGGCTAGTTGATGGAGTTAGTTTACGAATTGAACAATATTAAGTAAAATTATCATTAATCATCATTTTGAGTACGTTTTGTAATGATAAATCCAACATGGTTAAACACGTTTTGTACTTTGGTTGAGGTAAATCATTTTACCCAAACCGCCGAGCGTCTTTTTATGACCCAATCGGGCGTAAGTCAGCACATTAAAAAGCTAGAGCAGCAAGTAAACTGCGCGCTATTAGAGCGCCACGGCAAACAATTTACCCTTACCGTACATGGGCAAAACTTGTATCAACAAGGCAGCTTGTTATTAAAGGAATGGCAATTTTTAGAACAACAATTAAAAGATGATTCGCCTTACAGCGGCTTGGTAAAAATACAATCGCCTGGTAGTTGTGGGCTACAATTTTATAGCCAATTATTAGCGCTGCAGGCAAAGCATACCGAGCTTAATATTGATTATCGCTTTGCCCCCAATACAAGTGTAGAGCAAGCTGTGGCAAACCACAGTGCCGACATAGGCTTTTTAACTCAAGCTCCGACGCTTAGCGAAGTTACCAGCCACAAAATTGGTAAAGAAGCCTTATTATTAGTAACACCCGCACATATTAAAACCCCAACGTGGGAGGTTTTATGTGAGCTTGGCTTTATTGGCCACCCCGATGCAAAACACCACGCGCAGCTATTACTGAGCGAAAACTACAGTGAGTTTGAACATGTTGATCAAATTAAACGCACGGGATTTTCTAACCAGATAAGTTTAATACTGGAGCCGGTAAGTTTAGGGCTAGGTTTTACCGTTTTACCTGCGTATGCCGTTAGCGCATTTAATAAACCTGCGCTTATTAAAACGCACCACTTAGCTAATCCGATTAGCGAAAATATTTATGTGTGCCATCACCGAAATAGGCCAATGACAAAGCGCATGAATACAGTAATTGAAGCAATAAAGGCAGGCTAGGGCGCGTGTAACTGCGCCCGTAAAGCCCCTTTACAGTTTATGCTGCACGTTTAGGTTTTTGCTTAAAACCATGTAGGGTGAGCTTTATTTGCAAATACATTTTGTGTACTGCAAAAGTGAGTAAACTCATAAGCGCCATTAGGCACAACGTTGGTACAAGCAACTGCGTATGATAACCAAACACACCCATAAGCCAGCAAATTAGCACCCATTGAATAACATACAAAGCAGTTACATGTTTGCTCGCATACAAAAGAGCGCGGGTAATAGGGCCGTTGAATTTATTTGCAATGGCGTACTCTATAAAAGCTAAAGCACATAAATTTAAGCCAATTAAATAAATAATACCACCGCCATTTAAGTGAAAAAAGTTACCAAACTGGCCTTTAAAATCAATAAATAACCATGCTGAACCAATAACTAGTAACGCAGCCCCTAACTTTGCGCACACGCTAAATAAGTACGCTGCATTATGCTGGCTACTTATGTATAAACGCCCAAGCACGTAGCCCGTTAATATAGCGCTTATCCACGGAAATACCGGAAAATAAACTTGGTAGTTATTAGCAAAAAACAAATCGCTAATATAAGGCGAAAGCGCAAACTGCTGCCCCCTTACAAACTGGCTTACAAGTGCAATTGCAATAGCAAAGAATGCAATCCATGTGGTTTTCCAGCGGGCAATATTAAGTGCCCCAAACAGCACTAAGCTCACCCCAGCAAGTTGTAAAATATCACCTGTGAGCACCATAAATTGTAATTGCCCAGCACTCAATGGGCTTTGCCAACCATACGCATTTATAAATGCCTCAGGCATGGTATTAAATACCTCAATGGGTAGCCAAAACTTTGCCGCATTCATTAAATATGCAAGTAGTAAAAGCTGTATGCCGCGCTTAATTAATAACATGGGTGTTTGCCTACGCGAAAGTGCCATAGATAGCCCCATTGCCACTAAAAACGAGGCGGTGCCTTTACCAAGTATATGAATAACAGCGCCGAATAGGCTTTCACTTTGAAGCGCTGTGCTTGAGTACATCCATAACGTGTGGACTAAAATCATAATAAAAACGCTCGCACCTCGGGCAAGGTCAATCGTTTTAAGGCGTGTGTTCATTGGTTTTAATATCCTTTTTTGGGCAGGTTTGGCATTTGTTATAACCTGCTAAATAATAACGACAGCACGTTAAGCGCTTAAGCGTTAATTTAAATGAGGTGTTTAAATTAAAGTGATTACTGATTAACTTATGCAGCTGTTGATGGCAATGTGTAATGTGCTCAGCACTTGCTAAATTTAAGCTATGAGCGCGCTCAAATGCGCTGTTAAGCGTGTCGGTTAACAACCGGCCTTGCTCTTTTTTACCCAGCGCATAATCGTTATTTATCCACTTACCTACACTGCTTACAAATTCAATAAGTGCATTATTTTGCTCAGTTTTGCTTAATAAAGGCGCGCCTGTGAGGCTAAACCCTCGGCTATACGCGCCGCTAATTTTGAGCTGTAACTGCATTGGATTGTGCGCGTTGTGTTTGCACGTATGCCAATAACAATAGGCATAAATAGTTTGCCAACAAAGCTGCAAATATAAATGCCGGCTAATAAATTGCGTAGGCGCATGGGGGTAATGCGCCTTGCAATGATAAGCCAATACATACACCAAATTTAAGCTTGGATGAACCGCAGCAACCGGCTCATTTGGGCAAAACAAAAAGTGCGAAAGGGTGTGAGGCTTAGCCATACAGCTTTGCCGATACCGGGTTATCTAAACTTCCGGCAAACTGTAAGCTGCCTGCGGGGTCGGTTAAATCAACCATTTGCTTATTATTGCCAAGCTGTAAGCGGTTTAAGCAAGAGTGTGCAAATTCATCACTAAAAAAGTCATACTCTTTAAAGCGCTCATTTAAGGCCGGGTTTGCTTGTTGATACGCGTTTACACTTTGCGCAACGCCGTGCCAAAAATCGTGCTCGGTAATACGCTCTTCTCTTACTAAAATAGCCACTAGGTATCTAAAAAAGCAGTCAAATACATCGGTAAATATGCTCAGTAACTCAAGCTCTTTTGGCATAGTAATATGAATACGCGACACTTCCTCAGGCAAAGACTCAGTGCTATTAAGCAGCGCGACTTCTTCGCCTATGTCTTTCATGTAAGCGCCTACGGGTACTGAATTTTTAAGTTTTAAAATGAGGTTTTCGCCGTGGGGCATAAACACTAATTTATGGGCATAAAAACAATGCACTAACGGGATAAGATAGGCGTTAAAATAGCTTTGCAGCCAAGCATGTGCGCTTAAACCGCTTTTATCTATTAATGCACCTGCCATACTTTTACCGTTGTTATCTAGGTGCAGCAATGCGGCCATGGTGGTGAGCTGCTCATTATTTTGTAAATTATGGTTTGGGTTTTCGCGCCATAAACACGCAAACATTTTACGGTACGGCGTATCACCGAGTGCGCTTTGCTCAAAGGTGTGATGCACATACCCTAACGTGGCGTACTCTCTAAGTGCAGTAAAATTGCACGCGCTAAGTGTTGGGGCGTGGTTTACTTTATTAAATACCCAATCATTTATGGCCGGGGTTACCGCCATATAAGCGCGCGAAAGCCCACGCATAAAGCCCATATTTAAAATAGACAGCGCCACTTTTAAATACGGTTTATGCGGGTGCGAGCAGTTATATAACGTACGAATAGATTGCTGCGCTTGATATAAATCGTCGCCTTCACCTAAATACACTAAGCGGTTATTGGCAAATACCACACTTAATTTATGTTGGTACTGCCAAGGGTGGGCCGGCATAAATAGGTAGTCGTCAGGGTTTAGGTTTTGCGCTTTTAGCGCTTTGTTAAACGCATCACGGGTGGTTAAATCAAGCTCGCCACTAATATGGCTTGAGTAGTAACTAAAGTATTCACTGTGAGCAAAATCACATACTGTTTTGTGCGCCGCTAACCACAGCACTTTAAACGGTTTACCCACTTCTGGCGCATAGCGTAAAAAGTCGTTTTTGCTAAAGCCAATTCGACCATTATTAGCCACAAACGCAGGGTGGCCTTCGCTCATTGCAGCTTCTATTTGTTGCAGCCTTAATTTCGCAAGTTCGGCTGCGCTAAGCGTGTTGTTTTCGCGTTTATAACAGGCACTGGCAAGGGTGGCGTTAAGCTCTTCGAGGTAGGTGGCTAAACGCTCGCCAGTTAAACCCAGTGCAGGGCCTTGCACACTAAAAAAGTGCAGTACATCAAGCGCTACTTGCTCGTTGTTAAGGTTATAAAAGCATAAGCTTGGCTCGTCTATATCTATGTGGTTAAGCGCCATAGCGCGGCCATTGAATATAAAGTAACCCCCTTCAATATTGACTTTAAAACCTTGTGGGGTTTGCTCTGCAACCAATAAGCGCTCGTGTACCAGTTCGCTAATGGCTTTACTTTGTAAGTGCCTGTTTGCCCATTGCCAGTGGTCAAACTTTATATAGTCGGTGTTTATTGGCGTTTGCGCTTTGTGATGTAAATCAACATGCGTTTCAAATGCGGCTTTATTACAAAACCCAAGGTATGCGTTTTTATCACCAAGGGTAATTTGCTGGGTATGCACAAAACCTAAACGCTTATTTAAGGCATGAATTTTACTATTGGCAGTATCGGGCTCTACCACTACGCGTGCATCGGCATTATGAGTAAAAATACTGTGCAATACGCACTGCATTATTTCAAAGCTAAAATGGCGTTTTGGCTGTGTATTTGGGGCAAGTAAAATATGCATGCCGGTATCGTTTGGCAGTACCTCATAGGCGGCCGCAAGTAGCTTATCGTGCTTTGGGCTGTAAAGCTCAACAAGGGCAAGCAGCTCATTATTTTGTTCAATAACATACGCATGATGATGCGGGTTGTTTATTATATCTTGGTAGGCGCTACACATTTGCTCGGGGGCTTGTTTACTCATACCCCAAAAATGCGCATAAGGAAGAGTAAGCCACTGGCAAATAATAGGCATGTCGCTTTGCTGCAGTAACCGCATAGTTACATTACCTGTGTGCTGTAGTGTGGTTACAAAAGATGAAAAATTCATAAAAACTCCTAAAACGTTTAATTATTAAGTGGCTGTGTGTACAGTGTGGCCAACAAATTTAACGCGCCATAACAAAATAGCGCCAAGGCTTGCAAAGCCAATGGCTGCAAAGTAAAAAGGCACGGTGGTATTAAAATATTCCACACTCATACCCACCAATAACGACGCTAAAATAACGCCAATATTTTGCGCAATATGCACTTTGGCAAAATCACTGCCGTAGTGAGCAGGCTCACTTTTAGCAAATAGCATCACTTCTAATAAAACCATGACTTGAAACAGCGCTATACCGTATAAAACGCGAGAGCTTACAACTAACCACACCGACTCTTGCGCCTGTAAATAAAGTCCAATAGCGCCAAAAATAAGCGCGCACGCAAACGTACTAGTGCGGCTAAGCGTAGGAAGGGGTAAGTGCTGCCTAAAGTGGTTAAACAAAAGCATTAGTAGGGCTGAAAAAGCAGGAATAGCGTATACAAGTCCACTTACAAACGCACTGCTTTGCGCGCTCATTCCTTGCCAATGGGTCGTAAAAAATGGCCTAATTAAAAAGGCGCTAAAGTAAACAACCACGCTTATAAAGCAAAATTGCCATATAAAGTACGGTGTGCGAGTGCGCGGTTTTTCGCTTTCAATCGCTTGCTGATAAATACCTAGCTTTAAGCTCACCATTAAATAGGCACATAGCAACACTTGTATTACATCGCCCGCAGCACTTAATAACAGTGCATAACGCGGTTCGTTTAGACTAAAAAAGTAACCACCCACTAACGCGCCACCAATAGCCCCAAAGTGCATAAGTACCGAAAACAAGCCAATAATAGAAAGGTGCTTACTTTGCTGCTCTAAACGCAGTGCAAACGGGTAAATAAGCAAGTAACTGGCTTTAAGCACCAACATAAGCTGGTAATAAAACCAAAATTCCCACACATTAGTTGCAAAATAACAAAGCAAACCAAAGCAGGCGGCAATCACTTGCGTTACAAGCCAAAGAGCCAGTTCGTGATATTTTTTGGCAACCTTTGCCCACAGGGGCAGCGCGAGCATAACGGTAATACAACAGTTAGCTACAAACACACCAATTAGTGTGGGGTTACTTACAGAAAATTCGCTGGCAAAAAATTGCGGATAAAACGGCAGTAATAAGGTGTCGCACACCACCGAAATAACCGTAAGCAAAATAAGTGCTAAACGTAAACTCATGCGGCGTTACTCTTTTGCTGTGAATGGGTCTCTACATCACTTAAATCAAAACACTGAAAAGCAATTTTTTGCTCAACCTGATACGGCGCATAACCGAGTATTTCGCGCAAAATTATACTGTTGCGATAACACGCCATGCCTAAATCGGGGGTTACAAAACCATGGGTGTGCTGCTCTGCATTTTGTACAAATATACGTTTTTGGTTGCTATCTACCGCATACTCGCGGCTAACTAAATAGCGGCCTTGTCCATCTTCTGGGAGCTGCTGCGCAATAGGGTTTAAAAAAGCGGGGCGCTTGTATTTAAAGCCAGTGGCACAAATTAAGTAATCGGTTTTTATTTCAAAGGCTTCATTAAGCTCCTGATGATAAAACTCAGTAACTAAGCGACCAGCACTTTTACGTGTATTAGTAAGCTTGCTGTTCGTTTTAAATGTGGTAGAAATGGGCCCATCTAGGCTTTGCGCCTAAAGGGTGTCAAAAATGTCATTAATCAAATCGCCATTAATGCCTTTAAATAAGTTTTTTTGATTTTGATTAAGCCAATCTCGTTGCTCGGTTTTTAAATTATAAAAGTAATCAACATATTCAGGTGAGGTCATCTCAAGGGTGAGTTTAGTGTATTCCAGCGGAAAATAACGCGGTGAGCGAGCAATCCAATCTAGTTGCAAACCTTGTGGCACGGCTTGTTGTAATAAGGTGTGATAAATTTCAGCAGCACTTTGCCCAGCTCCCACAACCGTAACGCGTTTAGCAGCTTTTAGCTCATCAAGGCGGTGGCAAACGTTATTAGAATTACTTTGCACTGCACAATCAGGAATATATGGGGCAGGGCCAGTGCCAAGCACTATGTGGCGCGTAACATAGTGTTGCTCCCCATTTGGGGTATTACAGGTAACGGTATAGCACTGAGTTTGCTGGCAAAATTCAACCTTAGTTACACTTTGCTCAAAGCTTACGTTACTAAGCTGCGAGCACACCCACTGGCAATATAGGTTGTATTCTTTACGTAGTAAAAAAAAGCTCTCGCGAATATAAAATGGGTATAAGCGGTTATTAAGCTTGGCATAATTTAAAAAACTGTACTGGCTAGTAGGATCTGCAAGGGTCACCAAGTCAGACATAAACGGCGTTTGCAAAGTAACACCTTCTAGCATCATGCCTGGGTGCCAATCAAATTGGCTACGCTGCTCTAAAAATAAGCTTTTAACGCCCTCTAATGGTTCACTTAAACACGCTAACGATAAATTAAACGGGCCAAGGCCAATGGCTATAAAATCATAAGGTTGGTTACTCATTATTTTTGCTCCTTATACATTTGCCACGCAATAGTGCTAATTTGTTCAAGCACGGCGCGCACATCGCTCAATTGGCACTGCGCATTGAGTAACGTAAATTTAAGGTAGTGACGGCCGTTAATTTTGGTGCGCGCAATCATGGCTTCACCGGTATTTAAAAATGTTTGGCGAACATGTAGGTTTAGGGAGTCGAGTAGATAGGGGTTATTTCTTAACCCCTCTGGTGCAAAGCGAAATACCAGCGCGCTAAGCTCTGGGTAATTTATAACTTCAAAATCAGGGTGGTCGTTAAGCACAATATGGGTTTGACGAGCAAGCCCAATTACTTTATCAAACGCTCGGCCAAGAGGCGCCTCGCCCATAGTACGCAGTGTTAACCAAAGTTTTAAGGCATCAAAACGGCGTGTGGTTTGTAAGCTTTTATCAACTAAATTTGGCGTGCCATTGCCGGCTTCAGCTAATGGGTTTAGATAGTCGGCGTAAAGGGTAATATGGCTAAAGTGGCGTTTTTCACTTAATAAAAAAGCACTACAGCTAACCGGCTGCATAAATGATTTATGGTAATCAATGGTAATTGAATCTACTTGTTCTATACCGTTTAAGGCACTACGGTGATGCTCACTTACTAGTAACCCGCCGCCGTATGCGCCATCAACATGGCACCAAAGCTGCTCTTTTTTAGCAAGTTTTGCTATCTCTTCAATCGGGTCAATTGAGCCGAAATCGGTTGTACCTGCGGTAATTACCACAGCGATAGGTAAATCGCCCTTAGCTTTAGAATCTGCAATTGCGTGGTTAAGTGCGTCCATATCCATTTGCATTTTATTGTTTGTAGCCACGGGCACTACCGCGTTATAACCAAGGCCCAGTAATGCCGCTGCCTTTTGAATACTAAAATGCGCCACCTCAGAGCAATAAATACGAAATCGCGAGGCTACATCCGGCAAACCTTGCAGTTTTACTTCGTGATTTGGTGCATAAAGGCTCACTGCGACTTCGCGTGCAACTAGCATTGCCATTAAGTTCGATTGCGTACCACCGCTAGTAAAAACGCCATCAGCAGTGCTAGGTAATTTTGCCTTTTCACAGCTCCAATCAATTAGTTTTTGTTCAATAAGGGTCGCGCCAGCGCTTTGATCCCAAGTATCTACCGAGGTATTAATTGCGCCAATGATGTGCTCTGCTACAACTGCAGGGTATGTAACAGGGCAATTTAAATGCGCCATATAACGCGGGTGATGAAAATATACAGCGTGATCTAAATACACACTTTTAAGCTCGTTTAATACCGCAGGAAAATCAGCAAGAGGTTTGGCTAAATCTACATTATTAACAGTGGCGGCAAGCGTATTAACCGACACACCAGAAAACGGCTTTTGCGCTTTAGCCATGGCTTGTTGTACAGCCGAAAGCCCCTGCAGCGACGCTATTTGATAATTAATAAACTGATCGAGATTAAATTGCGGCGGTAGGCCATTTTGCTCAAATAAAGATTGGTTTTGGATAGGGCTGAGCTGTGCAGTTTGTAATTGTGACATATTTCGCTCCTTGGTGCTTATTTGGGTTCAAGGATCTTAATGGTAATAATTTGCATTATCAATAATGATTAAGGACTAAATATAGGGTTATTATCGTACTTAAGGGAAAGTAATTAGTAATAAGGGATTGCTTTTAAAACTACCGATGTATATAAAATGAGTTATGCAAATATTTAAAGCGCATACTATTTAATTAGGTTTTTAATAATGTGATATTTTAAAAAAGTGAGGAGAGGTAAGTTACAACAGGCATATTATAAGTGGCTAACAAATTTAAAAAGTGGACCCCATTTACAGCTAGGTTTACACCTAAAACTGTAAATTGGGTATAAAAGTACGGCTTAGTTAACGCTTTCTAATTTTGCTTTTAAATCGAGTAAATCGGTTGCGATTCTATTTGGCTGTATTTCCCACGGATCAAAAATAGATTCTTTAGATCGTTGAATCCACGCCGCGCGCATACCGTGCGATATAGCACCGGTTACATCAAACGGGTTACTTGATACAAGCCACGTGTTTGCTCCTGTTGAATTAGTTTCGCGTAAAAAGTGGCTATAAACGCCTGGGTTTGGTTTAAAGGTTTTAACGTCGTCAGCACTTACTACCCCTTCAAAAAGCTCACTAATGCCAGCGGTTTCTAATAAAGTATGAACTGCGTCGGCAGCGCCGTTTGAAAATGCAAACAAACGGTAATCCTTCGCTTTTAGTTGCTCAAGGCCTGCTTTTACATCATCGAACGCAGGAAGCGTTTTATAAAGCTCTAGCAGTTGCTCCTTTTGCTCTTCACTTAGCTCGGTTTTGTACGCTAAGCAGGCGTAATCGAGTGCGTGTTTTGTACATAGCGAGAAAGGAATATAATTTTGCATTAATCCACGTCTAAATGAATACTCTAATTGCTTTTCGCGCCATGTATTTGAAAATGCTTGGGCGTTATCGCCAATCATGTCGTCGAGTAAGGACAGTACGCCGTGAGTATTTATTAGCGTACCGTATACGTCAAATGCAAGTGTAGTTGCCATGTTTGCTCCGCAATAAAATAAATTAAGTTAGTTTTAAAGTACTTGCATACAGCTTAACTTGATTTGAACGAACGCTCAAATTAATAAAACTTGTATGCATCAAGCGCTAAAATATCCATTTCTATACCTTCATGTATTTTTTCGGCTTTACCGTCACCACTACCAAGCGCTGCAAAAAGAGGTAAAAAGTGCTCCTGGGTAGGGTGATTAAATAAAGCATGGGGTGCTTCATCTAAATAGTTAAGTAACGCTTGGGTGTTTTGCGCTATTAATTTTTGCTCAACCCAATGGGTAAACTCATTAACCATTTGAACACGGTTAGGTGTAGCAGGGCTTTTAAATATTTCACGTAGATTGTGACTAATACCGCCTGAGCCAATAATTAATACGTTATCGCTGCGCAGTGGTGCAAGTAACTGCCCGTACTTATACATCGCCTGAGCGCCCAAACGCGTGTTAATAGACACCTGAACAATGGGAATATTAGCTGCTGGATACATTAAGCGCAGCGGGATCCACACACCATGATCCCACCCTTGATCTGCACTTTGCACCGTTTTAATACCCGCTTTGTAAAAGTACTCACTAATAGTATTAGCTAGCTTAGGGTCTCCTGGTGCTGGGTATTGAATTTCATACAGGGGCTTGGGGAAGTTATAAAAGTCGTGAATAGTATGCGGCGCATCTCCTGATGTAATAACTATATCGTGCGCTTCATCAAAGTGGGCAGAAAACACCACAATAGCTCGTGGTTTACTAAGCGTTTGACCTATTGATGCAAGAAAATCTGACGTAGCCGATTGCTGTACAGCCATCATTGGCGAACCGTGAGATATAAATAAAGCAGGCTGAGTCATACTAAAACCTTAAACAAATAGACGTGTTATAAACACTATATAAGTTTCTAATTTGACGATAAATATGATACTTATTTATACATTATCAACAAAGTATTGTTAAAGATGGATAAACTCACCACCATGAAGACCTTTTTAGCCGTCGTGCAAGAAGGATCATTTTCAAAAGCGGCCGATAAACTCGATATTTCGCCGCAGTTAGTCAGCAAATATATTTCTGCGCTGGAAGATAATCTACGCACGCGTTTATTACACCGTACAACGCGAAAAGTAAGTGTTACAGAGGCTGGAAATCAATATTATCAGCGTTGTCAGCAAGTGATTATTGATATTGAAGACATGGAAAACTCACTAAACAACTTAAGCGAAAGTGTATCGGGTGTGCTTAGTATTAGTGCGCCTATGTCGTTTGGTACTAAGCATTTAGCAGGTTTGTTGGTTGATTTTCAAAAGCAGTATCCAAATTTAAAGTTAGATTTACGGCTCACCGACCAATATGTAGATATAGTAGAGCAGGGTATTGATATTGCTCTACGTATTGGCGTATTAAAAAACTCAACGCTCATAGCTAAAAAAATTGCCCCTATACGTTTAGCTGTATTTGCGTCACCCGACTATTTAGAACGCCATGGCACGCCACAAACGCTTTTAGATTTACAGTCACATAATTATTTACGCTATTCCCACAGCGAACCCACAAAGCGATTATTTGGGGTTAATGAGTTAAAAAGCGAGCTAAAGCTTGAAAGTAACTTTGTGGCTAACAATGGTGATTTGCTACTAAATACAGCCATTGCGGGTGGTGGTATTGCTATGCAGCCCACATTTATAGCAGGGGAAGCACTGGCTCAAAGTAAAGTAGTGCGCATTTTAAATGACTACGAACCCGAGCCAATGGGGCTTTACATGGTGTATGCAAACAGACAGTTTTTACCCAGTAAAGTACGTGCGTTTGTTGATTTTGCAAGTGGCTATTATGGCGATACACCTTACTGGGATTTAGCGTAATAAAAAGTAAACCGCCTAACAGGCATTATATAAAAAGCTAAATTTTTAAAAAATTCCGTAGTAAATTTCTTAGTACTTTAAACACCTCTTGATTACTGTGTTGCTGATGCTGTAATACATCAACATTAGCCAACCAACCCATTTCTTCAAACTCAAGAGGAAGTTTAACCAGCTCACCACTTTGTACTGCATCTACAGCTACATGGTTTGGTAATAAGCACCACCCGTTACCTTGTATTGCTAGCTCGAGTAATACAAAGTAATTATCGGCATACCAAATCTCTGGGCTAATTTTTAGCTGAAAGCTACTTGTTAGCGTATTGCGCGAACGAAGAAGAAGTTGTCGATGTAGCCGAAGGCCATCCATATTTTCACATCTGATCCCCGCTAAAGGGTGCGATTTAGCAACATATAAATCAAATTTTACTGATCCAATACATTCATAGTCCAAGTAGCTCGGTATATTTAATTCACTAAAAATAATACCCGTTATAGGCTTTTCGCTGTTTAGCATGTCAATTATGTCATGGCTGGATGCACTTAAAAACTCAAGCGATACGTAAGGATACTTACTTTGCAGCTTGCTAATAATACTTGCGATAGTTTTAAACGGGATCCCTTCGTCAAGTGCGATAGTGATTTCGGTTGGTGTTTTTTCGTTTAGTGCTAATGCAGAGTTTGTTAATCGCTGGTGTTGATTAAGCACGGCCTTAGCCTGGGGTAGTAACTGTTTACCGGCTTCGGTTAATTGTGGATAGCGCCCTGTGCGCTCAAATAATGTCGCATTACAGTCTATTTCTAAATTAATAATATGCTGGCTTATTACCGACTGCGCTTTACTTAAACCGCGCGCAGCAGCTGAAAACGATCCAGCTTCAACGGTAGCCACAAATGCTTGAAGCTGCTCAATACTAAACATATCGCTTTTCCCGATACTAAGTAACTAACACATATCTTTATAATGAATGAAAATACAGCCATCGTCATCAACTTAAGAAGTTATTTATATATGAACACAGCAGAACGTATTTTTCAGGCGCTAATATTTGAGATGATAGCATTATCTTTTGTTGTACCTGCATCATCTTATTTTGGTGGGTTTGCAACAGGAAAAATGGCAATAGTAGGTGTTGGTTTATCAATCTTCGCCATGCTTTGGAATTACATTTACAACATAGTGTTTGATAAAATAGTTGGGCATAACCGAATAGAGCGAGGTTTGGTAACCCGCATTACGCATGCATGTGGCTTTGAGCTGGGTATGTTAGTAATAACGCTGCCAATACTTGCTTGGTATTTAAATATTACATGGCTAGCCGCTACAGCATTAGAAGCTGGCTTTTTAGTGTTTATACTCATATACACGTATATTTTTAATGTGTTGTACGATAAGTACCAACCTTACAAAAAATGGGTTAATAAATCATAATGTGCTTGATGTTTTTAAGTTTATAAAAGCGAAGTTGTGAGGTATTGAGATCGTTTTGACAAAAGCGCAATGGCAATAAATAACGGTAAATGTGGCTTTTAATTAAACCAATTAGCACTGCTCAATTGACTAAGTAGTGCTAATTTACTATTTGCACAATTTACCGGCTAACTGTAATGGGGGTTTACAGTAACTTTTTGCTTTATATATTTAGCCCTTTCAATATATTCCACACGCTCTCACCTCTAGGATGAAGTGCAGCATGATACCGATATGTGTTATATGTAATAGGCACATAATAATGCTTTTGGCCAACCACAACTAAACAATCCTCTTTTAGCATACTCACTGTGATGTTCATTTGATTTATAAGGTTACGAGCTGTTATATAAAATATTTTACTGCTTGAGGTAGTGTAATCGGTAGATTTTTCCTGCCTATTAGCTCTGCGCCTTGTGTCTATTATTTATCGAGACACAAGATGTATAGCTTGCTCACGCGAGAAGCGTTGCTTAAAAATAAACCATATATTAGCTATGAATAAGTGTGCCAAGCAAATGGCACACCTATTGTGTTATGCCGGTATGGGGGCGTTTTGGGCAATAAGCTGTTTAGATTTCAACTCACTCCAAAATTCGCTTGGTATGGTAACTTTCATTGAGGCTACATTAGCTTTAATTTGCTCCTCCGTGCGTGCCCCAGGAATAATTGAGGATACCGTTGAAGGCGCTTCTGCAAACTGCAGTGCAGCTGTTTTAATATCAATCCCATGTTTAGATGCAATGTCGCTTATTGCATTAAACTTTTGCTGCATAGGCCCTGGAATTTTAGGAGAATAATTAAAGCGGTTACGACCGGCTAAAAAACCACCATTAAGCGGCGCACCAATGACTGCTGAAATACCTCGTTTATCAAGCATAGGAAAGGTTTTATCAAGTGCCTGCTTGTGATCTAAAATTGAATACTGCAGCGCTAGTAAGCAAATATCTGGGTCTGACATATCAAGCGCTTTATAAACAGCATGAGGTGTATTTACACCAAAACCCCAGCCTTTAATTATTCCTTCATCACGCATTTTAGTCAGCTCAGGAATAGCACCTTTAGCCGCTTGATCAAAATACTTAAGCCAGTCATCTCCCATATCGCTGTTTTGTGGTGATAAGTCGTGAATATAAACAATATCGAGTGAGGCGACACCAATACGATGCAAAGTATCTTCTATTGAACGGCGCGTGCCTGAGGCTGAATAATCATACTTATAATGAAACGGTGAGTGATCAGCCCAATGCCAACTATTTTCTAAAGGCTCTGCTGAAGGGGTAAGAAGGCGGCCTACTTTTGAGGATAAAACATAATCTTCACGCTTTTTGTTTCGAAGTAAATCACCGAAGCGCCTTTCGCTTAAACTCAAACCGTAAAAAGGTGACGTATCAAAATGACGAATACCAGAATCCCATGCTGCATTTAGCATTGTTAAAATTTCTGTATCGCTTGATATAGTATTAAAGCCATTCCCGGCGGCAAGGCCACCCAAGCCCATTCTTGATTCCGGCCGATAATGCTTAGCGTTAGTAACATCGTTTGTGGGTAGAGCAGCGCTTTTATCTATTGATCCTTTAGTTTGCATAACACTGCCGTTAGACATTTTTACCTTTAGTTGCTCAGCCAAAGCTGAAGCACTAAAAATAGAGCCTAAACTTAAAGCAGCCCCTGCTTTAATAAAATTTCTGCGAGATACCATGTGACTATTCTCCTTGAGTAGGTTAAATATCTACGCTATAAGCTAGTATAAACAACAACCAAACTCAAGCAAGACAAAGACAATAAATACCAATACTATCAATAAGATAGTTAAATCAACAAACACTGAACAGACGTTTGAATTAACATTTAAAACTGATTATTTTCTTTACTCGTATAGTCCTTTTAAATGCACAAAACAGTGCACTTTAATAGCTTGATAAAAAAGCATACTTCCAAATTGGTGCACGCTTTAATTCTCATTTATACAACATAAAATGGTTACATTTATTAGATGTGTACAAATTAGTAGACAAAACCGTAATAAATTTAAGATGCACAAATAATCTCACTAGCAAAGCGATTGCAGCAACACTTAGCTAATTTAACCGAGCGTAGTTGAAATAATTGGGGTAAATATTACAAAAACGTTTATTATTAAAGGTTTGCCTTGCAATACACGGCGTATTTTACTCTTTCACAATGCAATTGCTGGCAAACCCTGTAAGAGTTTTATCTTGCCAAGTAACACTGTGCAGTGCAGCAAATTGCAACTAAATCCAACGTAGTTAGCGCTGAAAATAGCTGCTTAAATAGCTGCTTAAATAGCTGCTTAAATAGCTGCTTAAATAGATCTATTATTCAAGTTCAGGTTACTTGAGCTTTTTAATACCAATTAACACACAGATGGCACCGCCAATAATACCCGCCCATGCTTCTATTGGTGTGTCGCCACTAAATGCACGGCTAAGCTGCGAAGCCGCCGCATCATACACGTCGTATCCCCACATAATTAAAGCGATACCTATAACGATTAAAACAATTCCTACAATCTTATTATTCATAAATATCCTTAAGGTTTAACTTACATAAACTAAATAAAAATAAATCAGGGTTAATCTAATTCTAATTGAGCACGTTCTACGCTCTCACTAGGTAACTCTTTTTGTACCGATACACCTAACTCTTTAAACTCTGATGCTTGTTTAATTAAATTACCTTTACCGCGGTATAGCTGCGAGAACGCTTTGTCGTAACTTTCTTTCGCTTTATCAAGCTGCTTACCTACGCCTTCCATACTCAATAAAAAACCATTGAGCTTGTTATAAAAACGCTCCGCTCGACTTGCCAGCTCTTTTGAGTATTTGGTTTGCTCTTCAAAACGCCATAACTGTTTAACAATATTTAAACTAGTAAGCAGGGTGGTGGGTGTAGCTACCAGTATATTTTTTTCGATTGCTTGTTGGTAAATATCGCTTTGATATTTGAGTGCTTCTACAAAAGCTGATTCTATTGGTACAAACATAACCACCACTTCTGGCGAGTTAATACCTGGTAAGCGGTCGTACGATTTACTCGCAAGTTCATTAATACGCGCTGTAACGGCGTTTACATGCTCTTTAATTGCTTGATTAGCATCTAGATCATTTTCAGCATTCACGTAGCGTGTATAGGCATTTAATGAAGTTTTAGCATCAATAACTAAGTGGCGACCCTGTGGTAAGTACACAACTACATCAGGGCGCAAGCGGCCATCTTCAGTGTTAAACGACACTTCGCGCTTATAATCAACGCCTGCACGTAAGCCAGCACTATCTAATACGTTTTCGAGCATAAGCTCGCCCCAATTACCTTGGGTTTTCTTTTGCCCTTGTAGGGCGTTACTGAGCTTGTCGGCTTGATCTGTTATAGCTTGGCTTTTAGCTTGCAAATGCAGTAGCTCGGTTTTAAGTGCAGTCCGTTGTTTTATGTCTTCAACGTGCATTGATTCCATTTTTTCTCTAAAGCCTTTTAGCTCGCCTTGAACTGGTTTTAATAATTGCTCAATGCTTTCTTGATTTAAGGTTTTAAAGCTTTGTGATTTTTCTTCTAGAATTTTATTGGCTAGGTTTTCAAACTCTTTTTTAAGCGTATTTTTACTTTGCTCAATTTGCGCGAGTTGCTCGCTAAAGTTTTGCTGTTTTTGCTCAAGGGTAGTGCGCATATTATTATATTCAACATCGCGCTGATTATATTGCTCACGAAGCGCTGCCAGCTCGCCTTCGGCTTTACGCCAAAAGTGATTGTATTGAATGCTTTGTTTTTCTTGTTCGCTAAAACGCGTTTTAAAATGCTGGGCTTCATCGCGCTGCTCTTGGTGAGTATGTTCTAGCAGTTCATGATCTTCTAGCAAGGCGCTGTATTGCAGCTCTTTATTATCAAATTGGTTTTGTAACAGGGAAAGCTGTTGCTGCTGTTCGCTTATTTGTAGATGTAGCTTTTTGCGAAGCCGTGTTGATACAGCGCCGTAAAATAGGGCGCCTAACGCAACACCAGCACCGGCGCTTAGCCAATCAATATTAGTGAGTACTTGAGTGAGCATAAAATAAACTTATAAAATTTAGAGACATGCCATCATAACCAATAACCATCAACAGAAGTAGGGGAGCAAAGAAATTACAGACATAAAAAAACCAGCTTAAAATAAGCTGGTCAAATATTACTAAGTTAAGTAATCAAAGGGATAATCAACATGTGCCCGAGCAAGCTGCAACTTAAATACATAATCACCAAAATAACTAATATTATTAGGTGAGGCTATATAACAACAGACATTAGAGTAGACCGGATAACAAAATAATTAATTCAAATTAATTTGCGGAAGATCATTTATTTTTATTCGGGTTGATTTAAACAAATCAAATTATGGGCATAAAAAAAGCCAGTTCGAAATGAAATGGCTCAATCATTACTAAAATTAGTAACTAAATAGGGGGAATCAACATGAAAACTTGTATTAACTGCAATTAATCAACAAGCATAATAGTAGACGCGTCTTTTTTAATTAAGTTCAAAAAAATAAAAAACTTTTAAAATAAGTGCTGAACGCTAAATTTTAGATATAAAAAAAGCCAACTCAAAATGGGCTGGCTCAATCATTACTAAAATTAGTAACTAAATAGGGAATCAACATGAAAACTTGTATTAACTGCAATTAATCAACAAGCATAATAGTAGACGCGTCTTTTTGAATTAAGTTCATAAAAAAATAAAAACTTTTAAAATAAGTGCTGCACGCTAAATTTTAGACATAAAAAAAGCCAACTCAAAATGGGCTGGCTCAATCATTACTAAAATTAGTAACTAAATGGGAAATCAACATGATGCTTGTGTTAACTGCAATTAATCAACAAGCATAATGATAGACGTCCGCTTTTTAATTAAGTTCATAAAAAGATCAAAACTTTTTAGATCTTTTTTAGTTTTTAATTAATGACAACATTTGCTGCTCATCAAACTTTGTAAAGCTCATTGATTTATCGGTAAATAATGCATCAACAAGGGCTTGCTTGTCTTGCTGCATTTTAAATACTTTTTGCTCTATTGAGTTACTCATTATGAGCTTATAAACAAATACAGGATTAGTTTGACCAATACGGTAGGCTCTATCAGTCGCTTGCTTTTCTACTGCGGGATTCCACCATGGATCAAAATGAATAACAGTATCTGCTTGTGTTAAGTTAAGGCCTGTTCCACCGGCTTTTAAACTAATTAAAAACACGGAAGTTTTCCCACTAGTAAACTCGTCGATTACTTTATCTCGTTGACGCGTTTGCCCTGTAAGCATACTAAAGTTAATGTTTATTTCTTCAAGGCGTTGGGCTATTAAATCGAGTGCCGATGTAAACTGACTAAATATAATAATCTTACGACCTAGGCTTAGCATAAGCGGTAAGTGTGTTGTTAACCATTCAAGCTTAGCGGAGCCTGCTTGAGTATCTGGATCTATTAATTTAGGGTGGCAACAAATTTGCCTTAACTTTAAAAGCGCCTCTAAAAATGCAAGCTTACTTTTTTGTGCGCCTTGTTCGGCAAATAAGTCTATTAGCTTCTCTTCTAATGAACGTGTAATGCCTTGGTACATTTCTTTTTGCTTAGGCTCAAACTCAAACTCTTTTGTTAGCTCTGTTTTTTCAGGTAACTCTTGCGCTACTTGTGCTTTAGTGCGGCGCATTATAAAGGGCATAATTAACGCTTTTAACTGCTCAGCCCTCTGCATATCAGCTTCACGCTCAATAGGTGTTTGAAAGTGCTGCTTAAAGTGGGCTTGAGACCCAAGTAACGATGGCATAGCAAAATCGAGTAACGATTTAAGCTCAAGTAAATTATTCTCGATTGGAGTACCACTTAAACAAAGTTTAAAGTCGGCATTTAAGCGTTTAACTAATCGTGAGACCTGTGCGGTATCGTTTTTAATGTATTGTGCTTCATCGAGGATAATATTTTCAAAATATAATGGCGAATAATATGCAATATCACGCTTTAAAAGCGGGTATGTAGTAAGAATGCATTGCGCTTGTGCTAAGTGTTGTAAAGGATCGTTACGGTTTGATCCAAAAATAATGGTTACTTTTAAACTTTTAGCAAACTTAGTGATTTCGTTTTTCCAATTACTCACCAAGCTAGTTGGGCACACTATAAGTGTAGGGCCTGCTTGAGGGCGGTTAAATGTACTCGCTAAAAATGCAATAACTTGGAGTGTTTTACCCAACCCCATGTCGTCAGCTAAAATACCACCTAATTGATGACGTTTTAAAAAGCTAAGCCAATCAACGCCTTGCTGTTGGTACTCACGAAGTGTTACAGAGTCATTTAAGCCATGTAATGAAACCTTAGGCATTGCCTTATCGGTATTATTTAACTCTTGTAAATATAGCTCAAGTGAATCGTCGTGAAGCTCTACGTTAATAGCTGTGTGCTTTACTAGTTCAGGTAAATACGAAAGCGGAATATTAAATTCGTCACGTGTTTTTACAAATTCAAAGCGTTCTTTAAATTCGTTTAATAAGTTAATGGCAGACTTATTAATAACCCCAAATTGACGACCAAGCGGGTAGTAATAAAACAGTTCACTTTGGCGATTCAATGACTGATAAAGCGAATCAGCATTAGTAAACAACAGCGCTGCTTTTGCGTCACACAACAATACTTTGCAGTGCATTTGATGCCCTGCTGCACGGTGTACATGTAAACTCACTTCACATTGTGGATTAGGGCTTGTTACTTTACTTACACTAACTTGCCAACCACGCAGCTTAAAGCCAGGGAATACTTCGTATATTAGCCAATGCAAATGGATAGGAGATTGCTTTGTAAATACAAGCTCACTTTGTAAACCCCCTTTACAAAATTCAAACCCTAGATTGATTAGCTCGTTAGTTACGGTGTTTTCAAATGCGCTATTTATAGTACTTGCTGGGGCAGAACCAGCTAAATAGTTTTTATTTTTATACTTAAATAATAGCGAAAGTGATAAACCTTGCTCGCCCATTGTTACTTTTAAAACAGCATTACTAGATAGCTTAGGTAACGTTGGCTGCAAGTTAGTAGGGTGCGGTATAACACCTGCACCAAAGTTATCTGCAAGTTGTTTGTATATTCTGTCAAAATTAGCGTCATGCAAAGCAGGCATAGTTTGTAAATGCGCTATTTCGTCTGCACTCAATGGTGTACGAAGACGACCCGCTTTTAAATGATCTAAATCGAGGTAAGTAGGCGGTGTTGTTTTTAATAAAGCCCAGTTTTGGGTTTGCTCGAGCTTAATAACTAATTGTGATAGATCTTTATCTTGCTCCCAACTAAAACTCAATGCTTGGCCAGATTGCGCTTTAATTGGCACGCGAGAGCGCTGAAAAAACAAGCGCTCAGTAGCTATCAATTGTTGTAGGGCACTAAAGCCCCATTGGCCTTTTAGCTCAATACTTCCTACTGCATTTTGTGAACGTATCCAACTAAATAATCTAAAATCACTTTCGAGTAAATCATTTGGCGTTACGAAACTATTTAACTGTTGCTCTGTGAGATTTCGGCCTAACGTGTAATTCTTTTTAGTCTCAAAATTAGCTATTTTAGGTGTTAAAAATACCTTGTTATTTTCAATATCTAATACAAATAATAATACTTGCGACGGTGTATGTTGATCACCACTTTTAAGAGCGCTTAATTCACTAAACCAATCATTAATGAAGTAATCTTCACCGTATTCACCAGAGTGCTCTATTTTAAGCTTAAACAAAATAGCAGCTAAATGTCGGCATTTGGTTTTTGCATTACATGTACAGTGTGTATCAACAGAATAACCAGTTGGTACTTTACTGATCTCAATACGTTGATTAAATGATGATCCGTTATCCACTTGCACGGTAGAGTCTACAACAGAAAAATTAGGGGTATGCTCTAGCCAGGTGATTTGACCTTTCTTGTAGTACTCTTTGCCTTTATCTAAGACATTTTCGCGGAAAAGTTTTTTAATAAAGCGTTCAGAAAGAGGAAACTGGGTAGCCTGCTCATTTTTAATTTCTTCAAAAATAGCCATTAAATCATTTTTTGATAAGTTAGCAGACATGTCACTCTAAGCATTAAATTTTAAAAATAATTCTGCCAGTATATGCCTTATGTGCTCTGAGCTAAAGCACTATTAACAAGATATAAACTGGTTGGAGCTGATAGCTTAGTAAAAAATCGGTTTATAGGTAAAAATGAGTATAAAATTTCGCAAAATATTAGGCACTACATACAAATATAAAGATTAAACGACACGTTATAGATCACAATTTTACTAACAATAATAATAAACCAAGAGCAAATAGCTAAAAGAGGGCGATTAGTTAGTAAAAAAGTGATCTTGAAGAGGAAATATGATTATTTAAGGTAGGATTAGGCTAGTAAAGATCAGATTTTAACTAACAAAACAATCTGTCAGATCAGTATTTAACTAAGTATATATGTCTGACAGATCATTATTTAACTAACTAATTAAAAGCACTTAATAGCTTAGTTAATTGTTCTAAGCGTTTGTCTGTCATCACTTTATTGTCGATTTTGATAGACACATCACCACTTTTTAAATTGCGCTGTACCGATACAAACTTATTTTCAAGTACAGCTTCACGCTTAACAGCAGCTTGAGGCTCAGCAGTTAGGCATTTGGTGATTGCCATTGCACGCTTGTCGTCACTTGTAATGGCGTTTAGCTCTTCATCACTAGCTAGGTCACTAACAAGTTGATTAAACGCCTCTTGGTCTCTCTCCTTTGCGCTCATGAGCTTTTTAGCCACTTCGCGACCCACGTGATTCGCAGTAGGGTAGAGTGCAATAACTTCAGCAGGTATTTGTTCATACGCTTTAACAGCATCTGCAATGGCGGTGTGTGATACACCTTCAATTGCAGCAATCTCTCTGTAAGATCCTTTTTTACCTTGTTCAATAAGCTCATTTTTAGTTTGCTGGTAAGCTTGTCCCAGCTCCCATAAACTTGGAGCGATATATTGATCTGAAGATACAGCTAAAATTTTAGCGTCTTGCTCAGTAAAGTCACTTGAACTAAGTACTAAATAATCAGCGTTACCTAAAATACAGGCCATACGACGGCGAGAACCCGCTAAGACTAAGCTTTTATCACCCTGATCCCAAAGTAACGCAGGGTGCTGATTACGGCCATCCTCTGCAATGGCAGGTAAAATATCCGATACTGACTTTTCGTTAAGAAGTGCTTGTACACGGCGGTTTTTACCGTACACACCAGTTGTAGATTCAATGTCTGCGTGTGCGATCACTTTGCAAATAAGTGTAATTTGGCGCTCAGGATCGCTCGGTGCTGGCATGCGAATTACATCACCAGCATTTGCTTGTTCAAGTAATGCGTCAAGGCTACTACTTCCTACAGCTGTTGCAAAAGGATCTAAGCGGGTGTCATTTTTACGTTTTTTAGCCATTTTTATTTAACATCCTTACTTAGGGGTATTGAGTGTTGATTGAGTTGACTGCCAATTTGAACGAATAAGCATTTCTAGCTCATCGACCACATCTTTAATATTTTCTTGAGCGCGCATTAGTGATTCACGGCTTGCTAAGCTGTCTGACGCTTTTTGATCAAAAATAGTATTGAAAGACGAAGAGCTAGCAGTAATCGCCGAGCTGTGGTTGATTGGGTAACTCATAACTTGGCGACCGAATGCACTACGAACATCTTTAACAATATCGCGCTGTGAGTGATTACCTTTTACATAGTTGGTAACTAAAAACTGCATAAAGTCCCATCCCTCATGGCCAAGTGCCGCAACGGTATGGTAAATCTCACCTAATCGTTTTAAATATTTATTATTAGCATCAAAGTCTACAGCTTCTGGATGAACAGGGATAAGCATCGCAGTAGAAGCCATTAATGCATTATAAAACATAAAGTTAAGAGTTGGAGCTGTATCTATTAATATAATATCAAACTCGTCTTTAACAGGGTCAATTACTTTTTCAAGTAACTTATGGTAATGACGAGTTTGCTCATAATTTGAGGTGTCTTTGAGTAATGTTGCAGTTTCGTGCTCAAAATAAAAATCGTCCATACCTGATGGTAGTACACGAATATTTGGGATATGAGTTGATAAAAATGAGTTTGAAACAAATTCAGGCCATGTTTCGCCCTCATCTAAATCTATACAATCACGCATTAAATCACCAACAGTAATTGGGTCGTGCTCGCTTGAAGGAAAAAAGCTTGAAGAAGAGCCTTGAGGATCTAAATCAATTATACCAATGCGATAGCGCTTAATATTTGTAGTTGCCAGCGCTGCTGCAATATTAACCATGCTAGTTGTTTTGCCACAGCCACCTTTGAGAGAATTAATGACAATAACTTGCAGTTTGTCATCACCAGTACGATGATCTGGTTTAATATCCATAATATCAGCCATAGCAAAAATGTTTACTAATGTGTAAGCATAATGACCATTGGCACCGCGTTTTATGTTTAAATCATCAAAGTCACCGTTGTCATGACGTCTTTTTAAAGTACGATTATTACAACCTAATAAATCGGCAGCTGCTTTTTGCGTATAAGTTCTTAATTCTTTTTCTTCTGATTTAAGATGAGCACGATAGTGCTGAATACGACCTTCTAATGATTTTTCAGCTACTTCGGCGGTTGCTTTTAAAAGCCGGTAGGTACTTAACGCGTTATTATTGATAGACATACTTTCTTCCTCAAAGTTAGGCAGTTAGTATAATGTCCATTCAAATTGCTGTAAACAACTATTTAAGACGACATGCATTTTAAAAAGAAGACATTTAAAAATACTTTTACACTTTTAATATTGCTTAGTATAAATAAAGAAGTTTAAAGGTGGTTAAATATATAAGGTAGTAAAGGTTAAGGACCTTAAATTAACACATAACATTATGATTAATATAAACAATATAAAAAAAAGCAGATCAGCGTTATACTTGGTTAAGATCAGATCTTTATCTACCTGCAGATCACCTTTTTACTAAGCCTTATTTTTTAAATCAAGTTATGCACAGGTTGCGCATAAGGTTATGAACAAAAAGAGCCCTTGAGATCAATTTTTTACTAAGTAAATTATAAAGTTATGCACTAACCTTAGCGTCAATAGGTTCGTTTAATTAGTATAGATCTGATCTGTACTTGGTACAGATCAGATCTATGCTAACTCGATAAGCCTTTATCCACAGGGATATTAAATTTCGTATGAATTTGTCGTGCTAAATTTTAAAATAAAGCCATTGTGATGGACAAAATAACAGCTGAGTTAGTAAAAAACCGATTTGAGATGACCTAGTTAGTAAAAATATGATCTGAAATCGCAAGTTATGTACATTACTTAGTATAATAGTGATCTAAACGTTTTATTTAAAGTCAGATCACTTTTATACTAACTTAAACATTTAACTTTTGTTGTTTAATGTGTTGTTATTAGATGTCGCAATAAAAATGGAAATAAGAACAATGAGCCGAAAGGTCAACATCTCGGTAGATAATTTGCCCGATACACTCAGGGGCCAAATCCACGGGGTGGAAAGTGCAATTGATAACGAAAGTTTAGCACTATTTACAGACAACAAAGACGTGCGAATTTCTATTGAAAATGCAGCTCATGGTTTACGTGCATATTCAAACACGTTTAATCATTATGATTTGTGGGGCCGTTTTGTTCGCTCTGGCTATAAAAAATTGCCACTTGAAGAAGCGCCTAAAAAAACAATCATTACGCGTAAAATATCAGAGAAAGTAGATGGTATTTTATACGATGGTGAGATAAAAATTACCCCTGCTGTTGTCAGTACTCGTAAAGATGGTGAAGATATTGAGTATCTTGTTTGGCCATCAGACAGAGAAGAAAAAGTAGAACGAGCACTTATTCGTTTAGCTTCTAAAGGCAAAATAGTTAAAATTAATTTTAAATCCGGTATTCAATACGCAGTTGTTTTTTCTATGAACGAATTAGCGCAAGAGCTCAAAGCGGTAGGGCAGTCAATGCCATATCCTGCAATTAAAGAGTCACTTGAAGCATTGCAAGGTTCTAAACTTTCATTTAAATATTCAGCAACCGATACTAAAAACTCCGATATAGATGATTCGTTTTACGAGTCTAATATGAACTTTTTATCGTCACTTCACTTTAGTGGTAAAAAGGGTCAAGGTGGCAATGTAAAGTGTGTGGCCTGTTTAAATGCGTTCGTTCATAACATGATTGATAACCTTGAATACAAAGGATATTACTTTAATAGTGCACAAGAATTAAAACGGGGATTGTCGCGTTGGATGATGCTTCGTTTGTATCACCTTTGGCGTTATGCAGCTCCAGGTAAAACGTATCATTTTAGATTACTTTCTATTATGGAAAAATACGGATCTATTTATTCAACTGATGATATTACGGAAAATAAATTAAAAGCGCTTCGTCGTGATATGACCACCACAATGAAAGATTTGATTGAAAAAGGTGCTATATCAGAATACAGCATTACAAACGTCAAAGATGACAAAACTGGTAACATTATTGATTACACATACGAAATGCACCCCTCTGATCAGTTTTGCGATGAAATACTTACATTGAACAAACACAACAAACGCATTGAGATTCAAGGCGGTAAACGTATTGTTGAAAATGCAGTGTTAATTGATGAAGATAAAATAGAAGAGATAGTAGAAAAATAATAAACGTTATTTTAAATACTGTACATATTTACTAAAAGGCCACATATTGTGGCCTTTTTAACATAATAGCTATCGGTCAACTTGTTCTAAATATAGCCTATCAACTAAAAAATCATACTCACGTTTTCGAGGATGAGCATCGGGTTTTTTATAATCAGGTAAGATACCTAGTTTAACGTCTGGTTCTGGATTAATCAGAATAAATGGTAATGCGGCGCTCACATGATAGCGGTTTTGTGCTGTGTATCTCACATTAACTTGAGGGCTTACGCGAGTAGGGCGACGAATTCTTAATTTTTCCTTTTCACCTAAACTAGCAACCCGTAATTGTTCTTGTGCTACAAGTGATTGCCATTTTTGTTGATCTATCATTCTTGGATTTCGATAACTGGCCGATTTGTCGAGCATTTCGAGGGCCATTTTTTTAGTCAACGTTTTAGTTGCGTGCTTGTGCATCCAAGTAAACCTAACGGAAAATGGTGATTCGCTCTCACTGTGAATCTTACGATAAGCAGCAAGTGTTATTAAATTTGGTATTGCATTATGAACAGCCTCAAATCGGGCATCGTTATTATCAATTGCCAATATACACTCTTTGAAACTAGCTTTAGCTTTGTTAACTTGTGCTATACGATTATTTAAAGCTTGTTTATCTGCATTTTTAATAACAAGTAAACCAGGGTGCCTTTTTAACACGCGACTGCTTAAGCCCGATTTTTTATAAATGTCAGAAAAGGAGTTTAAAATTGCCTTTTGAGCCGGCGCTCCAGTTATTTTAGAGACAGGTATGGACTCAGGAACCTTATTTTCATCTAAATTACTTACATCAGGTAACTGATAGTACTCTGCTCTGGAAAACTCACATTCGTTTAATTCCTCAATTAACCTTAAAGTTAATTCGTTCATTAAATCAAACTGACTCCTAATTTGAACTTTAGTAACCACGGCACACCTCAAAGAACACATCTTACCAATGCTATATTATTGCATGCACTTTGCATTGAGTAAATATTTAATAAAGTTACGCTCGGTGTTTAGATAACATTTAAATCAGTATGAGTATGATGTGTTCTTTACTGAAGTAAATGGTTATGCTTATTCCTGTAATTTAGTACTGTTTTATCGATTAAAGAGCTAGCCCGTTTAGGGCTTAATTGCCCATGTAGTGTAATAAATGAGGGATGTGAAATGGACTTGGTGCGGTTAAGTTCTAAATAATAGTGTTGGTTTTGGTTGTTTCTCTAATTAGTGATTAATATTATAACGTGTTTTAACTTTTAGCTATGGGTATATCATCCAAAAGCTCAGCATGTCATACATGCTTTTTACATGAGAGCCATTTAAGGCATGCCTGGCAGTTAAGTTTTGCTAAATAACGCTGACGGCAGGGTGGGAAGATGAGTGGTGAATCAGCAGATTAACCCTGTGTCAGTTGTAAGTATATTCTGGCATCAGAATAATCAACAGCGTTATTCTACTAGGTTTAAAGTGCATATAAATGAGCAACACAAAATGCTATATCATATATTTAGACCTGCACATAGCCCCTGTTAGTTAATAATTAATTTAGCGCGTAAAGTTAAGATTACATTTAATGCAATTTAAGTATGATGTGTTCTTAGGTAAAATACATATAATATACCCTTGTGCCTTATTTATTCTCAATGTGTTAAAATTGAAACTAATTAACTCTAATTGTATGTTTTAAATCACTTTAGTTTATTTGAAATAAAACTAAAGTGATTGTTATATAACCACCTGAGTTAAGTAAAATTACTTTTATACTTAACTCATAACTAAATAATTGGAAAATAGTGAATTTAGTCCTTGAACATAGGGGTCTGCATACGTTAATTTCTTCTTATCAGGTAATGTAGGAATGAGGAAAAATTATGTCATCGTGGAACCCAAATAGCTGGAGAGAGCTGCCAATACTGCAGCAGCCACAGTACCCAGATCAAGAAATACTTAAATCAGTAGAAAGCCAATTAAAAACGGCTCCGCCTCTAGTTTTTGCAGAAGAAACAAGAAGCCTATTTAAACAACTTGAAGACGTGTGCGAAGGTCGTGCATTTTTACTTCAAGGTGGTGACTGTGCCGAGTCGTTTAGCGATTTTAATGCCGCTAATATTCGCGATACATTCAAAACAATTTTACAGATGGCTGTTGTATTAACTTATGGCGGTAAATGCCCTGTAGTTAAAATAGCGCGTATGGCTGGTCAATACGCTAAACCTCGTTCAGCAGACTTAGAAACAATTAATGGTGTGTCTTTACCATCTTACCGTGGCGACATCATTAATAATATTGAGTTTACAGAAGAAGCGCGCATTCCAGACCCACAACGTTTAATGACTGCATACCATCATAGTGCTGCTACGTTAAACTTATTACGTGCATTTGCGCAAGGTGGCCTAGCCGATCTTCATCAGGTTAACCGCTGGAACATGGGCTTTGTTGCTGCAAATCCACTTAAAGAAAAATACCAACAACTTGCAGATAAAATTCAAGACGCACTAGAGTTTATGGAAGTGTGCGGAATTAACTCTACGATTGCGCCAAGCTTAAAAGAAACCGATTTATACACTTCTCACGAAGCTTTACTACTTGGTTACGAAGAGGCACTAACACGTCGCGACCATTTATCGGGTGATTGGTACGATTGTTCTGCTCACTTTGTTTGGATAGGTGAACGTACACGCCAACTAGACCATGCACATATTGAATTCTTTAAAGGCATTAAAAACCCAATTGGTGTTAAAGTTGGCCCAGGTATGGACCCAGACGACCTAATTCGTTTAATTGACGCATTAAACCCAGATAACATTCCTGGTCGTTTAACGCTAATTACACGTATGGGTGCAGACGTACTGCCAGAAAAACTCCCAGCACTAGTAAGAAGAGTTCAACAAGAAGGCCGTAAAGTAATTTGGAGTTCTGATCCAATGCACGGTAATACTGAAAAAGCGACTTCGGGTTACAAAACGCGTAACTTCGATAATATCATGCGCGAGATCAGTCAGTTCTTCGCTGTACACAAAGCTGAAGGTTCATACGCAGGTGGTGTTCACCTAGAAATGACAGGTCAGCACGTAACAGAATGTACAGGCGGTGCTTACGGTTTATCTGACGATGACTTAGCACAGCGTTACAAAACTCAGTGTGATCCACGCCTTAACGCCGACCAAGTATTAGAGTTAGGCTTTTTAGTCGCTGATTTACTAAAAGACGCGCGTAAATAATATTTATTGATACAAAAAAACCGCTTAGTTGCGGTTTTTTTTATTTCAAATTTGATGATTAAGTTAGTACTTACGTCGCTCCAAGTCTGTCTCTATCAGTATTTTTGCAGAAATTTCTTCAACAGAATGATGCGTAGAATTAAAGTAAGCTATTTTGTGACGCTTATACAACATTTCTACTTCGCGCACCTCAATACGGCACTGTTTAATTGAAGCATACTTAGAGTTAGCCATACGTCGATGCCTTATAGCCGCAAGCCTCTCAGGGTCAATCGTGAGCCCAAATAACTTATGTTTACAAGGGACTAAACATTTAGGCAAACCTTCATTATCTAAATCTTCTTCTGTAATAGGGTAGTTAGCCGCTTTAATGCCGTACTGCAGTGCTAAGTATAAGCTTGTCGGGGTTTTACCACTTCTGCTAACGCCAATTAAAATGATGTCTGCCTCGGAAAAGTTTTTAATATTTCCGCCATCATCATTCATAAGCGCATAGTTAACCGCATCAATTCTAAAATCATAACTTTTTTCGTGGATAGAATGCGTACGATGCATTTTTGGAACAGGGGCTACATTGAGTTCTTTTTCTATTTTTTCGCTATACGTAGTTAAAAAGTCATACGTAACTGCATCAGCCGATTTTATAATTTCACTTAAATTGTGATTCACAAAAGTAAAAAACACGAAAGGCTTTTCACCTGTTTTTGCAGCGGTTGCATTAATTAAAGCTTTAATTTCGTGCGCTTTTTCTTCAGTTTCTACAAATGGAATTGTTTTATGATTAAAATCGATAGGAAACAACGACAAAGTCGCATGCCCAAACACCTCTGAAGTAATTGCTGTTCCATCTGATATATAAAAAGCAGTTCTCATAATTAACCTTTTTATTGCGTTTAAATCCCTAAAATGGGTTTCCCACGGTTTACGTGAGGACTGTTGCCAGTGTAGAATGATGACGACCTTTATAAAAGGTTTTCTTTCTTAACTCTCACAGTTAGACCTACAATTTGTTTTTTTTGGAGAAAGATCCGTGCAAGAATACGTTCTCTGGTATCAAGAGCTTGGTATGCAAGATGTTCCTCGAGTTGGCGGTAAAAACGCGTCACTTGGCGAAATGATTTCAAACCTCGCAAACGCAGGTGTACAAGTACCGGGTGGTTTTGCAACTACCGCAGATGCTTTTAATGAGTTTCTAGATCAATCAGGACTCACCGCCAAAATTCATGACATCCTAGATACACTGGATGTTGATGATGTAAATACACTCGCTAAAGTCGGTGCCGATATCCGCCAATGGATAATCGACACACCATTCCAACCAAACCTAGATCAAGCCATTCGCGACGCATATAGCCAACTCCATGGCGATACTGCAGCAGATGTTTCATTTGCAGTACGTTCATCAGCTACCGCTGAAGATATGCCAGATGCATCATTCGCAGGCCAACAAGAAACTTTCCTTAACGTTGTCGGTATCGATTCAGTCATGGTCGCTATTAAACACGTATTTGCTTCATTATTTAATGACCGCGCAATCTCATATCGTGTTCACCAAGGTTACGATCACCGTGGTGTAGCGTTATCAGCAGGTATACAGCGCATGGTACGTTCAGATAAGTCAGCATCTGGCGTAATGTTTAGTATTGATACAGAGTCTGGTTTTGAAGACGTTGTATTTATTACATCAAGCTACGGCTTAGGTGAAATGGTTGTACAGGGCGCGGTTAACCCTGATGAATTTTATGTTCATAAACCAACACTCCTTAAAAATAAACCTTCAGTAGTACGTCGTAATATTGGCTCTAAAGCCATACAAATGATTTACTCAGAAGACAAAGCACATGGTAAGCAAGTAGACATCGTTGATGTTGACCCTGAGCTTTCTAATAAATTTTCGATTACAGATGAAGAAGTGCAAGATCTTGCCAAACAAGCTGTAATCATTGAAAAACATTACGGTCGTCCTATGGACATCGAATGGGCAAAAGACGGAAACGACGGCAAACTATATATAGTTCAAGCACGTCCAGAAACTGTCCGCTCAAACGAAGACTCAAACGTAATGGAACGTTTTCAATTAAATGGCACAAGTAATGTACTTGTTGAAGGCCGTGCAATTGGTCACAAAATTGGTAGCGGTGTTGTACGTGTTCTTGATTCAATCAAAGAAATGGATCAGGTACAAGTAGGCGACATTTTAGTTACCGATATGACCGACCCTGATTGGGAACCAATCATGAAACGTGCAGCAGCGATTGTTACAAATCGTGGTGGCCGTACGTGTCACGCGGCAATAATTGCACGCGAACTTGGTATTCCAGCAGTTGTTGGTTGTGGTAATGCAACTGATTTAATTAAAGCGGGACAAGAAGTAACAGTATCGTGCGCCGAAGGCGATACCGGCTTTATTTACGAAGGTATTTTAGATTTTGAAATACTAACGTCACGCGTTGATAAAATGCCAGAACTACCAATGAAAGTAATGATGAACGTGGGTAACCCCGATCGCGCCTTTGACTTTGCACGCTTACCGCATGCAGGTGTTGGCCTTGCGCGAGTTGAATTTATTATCAACCGTATGATTGGCGTTCACCCTAAAGCGTTATTAAATTTTGATGCGCAAACAGATGCATTAAAAGCAGAAATTACTGACATGATTGCCGGTTACGAATCACCAGTAGAGTTTTACATAACAAAACTGGTTGAAGGTATTTCAACGCTTGGTTGTGCTTTTGCACCGGAGCGTGTAATTGTGCGTATGTCTGATTTTAAATCAAACGAATACGCAAACCTAGTTGGTGGCCAGCAATACGAGCCAGAAGAAGAAAACCCAATGATTGGTTTTCGTGGCGCCGCACGTTATATCTCTGAAGACTTCCGCGATTGTTTTGCACTAGAATGTGAAGCTATAAAACGCGTAAGAAACGACATGGATATGGCAAACATTGAAATCATGATCCCATTCGTACGTACCCTTGAAGAAGGTAAACGCGTAATTGAACTACTAGAAGAGCATGGCCTTAAACGTGGTGAAAATGGTCTTAAAGTAATCATGATGTGTGAGCTGCCTTCAAATGCATTACTTGCTGATGAATTTTTAGAAATGTTTGATGGTTTTTCTATCGGCTCTAACGATTTAACACAGTTAACGCTTGGTCTTGATCGTGATTCAGGTTTAATCGCACATTTATTTGATGAGCGTAACCCAGCAATTAAAAAACTACTTTCTATGGCAATTAAAACAGCTAAAGAAAAAGGCAAGTACGTAGGTATTTGTGGTCAAGGTCCTTCAGATCACGAAGACTTTGCAGCATGGTTAGTAGAGCAGGGCATTGACTCTGTTTCACTAAACCCAGACACAGTAATAGAAACATGGTTATACCTAGCTAAAAAATTAGCAAAGTAATAAATAGGTAAGCTATAAAAAATGCCAGCAATGTATTGCTGGCATTTTTTTATAACCAATTAAAAGTTAAATTAACGGGCTAATTTTTTATCTAAATAAGCACATGATTTAGTTAACGCCTTTTGACAAAGTGATAAGTAATGTCGCGCTTTAGGGTAGTAAAACGAAAAACACAATAAACCCGCCATAAAAAATATAATCGATGGGCCAGGGACGATCGCAAAAAATAATCCTAGCAAAATAAATAGCACGCCACTGATCTGTAATAGTAATTTTTTCATATAACACACCTCATTACTCGTTAACTTGAGTATAATTTAAGCTGCATTAAAATCGACTAAAAGAGTGTTACAAACTGTAAAATCTTCAATTTCTATTCGCCATCACCATGATATAATTAGTCAAATGCCCTAAAATATCGCCGTCATGATAGCAACAATTACACAGCAAGATGCCGCGACAGAACTTGTCGCAAATTACCTAGATACCATTGCAAGCCAAGGTTTTAGTGGAGATACCGATGCCAGTTATGCAACGCGTATTACTGCTTCAACCGATAACAGTGTGTATCAGGAAATACCCCAAGGTGTTATTTTTCCAAAAAATGAAAAAGATATTCAACTCGCACTTCAAACTGCATCTCGCGACCCATTTTTATCATTAACTTTTGGCCCTCGTGGTGGCGGAACAGGTACTAACGGTCAATCGTTAACACCAGGTATTGTTGTAGATTTGTCTCGCTATATGCGCGAAATCCTCGAAATAAATGTAGAAGAAGGCTGGGTACGCGTTCAAACTGGCGTAATAAAAGATCAACTTAATGACTTTTTAAAACCTTATGGTTTTTTCTTCTCGCCCGATTTATCTACCAGTAACAGAGCAACTATTGGTGGCATGATAAGTACTGACGCATCTGGGCAAGGTTCGTTAGTTTACGGAAAAACAAGCGATCATGTTTTAGGGCTTACAACTTATTTAGTCGATGGTACACCTATGTGTACCTCACCAATAAACATCGACAAAGCAAAAATTATAGCCGAGCAAGACTCTTTAATTGGTAGTTTATATAAAACAGTTTTAGATATTTCAGTTAATGAACGCGCAGCTATTTTAGCAAAGTTTCCACGGTTAAATAGGTTTTTAACCGGTTACGACCTAGAGCATGTGCTAAGTAATGACTTACTTACTTTTGACATGAGCCGACTAATAACAGGTTCAGAAGGCTCATTGGGTATAGTAACTGAAGCTAAATTAAACCTAACACCGATTGCTGAATTTAAAACCCTTATAAATATCAAGTACGATAGCTTTGATTCAGCACTTCGTCATTCACCGTTTTTAGTTGATGCACGCGCAACATCGGTAGAAACCGTAGATAGCAAAGTTTTAAACTTAGCGCGTGAAGATATCATTTGGAATTTAGTATCGGACTTAATAACCGACGTACCAAATAAAGATATGCAAGGCCTTAACATGGTCGAGTTTAATGCAGTATCAAACGATGATATAAAAGACAAAGTAGACACGCTTTGTAAACTTCTAGACGAATGCGTAGCAAATCAAACTAATGGCGTTATTGGTTATCAGTTAACCAGTGATAAAAGCGATATACTAAAAATTTACGCAATGCGTAAAAAATCAGTCGGTTTATTAGGTAATGTAAAAGGCAGTCAAAAACCACTCGCCTTTGCAGAAGACACCGCAGTACCGCCTGAAAATTTAGCTGATTATATTGTCGAATTTAGAGCATTACTCGACAGCCATAATTTACAGTATGGTATGTTTGGCCATGTTGACGCAGGCGTTTTACACGTACGCCCAGCACTTGATATGTGCGACCCAGAACAAGAAAAACTACTTAGAACTATTTCAGATCAGGTAGTAAAACTAACCGCTAAGTATGGCGGTTTAATGTGGGGCGAGCACGGTAAAGGTTACCGAAGTGAATATAGTCCTGAATTTTTTGGTGAGCATTTATATACGCAACTTCGTAAAATAAAAACAGCTTTCGATCCTAATAATCGTATTAACCCTGGTAAAATATGTACTCCTATCGATAGTGAAGACTCACTAGTTAGTGTGGATGGACAAAAGAGATCACACTTCGATAAGCAAATATCAATAGAAGTTAAAACCAGTTTTAACAATGCAATGACCTGTAATGGTAATGGCATATGCTTTAATTACGATGAAAATTCACCTATGTGTCCATCGTATAAAGTAACTGGCGATCGTCGTAATTCACCAAAAGGTCGCGCAAGTTTAATGCGCGAATGGCTTCGATTACAAGAGTCAAAAAATGTAGATTTACTCGAAGTAGAAAAGCAGCTTAACAAAGGTGAAGTAATCACCTGGTGGGAACGTTTCGTTCATAGCCGCGAAAAACGAAAAGGTATTTACGATTTTTCTCACGAAGTAAAAGCGTCAATGGATGAATGTTTAGCATGTAAAGCATGTACAACTGCTTGCCCAATTAAAGTAGATGTTCCTACTTTTCGTTCGCGCTTTTTAAATTATTATCATAGTTATTATGCGCGTCCGCTAAAAGATTACCTTGTTGGTAATATAGAAAACAGCGCGCCATTAATGGCAAAGTTTGCAAAAGTTATAAACCCAATTGTTAAAACATCATTAGTAAGCAATGTTATTAAAAAAACAGTTGGCTATGTTGATACACCACAGTTAAGTATTCCTGCACTTTCAAAGCGTGTTACTAAAACACAAAAATTTGATTTTGATTTATTAAATAAATTAAATGCAGAGCAACAAAGTGAATATGTATTAATAGTACAAGACCCATTTACGAGCTTTTACGAAGCCGAACTAGTAGAAAGTTTTATTACTTTAATAACCCAACTTGGCAAAAAACCAATGCTATTACCTTTTAAACCAAATGGTAAACCGCAACACGTAAAAGGTTTTTTGCATGAATTTAAAGTTACAGCTAAAAATGCAGCTGAGTTTTTAAATAAATTAAATGATATTAATGCACCGCTAGTCGGTTTAGATGCGTCACTCGTTATGTGTTACCGCGATGAATATAATACAATTTTAGAAAATAACCGTGGTGAATTTAATGTGCAACTTGCGCATGAATGGTTAGAAACACAATCGTTTAAAACACTCAGTGCAAAACAAAATACAGATACCGAATTTACATTATTGAGTCATTGTACTGAAACAACTGCACTGCCAAAAGCAGCAAATGTTTGGCAAACAATCTTCAGTGATATTGGTTTAACATTAAAAACAACAAATACAGGTTGCTGTGGAATGGCGGGGACTTATGGCCACGAAGCACAAAATCAAGATAACTCACGTGCACTTTACGAAATGAGTTGGAAACCAATTGTAGATAAAAATAAACCAGAGCAACTTTTATCTACGGGCTTTTCTTGTCGTAGCCAAGTTAAACGTTTTGAGAAATTTAAACCAAAACACCCAATTGAATTACTCGCACAGGTACTTAGCTAATAAAAGTTAAAAAAGGCGTAACTTAAAAATAAGTTACGCCTTTTTTTATTAATACCCATTCGCTTAATTAAATGATCGTTTTTGATGCTGGAAAAACGCCTTGATACCTCGGCAAAAAATTCACTAATTTTTATAAAAGCTATTTAGATTTTTTAGCGAAACTGTCTGCAATTGGCTTTGTACTTATACCGTGAATAAATACACTAAACAAAATAGTCGTCATTGCTATTGTCGCAATTTGATATTTGTTTTCTATTTGCGTATCAATCACCATCAATGTAAAAACAATTGATGCTAATCCTCTTGGTCCAAACCACGCAAATGTAAAACGCTCTTTAATATTCAATGCCGTAAACTGCAGTGACAACATAACAGGAATTATTCTAATTAATGTTGTACTTAATAAAGCGTAAATTATAATTTCAGTATTTAATTTCGGGATAACTAAGTAAGCACAAACAAACCCAAACAAACACCAAATCATTAGCGATGTAAAATCTGCGATGTGTTCTGAGTCTTCAATTAATTCTGTTCTAACTTCTTCAGTCGAAAATTTATCAAATAATAAACCTGCAATAAACACCGCAATAAATCCACTGCCATGAAAATACTGAGTGACAGAAAACACAGCCATAGCAAAACCAAGTAATAAAAATGGACTGGTATTTTGTGCAAAGTAATGACGTTTCATTGCAAAGTTTAAACTCGGTATAAAAACAGCGATACTTGTAATAGCTACTAATAGTGCCAGGCCAAGCTCTCGGCCAAACACACTTAATGTTTGTGTTGCAGTAATAGCTGAGTCAGGATTTTCAGCGAGTAATATAAATATTAAAAATATAGGTACGCATAATCCATCGTTCAAACCACTTTCAGTATTTATTCCTTCGCGTATTTTTTCAGGCACTTGTGTACTTGCTAGTAACCCTTTACTTAATGCCGCATCAGTAGGTGTTAAAATAATAGCGAGCAACGCCGCTTGAATAAGTGAAAGCTCAGCAAAGAAAAATAAAGCAACAGCAATACCGAGTAATAAAGTTAAGGGTAGGGCAACAAACAACAGTAAACTAGGATACTGAAAACTATGCCTTAATACACTTAACTTTGATTTAGCTGCATCAGAAAATAAAAATATACTTAGCGTAAGCTCTATAAATGGTAATAAAAGATCAACGCCTTCTTTTATTTTATCCCCTTCGTTGGGTAGCATTAAAGCTAAACATATTCCTCCAACAACAAAAAACATTGGGCCTGTTACTTCTGTTTTTTCTAACTGGCGAAGTGTTAAAGAATAAATTAAAAATAGTCCGCCTATAAATGATATTACTAAATACTCCATTAAATTTTCCTTTTAAGTCCTGATTTTGCTCGCTCTTTAATATTTGTTTGAATATAAATTTGATCGGTAGTCGCAATTTTAGAATGGCCTAAATCTTCTGATAAATGTTTGAGCGGTCTGGTTTGCGCATCATGTGTAGCACCAGTATGACGAAGCCAATGTGCAGTTGCAGCGCCAAGTTGTTCAGCGTCATCTTTAAAACCATCATCAAGTAATGATTGCTGAGCATAATCAAAACTTTGTTGAACTAATCGCCTAATTTGCCTTACGGTCATACCACCTTGACCGCGAATTTTATGAACTAACGGCTCAGATTCATCAACTCGAGGAAGGGCAGGTAGCCCTCGATATAACCTGTATCGTTTTAAATATTCAACAAAATCATCACTTAAGGTTACATCTCGTAATTTATTACCTTTACCCATTATACGTAAAAACCAAAATCCATCATTATCTTGCCAAAAATGAGACATTACCGGCGACCATTGTGGGCGCTCAGATAATTCTGATATTCGTAAATAAAGACCTTTTAGGCAGGCAAGCGTAAATAAATTTCGCTCTAAATCAGGGTTATGTTCGCATAAATCACGCGTTACACCAAAAACGTATTCCCATTGAATATCACTTAATGTATCAGGAATTTGAATTTGTGATTGAACAACTAAATATGGGCTATTTTTTTTAACAACAGGGACAAAGTTCGCAAATGTTTTTTCTTCGAGTAGGGCAAACTTATAAAATACATTTAAGGCAGTAAACATGGCCGATAAAGTTTGTTGGCTGGCGGTTGATTCTTTTAGCATAAAAGGGCGCCAATTTTGATTTAACCTACGAATTCCTTGCTCATCTTTATAACGCCATTGCACTGAAGTTGCAGCCCAGGTTTTATCGGGTTCGACCATAAAATCAACGTAAGCTTCAATATCTTCACGTTTTAAATCGAATACTGATTTTTCTGCTATTAACCACGACCATAAATAAAAGCGTTCAAGTTCATTTCGAAAACGGCTATAAGTCGCTTCTGATTTTCTGCCATAAACATATAAAAACTGATATAAGAATGTCAGATCGGCTTTTGATTCAGTTACAGTCAAGCCAACTTCCTGTATAAAGGATGCAAGTTCTGGGTATTCTGAATTTAGAGTACCGTCATCTAGATGGGCAATTTGATATCTTAATTGTTTTAACGTATCAACCAAAGCAACAAGCATAATGTATAAATATTCAATTAAATAATAGGCTTACAGAATAACGTTAAAGTCCGATACTGTCTAGTATTGGACATAGTAAAGCTCTAATTATTTTAATACTGTGATTATTCTATGGTTGTTGGTTGCTATATCTTATTAAGGAAATAATTATGAAAAAACTAATTATACTAAGCGTACTGGCTTTAACTGTTGCGTTAACTGGGTGTGCTACTACAGGTAGTGCATCACCAAGCGAAAAACGTTCACTTGTACAAAGTATGAAAACAAACACATTAGATAAATTATACGCTGAAAAACCTGACGTTAAAAAACAAATTGCTAATTCGGCTGGTTACGCTG
Source organism: Pseudoalteromonas sp. SG43-8 (assembly GCF_014164245.1). Taxonomy (NCBI): domain Bacteria; kingdom Pseudomonadati; phylum Pseudomonadota; class Gammaproteobacteria; order Alteromonadales; family Pseudoalteromonadaceae; genus Pseudoalteromonas; species Pseudoalteromonas sp. SG43-8. Next base: position 160,486 of record NZ_JACJEX010000004.1, on the reverse strand, counting down.
TTTTTGATAACGCGAACGTAAATGTTGTTTTAGCCAGTTTTGGTGGCGGTTACGGCGTAGTTAAAAATAACCTTACTGGTAAATCGACTTACATGAATATGGGTGAGGCCGGTTTAGGGCTTGGTTTAGGTGTAAAAGATTTTAACGTTGTAATGGTTTTTCATAATCAAGCAGCACTAAATAGATTTATTGAACATGGTTGGGCATTTGGCGGAAACGCTGATGCAGCAGCTAAATATGAAGATAAAGGCGGTGCATTGGTTGCCGAAGCGATTGCAGATCAAGTAACTGTATATTCTGTAACCGAAAATGGCCTTGCACTACAAGCTGTATTAAAAGGAACTAAGTTTTGGGTTGATTCAGAGCTTAATTAACCACCAAATTACTCTCCTAAAAGCGAGCTGGTTTGTATAATCATGCTCGCTTTATTAAAACCCAATTAATTTAACATAACGTAATTTATGAGCTGTCATTTACACCTCAGTATACTCGTTATTCGATAAACACCTTATTTAATATATGTTTACAAAATTGCCTGAGCACTAAAGGATAAACCGATAATCTTCATGATAAAATAAATTAATTTTTATAATAGTTAAACTGAAAGGATATTGATAGATGCAAGGGATTAAGGATTTGACAGAGATTGAACGGCTAAATTTCCTGAAAACAATTCAATTAGGCTGCTCTTCACAGAATGAATTTGAATCATATGTTGATGAATATAAAGGTAATCTTAAAAAAGAGGAAGTATTAAGACGAATCAAAGGACTATTTTTAGAAGATGAATTTTTATTACTAAGTAAGACTATGGGTTCGTGCTCACTCATAAATTCTGTCGATCAGTCAATCGCCATTAATCACAAATTAAAAGTTCCTGACTTCTTAGCATCTTTTAATTTAGATAACTCATATTACGATAAAAGATTAATAAATCTAAAGTTCAATTCTTTTATAGAAGCTAAATCGTCAAATTTTGACAAGACAAGTAAAATATCGAAAGCCTTTATTAATAAATACTCCGATTTTTCAGAGCAATATAATATGCCATTGATTTTTGCATCTAGGTTGAATTTAAATAATTTACCGATGTGGATTATGCAAACAGATAAACAACTTATTGCCTCAGGGAGATCTTCTTCCCCTACTTCAATGTTTGATTCAATTGGTCATCACATCTTCAATGATTTTTTCATACAAAGCTTACAAGATATTTATATTGATTGTATTTATAATAGTACTATCACAGAATTGAATGTTTATTCAGAAAAATTTGGATATTTAGAATCAGTTACTATTACAATAGGGTCTGAAAAATTCGAGTTAGACAAGCATAATATATCTCTGTATTCATTTATTAATAACTTTACTGGTTATAGGTCTTTAGGTACTAATAAAGTATTTGATAAAATTATTGATAGAGCGATTATTCCTAAATTAAGTATGGGATTGTTAAGCTCTATGATTATAAAATCAAACTACTCTTTATTAAGTATGGACGGAGAAAAATATACTTCAGCTGCAAAATTCTTATCCATGGTTAACTCTGGAAAAACTAGATATATAGATCGTGATTTATTCATCCAAGGTTTGACTTTTTTCAATAATATTACACCTACTTTTATTACTCTTAGTATCGGTAAATGTAATAAAAAAAATATTGATACATTACTAAGTTTAAAAAAAACATGATCTCGATTCTGTTTTATTTGATGTCTAATTTACTAGCCAATTTTTTATCAAACGCTTCAGCCAATTTTTCAGTTTCACTAAAAACAGTATTCCAATATTTAATACGTGTATCTGCATCGAGATCAGTAAAATCGTTTCTGTCTGGGATTTTTCCGTACGGTAAGCTTGCTACAAATTCTTTTGATGGGGTGATCATCACTACGTTATCGTAATTTTGTGGTGATACTTTACGTTTTAAATTTTTATCGAACCACCCTGCTTTTGGGTCGCTATTAAAATGCGGATATAAAATTAAGCCTGGGTTATTAATTTTTAAATCAAAATGGTAGTCGATAATTCCGCCATCGCGATATATTCCTTGCGGCGAGCCTGCAATATTTTTTATGCCTTGCATAACAAGTGGTATTGAACCCGATGCAAGTAACGCGTCTTTTAAATTATTTTGAGTAAGCGCTATGTTTTGCGTTTTAAAATTGTAGCTATCGGTAATTGATAAGTCACTTGTTGCTGGGCCAAATATAAAACGCTCATACTGTGAGCCTAATAATTTTCGGTTAACGCGGTTTAGCATATAACTTTTTGATAAACCCAGTAGTTGTATTAATTTATTTTCGCTGGCAATAAAGCCATTTGATTTTGCCACTATAAAGTGTGCTTTAAATGTTGGATTATTAATAATTTCGGTTACGCCGTTATCGCCAAAAACATCTTCAAGTAATGCGCGCGCTTTTATTGTTATTTCACTTGGTGTTGGTTTATTACTTGAGTATCTAGTTTGCGAATACGATTTTGCCAAGCGCTCAATGGCAACAACGGGATCGTTTTGTGCAAAACACGCAGAGCGAAAAGCGCCGGCAGATGACCCAATTAAATTAAGTGGTTGGGTACGATTTTTAAAAAATTCACCAAAAATATATTTATCTAAGCCAAATAAAGTAAACCATTTAGGGCCGCCACTTGCACCTAAAAAAGAGGTGAAAAGTTCAGGTTTAAAACCCTGTTCGTTAATAATTTTAGCCGCTGTTTTCCCTGCGTGAATCTCGATCATCTAAAAAATTGTGCCTTTTATTTTGGTTGCTTTAGTTATTTTCATAATACTTAAAGTGAATATTTATGCAAAATGAAAAGCGGCTTTATGTTGCCATAAAACCGCTTTTTATAGTTAAGTGTGCTTAAAGTACGTGAATTAATCCCAAATGCCGTCTTCGCATTTGCCCTGTACTTTTACATCTTTTACTTTAAATTCGGGCTCTAAACCTTTGTCTCTTTGTGCGTGGTAATCGCTCGTAACAGACAAAATAGTCGGCGTTAACAGTATAATAGCGATAACGTTAACCACTGTCATTAACCCTAAGGCAATATCGGCTAAATCCCAGACTTCTTTTAATGTGGCCGACGCGCCCCACAACATCATTGATAAATAAAGCAAAGTGTAAATGCCGCGCCCTACTTTGTTGTCGAGCTTAAATAAGTGCAAGTTGCTCTCTGCATAGGCGTAGTTTGCCACCACCGATGTAAAAGCAAATAAGGTAATAGCAGCTGCTACAAAGTAAACACCGCCTTGTGCTAAATGAGCGGTCATCGCGCTTTGTGTTAAACGAATGCCTTCCATTTCACCGCTTATGTCTATATCGGCTAATAAAATGATCACCGCGGTACAGCTACACAGTACTATTGTATCGAAAAATACGCCTAGCATTTGTATGTAACCTTGCGTTACTGGGTGATTAGGAATTGGGCTGGCACTAGCTGAAGCATGCGGAACACTACCTGCACCGGCTTCATTAGAATATAAACCACGTTGAATACCGTTTTTAATGGCTGCGCCCATTGCACCCGCTCCGGCTTCTTGTAAACCAAACGCCGATAAAAATATATCTTTAAGCATGACGGGTACTTGCGTGAAATTTATAATCGTAATAATAACGGCGGCAAGTACAAACACAATGCCCATTATTGGCACAACACGCTCTGCAAATCGGGCAATTGCTTTAAAGCCACCGAGTATAATTGAGCCGGCTAGTACGGTAATAACCAGGCCTGAATAAAATGTAGGAACTTCAAACGCGTAATTAAGTGCGTCGGTAATTGTGTTAGTTTGCATTGCGCTAAACGTAAAGCCGTAACCTAAAAATAAACACGCGGCAAACACAATGGCAAACGCCCGGCTACCCAAACCTTGTTGAATATAATACGCAGGGCCGCCTCTAAACTCGCCGCCACTATCGCGCACTTTATATACTTGCCCAAGTACGCTTTCAGCAAAGCCTGTAGCCATACCCAATATGGCTATTACCCACATCCAAAATATAGCGCCGCTGCCGCCAAGTGAAATTGCCACTGCCACACCGGCTAAATTACCGGTACCTACTCGTGCGCAAAGCCCTGTACACAACGCTTGGAATGAGGAAATGTCGTTTTTTTTACATTTACTACTGCCTTTTAAAAGGCTAAACATATGTTTAAATTTAAGTATTTGAATTGCTTTTAATCGTACTGAAAACCATACCCCCGTAAACAAGAGTATATAAATAAGTACTTGCCCTTCTCCCCATAAAAGGTTGTTTACGCTTTTGACGACGGTATCGAACATTACTAATCCCTTTTTATTTTATACTTTTACTTTATGTTAGCACCGACTTTAAACTCTGCATGTAGCGCTACTTAACTTAAAAACTCCGGCAGCTCATTATGCATTAAACATAATAGTGTTTAAGTTTGGCTTTACCCCATATTTAAGTGTGTATTGATGTTTAATAATCTGTAAGCAAGCACATTTAATACTGAATTTTATTTCTATAAAGGTGAATAATAAATCACAACTACACTTTATATTGATTAGTTAAAAAATCAATAATATCTTTTTAAAATTCAGTATTTTGTTTTGCGTATGCGCATGCGTGCGGGATGCAATAGTTTTTATTTTGATGCAGTAAGGTTTAGGCGTAATGATGATTAAGAATGGAAAAAAATAGCGCATGAAGTTATGCGCTTTTTTTTAAATTATATTTAATTGGCTATCGCTGTATTACTTAGTTATAGCTGTATTGTGTAGGTGTACTGTAATGGTTGTTGCTGTTAATCTGTAAATTTTGCATTGCTAAGTATGAGCGACCGGCATCTAAGCCTAATTTATGATCAAAACGTAAATCGTTATTTGAACTACCTAATAATTTGCTATGCAGTTTTTCGTCTGCAAAAATTTGTATTATTTCCACATCACTTGGTGGATTTGCAATAAACTCAAGCTCATCTAAATACGCTTTTTCGTGCTGTATTAAGTAGTCCAATGTTTTTGGACAATAGCCTGATGCTATAGCAAATGTTCTTAGCTTTTGTACCCATGCAGATTGCGCCTGAAAATTAGCGTCAACCGTTCTTATTACAACAATTTTACGAGCACCTCGGTTGTAAGCCTCACGCACGGGGAGTGGAGCGGCTAAACCGCCGTCTAGATAAAAATCGCTCTGTGCTTGTTCTTCAACAAGATGTGTTTCATTCGCTGCTTTTGCGTTTAACCAAGGTGTTAACTTTACACCTTGTTTGTATAAAAACGGAAGTGCGCTAGAAGCCTTTAACAAATCACGCCATTGGCCACTCTCACCTGTAGGCGATAAGTAATAAGCTTTTCTGTCCCGTGCATTAGTGGCTGTTATAAGTAGTTCACGCGCGCCTAAACTCGTTTTAGCTGTTTTAAAATCTATGGCTCTTTTTACCTCGGTGGTTTTGTCAAAGTACCAATCTAAATCAACTATGTGTTTACCCACTAATCCGCGAACAAGCTGAAAAAAACGTTTGTTACGCGAAAGCCCTCTTATCAGGCGTTTGGCATAGCCTTTTTGACGCGCTAAGTAACTAGTTAAGTTTTGCGAACCCGCTGAGGTACCAATGAATAAATCGAATGGGTCATATTCTTGCTCTAACCACGCATCAAGTACGCCAGCTGTGAAGATCCCTCGCTGCCCGCCACCTTCAGCAATCAGTGCAACTTTTGGCTGCGCTGTTTTGTTAACTGAATTAGCTGTTGCGGTGTTTAGAGAGTTCACGGTGTACCTGCCTTTAATTTTATGATGTCTGGTTTAATAGATACATTATAAGAAACAAAAGTGATATCTTAAAATTGATTGTTTAAATCAGTTCAATTGAAAAAACAGAACGGTATATAAAGCAAAATATGTACTAAAAATAGCAATCAAATTTACTTTGAATATTTAAATAACAAATACAGACATCACTTAAAGTTAATAAAATGAGTTAAAAAAGTTTAACTTTTGATGATGTCTGTATGTTAACAAGCCCAGGGTGTACGCTTGCTTAACTAACTATATTCTAGTGTTTTATTTCCATTAAAATTTCGAGTGCACGGTGGCGTTTTTCACTATCGAATACATCATTGGTA